>DATEQG010000092.1:0-35690 GCA_035272765.1 Candidatus Acidiferrum sp.
TCCCTTTGCCGGCAAGTACCAAGTCACTTCCCTTTCGTTGGCGTCCGAGCCAGCCATTAAGGGACAATCTGTGCTTGCCCTTTCGCTGCACCCGCAAAGGCTCCAGAACGCGTACAGCTTCGATTCCACCCGCGAGGACTCGTCCCCGGGCACGGTTCTGAGCTTCGAATCCACACAGCTGGAAAAGTCCGCCCCCGCTGCTGATGTCTTTCTTCTCAGCCATCCGGTGGTGAAAGGCCAGAGCGGCTCTCCTGTTCTCGCCGCCGACTCACATGCAGTGGTTGGTCTCGTTGAGGGGCTCTGGCTGCGGGGCACCTCGGTGTCGCTCGCCAAATCCAGCGCGCTGCCGACGGGCACTCCCGGTGCCGCCATACCGATTCAGTACGCACTCGCGCTTCTGAAGGACCAAAACATCGCGTGGCATCCGGCGAAGGCTTCCTCGTCAGAGAACGCTGCGCATCCACCGCCCCAGTAGCGGGCAGGTCGTGCACCAAAAAAACAATTTCTCAGTTGAAGTGATCGACGAGCATGATGTCGCTGTTTTCTTCGTCGAGTTGAGAGAAGAGAATGTATCGGCCATCGGGCGAAATGGATAGGCCGCTGTCGAAATCCTTTTCGGCGGTGAAAATCCGACGAGTCTTTCTTGTTGAAGAATCATAGAAGTGCAGCGACCTGGGGTCGTCATGGGGCACAATATAGACGCCACTCGGAACCGGCGCCCATAGCCCGAAGTACTTGATTTTGGGCAATCCCGGGAGTTCGGACACAGGTGGCGCACCCGTCAGGGAGAGCATGCCTAGATCTGTATTGCCAACGCGCTCTGTAAAATAGAGCGAATTGCCATCTAAGGATTCGACAAAATTCGCGCTCTCCGTCGGAGCAGGAACGGGTAAAGCGGCGCCTCCGGAAGCGGGACAGCGATAGATTTTGTGGCCGAGCGTTTCATAGGACAGAAAATAAATCCACTTGCCGTCACGCGACCACGCGGGCGATGAAATCTGCGTAAGGTCGGTCGTCAACTTGCGAGGGACGCGTTCGTCGATATCCACAATGTATATCTCGTAACCGCCTAATCTTTTCAGGTCAAAGGCAATCTTCTTTCCATCGGGAGACCAATTCGGCCCATCCGCACCGTCGGCCAGATTTGTAACTTGTACCAAGTTATTTCCATCGGAGTCTTGCATCCAGATGTTCCAAGGCCCAGCACGGTTAGAGCTGAAGGCGATGTGCTTGCCGTCGGGCGAGTATTGCGCCCCGGTTTGCTGCCTCGTCGATGAGATGACCTTTACCGCAGGCAGGTCCGGCTTCATAAGATCTTTTCGCCAAATGTTGACGCTATTGGAAGAAGCGCTGTACGCGAGTTTATCGCCCTTGGTTGAGAGCGCCGGCCACGTGCCGTCTAGCACTCCAGGAAGTTGCCGAGGCGAGCCGCTGGGAAACGGAATTTCTACGAGGTCTGCGCCATTTTTCGTCAACTCACTGATCACCAATCGACTCACGTTGGGAGACCAGGCAAATCCGTTAGGGAAATTCGTGAATCGAGTGACGAGCTTGGATGTGCCGCCAACACCGGCGAGAGAGTAGACCTCGAAATCGGTCCGGTTGTGCACACAGACATAGAGGAAGCTATTGGGGGTGTGCGAGAAATTCAGGTTGGCTTCATGCAGGCAGGCGGGGTTGTGAGGGACGGCGGTGGCCTCCAGCGTTTCTGGTGACAGCAAAAACATGCGGTCGCCGGGCTGATCAGGAACCCGGTCGTCGAACGAGATCCACTTACCATCAGGGGACCAATTGACTTGCGAGGCCACGCTATTCGGAATATGCGTGGAGCGGAGCTTTCTTTCCGGCCCGCCGAGAGCGGGCACCACGTACAGGCCGGTATCGGAGCCCGCCAAACGGTGAAAGGCGATTTGCGTTCCGTCGGGCGACCAAACTGAGCTAATCCATTCGGAAGGGTGGTGTGTCAAGCGTAGGAGCGTCTCGCTGCCGATGGCTTTCACGTACAAATCGAATCCTTTGCTGCCGGAGGTGGGATCGCCATTCCACGCAAAGGCGATGCGCGATCCATCAGGGGAAAACGCGGGGGACGTTTCAACGCCAGGAAGGGAGGTGAATGGCACGGGATTCAGCGTGCCCGTGCCAGCCTCGGAGCGGGGACGCAAGAAATGGCCAGCCAGGATGGCGGCAACGCCGAGCGAGATTCCGATGGCCCAGGCAGCGGCCTTCCATGGGCGAGCGAGAGGCTTGTCATGCATGGGATCTTCCGGCGGCGCGGGTGCGATCGGCGGAGGCACAGGCTCTACATGGGGCTGGATGGTACCAATGAAACGGTAACCGCGGCGTGGGAGCGTTTCGATCCAACGAGGGCGATCGGCAGAGTCGTGCAGAGCATCGCGGAGCCGATTGACGGTGGCGTTAAGGCCATGCTCGAAATCTACGAAAGTGTCTGAAGGCCAGAGCAAAGAGCGAAGCTGTTCGCGGGTGACGAGGTCGCCGGGATGGTGCAGAAGCATTTGAAGGACCTGAAAGGACTGAGCTGGAACACGGATGCGCTTCCCGTTGCACAGCAATTCTTGCGTCAGGGGATTGGCCTCAAAAGGGCCAAAGCGAACTTTGGACGAGCCATTGGCCGGGGCTTGCGGCATGAAGCACCTGATTTACGGTGAGAATAACATACAAGTTATGGAGCGAAACGAAGAATCGAAACCTGGGCAAGCCATGAATTTTCATGGGCTTAGCGTGTGACATTTCTGTGACCGCAATGTGCTGCCGCAGGTATTGCGATCCGCCTCCATTCCATTACATTCGCAAACCGTTGGATCGTTTCCGATACGGACGGTCCGGAACACTCCGCCGAAACGGCCCGATCGTCCCGCAGGCGCACGGCGGCTCACAAACAGGATGAGGAGAAAACGAATGAAAGTGGCGCGAGAAGTGGCACGGACATTTGCAGTGGCAGGGCTGATGGTCTTGATTTGGCCGAGCGGCTCGAAAGCACAAACGCCGTCGGCGAATGTCAGCGTTTTTGCGACGGGTCTTAATAATCCGCGAGGATTGAAATTTGGGCCGGATGGGGAGCTGTACGTGGCCGAGGGCGGAGCTGGAGGGACAGCTTCCACGATCGGACAATGCGAACAAGTTCCGGCGCCAGTGGGACCGTACACGGGAGGATTTACTTCGAGGATTTCGAAGATTGATCGTCACGGGAACGTTTCCACGGTGATTGACAATTTGCCCTCGAGCGAAACGAGCGCCGCGCAAGGAAATCTGGTGAGCGGCGTTGCAGACATCGCCTTCATCGACGATGAGATGTACGCGATAACAGCTGGGGCGGGTTGCTCGCACGGATTGCAGGGCACGGACAACGGCGTGTACCGTGTGTTTCCGGACGGCAAGTGGAAGATGATCGCGGACTTGAGCGTGTTTCAAAAGGCGAATCCGGTGGCGCATCCGAATCCTCCGGACTTCGAGCCGGATGGCACGTGGTACAGCATGATATCGGTGCGGGGGAATCTCTATGCCGTCGAACCGAACCACGGCGAGCTGGATGAAATAACGCCATGGGGAGAAATCCGGCGCATCGCCGATATTTCCGCGTCGCAGGGCCATATCGTGCCGACGGCGCTCGCCTATCACGGAGATTTTTTTGTGGGGAATCTGGGGCTGTTTCCGATCGTGGATGGATCTTCAAAGGTTCTGAAGATTACGGCGAGCGGGCATGTGACGACGGTGATTACAGGAGTGACCACCGTGCTTGGTGTGGCGTTTGACCGCGAGGGGTTCCTCTACATTCTGGAAAATACCACGGGAAATCCCTTTCCGACGCCCGGGACTGGAGAGGTCTTGCGAGTGACGAAGGACGGACTGGAGGAGATCGCCACTGGTTTGTTTTTGCCGACGGCGATGACCTTTGGACCGGACGGGGCGCTTTACGTATCGAATGTCGGATTTGGACCGCCGCCAGTGGGGCTGGGAGAGATCGTGAAGATCACGGTTCCACGAAGCTCGGAGTGCAAGAAGGTGGCAGGCGCGACGGTAACCAATCTCGACAACTAGCGAGTGTTTTGACTCAGGCCGTACGACCACACCCTAAACGTCGAACAGGCCTCGTCGCTGCGGAATGCGGTGTGATGCAAATAGCATTCAGACGGCGACGGGGCACCTGAGTTTTAAGAATGACACGCGAAGAAACGAGTGCAGGTTCGCGGCATGAAAATCCGCTAGGGAATGACGACAAGCCTGCGGCTGCGTTCCGTGCGCTGCCAGGCATGTTCGATATCGGCTAGTGCAACTTGTTCTGTGTCAATCCGCAGCGCGCCTGCGGCTCCCCACGCCAGGACTTGCTGCATCGCCGCGACGAGCACGTCGCGCGCTGGCATCCCGGCGGTTCCGAGAATTGTGAGGGCGGTGCTTCGAAGTACCGCAGCGGGAAGCGCGATAGTCGGGCCAGCGCTCTCCCCCACTTGCAGAAGGCGAACTTCGGGATTCACGGCGGCAAATTCGTGGCGCGTAATGGCAGCCAGAAGCACTTCGGTAGGGCGGCCCCAAACATAATCAATGATTACGTTGAATCCGGTTTCGCCTGCTTCGGGAGTGAGCTCTTTCTTCAACTCTTCCTCGGGTTGATCGAGTTGTATGGTCGCGTCCGCACCCAGGGCAGGCAGCTTGCGCAACGCTTCCGGGTTTCGGCCTGCGCCAATCACCCGCCCTGCCCCAAGCATTTTCGCAATCTGCACGGCGAGCGATCCCGTAACTCCCGTCGCGCCCAAAATAAGCACCGTCTCGCCCTTTGCCACTTTTGCGCGGTGCTTCAGCGAGAGCAGCGCGGAAACGCCAGGATTTGGCAACGCCGCCGCTGTGGCGTCATCCATTCCGTCTGGCACCGGAAAACAAAATCCCGCAGGAACGACTGTGCGCTGCGCCATCGCGCCGTACGGCCTGCGCGGGCCGCCGAAGAAGACGCGCGATCCATCGGCAAGCTCGCCAACGCCATCGGCACCGCACACGACGGGCAACTCGCGCGGACTCGCGTAGTGCGTGCCAGCGGCAAGTTGCTTTTCGATCGGCTTCAGCGACGCGGCTAGCACGCGCACAAGCGCTTCGCCTTCGCCTGCGGCCGGCTCAGAAAATTCCTCAAAGCGCGGCGGTTTGCCCAATTCCTGGAGTACGGCTGCTTTCATGCTGGTTCTCGCTTGTCTCGCAGCTCGCTCGGGTTCAGATAAGTTTCAGAGCCAGCGCGCATTGGGATTTGCTTCGTAGTATGCCATTGTTCGGGCTGGGCCTTGATCAAGACGCGGGCAAGAACGAGCACAGCGACGCTCTGCCCCTACGAAGGATTTGGGGCGTTTCGCTTATTGCCGGCAAAACGCTCTGGTGACGAGTCCGTTGCTGGCGGCACGTCTTTGTGATGTCATATCACTCTTCGGAAGCGGGAGATGTGCAATGACACCGAACGAATTTCGCAAGCTTGCTCTCAGCTTTCCGGAAACGGAAGAGCGCGCGCACATGAATCACCCTGACTTTCGAGTGGCGGGGAAAATCTTCGCAACGCTCGGCTACCCAGACACGGAAAGGGGCATGGTGAAAGTCACCCCCGTCGAGCAGGACATGCTCGTGAGTGCCGAACCGGCGGTCTTCTCTCCGGAAGCGGGGGCTTGGGGACGCAAGGGTTGCACTCGGGTCAATCTCAAAGCCGCCAAGACAGCCACATTGCGGCGCGCGCTAGCGGCAGCGTGGCAACTTGCCGCACCGGAGAGTGCCTCTCGGCAACTTCCAACGGAAGCGGCCGCAGCCTCGGGCGAGGCCCAGAAAACCAGGGCTACACATGCGCCTCGAAAGAAATCCAGCCGATCCGCAAAACTCAAGGGGGGACGACCCAAACGCAGCTGATTCTTGAGTTACGATGTCGAATTCGGAAGGGCTGTTCGTCTAACCTGCAGGAGGCAACAAAAATGCAATTTCTTCTTCTGATTTACGGAGTCGAAACAAACTGGGCCAAGATGAATCCGCAGGAACAAGAGTCCATGTCGCAAGAATATGGCAAGTTTACACAGCAGATCATGGACTCAGGCAAGTTTCGCGGCGGAGCCCAGCTCAAACCAATCGCATCGGCGACAACCGTGCGCGTGAGGGACGGCAAACGAGTCACCACAGACGGCCCATTCGCAGAGACGAAAGAACAGTTGGGCGGCTTTTATCTGGTTGACGCTAATGACCTGGATGAAGCGATCGCCATGGCGGCGCGTATCCCGGGAGCCCGTTCCGGATCGATCGAGGTTCGTCCGATCGTGGTCAGAGATGTGCGAGCGGATAGCGCGAAAGGGTAGCGCTCCTCACCTTCAGGAAGGGCGGCGATGTACCGTCAGCCGAATGGATTTTGAGAAGCTTCACCGCGAAGAGTCCGGCCGGATTCTTTCGACGCTCATTGGCCTCCTCGGCGACTTTGACCTTGCCGAGGAGACGCTGCAAGAAGCGTACGCGACGGCGCTGCAAAAATGGCCTGCCGATGGCGTGCCGGCAAATCCTCGCGCGTGGCTAATCAGTACGGCTCGCAACAAGGCGATTGACCGGCTGCGGCGCGAGCGTAATTTTGATACGAAGCGCAAGGAGATTGCGCGCTACGCGGAACTAACGGCCCAGGCTGGCAGTGACGCGCCCGATTCAGCTGTCTCGGCTGATTCCACAGAAGAAATGTTTTCCGATGATCGTTTGCGGCTGATTTTCACTTGCTGCCACCCGGCGCTGCCTACGGAGGCGCAAGTGGCGCTGACGCTGCAAACTGTCTGCGGGGTGACGACGGAAGAAATTTCGCGCGCGTTTCTCGTTCCGCTGGCGACGATGGCGCAGCGGCTGGTGCGAGCGAAGCGGAAGATTCGCGATGCGGGAATTCCCTATCGCGTGCCTTCGGTGGAAGATTTGCCGGGGCGGCTCGATGCCGTGTTGCTGGTGGTCTACCTGATCTTCAACGAAGGCTATCTGGCGAGCAGGGGCGACGCGCTGATTCGGCGGGAACTTTGCGCGGAAGCGATTCGGCTCGGGAGGGTTCTATATAAGCTTTTGCCGCGACAACCCGAGGCTCACGCACTGCTGGGATTGATGCTGCTGCACGACTCGCGGCGCGACGCACGGGTCAGCCTCGACGGGGAGTTGGTATTGCTCGAAGAGCAGGACCGCGATTTGTGGCATCGGGAGCAGATCAAAGAAGGGACCGAGCTGACGGAATCGGCGCTGCGCAACGGCGCGGCCGGCGCGTACGCAGTGCAGGCTTCCATTGCAGCGTTGCACGCCAATGCCAAAACACCTAAGGATACGGATTGGCCGCAGATCGTAGGGCTCTACGATATTTTGTTGCGAGACAATCCCTCGCCTGTCATCGAAGTAAACCGCGCGGTGGCCGTGGCGATGGGCCGGTCTCTCGAAGAAGGGCTGGCGTTGCTCGACGATTTGGAGAAGCGCGGCGAGCTCGCGGAATTTCATTCTTTGCCTTTGGCGCGCGCAGATGTGCTTCGGCGACTTGGACGAATTTCAGAGGCCGCCGACGCTTATCGGCAGGGGCTCGCGCTCGCCACTAATGACGTGGAACGGCGATTCCTGCGGCGCATGCTCTCTAAGCTGGAACCCTGAGGCCGTGTATTTTGTTTTCCAGCGTCTAGCGTGATACCTCGGCACAACACCGGAGTTCTGGATAAATCTGCAAGTGCATTACGATTTGTCGGTTTCGTGGCGGCGTGCGGAAGAGAGGATTGAGCGCGACGTTCGGCCGATGGCGAAAGTGAAGTAGAGGCGATTTCTTGTGACGCGAAAGCGCCAGCTGGGCCGGCGCACTCCATAGGTGAAATCAGAGTTGTCGGTGGCGGCCGCGGGTAAATGGGAATAATCTTGCGCCGTGGGGATGGGTGCACGGAGTGAGGCGTGGCGAGCAAGAATTAGGAGAAAAATTGCGATGAAGGCACGGACTTCGTACTACGCGGCGACACTGTTGGCCGGTTTGTTTCTTGCTGGCGGGGCGGCGCAGGTTGTAGGACAACTGGCCGCTGGCAGCGGACCCGCAGCTATTGATATGACGGTGGCGAAGCCAGAAACGGTGGGATTTTCTGCGGAGCGGCTGGAGCGGCTACACGCGTTGATGCAGCAAGTGGTGGATCAGAAGCAGCTGCCTGGGGCGGTGACGCTGCTGGCGCGGCACGGCAAGGTCGTGGACTACCGCACGTATGGAATGCGCGATGCGGCTAGCGGCGCGCCGATGACGCGCGACACGATCTTTCGCGCGTTCTCGATGACCAAGCCGGTGACCGGCGTGGCCATGATGCTGCTTTACGAGCAGGGCAAGTGGCTGCCGTCGGATCCGATTGCGAAATACATTCCGGAATTCGCGCATTTGAAAGTGTGCAAGGGGGTGGACGCGGCGGGAAACATGATTCTGGAGGATCCGATTCATCCGACAACCATGCAGGAGCTGATGACGCATACGGCAGGCTTTGTATACGGATTTTTCGGCAATACGCCGGTGGACAAGGAATATCAGAAAACGGGAGTGATGCAATCGAAGTCGCTGAGGGAGTTCATCGAAAAGCTGGCCAAGATTCCTCTGGCGTACCAACCAGGGACAAAGTGGGTGTACAGCGCTTCGATGGACATTCAGGGCTACATCATTGAAAAGCTGTCGGGCCAAACGCTACCCGATTTCATGCAGGAGCATATTTTTAAGCCGCTGGGGATGAAAGACAGCGGATTCTTCGTGCCTGCGGACAAGAGGGGGCGTTTTGTAACGATCTACCGCAGCAATGAAAAAGGCGAAGTGATTCCGGCGCCAGGCTTCGGCGGCGAATATGCGGAGCAACCGGGGATGCCATCCGGAGGCGGCGGAATAGTGAGCACGGCGGAGGATTATTTTCGCTTTGCAGAGATGTTGGTGAATGGAGGCGAGCTGAATGGCGTTAGGATTTTATCGCCTGCGGCGGTGCAATTGATGAGCTCGAATCATCTGGGGCCCAATCTTTTGACGGGTGAGTTTGGAATAGGCGCGCAAGTGATGCGGCCGGGCTTGGGCTATGGTTACGATTGCGCTGTTGAGTTTGACCCTCTGGAGGCCAATCTGCCCGATGGGCGCGGCACCTTTTTTTGGGATGGAGCGGCGGGAACGTGGTTCTGGATCGACCCGACAAACGATATCGTTTTTATTGGAATGGTGCAGCGTGTGCTCGGACCGGATAGCCCTCAAGTGGAGTATCAGAGCCGGCCGGCGGTTTACCAGGCACTTTTGAATCCGAAGAAGTGAGGAATGCGCGAGGACGGCAGCTTCGTGCGTCCACGAACAAGGCAAATTCGGGTAATTAGAGGAATGCTGAGTTCAAACCCGGGCATCGAGAAACGAAATCTCCAGCACCCACAATTCGTGCTTTGGCAATGCGATCAGATAGCGCTTTGCCGATCACTGACCGACTCCAAGGGCAGCGCGCCCGGCGAACGGAGAGTCCGAATGTCCCGCATGGGTGGTTGGCCGAAGAGACGGTTGTATTCGCGATTGAATTGGCTGGCACTTTCGTATCCGACTTCAAAAGCCGCACTGGCGGCGTCGAGGCCGTCGACGAGCATGCGTGCTCGCGCTGCCTGCAACCGAATCTGCTTCTGATACTGAAGAGGACTCATGGCCGTCAGCGCCCGGAAATGATGGTGCAGAGTGGACAGACCCATGCCCGCGATTTGCGCGAGATCTTCCACACGTAGCGGCTTCGCGTAGTTTGCCTTGATCCACGCAATTGCTTTTGCCGTCCTGTGGCTCTGATCTCCCAGCGTTGCGATCGCTCGAAGGCGCGCCCCTTCCGGTCCCCGTAGTATTCGGTAAATGATTTCGCGTTGAATCGGGCCGCTCAGAAAAGGAATGTCCTGCGGCGCGTCCAGCAAATCCAGGAGCCGGCAGCAGGCGCTGAGAAATTCGACCGTGGCTTCACCGGTCGCCATCGCGGGACTGTTAGGCGGCGGCTCCGCCACATGAATCTCATCACGGCTGAGAAGTTCGCGAATCACGGGCATTTCGAGTTTAAGCGCCATCGCGAGACAAGGCGCCTCGACGATCTGGCTGACGATTGGCAAATCAAGCGAGGTCAGCAGATATTGCCCCTCGCCATACATGAAGGTGCTTCGTCCGAGGTCTACGCGCTTTTGTCCTTGGGCCATCACTGTCACGCCTGGCTCGTAGGTCATCGAGCACGGAACGGTTAGGGCGACCCGACGGTGGAGCGTCAGGCCGGAAATGCCCGTTGCCCGATTCTCTTCGGAGCCCATGAACGAGGCAATCTTGCGAGCTAGCTCAGCGCACAATTCATTCGCTCTATTAGATAATGGCGTGGCGTTTGTGCCGGTCTTTTTCACTCAGAAGGTTTCCTTTGTCCTTTGCCTAAGATAGCCGCTCGGCTCCGGATACACCAATGCTTTTTCACATAGCAAGAGGAATAGGCAATAAATCGGAAGGATCGGGCTACCGCTTTCGCTGTGTTTGAACCTAGTCTTGGTGTGACAGAAACGGTTCAGAAGGAGTAGCAATGGAAAAGCGCAAGCTTGGAAAAAGCAACTTGGAAGTTTCGGCTCTTGGGCTGGGCTGCATGGGACTGAGTTTCGGCTTCGGGCCCGCCGTAGACAAGAAGGACGGGATCGCGTTGATTCGAGCGGCCGTCGAACGAGGCGTCACATTTTTTGATACTGCGGAAGTCTACGGTGCGTTCACGAACGAAGAACTCGTAGGTGAGGCTCTGGAGCCCTTCCGTAAGCAAGTGGCGATCGCCACCAAGTTCGGTTTCAACATTGATCCGGCCACCGGCAAACAGGCCGGGTTGAACAGCACGCCCGCGCACATCAAGGAAGTCGCGGAGGCCTCGCTGAAGCGGCTCAAGACGGATGTTATCGATTTGTTTTATCAACACCGCGTCGATCCCAATGTCCCCATCGAAGACGTTGCGGGAGCTGTGAAAGAGCTGATTCAGCAAGGCAAGGTGAAGCACTTCGGACTTTCGGAAGCGGGCGTGCAAACGATCCGCCGAGCGCACGCGGTTCAGCCTGTGACAGCACTCCAGAGCGAATATTCGCTGTGGTGGAGAGAACCTGAAGCGGAAGTGATCCCGATGCTGGAAGAGCTCGGAATTGGATTCGTGCCCTTCAGTCCGCTCGGGAAGGGTTTCCTTACCGGGAAGATCGACGACAAGACCACCTTCGACAGTTCCGATTTCCGCAACATTGTGCCGCGCTTTTCTCCAGAGGCGCGGAAAGCGAATCAGGCCGTGGTGGATCTGCTAGGCAGAATCGCGGAACAGAAAAAAGCGACACCGGCGCAGATCGCGCTGGCATGGCTGCTGGCGCAGAAGCCGTGGATAGTTCCGATTCCCGGCACGACCAAGATATCGCGGCTGGAGGAGAACCTTGGGGGAGTGGAGATCAAACTAACAGCAGACGATTTACACGAAATCGATAGCGCGGCATCTAAAATCAAGGTTGAGGGTGCGCGGTATCCAGAGCACCTGCAGAAAATGGTTGGCCGCTGAGCGGCTTACGCAACGGAGGTAACGTACCTGTTCCTACGCTTTGGGGAGTAGAATCGAATCCAGAATGTGCCGTTGAGGGGGTTGACTATGGTCAAGATTATCGTGAATGGAGTTCAGCGTGAGGTGCAGGCGCCTGACGACACGCCGCTCCTATACGTCTTGCGTAACGATCTTCAGCTCTCTGGTCCGCAGTTTGGCTGCGGGCTCGCCCAGTGCGGAGCGTGCTCGGTTCTCGTCGAGGGCAAGGAAGTGCGTTCGTGCGTCACGCTTGTGTCGACTGTCGCGAACCAGGAAATCACCACGCTTGAAGGTCTGCCCGCGAGATGGGCAAAGCTAAAAGGTCTTTCTCCCGATCAGGCCAAAGACATACTTCACCCCGTCC
This sequence comes from Candidatus Acidiferrum sp., assembly GCA_035272765.1. Taxonomy (GTDB): domain Bacteria; phylum Acidobacteriota; class Terriglobia; order Acidiferrales; family UBA7541; genus Acidiferrum. The sequence goes on from DATEQG010000092.1 coordinate 11,917, forward strand.
AGCAGGCATGGATTGCCGAACAAACTCCTCTCTGCGGCTTTTGCCAGAGTGGAATGATGATCGTCGCAACCGAACTCCTCGAGAGCAACCCTAACCCGACCGTGGCGCAAATCAAGGGAGCCTTCACTACTTCCGGGCCGTCGCCGCATCTCTGCCGCTGTGGAAGCTACACGGCCATCATTGACGCCGTAAAACACGCCGCCGTAATAATGGCGAGGGGAGGCAAGTAATGGCGATCGCGAACGAAGCACAACTGAGTGTTTACAGAGCGACGCTTTCCCGCCGCCAATTCGTCAAAAGTGGCGGCGCACTTGTTGTCGGCGTCGCATTCGTCGGTCCTTCCCTCCTCAAAGCTCAGGGCTTCCAGGCCCCGAAAGTCACCGGAGCTCCTTTCAAGAACTCTCTTGATCCGACTCAACTTAGTTCCTGGATCGAAATACATCCGGACAACACCGTCCTCATTCGCACCGGCAAGAGTGACTTCGGTCAGGGCAGCACATTCACGGCATATCGCCAGATTGTTGCCGACGAATTGAGCGTTTCGTTCGAAGCCATCACCACCGTCGTCGCAGGACACACCGATCAAACGCCCGATGGCAGTGGCGCCTTCGATTTCCTTGGCCGCGGCACTCCCAACATCCGCAAAGCCGCTGCGTACACCTATCAAGCGCTTCTCGATCTCGCTTCAGAACGCCTCAAAGTCCCGAAAGACCAACTCACAGCCAAAGACGGTGTCTTTTCTGGCGGCGGCAAATCCATCGCTTATGGCGACCTCGTCAAAGATCAACAACTAAAACTCACCATTCCCGTCAGCGGAGATCTGACCGGCATTATGGGATTGACCGTTGAAGGCAATCCGCCGATGAAGCCTGTTAGCGCCTACACGGTCATCGGCAAATCGCACCCCAACTCAATCATCACCTCCAAGGTCACTGCAAAAGAAACCTGGGCCACCGATATCCGCCTTCCCGGAATGTTGCACGGACGCATGGTGCATCCAAAAACGCTCGGCTCCACGCTCGTCTCAGTCGGGCAGCTCGATAAATCCAAATTCCCCAATTCGCAAGTCGTTGTGAAAGGAAATCTCGTCGGAGTCGTCGCTCCCACAGAGTGGGAAGCCATTCAGGCGTCGCAGCAGGTAGCTAGCGCCACAAAATGGACAGATTGGAAGGGCCTGCCCGGTAACGAAAAGCTCTACGATTCCCTACGCAAAGAAGCCGATTGGACCACCGCGCCAGTTATGAAAAGCGACGCCAACAAAGGTGATGTACCTGCAGCGCTCGCTTCGGCTCGGAAAAAGTTCTCAGCCACGTATCACTTTCCCTTCATGAAGCACGCTCCCATCGGTCCCACGATAGCCGTTGCTGACGTCAAGCCCGACGGCGCAGTCCACATCCACACACATAATCAAAATCCCCAGGCCTTGCGCGGCGAAATCGCCACGATGCTTGGCACCACGCCCGATCACGTCATCGTTCACACGCATCCCGGAGCGGGGCACTACGGCCGCTCCAACGGCGGCAACTCTGGCGCGGAAGACGACGCCGTAATTCTGTCTCAGGCTGTCGGAAAGCCGGTGCGCGTTCAGTGGATGCGTGCCGAAGATTTGCAGTGGTCCACGCAATCCCCAGCTGCTTTCGCCGATGTCGAATTCGCTCTCGACGAAAAAGGAAGAATCGCTGGCTACCAGATAGATCACTACATGCCGGCCTTCCAGGATGATCGGCCCATCGGCGCCATCCTCGCCGGACTTCCTACCATGCCCGCGCCGGGAGGAGGCGGCTCAGGATTCACCAGCTCTACGGCCAACTTCTTGGGCGATCCCTGGTCTTATGATCTCGTTCCCAATGTGGCCGAGCGCGGCCACGGCACGTTCCAAGTTGGACAAAAAGCCTCGCCGCTCGCCGTCGGCCTTCGCGATCACAGCATGCGCACGCCCGGGCAGTACCAGCAAAACTATCCGCGCGAACTGGCCTTCAGTGAAGCCGCAGCTCTCGCGGGCGCCGACCCGATTCAATTTCGAATCGATCACGCCAAGGAAGAACGCCTCATCAATGTTCTCAAGCAAGTTCGCGACGCGAGCGGCTGGAGCACGCGTCCCTCGCCTAGCTCTGGGGCAAAATTTGTCGGCTCAACTCCCGTTCGCGGCCGCGGAGTCTCTGCAATGTTTCGCTCTGGCACTCACTGGGCCTGTGTCTGCGAAATCGCTGTCACTCCGAGCACCGGCGCTATCGCCGTCGAAAAATACACCATCGCCGTGGATCCCGGCATCGTCGTCAATCCCGCTCAACTAAAACGGCAAGTCGAAGGCGGCGCCATGATGGGGATCAGTCATGCGCTCTATGAAGAAGCTATGTTCGATGAAAGCGGAATCACTTCGCGCGACTGGAACACGTATCCCATTGCCAAAATGACGGACACTCCCGAAATAAAAGTCGTGCTGATCAACAATCCGAAGGTTGGCAGTTATGGCGGAGGTTCGGAAGCGGCTAACGCCCTTGCTGCTCCAGCGATCGCCGCCGCTCTCCACGATGCAACCGGAAAAGTCCTCCGGCGGCTTCCGCTGAAACGCGCTTACGTGCAGGCACTTCTGAAGTCTTAACCGAGAATTCTTGTGGGCCTGTCAATAAGCGCATCAAACCGGTCACTTGCCTTGAGCAGTATCCAGTCTCAAGAATCGCGCGGCGTTGTTGTACAGAATGTCGCGTTTTTGTTGAGGCGTCAGGTAATCGGCGTTCTGAATGATGCTGATCGAATAGGCCATCAGCTTGGGCCAGAGCAGTTGGTCGGTTCCGAACATCACGCGATCCTCGAATCCGGCATCTACCAGCCGCTCAATGTAGCGATTGACTTCCTTGATGGGGTAACTCCAGATTAGTCCAGCAACGTCCACGTAAACGTGGGAGTTTGCTTGCAGCAGCGTGAGCATCTCTTCGATCATCGGATAGCCCGCGTGCATCACTTGAAGGCGCAGTTTCGGGTGGCGTGCCAAGAGCTCCTCGAACAAAAGCGGGTTCCCCATCGAGCCACGGAATTTTGGCATCGTCACGTTCGCGCGTCCGGAGCCGCCGGTGCCCATGTGGACCGCGACAGGAATGTCCAACTCCTCGGCGAGCGCGAAGTAGGCATCGACCGAAGGATCGCTGGGTGAGATGCCCTCATACTGAAGGCCAATCTCGCCCATTACCTTGAAGCCGCCGCTCGTGAAGTCTTTTCGCAGCTCTTCGAGCGCCACGCGCTGGCCGGGAGCCATTCCGTTGCTAAAGGAGGTGCCGGGGATGATCCGGGTGGGTGCGGCATCTTTCCATTTCTGCACGCTCTTGGGATCGCCGAAGACAACCGCGGTGACGTTGAGGCGCTCCATCTCGGCTAGAACATCTTTCATATACTCGCCCGGAGCGGACGGATAAAGTGCAGGGCTGCATTCTTCTTTCGCCCAGCCGAATGGCGCTTCCTTCTCTTTAGGATCGGACGCTGTGAACTTCGAAGTGTTGGGGCACATGGGTGCGACGCCGGGAAAGGTTCCGTCCATGGCGTGGACGTGAACATCGATCACCGGTGGAGCTTTGACCTCCGTGTTCTGCGCGAGTGAGACCGTTGAGTAGGACGAAAGGACTAAACTGCAACACAAAAATCGCCAGAGGTGGCCTGAGGGCATTTAGAATCTCCTTTTCTGCGCAAACGCCTAACCTTGATTCGTCAGAGGTATATCACAGCTCTCGCATTCGTGCGCTCCAGATAAGCGTGGTAAACGTCGTAGCCGGACAATGAAAACCACAATCGGCTTCCATTGAGCGGTGAGGTGGGCTTGAGGTTGAAACGGTTTAAAGGATATGTACGGAAGTCGTTGAAAAAAACCGGAAATAAATGGCGCGCCCGGAGAGACTCGAACTCCCGACCCTCTGGTTCGAAGCCAGATGCTCTGATCCAACTGAGCTACGGGCGCGTGACCTCATTATATCTGTAGGCATCCCTCTCAACCAACTGTTTGCATGGCGGAAACTAATTCCGGGATGTCAATTTTGATGAGGGTGCCTTGGCCGGGGCGGCTCTCGATTTGGAGGTGAAAATCGGCGCCGTAGAGGACGCGGAGGCGTTCGCGGACGTTGCTCAGGCCGATGCCTTCGACGTAGACGTGGGGCATTTTTTCCTCGGAGATGCCTACGCCGTTATCTTCGATTTCAATGTGTAGACGGCCGTCGCGGTTTGTGGTGCGCAGCTGGATTTTCCCGCCGTCGAGTTTTGGGGCGAGACCGTGTTTCAGGCAATTTTCAACGATCGGCTGGAGAAGCATGCTGGGGACGAAGGCTTCGAGAGTTTCATCGTCGATTTGTTTGATGATGTCGAGGTTGTCGCGGCCGAAGCGGGCGACTTCGATATCGAGATAGTCGTCGATAAACTCGAGCTCTTCGCGGAGTGGCACGAAGGTTTCGTGTTTGCGTAGGAGGCGCCGCAGAATGTTGCTGAGCTTGAGCACCACGCCGCGGGCGTTATCGGGATCGAAGCGGATAAGAGCGGAGACGGTGTTTAGAGTATTGAAAAGGAAGTGCGGGTTGATTTGGCGGGAGAGGGCGTCCATGCGGGCTTTGAGGAGGAGTTGCTGGTGGCGCTCGAGGTTCATCTCGATGCGTGTGTTGTTCCAGATTTTCAGGGGCGCGGCGACGGACATCAGCGTGGCAATCACTGTCAGGACAAGCCACCAATCCCACTGCGAATGAATCGCGAAAAGCCAATTGGGCTTGGTCGCGTGCACCAGGGCCACGCGGCCAAGCTCCAATCCGACGCACACGCCCAGCGGCGCCATTTCCCAGGACAATTGGCCTTTTTTCAGAAGGCGAACCACAGCTTTCGGGATGTTCAGAAACGTGAACGGGCCAAAATTCCAGAGATCTTCTTTGTTGGGGATGGCTTGGCGGATCAAACCGCCAAGCAAACCGGCGGTCGAGGCGGCAGGCATCGCCAGCCATTCGTGAGAAATAAGCGCGGGAATGGTGATGATCGCGCCGCCAATCGGCCCAACCACGCGGCCGCCGAGCAGCCCCATTAGAAAAGCGCCTTCGAGCGAAAGGTCCGCGAACTGGTAGGGATAGCCGACCAAGCGCAGCGTCACACCGACGATGAGCGGTGGGGTCATGAAGAGCATTAACTTTAGCTTTTGGTCGGGGTCGCGTTCCTCGGTGAAGAGCACGCGACGGAAAGTGTTCCAGCGGGCGAGCAATGCGGCGATCGAGGACGCCACGCCCACCTTCAGCAGCAAGGTGAAGAGGAGGTCGCGAACTGCCGTTGCCTTATCCATTTTTGGCTTGCGCGGACGTCTTCGCTAACGCTAGCCAATCACAGCCGCGATGTAAAGCCTCCCGTGGCGTACCTGTTATACTTCTCGTTCCACATGAACAAGAATTCGCCCGCACGCAAGCAACCGAAAAAGGCAGGACCAACAGTAGAACTTGTCGCACAGGCTGCTCTTCCCACACGGTACGGCCGGTTCACGATTTACGGATTCAAAGGCTTGGGCCCTCTGGATGAAGCGATCGCTCTGGTGCGTGGCAAAGTCAATGGAAGGAGCGCGCCGCTCGTGCGCGTCCATTCACAATGCCTGACTGGCGATGTGCTCGCGTCGCTGCGCTGCGATTGCCGAGCGCAGCTCGAACTTTCGCTCAAGAAAATCGGGCAGGCTGGGTCCGGTATTCTGCTGTATCTGCCGCAGGAGGGCCGCGGCATCGGGCTCATGAATAAACTTCGCGCCTATCAGCTACAGGATGGAGGAATGGACACGGTCGAAGCCAACGAGAAGCTGGGATTCGCGGCCGATGCGAGAGATTACGATTTTTCGGCGCAAATCTTGAAAAAACTGGGTGCCACGAAAATCCGGCTGCTCTCCAATAATCCAGAAAAAGTTCGCCAGCTCGAGCGGTCCGGGATTCGCGTGGTTCAGCGCGTCGCCTGTCAGCCTCGCATTTCGAAAATTTCCCGTGCTTACCTGCAGACGAAAAAAAATAAGATGGGCCACCTTCTCGAAGGACTCAAGTAAATTTGAAGAACGTTTGGGAACCAATCCGATGACGCCAACGATCTCGCAACGCGTGAAATTCTCCGCTTCGCCGGAAACACTCTTCGAAATGTACATGGATTCGAAGAAGCACACGGCTTCTACTGGAGCGCCAGCAAAATTGAGCCGCAAAGTTGGCGGTGTTTGGCAGGCGCATGGGGGCGCTATCGGCGGCAAGAACTTGCTCATCGTACCCGGTAAGAAAATTGTGCAGGCTTGGCGGGCGGGATTCTGGAAGAAGAATGAACTCTCGATTCTCATCATGACTTTTGAAAAGGCCCCTGGTGGCGCGGTCGTGGAAGTCGTTCACGTGGGTGTGCCGCAACACGACCAGAAGGGCGTGCGCAACGGCTGGCCTGCTTTTTATTGGAAGCGCTGGAAGAAATATCTCGCGGCGCAAAAGAAGAAATAGAGCTTCGGCTTCAACCACCGCCGACGAATTGCACGATTTCGTAGCGATCGCCAGGTTCAACCGGCGTATCAGTCCAGGCAGGGCGCGGAAGAATTTCCAGGTTTCGCTCGATGGCCACGCGGCCTGAGTCCAGGCCGAGCAGGACGAGCAAATCGGCAACCTTCGCGCCGGGTTGCGTTTCGCGCTTCTCTCCGTTCACCACAATCGAGATTGCTGTTTCCATCGCCGTTTTCCACTCGTATCTCAAATCCAGCGCTATCTCTAAGCAGTCGGCACGCGGGGCCGGGCCTTCAATTGAAATTTCAGCTGGCCTTTCGAATCGGCTTGCGAAGCCTCGATGACTAGCGCAGGCTCGGCTCCGGCAAGCTTGGGCATCTCAAATTCCAGTTGCGCCTGGCCATCGGCTGCCGTCTCCGTCGAAAATTCCGTGACGTCCGCTGCACCATCAATGCGCGCGGTGACCAGGGCGCCAGCGATAGCCTCCCCATTTTGCTTTTTCCGCACGGCAATGTGCAAGTTCGCGCGCTTCCCTGCCAGCCAGTTCTTCGCGTTCATCAATTCCAGCGCTAGCGGCGGCGCTGGCGAAGCGTTCGAATGCGCCGCGGAATCAGGCTTCTTCGCGGCGGGGTTTTCGTTGACTGGTAAGGGAGGAGGAACCAGATGCAATGCGCCGCTGCGAATCTCTTCGGTCACACCGCGGTGCTGGTCGTCGATTCGTTTTCTGACGAGCGCTTCACGTTCCGGATCAAGCGGCAGCAAATCAATATAATTGTTTGTGCGGCGATGCAAAACGCGGCCGCGACAATAGACCGTCGTGTCGATCAAGGCATTCGCGGTCCCGCGGTCCTCGGTCTGTACGTGGTAGATCGACTCTCCCACTTTTACGTCCGTGTTATGCCCAAAGAGCATCGATTCCGTCCGCTTCCCCGGCGGCCACTCGCCGATGATTCCGCCGCCGGCTTGCGCGACGGGATTTTTCTCGCGCCATTTGACCGACTGGCGGTTGAATGGATATTATAGCGCTTCGCCCATGACCGATTCAGGCTTACAAGCGTACACTCCGCTTCTCTTACACCTGCTGATTGCCACGGCGCTCGCCGGGGCGCTGACGGCTGCCTCGGTGCTGGTGGGCTGGCGCCGGCCTAGCCGGGCCAAACAGCAGCCCTACGAATGCGGCATGGAGCCGACCGGCGACGCGCGCGCCCCGGTGTCCGTAAGATTCTATTTGGTGGCCATGGTTTTCATTCTTTTTGACGTGGAAGCCATCTTCCTCTATCCGTGGGCATACATTTACCGGGACTTCATAAAGATGTCACCGAGTATTGGCATGTACGGGTTCATGGAAATGATGGTATACATCGCCATACTTTTGGTCGGCTACTTCTATCTGTGGAAAAAAGGCGCGCTCGACTGGCATAAGTATTAGCCTGCGCCTGAGGGCCTCGCAACAGTGACCGAGAATACGAGCGAAAAAGCTAGTGTTGTGGCCGAGCACCTGCGCGCCTGGAATCCAAACGCCATCGAGGAAGTGATTGAATTCCGCGGGGAAACTACCCTGGTGCTCCCGCGCAAGATTTTGCGGGAGGTGGCCGAGCGGTGCCGCGACCAGGCGGAGCTGCAGTTTGACCTGATTACCGATGCCACTTGCGTAGACCGATTCCCTCACGAACCGCGTTTCGAACTGAATTACCATCTGGTTTCGATTCCCCGGCGCGACAAAATTCGCCTGAAGGTTCGCTTGTCCGGTTCGGACCCGGTGGTGGATACGCTGGTTCCCGTCTGGCCGGGCGCAAATTGGCTAGAGCGCGAGATTTTTGACCTTTTTGGGATACGCTTCACTGGCCATCCAGACTTGCGCCGGATCCTCCTTCCCGAAGACTGGGAAGGATATCCGCTGCGCAAGGATTATCCCGTCGAGGGATATCGTGACGTTCCGATGGTCCCGGGATTCAGAAAGAGTTCTGTATGACCACCGTCGAGACCGCAACGGGCCCGACAAAAACGATGGTCCTGAATATGGGGCCGCAACATCCGTCGACGCACGGCGTGCTGCGCGTGCTGCTCGAACTGGATGGCGAAACGGTCGTTAGGGCCGTTCCTGATCTGGGCTATCTGCACACAGGAATTGAGAAAAGCTGCGAGGACAAGACCTATTCGCAAGCCATCACGCTTACCGACCGGATGGACTACCTCAATCCGCTCGGCAATAACCTCGTTTACTGCCTGGCCGTGGAAAAGTTGCTGGGCCTCGAAGTTCCCAAGCGCGCGCAGTACGTTCGCGTGATGATGGTCGAGCTCCAGCGTATTTCTTCGCATCTTGTCTGGCTTGGAACGCATGCCATTGACATGGGCGCGATGTCCGTTTTTCTTTATTGCTTCCGCGAACGCGAAGAGATTCTAAAGATTTTTGAGCTATTCGCCGGGCAGCGCATGATGACGAGCTACATTCGCATCGGCGGCATCGCCCTGGAACCACCGGCGGGCTGGCGGACGGCGGTCGAGCGTTTTCTGAAAATGATGCCCAGCCGCATCGATGAATACGAATCGCTCCTCACCGGCAACCGCATCTGGATGGGGCGGCTCCAGGGTGTCGGCTATATTTCCGCGGAAGACGCGGTGGCTCTAAGTATGACTGGCCCAACGCTTCGCGCGGCGGGCATCGCTTACGACAACCGCAAAACGTTCCCGTATTCAAGCTATGACGAGTTCGAATTTGACGTGCCGACGCGGACGGAATCCGACTGTTTCGCGCGTTACATGATCCGCGTGTTGGAAATGCGTCAGAGTTTGAACATCGTGCGCCAGGCGATGGCTAAAATCACGGACAATGGCCCGATCCGGACCGAAGCACCAGGCATCGTGCCGCCGGCGCGGGAAAAAATGAAGACGGAGATGGAAGCGCTCATCTACCACTTCAAGATTTTTACGGAAGGGTTTTCGCCGCCGCCGGGCGAGGCGTTTGTGACTGTGGAATCGCCGCGCGGCGAATTGGGCTGTTTTATCGCCAGCGATGGCTCGCCAAAACCTCTGCGCGCCCACTTCCGCTCGCCTTCGTACATCAATCTACAGGCTTTGCCGAAGCTTGTGACGGGGCAGTTGATTTCGGACGTAGTGGCCTGCATCGGGACGATCGATATCGTTTTGGGAGAGGTCGACCGCTAACCTCATGGAACTCTCTACACAGCTGGCTGCGCGTTTTGAGAAATTACAGAACGCGTATCCGTTCAAGCGCAGCGCGCTGATACCCATGCTGATGTATGCGCAGGACGAGTATGGCTCGGTGAGCGACGAGATGATTGCGGAAATCGCCCGCCGCCTCGATTTGAATAACGTTCAGGTCGAGGAAACTCTCGCCTACTACTCGATGCTGCACCGCAAGCCGATGGGCAAATTTCACGTGCAGGTTTGCACGAACGTGGCTTGCATGCTGCGCGGCGGCAACGAAATCCTGGAACGCGCCAAAAAGCGGCTGGAGATCGGCCACAAAGAAGTGACCCAGGATGGCGTCTTCTCTCTCGAAGAGGTGGAATGCATCGGGGCATGCACCGGCGCTCCCGCCATGCAGGTGAATTACGACTTCTACGAAAATCTGACGGCGCTCAAGTTCGATCGCATCATCAAGGAATTGGACGGCGGGAGAGTTCCTCCGCCGGAGCCGGTCACCGCCGGCGCGCTTCACCCGCGAGAGCCGGGCGAAACGCCGCTCATCAGCAAACGCTGGGGGATCAAAGATTCGCGCAAGATCGATGTCTATCTGCAGCACGACGGCTACAAGGCGCTCGAAAAAGCGCTGAAGGAGATGACGCCGGAAACGATCATCGACGAAGTGAAAAAATCCAGCTTGCGCGGGCGCGGTGGCGCAGGCTTTCCGACCGGCATGAAGTGGTCGTTCGTGCCCAAGGATTCGCCGAAGCCGAAGTACCTTATCTGCAATGCGGACGAATCGGAACCCGGCACTTGCAAGGACCGCCCGCTAATGGAGATGGATCCCCATCAGCTGATCGAGGGCATGATTATCGCCGGGCGTTCTTTTGGAGCTCACCGCGGCTTCATTTACGTGCGCGGTGAATATCGCTACGTTCTGGATATCGTGGAAGATGCCGTCGTGGAAGCCTATGCGCACGGATACCTGGGCAAAGACATTCTGGGTTCGGGATTTGATTTCGACATCCTCACGCATACCGGCGCTGGTGCGTACGAGTGCGGCGAAGAGTCTGCATTGATGGAATCGCTCGAAGGCAAACGCGGCTACCCGCGTATCAAACCGCCCTTCCCTGCTGTTGTGGGCCTGTATGGCTGCCCGACCATCATTAATAACGTCGAAACTCTCAGCTCCGTTCCCGCCATCATTCTGGAAGGCGGCGAGGCCTACGCGCAGCGCGGCACGCCAAAAAATGGCGGCACGCGCTTGCTCTGCGTCGCGGGCCATATTGCAAAGCCTGGGATTTACGAGATTCCGCTCGGGATGAACATGAAAAAGTTCATCTATGAAATGGCGGGAGGAATTCCCGGCGGCAAAAAACTGAAGGCCGTCATCCCTGGCGGAAGTTCCTGCCCGATTCTAAGCGCCAGCGAAATCGATATCGCGATGGACTATGACTCCGTCGCCAAAGCTGGTTCGATGCTCGGCTCCGGCGGCATGGTCATCATGGACGAAACTACCTGCATGGTGGACATGGCCCGCCGCATCATGCATTTTTACGCGCACGAATCGTGCGGCTGGTGCATTCCCTGCCGCGAGGGCACGTCCTGGCTGAAGAAGATGCTGGATCGCTTCCACGCGGGCTACGGCCGCCCGGAAGATATTGATATTGCCGGCGAACTGGCGAAAAACATGTTGGGTCGTACGTTCTGCCCGCTTGGCGACGCCGCCGCGCTGCCGACCATCAGCATCGTGCAGAAGTGGCGCAACGAATTCGAAGATCACTTGAACGGAAAGTGTGCGTATAAATCCGCGGAAGCACTCGTGGGCTCGCGTTAGGAATCCATGGCAGAGACGAAGCTAGTTACGCTGAAGATTAACGACCGCGATGTGCAGGTTCCTCCGGGCACGCTGGTGATTGAAGCGACGCGGCGGATCGGAACGGAAGTGCCGTCGTTCTGCTACTACCCCGGGCTTTCTTTGCAGGCCGCTTGCCGCATGTGCCTCGTCGAAGTGGAAAAAATGCCGAAACTGCAGACGGCGTGCACTTTGATAGCTACCGAAGGCATGGTCGTTCGAACGAACACGGATCAGGTTCGCGGCGCGCGCAAAGCGATGCTCGAGTTCTTGCTGACGAACCATCCGCTCGATTGCCCGGTGTGCGACAAGGGCGGCGAGTGCGAGCTGCAGGATATGGTGTTCCGCTACGGCGCGGACACCAGCCGCTTCGTCGAAGAAAAAATTCACCGGCCGGAAGAAAAATGGTCGGAGCTGGTGTATTACGATGCGCCACGGTGCATTCTTTGCTTCCGTTGCGTGCGCGTTTGCGATGAAGGCATGGACGTCAAGGCGCTCGGCGTAGGAATGCGCGGCGCGAACAGCATCATCATTCCAAATCGCGAAGACCATCTCGAGTGCGAAGAGTGCGGGATGTGCATCGATATTTGCCCCGTGGGCGCGCTTACGAGCGGGACGTACCGTTACAAGACGCGGCCGTGGGAGATGACGTATGTCTCAACCGTTTGCACGCATTGTTCGAACGGGTGCAAAACGACGTTGAGCGTGCGCAATCACGAGATCATGCGCGCGAATAACCGCGATCTCTCCGGAATTAACGAGGATTTTCTGTGCATCAAGGGGCGCTTTGGCTTTGATTTTACCAGGCATCCCGAACGCGTTCGCCAGCCGCTGGTACGCAAAGGCGACAAACTTTATCCCGTTTCCTGGGAAGAGGCGGCGCAGACGGCGGCGACGCGGCTCAAACAGATTTACGACGCAGGCGGCAAAGATTCGATTGGATTTATCGGCTCGAACCGGACATCGAACGAAGAGAATTACCTGTTCCAGCGCATGGCCCGCGCGACGTTTGGCACGAACAACGTCGACCACCACCGCACGGCGGACTACACCGGTCTTGTTACGGCGCTCGGCGACCAGTCCGGCGATTCGCTGCTGACGATGAAGCAATTGGCGGAGGCGAAAGCCGTTCTTCTGGTTGGCAACGATCCGACGGAGCAGAATCCGCTGGCCGCGTGGCAGATTCGCAAAGGCATACGCCACATTGGCGCGAAGCTTTTTATTCTGAACGCGCGCGAGATCAAGCTGAAGCGCAAAGCTACGCAATTCGTCAAGCTCGTCGCTGGCCAGGAAGCGGCCGCGATTCGCTTCATGGCTCACGAAGAGGGCCAGCTGCCGAGCCATCTCGTCGAGCAGCTTGTGCAAGTGAAGGCAGCGCTGGATGCCGAGCCAGAAGTGGCCATCGTCTTCGGCGCGGAAGTGACTGGCGCGGCGATTGCGCAGCTTGTTGCATTCGGCTCAAAACTTCACGGCAAAGTGCGCTACATGGCGCTGGGAGATTACGCGAATTCACGCGGAGCCGCCGACATGGGTCTTCTCCCAGACAGGCTGCCCGGTTATGCGCACACGGACGATTCGGCCGCGCGAGACACATTCGAGCGGTTGTGGGGCGCTGTTCTTTCTGCGAAAGCAGGCATGACTGCGCCAGCAATGGTGGAAGCGGCGCAAAACGGCAAACTAAGGGCTCTGTATGTGATGGGCGCGAACCCGCTTTCGCACTTTGGCACGCTTGGGTTCGGGCGTGGCAAGCTCGAACTGCTGATCGTTCATGAAATGTTTTTGACGGATACGGCCAAACTTGCCGACATTGTTTTCCCTGCAGCATCGGCATACGAAAAAGAAGGCAGCGTCACCAATACTTCCGGCGAAATACAACTTTTGCATAAAGCGGCCGAAGTGATGGGCCCACGGAGCGATTTCGACTTGCTGCGGATTCTCTCGCATCAGCTGGAAAGGCTCGGCTTGGGTAAGGCGTTCCACTACAAGACGCCTGCCCATGTGTTTGAAGAAATTCGCAAGGCGGTTCCAGGTTATGACGTGCTGGCTGCTGGGTTGCTGACCGGTGGCGCGGAACCCACGCACGTTCAGATCGCGAAGAACGGCCACGCGCCGTATGACGTTCCGGTCGGCTTGATTCGCTCCGCGCAAGACACGCTTTTCACCAGCGGCACGCTTGGCCGCTTCTGCACCATGATGGAATCTCTTCCGGAGGCGGAAGCCAAGCCGTGATCTCCTTTCTAAACGCGAACGCCACCATCATCATTTATCTTGTAAAGATTGCGCTTCTGCTTTTTATCGTTCTGACCGTCAATGCGTATTTGACGTGGTTCGAACGTAAAGTGGTCGCGCACATGCAATCACGCTGGGGACCGCATCGTGTCGGGCCGCACGGCTTGTTGCAGCCTTTAGCGGACGGAGCAAAATTTCTTTTGAAGGAAGATCCGACGCCCGCGGGCGTGGACAAATTCACCTATTTTCTCGCGCCGCTTATGGCGCTGGCGCTCGCGCTTACGTCGATCGCGATTATTCCCTTTGGGCCGGAGCCGCTGCACATATTTGGACGCGACATCACACTAGGCATCGCCGACTTGAACATTGGCATTCTGGCGCTTTTCGCGATCACCGCGCTCAGCGTGTATGGTGTCGCGCTGGCCGGCTGGTCTTCGAACAGCAAGTATCCACTGCTCGGCGGCTTGCGAAGTTCCGCGCAAATGGTGAGTTACGAGTTAGCGCTTACGATGTCGGTCGTAGGAGTGCTCTTGCTCGCCGGGAGCTTCAATCTGCGCGACATTATCAATGCGCAGGCGCACCATCCCGAGTGGGGCATCGCCGGCTGGAATCTGTGGCCGCAAATCCTGGGATTTTTTTGTTTCTTCGTCGCGGCAGTGGCCGAAACGAATCGCGTGCCGTTCGATCTTCCCGAAGCGGAATCGGAACTCGTTGCCGGTTTCCACACGGAATACGCCAGCTTCAAGTTCGCGATGTTTTTCATTGCCGAATACACCAGCATGATCACCGTGTCGTGCCTTTGCACGATCATGTTCTTCGGCGGATGGCTCTCTCCCTTCCCTGCTAGCTGGACGTTTACGCACTATCTGCCCTCGGTGATCCTGATTCCGTTTGGATTGTGGGTCATTTGGGACGGGATTCGATACGAAACGATCTTTGGCCGGATCATTCTTCCCGGCGTGGGGACAGCCATCACGGCCATCGGTGTGGTGCTGATTGCGTTCCCGCCAGTGAACGAGTTCATTCAAGGCCCGTTCTGGCTGCTCGGGAAGATATTTGTCTTTCTCTTCGTTTACGTCTGGATGCGCGGCACGCTTCCGCGATTCCGTTATGACCAACTCATGTCGTTTGGCTGGAAGCTTTTGCTGCCGGTTTCGATCGCCAATGTAGTGATTACTGCTTTCGTCATTCTGATGCGGGGTGCGAAGTGACGCCGCAACTTGCCATTTTCTTTGTTTTGGCGGCGCTCGCGGTACTCGGGGCGCTCAGCCTGATCTTCCAGCGCCATCCCATTCACAGCGCACTTTCGCTGATCGTGGTCATGATCGCTCTCGCAGGGCTCTATCTTTTGATGGGCTCGGAGTTCGTCGCCGCGGTGCAAATCATCGTCTACGGCGGCGCGATCATGGTGCTTTTCGTGTTCGTCATCATGCTGCTGAACGCCGGTGTCGAAGAACGCACCAACGTTTCGAAACTCGCCGGCATCGCTGGCATTCCGCTGGCAGTTGCGCTTCTCGGGTTTCTCGCCGCGGCTATCGCGCGTTCGAATGAGAGCGCGCAAGCGGGATTGCAGTCCGGCACGCTCGCCAATACAAAAGAGATTTCCACCATGCTCTTCAAGGATTTTGTTTATCCCTTCGAACTGACATCGTTCCTCATCCTCGTAGCAATACTCGGCGCGATTGTGCTCGCGCAGCGGGAGAAAAGCTAAACATGGTCCCGACGAGCTACTACCTCGTTCTCAGCGCCATTCTGTTCGGCCTCGGCGTGGTGGCGTTTGTGTTCAAGCGCAACGTCATTACGATTTTTATGTCCATCGAATTGATGCTCAACGCCGTCAATCTGGCCTTTGTGGCCTTTAGCCAGGCGCGGCACCAGTCAGATGGCCAGGTGTTCGTTTTGTTCGTCATCGTCGTGGCCGCGGCGGAAGCGGCCGTCGGGCTGGGAATTATCATTCTCACGGCGCGCAACCGGCAATCGCTGAACGTCGAGCGCGTGGATTTGCTCAAACTCTAATGCCCATACTCGATCATCTGTGGATCATTCCGCTGTTGCCGCTGCTTGGCTCGGCCATCAACGGCTTGCTTGGCGGCAAGTGGCCGAACAAGATCGTCAATAGCGTGGCGCTGGGGGCAACGGGGCTCTCGTTCGCATGCGCACTGGAAGCGGTGCGCGAATTCACGCAACTTCCGCAAGATCAAATCCCCTGGATCCAGCATTATTTCAGTTGGATTGCCGCCGGATCCTTCCGTGCGGGCTTCGACCTGCAGATGGATCAGCTCACCGTCGTCATGCTGATGGTCGTCACCGGCGTGGGCTTCCTCATCCACATCTACTCGACCGGCTACATGGCGCACGAAGGCGGCTACTACCGCTTTTTCTCCTACCTCAACTTGTTCATGTTTTTCATGCTCATCCTGGTGATGGCGGCAAACTATGTGCTGCTCTTCGTCGGGTGGGAAGGCGTCGGCCTGTGTAGCTACTTGCTCATCGGTTTTTACTTCCTGAGAAAGTCGGCATCTGACGCGGGCAAGAAAGCCTTCATAGTCAATCGCATCGGCGACTTCGGTTTCATGCTCGGCATGTTCCTGCTGTTCCGCACCTTCGGCACGCTGGATTTCAAAGGTGTATTCGACGCTGCGTCGGGCCCGTCCTGGGGTCACGAAGCCTGGGGACAGTTCGGCACGCTCACGATTGCCTGCTTGCTTCTCTTCATGGGCGCTACAGGAAAATCGGCACAGCTTCCTTTGTACGTCTGGCTGCCGGACGCGATGGAAGGCCCAACGCCCGTCAGCGCGTTGATTCACGCGGCGACGATGGTCACCGCGGGCGTGTACGTCGTTGCGCGGTCGCACATCCTGTTCGTGCACTCAGAAACGGCAATGCTTGTTGTCGCAATCGTCGGATGCGCGACGGCGTTCTTCGCGGCCACTATCGGCCTGGTTCAGACCGACATCAAAAAAGTTTTGGCCTATTCCACCGTCAGCCAGCTCGGCTACATGTTCCTCGCCTGCGGCGTTGGCGCCTTTTCGGCGGGCATCTTTCACTTGATGACGCACGCTTTCTTTAAAGCGCTTCTCTTCCTCGCTGCTGGCTCCGTAATTCACGCCATGGGCGGCGAGCAAGACATGCGCAAGATGGGCGGTCTCAGCACGAAAATCAAGTACACCTACTGGACCATGCTCATCGCCGCGATGGCCATCGCGGGAATTCCGCCGCTCGCCGGGTTCTTCAGCAAGGACGCCATCCTGTTCAGCGCGTTCCAGATCGAAGGCGGACACCCGCTGTACGCCGTTGGGCTGCTGACCGCGCTGCTCACTTCGTTCTACATGTTCCGGCTGATCTTCCTCACCTTTTTTGGCAAGCCGCGCTATGACGAGCATCACGTGCACGTTCACGAACCGCCCTGGAGCATGCTCGGTCCGCTGGTTGTTCTCGCAATACTCTCCGTGACCGGCGCCTGGCTCGCCGCACCGGCACTGTGGGGTGGCACCGACTATTTCGCGAGTTTCCTCGCCCCCATATTCGGCATGCCGCAAAGCGTCGAAGCCATGAGTGAAACGGCCGCGCACCAACTCGAAATCATTCTCGCAATCGTTGCCGTCGCGTCCGCGCTCATTGGCCTCGGCGTAGCCTACTGGCTGTACATCCGCCAGCCCGAAAAGCCGGAACAGCTCGCCAAGTCCATGAAGCCTGTCTACAACACGCTGCTGAACAAATATTACGTCGATGAACTCTACGCCGCCGTAATCATCAAGCCACTGATGTGGATTTCCACGAATGTGCTGTGGAAGGGCGTCGACGTTGCTGGCATCGACGGCACTGTCAACGGCATCGCCAGCGGTGCGAAAAGCGTGGGCGACGTGGTCCGTCACACCCAGTCGGGCAACACGCGCAGCTATGCGGTCTGGGTGGTCATCGGCGCGCTCGTGATCATCGCCGTCATCTTTTTCTGGCCTGCCTCTGCGCCTGCCGTCGGGATGGTGCGCTAATGCCAGCCATACCTTACCTCACGATTCTGATTTTCCTGCCCGCTGTCGGTGTGCTCGGGTTGCTCTGTCTTCGCAGCAACGACCACGAATGGATTCGTCCCCTCGCGTTCGGCGTCTCCCTGCTCGAGTTTATTTTTTCGCTGATTTGGTTGCTCCGCGGCGTGCCGCTCGGCAGCGCCGGCTACCAGCTTGTCGAAAATCATCCGTGGATTGCTCTCGGGGCGCATACCGTCGGAACTCGGTTCTTCGAGCAAACCTACATCAGCTACCACCTCGGCGCGGACGGCATCAGCATGTTCCTCGTCATTTTGACGACATTCCTAACCGTCGTCTCGATCCTCTGTTCGTGGAGCAGCATCCAGAAGCGCGTGAAAGAATTTTTCATCGCCATTCTTATGCTCGAAGTCGGCGTGGTCGGCGTTTTCCTTTCGCTTGACCTTTTCCTCTTCTTCCTTTTCTGGGAAGTGATGCTGATTCCGATGTACTTGCTCATCGGCATCTGGGGCCACGACCGCCGCATTTACGCCGCAATCAAATTCATTCTGTACACCATGGCCGGCTCGATCCTCATGCTGGTCGGCATCATTTGGCTCTATAACGTCACAGGCACGTTTGACCTACCCTCGATTCAGCAAGCGCTTCAAACTGGGGCTCTCGTTCTTCCTCGGGGCACCGAAACGCTTCTCTTTCTCTCTTTCTTCGTGGCCTTCGCTATCAAAGTACCGCTCTTCCCTTTCCATACGTGGCTGCCTGACGCGCACGTGGAAGCCCCCACCGCCGGCTCCGTCATGCTCGCCGGCGTGCTCCTCAAAATGGGTACGTACGGCATGATTCGCTTTTGCCTCCCGCTCTTCCCGGAAGCCTCGAAAAGGTTCGCATTCCCTATTGCGGTTCTGGCCATCATCGGCATCATCTACGGCGCGCTGGTCGCTCTCGTCCAGCCAAACCTGAAAAAACTCGTCGCCTATTCCAGCGTCAGCCATCTCGGCTTTGTCGTGCTCGGCATTTTCGCCTTCCATCCTATTTCCATGCAAGGCGCCGTCTTCCAAATGCTCGCGCACGGCATCTCCACCGGCGGTCTCTTCTTGCTCGTCGGCATGCTTTACGACCGGCGCCACACTTTCGAAATGTCTCAGTTCGGTGGCCTGGCCACGCCCATGCCGCGGCTTGCAGCATTCTTCCTGTTTGTCGCGCTATCTTCGCTCGGCTTGCCCATGCTCAATGGCTTCGTCGGCGAGTTCCTGATCCTACTAGGCACGTATCAAGTGCATTGGAACTGGGCCGCTTGGGCTGCTATCGGCGTCATTCTCTCGGCGTGTTATTTGCTATGGGCTTACCAGAAGGTTTTCTTCGGTGAAATTACCGTCGAGAAGAATCGCACTCTGCCAGACGCATCCGCCCGCGAGCGTGCGATTCTCGTCACCATGGCCGTCATCACGCTCTGGATGGGCATCGGCTCGGTCTTTATCACCAGCCGCACCGCCTCAGCCAGCGATTCTGTGATCAAACAAATGGATCGCCCCCCGCGCGCCGAAGAAGCCCATTCTCACGTAGGGGCACGGCACGTTTACCCTGCTCGCTCTGAGGAACGAAGGGAGCTTCGAAGGGCCGTGCCCGCTGCTTCAACCACGCCCGACGTCGCGCCAAGACAAAACTCACTGGAAAGGCTCGGAACCCGCTAAATGTCCGCGTTCCCCAGCTCCGCAGATATCCTTCTCGTCTTGCCGGAACTCATTTGGTGCGGCTTTGGCGCGCTCCTGATGCTGCTCCAGCCTTTCGTCAGCAGCCGCAAAGTCCTGACGTTCGTGGCTGTGGCCGGAGCGCTCCTGGGCATTTGCGGCAACTTTTATGCGGTCCATAATCCGGGCTCTGCGTTCTCCGGTCTAGTGGCCGCCGATCCGTTCAGCATCTTCTTTAGCCATCTCGTCGGGCTGGTTGCCGTCCTCGTCATTCTCGCCGCGGCGCCCTACCTAGATCGCGAACGCCTCGCCGACGCCGAATTCTACGCGCTCGTCCTTTTCGCCACGGCCGGAATGGGCGTCCTGGCTTCCGCGCAAGAACTGCTCACGGCATTTATTGGTCTCGAGCTCAGCTCCATCTCCAGCTACATCCTCGCCGGCTATCGCCGCGACACGCTCAAGTCCGGCGAATCCTCGATGAAGTATTTCCTTCTCGGCTCGTTCGCCACGGCTTTTTTTCTTTACGGCATCGCGCTCGTTTACGGCGTCACCGGCACGACGAATCTCCTGCGCATGGATGCCGCAGATCCCACAAGCACCATGTTGAAGCTGGGCCTGGCGCTGATCCTCATCGGCCTCGGCTTCAAAGTCGCTGCCGCGCCTTTCCAGATTTGGACGCCGGACGTTTACGAAGGCGCACCGACACCCGTCACCGCGCTTTTTTCCGCGGGACCCAAAGCTGCGGCCTTCGCGTTGCTACTCCGCATCTTTGCCGACGTTCACGCCGCCACGCAATTCTGGTTCTGGGCTTTCTGGATCCTTGCCGTTCTCACGATGTTCGCGGGTAATCTTGGCGCGCTGCTGCAGACCAACGTCAAGCGCCTGCTCGCTTACAGCTCGATCGCCCACGCGGGTTACATCCTCGTGGCTTTTGCGGCGGTGACGCGGCTCTCTGCCGATCAAGAAATCGGCGCGAGCCCCGCTTACGCAGCGGTCCTCTTTTATCTGTTGACGTATGCGCTCGTGAAAGTTGGCGCGTTCACCATCGTTTCGCAATTCGGTGGCGCGGGTGAGAAACATCTACAACTCGACGACTTCGCCGGTCTCGGCGAACGCCAGCCTGTGGTGGCTGCCGTCCTCTCACTATTCCTGCTTTCGCTGCTCGGCCTGCCCGTCACCGCGGGCTTCCTCGGCAAGTTTTATATCTTCAAAGCCGCCGTGGATTCGCACCTG
Organism: Candidatus Acidiferrum sp.; assembly: GCA_035272765.1. Taxonomy (GTDB): domain Bacteria; phylum Acidobacteriota; class Terriglobia; order Acidiferrales; family UBA7541; genus Acidiferrum. The sequence continues at coordinate 32,510 of DATEQG010000092.1, forward strand.
ATCTGGCTAGCCGTCATCATGGCCATTAACAGCGTCATCGGCGCCTACTACTACATTCGCCTCATCGTGGTGATGTACATGCGCGAACCCAGCGCCGAAATCGCCGCCACAGCCCCGGCCCGCTTTCCCCTCTCCGTCAACGTCGTCCTGGCCATTGCCGCCTTCGGCACCATTTTCCTCGGCGTCCTCCCAAGCAAAACGCTCAACTACCTCCTCCAAGCCACGCTCATCAACAACCGATAGTCCGCTGCAGCGCGCTGCCGAAGCGGACATCGAGATCGTTCTGCCCCGCCATCGCAATCCTCCCGATGGCGCCTGGCACCCCGGCCCCGATCTATTCACCTAGACCCCAGTACCCAAGTTACCGGCAACGCGACTTACCAGGAGTTAACCCGCGCCACGACCGATTACTGGTAAGCGGGATTTATCAGAGTCAGGGCCGAATCGGACCGGCAGGCTAGGCGATCTTAGAAACCCTCGATCATCCAGACGTTTCCCTGCATGGTAAAGCGGGCCAGCAGCAGATGCCGACCATCCGGCGAAGGCGTCCCTGGTACCGCGGCGTATTGGAATCGATCCGCCCAAAGGCGCTGGGCGCGTCCCTGAAGGTCAACGCGAAGCAGCGCCGTGCCTGCCGTAGAGCGGCTCGATACATAGAAGGCTTTCCCATCCGGTGACCAGTCCACGTATTCGATGCCCCCCCAGCCTTCGACGACGATATCGGAAGCAGGCCCGCCCGCCACGGGGATGATACGGATACGCCCCTCGCTTGCGTTGTACATCCCAACCGCGATGTGCGAACCATCGGGAGAGAGGTCCCACTGCGGGATGGATGTTGGATTGCGTTCCATCCTGGCCACCTCACGGCCTCTCCCCTTCAATGGATCGAATGACGTGAATACCAACTGTTTCTCGGTTTGCTCCTCGACGACGCATAGGCTTGCGGGCGCGTGGGCACAGTGAAAGTTCGTGCTGCCGCGAACGGTCATCACCAACTCGGATGGCCCGCCCTGGGACGCAACTCGCATGAGGCGCACGGTGGTGGCCGGCGTCGGCAACTCGCGCGTGGGCCAAGCGACGTATAGGAACCAACCACCGTCGGGGCTGAAGTGTCCATACCATTTCCATTCCGGTCCAACCACCAGCGGCTGGGCAGTGTCCTGGTTCAAATCCTGTTTGAAGTAATTCCACTGGCCATCTCGGATCCAATGAAACACGACGCTCTTGCTGTCTGGCGTCCAGGAAACCGGCCAAGCGAAATATTCTTCGCGAGACAGAGGGCGCGGGGTTTGAAGTCTCGTCCCGCCAGCTCCCAGCTCCCCAACCTCAACACTCGGCAGAATCGTCGTTTTCAGGAAAGATAGTTTTTCTCCGTCCGCTGTCGCGCTGAGGCTGGCAATAGAGAACCCGAACCAGTTGGTCAAGCGGGCGGAGCCGCTAGAGACCCGCCCGGTCTGGGGATCCACCGCAACCTGCCCGAGGTTTGTGTCGGAGTACAACCACAACTGCGACAATGAGTAAACGATCCGGCCGTCGGCGAGCCACACTAAATCTCCTAAATTGGGCTCCGACAAGATGATCGTCTTGTTCCTCCCGTTGGTGTCCGAGGTCTCGAGGGTCAAATTATACCTTCCACCGGCGAGGCTATTTCTGACGTAGGCGATTCGCCCTCCTTTCGGAGACCAGGCCAAGGCCGTGAACGATTCTGTTTGTGGAGCAGAGAGGATTTTGCGCGCGTCCTCGCCGTTCACGCCCATCAACCAAATGCCGTGCGCCGCGTCCTCCGTAAAATCACCCAGAAACGAAACCAGCGAGCCATCCGGCGACACTGAAGCATGGGCGGCATCGCGGCGAAGCTCGCGCGGTGCCCCTCCCAAGACAGATACCGTCCAGAGAGCGGGAGGGTGACCCGGTTCAGCCGCGGTGGCGAGAATTTTCGTCCCGTCCGAGAACCAGGCCAGCGCGGAGACTTTGAGTTGCGCCAGGCGTTGGGTCTCGCCTGTCTTAACCAGCCGCAATCGGAGGCCGCTCTGATCCGCGAAGGCCAAGTACTTCCCGTCTGGCGAAAGGGCTTGCGCCAGTACAGGGTCATCCGACGGATTGGCTGTGAGTTGATGTTGGATCATCTCCTGCGTATGGCGCGGGCGGCGCGAGACAAATAAGCCGATGGTCGTCGTGGCCAGGGTTGTGACCAACGCTCCCGCGAGGCCCAGAATCCACCGCTTGCGGCGCGACGAAATACTGTGCGCGGCCTGCTCGAGAGCGCGAGGACCGCCCAGGACCGCCGCGGCCGCGCGACCCGAATCCGTATCTCGCTTCAGCCGCTTCAAGTCGGCGCGCAGCTCGGCGGCTGACTGGCAACGGATGTCGCGGTCCTTTTCCAAAGCCTTGTTGATGATGCGTTCGAGTTCCGCTGGCATTTCGGGGTTGAGGCGAATAGGCGGAGTGGGCGCGCGATTCAGGATCGAATCGAAGACCAATCCCGAGGTGTCCCCCGCGAAGGGCCGTTTGCCCGTGGCTATTTCGTACAAAACCACGCCCAACGAGAAGAGATCCGTGCGCGCATCCAGCTTCTTGCCGCGCACCTGCTCCGGGGACATGTACGCGACGGTGCCGATGGCTGCTCCCGGGCTGGTTAGTAATTCCTCAGAAGCATCCATCGTGGCCGCGGTCATCTCCGCCGGCTCTGCTATGTTCTTACCGGTCACTTTGGCGAGGCCAAAATCCAGTATCTTGGCGTGGCCGCGCTCGGTGACAAATAGGTTCGCGGGCTTGATGTCGCGATGAATGATGCCTTTCGCGTGGGCGGCGTCGAGGGCATCCGCAATCTCGATTGCCAGGTCCAGGATTTGATCCATCTTGAGAGGGTGCTCCCGAACTAAGTGTTTCAGCGTCACCCCTTCAAGAAATTCCATTGCCATGAAGGCTTTGCCGTCCTCTTCCCCGATGTCATAGATGGTGCAAATGTTGGGATGATTGAGCGCGGAGGCGGACTGCGCTTCGCGCTGGAACCGAGTCAGCGCCTGCGCATCCTTGGCCACTTCGTCAGGGAGGAACTTCAGCGCCACAAAGCGGTGTAGCCGCGTATCTTCGGCTTTGTAGACCACACCCATTCCGCCGCCGCCGACCTTCTCGACAACCCGGTAATGCGAAATGGTCTGCCCGATGAGCGCGTCGGTAC
>DATEQG010000093.1:0-43107 GCA_035272765.1 Candidatus Acidiferrum sp.
GGCTGCCGGGGAGGGGGACGCGTCCCCCTCCCCGGCAGTCACCCCCCACGACCTTTACGAACAGAAACTGTCAGGCATCCTCCCGGTCTAAAATGTCAACCATCCGCCAATCCGCACATCCCTCACTACTCACTCTTCACCATTCACTTTTTCCCATCGGAAACAGACTCGGCTCGGCTGGCGGCGCGTCCGCAATGGCCTCCAACTCGGGATACTGCACGCGCAGCGGTTCGGGCACCTTCACTTTGGAACGTTTTAGAATGCTGATGAGTTGTAGGGCGTTGACGACGCCTTTGCCTTGGTAGTGGTTGTTGGTGATGACGAAGACCTCGCGGGACCGCTCCGCGACTTTGGCGACGCGCTTTGCCCACGGAGCCAGTTCTTCGGTGGAATAAAGATAGTTGTAGCGCTCGTGGGAAGGAACCGCGGGATCGTCGGAGAACCAGGTGTCGTAACGCCGGCCATGCAGCCGAACGTAGCCGATGGGAGAAGTGGTTTCGGCGCTCGGCTCGATCGAGCGGCCAATGATGGGCTGGTCGATGTTGCAGAAACCAGCCTTCGATTCTGCGAGCAGCGCGAAGGTTTCCGGCGTTTGCCAGGAAGCGTGCCGCACTTCGACGACCAGCGGGTAATCGGCAAAGCGTTTCAAAAGAACGGAGAGATGCGCGACCGTTTCGGGCGTGCGGTGAAACGAGAAAGGGAACTGGAGAAGGACGGCGCTGAGTTTCCCGGCGGCGTGGAGAACGTCGAAGCCGGCGCGGACCGCGCGCTCGTCTTCCTTCGTCGATGCGGCTAAGGCGAATGACGTGGCGCCGGCCGAATTTGCGGGATCCGCACTTTTACCAGTTGTCTCGTGCGTGAACCTTTGCCAGAGTTTCGCGGTGAAGACGAAGCGCGGGTTGGCCGCCACGCGCTCGATCCACAGCGCCGCATGATCTGGCCGAATGGGGTTGTAGAACGAGGAGTTGATCTCAATAGTGTCGAAGAATTCGGCGAGGTAGGTGGCTTCGTGGAAACCCTTTTGGCGGCGCGTTGGGTAGACGTAGCCGGTCCAGTCGGGGTACGACCAGCCGGCAGGACCAACGCGAATCACGCTTTTCGCTTCCGGTTTTGTGCGCGGAGACATGCTCGGAATGTTCTCGTAGGGGCACAACATGTTTACCCTGAGCCTCGAAGGGCTGTGCCCGCCGCTGATGAAGCAGGTTAGGGTGCAGCGACCGAGGCTGTCAATGCAGAGTGAGGTGCTTAATGGCATCGAATCTTAGGCAGTACAATTGCCGCGCACGGGGCGCGCTGGTATGCTGGGAACATGATGCGGTGGAAGAAAGAATTCCGCGTCGCCCGCCTCTTCTGCAAGAACTCCTACAGGTGCATCCATGAAACTTTCCATCAGCTACAAGAATGTCGAGCCGCACAAGCCCGCGGAAAAAGAAGTCGAGCGTTTCGCGAGCAAACTGAATCGCATTTTGAAATGTTATGAGCCGGACCTGGTGCTGCTGCACGGCGTTTTTTCCAAAAATTCGCATCGCGAGGAGCTTTCGTTTTCGCTTAATTTATCGTTGCCAACCGGGACGCTGCACGCGACCGGAACGGGCGAAAATGTGCGCGCCAGTTGCAAGCAGGCTTTTAGCGAATTGGAGGCGCAACTGAAGAAGCACCAGTCGCGCCTGCGCAAAGACTACGAGTGGAAGCGCAAACGTCCGCGCCCCGCGCGCCCTGCAGTCGAAGCGCTGTCGTGATGGGGCGCAGGCCCGCGCGGATGTTGGGGCGTCTAGCCATCTCAGTTTGAGAATGAGGGGCTTGCCTGTCGAGATACTGAGACGCGATCTGGCACATGCGGTCGAAGTTTGCGGCAAGCTGCAGGAAATTGGCGTGTTGAGACTCAATGACTGCAGTCCCTGGTGAATACGTAAGTAGCTGATATTGCAAGGTTTACTTCCTCGAAAAAACCAGCACAAGCAGACCAGCCCTGAAAGCTAACTTTCGGAGAGATACCGAAAACGGCGGAGCTTTTTTCGGGGTTTTGGAGATTGCATTGCCCTAATCACTTGCTTGCCTCTCGGATCCATGAATTCAGGCCCTAAGAGACGAAGGGACTCTACGAAGAGATGCGCCCGAAAATACTGATTGTCGACGACTCCGTTACCACGCTCTTGATGGAAGAGATGCTCCTGAAAAAGTACACCAACTTTGACGTGGTGCAAGCACGCAACGGGGAAGAGGCAGTGAAAGTGGCGCTAGAAGAACAGCCCAACCTGATTTTGATGGACGTGGTAATGCCGAAGATGGACGGATTTGCGGCCTGCCGCGAAATGCGGCGGCAGGAAAAGTTAAAGAGGGTACCGATTATCTTGGTGACGAGCCGCGGAGAGGCAGAAAACGTGGAGAAGGGATATGAAAGCGGCTGCAACGATTATTTGACGAAGCCGATCGAGAGCAACGAACTTGTGCAGATGGTGAATGGTTACCTGGGTGTCGAAGAAGGCCGCTAGTTGAGAGACGGTAGATGAGAGAAAAAACCATTACGCGACCGCAAATTGGCGGCAAAAGCGAGAGCACAGCGACCGCGGCTCTTGCGGAACAGTTGGAAACGCGATCTCGCGACTATTTGCGCCGCTGCTATGACACCGTGCCATCCGTGGAGCGGCACACGATTTGGAGCCGGCTGTACGCGGCGAGCGAGCGGCTAAGCATAGCAGTGCGCGAAGGCGATGTTGCCAATGCAGTGATTGAAATCGGCTCAAATCTTCTGGGATGCGAAGAGATTGTGATTGTCGAGCTGCACGCGGAAACAAAGCTGATGTCGTTTTTGGCTGCGGTGGGAATATCGACGACGCAACGCCGCGCGCTGGCGTCAAAGTTCGATCAGATCACGGCGGAGATCAAGCGAGGTCAAGCGCGAATTGTGGACAAGCGAATCGCGGGAGATCAATTCCTGGCAAGCATCGGAGTAAGCGCACTGGTCCCATTGTCGCAGGGCCAGAAGGCAGAAGGGGCCATTGTTTTTTTCAATCTTCTGCCGCAGAGGAAGTCGTTCGACTCGGGAGACCGGGAGTTGTTGGGCTTGCTTTCGGTCTACGTGGGGCCGAGCCTCTTCGGCATCTAGGAATTCGGAGAAGTAGAGAATGAGCGGCTTTGGAGTTTCGGTGAAGACAGAAATGAGGAGCAAGAATTTGCTGGCACCCGCTGAGGAGAGCGGAGGCGAAGCGGAGGTGAAGTCGGTCTTTCTTCATCCCGGGGAAATGTATGCATCGGTTGATCCTGCGAATATAACGATCATTCTTGGGTCGTGCGTGGCGGTTTGTCTTTTCAATGAGCGGTTGTCGGTGGGAGGCGCCACACATTATTTGTTGCCGACTCTTGGAGGCGAGGGATTGCCTTCACCGCGCTACGGAGATGTCGCGATAAGGCGGTTATTGCGGGAATTGCAGCAGCTGGGCAGCCGGAACAAAGATCTTCGCGCATACGTTTTTGGGGGCGCATCGATGCTGCAGGCTTTTCGGAGCGGCTCGAGCGAATTGATCGGCGACAAGAATGTGGAGTTAGCCCTTCAAGTGCTCTCTCGCGAATCCATTGTCATCGAGAGGCGAGATACGGGCGGAGAGAAAAGCCGGAAGATTACGATGCGGACCGATACCGGCGCGACCTCTCTCAAACTGATAGGAAATTAGGATGGAAATTCAGCGCGACATCATTTTGAACAGCTTTGTCGTGGAGACGGGCGAGGGCCTTGCGCGAATGGAGGAGGCCATTCTGGAATTGGAGTCCCGCCCGGACGACGGGGAATTGATCCAGACGATTTTTCGAGTGGTTCACACGATTAAGGGAAATGCGAGCATCCTGGAACTTCCCAAATTGCTGGCGTTCGCCCACACGTTCGAAAATCTCTTGGATGAGATTAGAAGCCGCAATTTGAGTGTGACGCCGGAAATCATAAACCTAATGCTGGCGTCGCTGGATATTCTGCGGGAGATGGCTGCGGGCGCTGCGGCGGGCCGGGATGAAACGAGCGCGGGCGCCAGGGAGCTGCTCAACAAAATTTCGAGATGCATCGAGGGCAGATCGCAATCCGGCCACGAGGGGGCGACGGCCACAGATGGAACCGCAGTCGGGTCCGGAGCATCAAGTACGCCGCATGCGAGCGATTCGCTGCGAAGTCTCCGCGTTGACGTCACAAAGCTGGATCGATTGTTGGATCTGACCGGTGAAATTGCGATCGCGCGCGGGCGAATTGCCCAGTTACTGGAGAACCCAGGCACCGCCGATCTTGAGGCGATCCGAGAAACGTCGCGCGCCGCGGATTCGCTACACACAGAACTTCAGGAGACCGTACTGAAGGCGCGGATGGTCTCGGTAGGCCCACTTTTCCGGCAGTTTTCGCGCACGGTGCGCGATTTGGCGAAGTCCCACGGCAAGCTTGCACGGCTTCAAATCGAAGGGGAAGAAGTGGAAGTGGATACGTCGGTGATCGAGCACTTAAAGGATCCAGTACTGCATATGATCCGGAATGCGATCGACCATGGAATCGAAGCGCCCGCGGTTCGCAAACGCCATGGCAAGCCCGCTTCGGGGACGGTCACGGTGCATGCAGCACACGAAGCGGGAAGCATCGTGATTGAAGTATCCGACGACGGGGCGGGGTTGAGCAGGGAACGCATATGCGATGTAGCCCGGAAGCGCGGGATAGCCGCGGAGCCTGAAAAAGTGGCGGACCAGGAACTCTTCCAATTGATTTTCGAGGCGGGTTTTTCCACGGCAAGTGCCGTTAGCGATCTCTCAGGCCGTGGGGTGGGGATGGATGTGGTGCGCCGAAACGTGCAAGCGCTGCGTGGAAACGTGTTTATTACCAGCGATCCCGGAGCCGGATCCACCGTTCATATTCGGCTTCCATTGACACTGGCCATTATCGAAGGATTCGGCGTCGGGGTCGGCGAAGACACCTATGTGATTCCCGTGGACCAGGTGATCGAGTGCGTGGAACTGCCAGCCAAGGAACAAAATTCAGGATGGGGGATGGGCGTGCTGGAGCTTCGCGGCGAGCCATTGCCGTATGTCCAATTGCGGGAACATTTCCAAACCGGCGGCGACCGCACAGCCCGTCAGAACGTGGTGGTGGTGCAGCACGATGCGAATCGAGCCGGGCTGGCCGTGGACCGGCTTTATGGAGCTACGCAAACGGTCATAAAGCCTTTGCCGCATGTGTTCAGAAATGTTCCGGGAGTGTCGGGCTCAGCCATCCTTGGAAATGGGCGGGTCGCGCTGATTCTGGATATTCCGGCGCTGATGCGCAGTTTTGAAGCAGAAGCGGCAAGGGTCGTTTGACCGGCGAGTTGCAAGGAAGTGCGCTCGAAGCCCTTCAGGAAGAGAAATTATAAGAAGTTTGGGGCGGTGGCGAAAAAGATCAGTGATTGTTCTTGAGGAGAAAATCATGTTCTTGGGAAATCTTAGGATCGGGACTCGACTGGGGCTGGCGTTTGGCAGCCTATTGATCATGGTGCTTGGCATCATCGGTCTCGCGGTTTTGCGCCTTGAATCGCAAGACGAGCTTCTGGGGCAGTTCGCCAACGATCGCGTGCAACAACTAGTGGTCACACACAAATGGGCCAACTCCCTCCTGGAGACCGGGAACTACATACGCAACATCTACCTGTTCGACCACGACAAGACGGGGGAACAACTCGCGCGTCTGAAAGATTTCAAGAAATTGCGCGCGGGTTACAGGGCCGATCTGGTGAAAAGCATCGACACCGAGCAAGGCAAAGAACTTGTAAAAAGTGTGATGGAAGCGCGCAACCGGTACGTTCCGCACGAGGACGAATTCATCCGGCTTTTGGAAACGAATCATCCGGACGAAGCGAAAAAGGAATTTCTGGAAAAAATCGTCCCGGAGCAGGCGACGTATCTGGATGAGCTCTACAAACTGATCGACTATGAAGTCGCACAAACAGCTGCGGATCGCGACGCGGCAAGAGAGGCGTACGTCCGAGGACGCGCTATCATCGTTTCCATCGGGGTTCTGCTCACGCTCTTCAGCGCTTTATTTGCCTTCTGGATTACGCGGAGTATCACCAATCCGCTCAAAGCAGCGGTGGAAATTGCTCAACAGGTTGCCAAGGGTGATTTGACGGGCATGCTGGAGGTTAAGTCAAAGGACGAGACCGGGCAGCTGCTTGAGTCCTTGAAGAACATGAAGGTGAGCTTGACGAATATCGTGGATGAGGTGCGCAACGGAGCCACAACGCTTGCTTCCGCAGCTGCGCAGGTTTCTGCTTCGGCCTCGTCACTTTCGCAGGGGTCTAGCGAACAGGCCGCCTCGGTGGAAGAGACGACTGCCAGCCTGGAAGAGATGAGTGCTTCGATCAATCAGAACGCGGAAAACAGCCGGCAGATGGAACAGATGTCCGCGAAGGGCGCGAAGGAGGCGGAGGAGAGCGGCCAGGCTGTGGCAGACACGGTGAATGCGATGGTGTCGATCGCGGAGAGAATCTCGATCATCGAGGAGATTGCTTATCAGACCAACTTGCTGGCGCTGAATGCGGCAATCGAAGCGGCTCGCGCCGGGGAACATGGGAGAGGATTTGCGGTGGTGGCCACGGAAGTACGCAAACTGGCGGAACGGAGCCAGGCTGCAGCGAAGGAGATAGCGGGCCAGGCGGGGGAGAGCGTAAAGGTGGCGGAGCGTTCCGGCGAGTTGCTCGGTGCGCTGGTGCCGGCCATCCGGAAGACGGCGGATTTGGTGCAGGAAGTTACAGCTGCGTCGCGCGAGCAAGCTTCCGGAGTCAACCAGATCAACAAAGCGATGTCGCAAGTCGACCAGGTCACCCAGCGGAATGCTTCTTCCGTGGAAGAACTTTCCAGTGCAGCTGAGGAGATGTCGTCGCAAGCAGAGGGTATGCAACAACTCATGGGGTTTTTCAAAGTGGAGGACGGGCGGCCGGACTCCGTGGCTGGAGGCACTCGGGGGCACGAGAGGTTGCACCCACGGGCCTACCGGCAGAACAGAACAGGGAGAGACGGAGGGTCCTCGGCAAATCAGGATCGCGCCAGTAAAGCCAGCGATAGCGAGGCGGAACGCGAATTCGTGCGGTTCTAACGGGAGAAGCCAATGGAATCCACGATTACAAGAGAAGCGGTGGAACAACAGCAGTACTTAACGTTCCAGATGTCGGAAGAGGAGTACGCCGTCGGAATCCCGCATGTGCGGGAAATTATCGAGTACAGCTCCGTGACGCGCGTGCCACGGGCGCCTGCGTGGATCCGCGGGGTGATCAACGTTCGCGGGAGCGTGGTACCGGTGGTGGACCTGGCGGTGAAGTTCGGAGTGGAGGCGCGGCCGGTAACCAAGACGACGTGCATCATTATTCTGGAGATCAAGCTGGATGGCGAGGACAGCATCATGGGAGTCATCGCCGATGCTGTGAATGAAGTGACCAGCTTCGCGGCGGAGGATATCGAGAAGGCGCCCCCGTTCGGGACGCGCGTGCGTGTCGAGTATCTGCTGGGGATGGCGAAGGTCGGCAAGAAGTTCGCGCTCATGCTGGACATTCACAAAGTGCTGTCGGGCGAAGAACTGGTGAGACTCGGGGAAGTGCCTTCGCAGGCCATCAAAACAGAAGCGGATCAAGCACAAAAAGCCCGGGCGGATGTTCCGACAAACGCCACCGTAAATTCCAAAACTGGCAAGTCGAAATCCTAAAACGCGGGATGAGCGGTGGGCCCTTGGCACGGTCAAACAAAAATACAAGTGCAAGCGAACGCGCGCCGCGAAGCTGCGTCTCCGAAAAATCGGACGCTGAGCCATTAGATGTATTCCTAGAATTTCAGCCGAAGACGATCACCGAGAGGGAGTTTCTGCGTTTTCAGGAGCTCATTCATCGCGTCTCGGGGATTTGGCTGACGCACGCCAAGTCAGCGCTGCTGGTGGGCCGGCTCTCCAAACGGTTACGTCATCTGGGGCTAACGACATTCAGCGAATACTATCGCGCGGTGACGACTGATCCGGAAGAGCAAACGTGCATGCTCGACGCGATCTCCACGAATGAGACGCGCTTTTTTCGTGAGCCCGGACAGTTTGAATTCCTTCGCCAGCGTGTTTTTCCCCAATGGCAGACGGATGCGGCGAGACGCGTACGCGCCCGAAGAATCAGAGCGTGGAGCGCCGGATGCTCGACGGGACAAGAGCCGTATTCGCTGGCGATGGCTTTGTGCCACCACTTTCCAGCGGCTGCAGGCTGGGAAATCGAAATTGTCGCAACGGATCTATCGAATCGCGCCCTGGACATCGCGCGTGGGGCCACCTGGGAATTGGGGGCCTGCAGCGAAATCCCGGAGGCTTATCTGAAGGCGTATATGTTGAGGGGCTGCGGGAGGCAGGAGGGCAAAATCAAAGCGGGTCCGGAGATTCGCGCTGTCGTGAGCTTTCTGAGGCTAAACCTGAACGATCAGGCCTACGCCATGAATGGGCTATTTGATTTGATCTTTTGCAGAAATGTACTGATCTACTTCGACCGAGAAGACCGGGAAAGAATTGTACGCCGCTTGTTGAGTTACCTCTCGCCGAGCGGCTACCTGTTTGTGGGGCACGCGGAGAGCTTGCACGCGATGCATGACGTGGTGCGCAGTGTCATCACCACAGTCTATGCTCCCATTGTCAAAGTGAACGCAGAGGCCGATGTTGCACGATAGCGCGGCGCCCCGAATCCAAGTTTTAGTTGTGGACGATTCGGCTGTGGTGCGCCAAGTCATGCAGGCAGTGCTGTCACAGGAAAGCGATATGGAGGTGACTGTCGCTGCGGACCCCATCATTGCGCTGCACAAGATGAAGCAGATTCGGCCTCACGTAATTATTTTGGACCTTGAGATGCCGCAAATGGATGGGCTGACGTTCTTGCGGAAAGTGATGGCGGAAGATCCCATCCCTACCCTGATCTGCTCGAGCGTGGCGGGACGCGGGACGGTGGCAGCGATCCGAGCGCTGGAAGAGGGGGCCATTGGGATTGTCACGAAACCAAAGCTCGGGGTGGGTAATTTTCTACACGAGTCGGCGGTGATGCTGATCGATACGGTACGATCCGCGGCCTCGGCGCGGATGCGGAGGCGAACTAGTTTGGCTGCGCCGCCATTGGAGCGAAAAACTGCTGGAAGCAAAACCAATGCAGCCAGCGCGGCGAGCAAAGAGGAGAGAATTGTCGTCATCGGAGCTTCAACGGGCGGAACGGAAGCGCTCGCACAAATTTTGGGCGCCTTGCCGGAGGAATCCCCAGGAATTGTGATTGTGCAGCACATGCCGGAGCAATTCACGGCGGCGTTTGCGAAGTGGCTGGATGCGAATTGCGCGATTCAGGTGAAGGAAGCAGCGGATGGAGACCGAGTGAAGAGCGGGTGGGCATTTGTGGCTCCGGGGAACCGGCATAGCACGATACGCCGCGTGTCCGGGCATCTCACGATTCAAGTTAAAGATGGACCCTTGGTTTCGAGGCATCGGCCAAGCGTGAATGCGTTGTTTCGTTCCGTAGCGCAGGCTGCAGGTGATTCGGCGCTGGGCGTGATACTGACTGGCATGGGAGATGATGGGGCCGAGGGACTATTCGAGATGCGCGCGGCGGGTGCGTTTACAATTGCGCAGAATGAGGCCAGCTGTGTTGTTTTTGGGATGCCGAAGGAAGCTATTCGACGTGGCGCGGCGGACAAAGTGCTAGCACTGGAAGCTATTCCGGCGGCGGTGGCAAGTTTTGGAATGCACGGCAAGAAATTGTTGTGAATCGGCGGCAATCAGCAAAACCAACGGAGAATGCCAGAGCTACCTCGCTGTTTTGCGCGATCAACGTTACAGAGAATTTCAGTAGTGAGTTACTTCGAGGGTGGGTGGATCGGCGTCTTGCGTTTCTCGGGCGTGGGAGTTCTTGCGGGGCGGTGCGCTGGGAAGCGCTGCAACCAGTCTGCGCGTGTATTCGTGCTGGGGCGAATTGAAGATGGCGTTCGGCGTGCCGCATTCTACGATCTGACCTTCATGAAGTATGCAGATGCGGTGGCACAGGGCCGCAACGGAGAGGAGGTCGTGCGAGATATAGAGGATGGCCGTGCCCATCTCGCGATTCAAGCGAGCGAATAAATTCAGGATTTCCGATTGAGTGATGGGATCGAGGGCGCTGGTCGCTTCATCGGCGAGAAGCAGCGCCGGGCGATGAAGGACGGCCATGGCGATGCAGACGCGCTGCCCTTGGCCAACGCTTAACTGCGACGGGCGACGACGGAGGAATTCTTTGTCGTGAGGCAGGCTGACGCTCGTCAGAGCTGCCTGAGTTGACGCTAAACCCTGTGCATTATTTCCGCGCTCGTGGGCCTTCCAGGTTTCTGTCAGCTGAGCCCCGATGGAGAGAGCGGGGTTCAGCGCCGCGAGCGGGCTCTGCAGAACAATGCTCATTTCTTTGCCGCGAATCGCTCGGAGTTCTTTTTCTGGACTCTTTAGAAGATCTCTCTCGCGGAACATAACTTCGCCTGTGACTCGGCCGCCCTTCAGCGGAAGGAGTCCCATAAGGGAGAGAGCCAGCGTGCTTTTTCCGGAACCGCTTTGCCCTACCAAACCGAGGATTTCCTGTCGCTCGATGCGCACGGAAATATTTCGGAGAACACCGGTTTTATTGTGGTAGTCCACCGAAAGATTGGCGGAGAGGAGCGGTTCCTGCATTTTCACTTACTCGCTCCCATCTCTGGGCCAGGTTTCAGGCGGAGCGTTTCGATGTTCCAGAAAGCCTGGGGATTGAGAGCTACAGGAGACGCGCCAGCAAGTTCTGAAGAGACGGCCGAGAGGGCGTTTTTGTTGACGAGATAGATGAAGGGTTGCTGTTCGGCGACGATTTGCTGGACGCGGTCGAACTTAGCTTTGCGGAGTTTCTCGTCGGGAGTGGATGCCTGTTCTTGCATGAGCTTGTCGATTTCCGCTTCCCAAGGAGTTGCCGGAGTTTTCTGATTCGGGTTCCACTGATGGTCTTCGCCGGAACTCAGCCAGACTGTCAATTGACCGTTGGGATCGAGATCGGTGTTCACTAGGCCGAGGAGGCAGGCGTCATAGTCGAACGTGCGGGAGATCCTTTCGATCAGAGAAGGAAAATCCAGCGTGACGACTTTCAGCGTAATGCCGATTTCCGAGAGGTCCTGCTGAATCATGGTGGCCATTTTTTCGCGCGCGGTATTTCCGGAATTGGTGATCACGGTGAATTCGACACGATTACCGGCGCTGTCTTTCAGGCTGCCATTTTCGAGTCGAAATCCCGCGTGCGAAAGAAGGAGGAGCGCGGCCTGAGGATCGTGCTTGGGAGCGGGAAGGGAAGCGTTGAACCAGAAATGATTGGACGGCGAGACGGGGCCGTAGGCGGGCGTGGCGTAGCCGTCGAAAACGACGCGTGCTAAGTCGGCGCGGTTGATGGACAGGGAGACGGCTTGGCGGAACGCTGTCGTCTGGAACCACTTTTTCTTGTAATCGGGCAAGGTGGACGAGGCAGTTTGATTGAACCAGAGTTCTTCGCCATCAAGGCCCGTGCCTGCGTTTCTGGCTACGCCGGGGGAATCTTTTTGAAGGCGATCGAACTGTTCGGCGTCGAGACGGTTGATCAGTTGGAGTTCACCGCGGCGGAAGCGCATCAGCTCGATGTCGCGGTTCCTCTGAATATCCAGGCGGACTGTTTCGATATAGGGAAGCGGGTGGCCTTCGGAATCCTGCTTCCAGTAATTGGGATTGCGGCGAAGAAGAACGTGAGAGCCCGCGACGTATTCGGAGACATAGTAAGGCCCGAGCACGCTCATCTCTTTTTTCGGAGACGTGGATGAAAGAATCGCAACCTGATCGAAGAGGCGCTCGAGACCGGCGACGAGGGTTGGAAACGAGACAACGGCAACATCCGGGGTGGGGGTTTGAACGTCGATCGCACTTTCTCCGGTTCGAAACGCGTCGCCAGTCGCTGAGTGGGTTTGCGGGTCCATGAGGAGTTTCATGGTGTAGGCGACGTCGGCGGAAGAGAAGGGAGAGCCATCGGAAAAATAGAGACCCTTGCGCAGATGGAAGGTGATTTTGCGGCCGTCACGCGAGACCTGCCAGGATTCAGCCAGAGCGGGTTCGAGAGCTTGGGTCTGTCGATTGACGCGAATTAGGACGCCGCCGGTTAGATAGCGGACGTTTTCCGAGGCTTCATCGTCCACGAGAATTGGGTTGAAAGTTTTTGGCTCGCCATGGAGGCAGAAATGCAATTCGGCTCCGGACTGGGCACGCCCGGACGAGGCCGAGAATACGAATGAGCACAGAGCAAGGGCTAGAACGGCAGATCGTCGAGAAAATCGCATCAGGCAAGCTCCTCCGAACCAGGAAAAATAAATTGGAAACAAATCACGGTGAGCACCAGGACAAATAACGGAACGAGCCGCCACGGGTTAGCCGCCATGGCGGAGAAATCTTCGGAACCACGCAGCAGATTTCCCCAGGATGGCAAGGGCTCCATCACTCCCAGTCCCAACATGCTCAACGTTGCTTCCGTGAGAATGAAGAGCGGAATCGATATCCAGAATTGCGCCAAGAATACTGGGCGAAGACAGGGGAGCACTTGGCGGAGCAATATTTGAGAGCGGCGGTAGCCGAGCGCTTGCGCGAGGAGGATGTGGTCTGAGTCCCGCAAATTCCGGGCCGCAGCCCAAACCACACGCAGCGACGTGGGCCATCCCAGAAGGCCTAACACCACGAATGTGGCGACGACGGAAAGGACGGGCGAGACATCGAGAGGCAACAAGGCGCGAAGCGCAATCAGCACGAAAAGCAACGGCAGCGACATGGAAAGGTCGGCGGACGCTAGAATAATTTTTTCGAGCCAGCCTCCGCTGAGTCCCGCAATTCCTCCGAGGACGGCGGCAAGGACGGTAGCAAGTAGCGCGGCGGCGGGCGCGAGCAGCAACGAAACGCGAGTCCCATAGATGAGACGAGTGAAAAGATCTCTTCCCAGCGCGTCTGTGCCTAGCAAATGCGCGGCGGAAGGCGCGGTATTGGTAATGTCGCGAAACTGGCGAGCATAGGAATAATGGGTAAAGCTCCCCGCGAATAGTCCCAATGCGAAAATGAGGACCAGAGTGCTGCGGCAGAGCAGGCGAAGCGTGCGCTGGGCTTTCACGGCCGCCTCTCGTGTAGCGTTCCCGCAAGGAAGTTGACTCCTACAGTTGCGAGAGTCACGAAGAGCGTGATGCTGGTGAGCAAAGGCAAATCGCGATTAAGGGCGGCCTGCCACGCCAATTGCCCCATCCCGGGAGAATCGGAAAGAGCTTCCAGGGGAATCGCTGCGCCGAGCGCCATGCTTGCGGAAACTCCGAAAAGAGCTAGGAGCGGGTGCCATGCCACGGGAATTACATGGTGAAAAAGGATTCGATTGCTGCTGAGGCCGCGTGCGCGGGCCGCGAGCACAAAGGGCTGCGCGTTAGCCTGAGCGAGGATGTTGTGCTGATAGCGAAAGAGTTTTGGAAGCAGGATTACTGCAATTCCCAGAAAGACAGGCGCGCGCAGATACAGACACAGAAGAGCTACAACCGCGGTGGGCAAGGCAATCAGGAGTCCGGTCATTGCGGTGGCCGAATATTCCAGCGCCCAAGTTTGAAAGCGAATAGTTAGCAGCGACAGAAGCGAAGCTGCCATCCATGCGGTGACCAAGCCGAAGAGAACCGCCCGCGCGGTGAGCGGAGCACGCTCCTTCAGAAGTCCAGCCACGGGCCGTTGAAGGAAGGCCGAGGTGCCCAGATTGCCGTGGAAGAGGCCGGCAATGTAGGAGCCATAATAGTGAAGAAGTCCGCCGCCCAATTGGTGTTCGCTGCGAATCGCATCTCGGGAGGACTGGGAAAGCCGGAAATCAAGATCGCGTTCGTCGATGCCGTAGCCCGGGGCGAAGCGAACCATAGTTGCGCAAAGCAGCGCTCCCACAATCGCGAGGGCGGTCAGCAGAAGGAGTTTCTGCGCGAATTTGACAATCCATTGGTTCATGGCTGCAGTGCAACGAGAAACCTTTCCGTCTCAAGTTCATCCGGGTGAAGGGGCCACTAACTGCGGCGTCGGCGCCAGACCTTTTTCTCGATAATGGGTTTCCTTAGCTTCATACATTGCGCGATCTGCTTCGGAAAGGAGTTCTTCGGCCGTGACTCCATCCTGCGGATAAAAGGCCGCTCCCACGCTGGCGGTGACAACCTTCTTGCCACAAACGGTCCGACCGGCATCCACGACCGCAAGCTCTACCCTGGGCAGCAGTTCCTTCACAGTCGCGGTGGTGAACTCCGGAAGAACCAGTATGAATTCGTCCCCGCCCAGACGCCCAACGAGGTCGTACTCCCGGCATACTGTCCGGAAATTCCTTGCGATCTCTTCCAAAAGTTTGTTTCCGACGAGATGTCCATAGTTGTCGTTTACGGTCTTGAATCCATTGAGGTCGCAAAGAAGGACTGCTAGAGGCTGCCCGCTGCGCTCGGAACGGGCCAACTCGCTATCCAAGTGCGCGCAAATCGATCGGGCATTGGGCAAACCGGTAAGGAAATCCGTGCTCGCCGAGTCTTGGGCTTTCTCAAATTGAAGTGAGTTTTCGACCGACAAGCCGAGTTTGGAACTTGCGGCTAGCAGCATGCGCAGGTGATCTTTGGTAAATGCCTGCTTCTCTTTCAGGTATAAGGTCAGGACTCCAGCTACCCCATCCCTGCCTTGGAGCGGAATGGACAACGTGGAGCGCAGGGCGGTTACGCGCGAGGGGTCACCCAGATGTTTTGATTCCGCCATAGGGTCACCGTTGATGATGGGTTTTTTGTGCTGCGCGACCCATCCGGAAATTCCCTGGCCGATGGGGATCTCCAAAGAACGGAAAAGATCGTAATCGACCCCATGGACATAACGCGGAGTCAGCTTTTGATCCTCACACACATAAAAGACGATGAGGTCATGGGGGACCATTTCCTTCAATCGAACCGCGACGACGGAGAGCGTCTCGCGCAAGCTCAAAGAATTGCCGAGAGTCTGGGCCAGTTCGAAGAGCAGCTGTGCTTCCTGGCGGGCAGAGACGATCGAGGCCAGAAAGGAAGTTGCTCGAACTTCGGCGGCGTTGGGCACTTCTGCAAATCCCGCCGACGGAGCGACCGATCGATTCTGGTTGGCCACAGAGGGAAAGGGACTCTTTGTGCTCTCGGACCGGCGCACTACTTGCTCGAGTTCGAGGTATCTTTTTTCGATCGCGGCGACGACTTGCGGATCAAAGCTTGTTTCCATTTCTGAAATCAGATGCTTCATGGCCTCATCTACAGATATCGCGCGGCGATACGGCCGTTCCGATGTGAGTGCGTCAAAACAGTCGACGACCGAAAGGATGCGTGCTCCGATCGGAATCACTTTTCCTCTCAAGCCGTATGGATATCCGCTGCCATCCCACTTTTCGTGGTGGGACCGAACAATGGGAACAACTGGGTAAGGAAATTGGACGCGGTCGAGAATTTCCGCGCCGACGATAGGATGGATCTTCATTCTATCGAATTCTTCGGGCGTGAGGCGTCCGGGTTTGGAGAGGATTTGCTCCGGAACGGCGAGCTTGCCTATGTCGTGGAGCATGGACGCTGCGCGCAAGGCGTTTAGTTCGGCTTCGCTGAGCCCCAAGTCTTTGCCAAGCTGGACGGCGTACGTTTGAACGCGCCGCAAATGATCATGGGTACTGTGGTCTTTGGCCTCGATGGCGAGGGACAGCGCCTCAATCGTTCGAAGATGGAGGTCTGCGATCTCCTCTGTATGTTTCTTCTCCGCCTCCAGACGGTCCAAATAGGTGCGGTAAGAACGGTACATCCAGTAGACAAGCGGCAGGACGAGAATTGCAAACTGCCAACCGAACGCACGATTGATCAAGCTGACAGACCCCGCGATCACCGCCCCCAACAAGTAGTAAGGAAACGACCACAGGTAACATTCCTTCCAGACCAGCAGAGGATTGCGCCGCTCCGTCAGGGCGATAATGCCCGACACAGACATCGTGTTGATTGCGAAATAAGTCGTGGAAGCCGCGACCAGCAACAGGGGCCAGCCAAGACCCAGACGCGCAGCGGAGCTGCTGTGAAATACAAGATTCGCCGCGGTGATGGAAATGGCCAGATTGGGAAAATTGAACAAAATCTGGATTAGCCGCGGCCGCGGTTTCGAGTGCCAAATCGACTGCGCCAGTCCCCCGAAACATCCCATCAGGAGGGTTTCTGGGTAAGAGAGATCCAGAATGCCCACCAGGACAAATAGGAAGTTGGGGGACATCGTCGCTTCAATGCCGGGGAGGCGCACTTTGAGTAACGAAGCAGCAAGAGCCACCACGAAAAAACAGGCAAACCGGAGTTCGCTCTGCGGATGCCAACGTAGAAGTGCATAGGGTAAAAGCGGAAGGCCGACCAGCGCCTGCAACAAAATGAACGATGCCGCAGGCCAACTAAGCCTTTGGCCCTTTTTCCCCGGAGTGGCCCAAATTTCCCGGTGTTTATTGGTAATAAATAGAAAGACATTGTGAAACGATGATTTCCAGGAACCACTCCCTGTGGGGCTCCCGCTGTTAAATCCAGGCAGGCGTTTAGGATTCAACGAACCATTACCATCCTTGGGGGCTTGTGTGGGCATACTTCCTTGGATCGGCAGCTTAGAATTCTAGTGGTCCTTTTTGGTACATATAGTGTCTGGAATACGCGGGGGAATGCCCATAGTACGAGTGGGGAGTCTTGTCCCAAGATTAACCCTGAAGTAGCCCCCTTTTGCCTCGAGTTATCCCCAGGAATGGAATGGGCAATCCTGCCTGTCCCCCACTGGAAACAACTGCGCCAACCTGGGAAATCCCTCCCCAATGCATGATGCGGTTGACGCAAAGCTAGTACTCGACCGCCCCGGCGTTGGTACTAGCTCTGTCCCACTCCTGTACCATCGACGGAATTAGCCTCCAAATCTTAAAACTTAGGCAGAGCTAAATGCCACCTTTTGAACCAGCTTCCTCGGGCCCTGTGTTTACCAGGAGACAGAGAAATATGGATCTCAGCCCCTACAAGAACCCAAAGAATAAGAATGGCGGACCGCTGAAGACGACCACGTGGGGCGCCTTAATCGCGTTCTCGCTTTTGCTGGCCGGTCTGGGATTGACCGGCCACCTCTCGCAACCTGTTGGGGGGCCGCAAGCCACTCAAACTACGGCAAATAAAGCGGCCGGTCGGGCTTCGGCTCAGCCAGCGGCTGCAAGGGGCGCTTACAGCGCGGTGTCTAATGAAGGTGCTTTCAGCGGCGCCTCGACGCTCCAGCCTCACTTTGAGATTCGCGAGAACAGCGCAATCGCCCACAGGTGGCCCGCTCTTGTCGACAGCAAACCGGCTCTGTCACAAACCGCCCCGGTTGGTCTGAAGGATCCAGCAGCTCCCCAGCAAGAACCTGTACCTGGCGTCGCGTCGACGGTTGCTGTGAATCCTCAAGCCCTGATCGCTGCCAAGATCGCTCCGGACCTGCAGGGGATTGACCCGGCAAAGCCAGTCGATGTCATCGTCCAGCTCAAGAGCTCAGCAGCCTCCTCGGATCTTACCGCTGACGGCGCAGCTCTGAAGTCCGAGCTCCCGCTCATCCACGCTCAGTTGGTGACGGTTCAGGGTTCCAATCTGAACAGCCTCGCTGCCGACTCTAACGTGGCGTACATCTCTCCGAACCGCAAGGTGCGCGGCGCGATGGACCCCGTCGTCACCGCCGTCAACGCGGACATTGCCTACTCGAACGGTTGGGATGGCAAGGGGATTGGCGTTGCCGTTATAGACAGCGGCGTAAACCAAGTCGATGACCTGAATTCTGATGGGAATGCAAGCCCATCACGTGTCGTTTATAGCCAAAGCTTTGTACCGGGCGATTCCTCCACGGCGGACGCTTACGGCCACGGAACGCACGTGTCGGGTATCGTCGCTGGAAACGCATATGATTCCACCAGCCTTCAGACCTACTCGAACGTGTATCGCGGCATCGCTCCGGAAGCCAACATCATCAGCCTGCGCGTACTGGACGGCACTGGCGCCAGCGTCGACAGCTCGGTGATCGCCGCTATTCAGCAAGCCATCGCTCTCCAGAGCACCTACAACATTCGCGTGATCAATCTGTCGCTATCTCGCGGTGTCTACGAGAGCTACACGCTCGATCCTCTCTGCCAGGCCGTGGAATCCGCGTGGCAAGCAGGCATCGTCGTAGTGGCCGCGGCAGGCAACATGGGTGAATACTACGCGGCTGGCACCCAGGGATACGCCACGATTGGCGCGCCTGGCAACGATCCTTATGTGATCACCGTTGGGGCAACCAACACACACGGAACGGGCTCGCAAGCCGCCCAGACAGTGACGAGCTATAGCTCGAAGGGCCCGACAGCATTCGATCACATCGTGAAGCCAGATCTGGTAGCCCCGGGCAATTCCGTCGTTTCGCTCTTAGCTTCGCAGAGCACCACTCTGATCACTGAGTATCCGTCACTCGCGGTTTTTCCCTGCAACGCTTCTGGGAGCAGTTGCGGTTCGCAGTACGGCACAGCGAACTACATGACGATGAGCGGCACGAGCATGGCGACGCCGGTGGTAAGCGGCGTTGTGGCCCTCCTTCTACAACAAAACCCGTCGCTGACTCCGGATCAAGTCAAAGCCCGATTGATGGTGACGGCATGGGGCGGATTTAGCCAGTACACGACAGCGACAGACTTAGGAACAGGCGTAACCTATACAATCGAACAAGATATGTTCGCAGCGGGTGCTGGCGCTGTCGACGCTGCTGCCGCTCTCGGTAGCACAGACCTTGCTCCCCCAACTTTGGGTTCTGCAATGTCACCCACGGCAGTGTACAACTCAGCCACCAACACGGTATCCGTCACCGCGGCTCCCGGAACGGTTTGGACGAACCCGAACGTCTGGGGCAACTCCGTCATCTGGGGTAACTCCGTGGTCTGGGGTAACTCGGTGGTTTGGGGCAATTCGGTCGTTTGGGGTAACTCGGTTGTCTGGGGTAACTCCGTGGTTTGGGGTAACTCCGTCGTTTGGGGCAACTAATGCCGCGAGCAGCTAAGGTTTACATTTCGCTGGTATTGTGTTCTGGAGGCGCGGTCTTGCTAGTGGCAGCAGGATCGTGGTCTTCCGCGAGCCTCCCTCAATTCGTGGTGCTGCTCGGTTTTGCGGCCGCCTCTTCAACGCTTAAGATTCGCATCCCGGGCATCGAGAGCACCTTGTCGCCAAACTTTGTATTCCTCCTTCTCGCCATGCTGTGCTGCAGTTTTTCTGAAGTCGTGGCGATAGCACTTGTGGCGGCCCTGGTGCAATCACTGTGGGCGGCCAAACGAGCCCGCCTTATTCAAATGGCGTTTAGCGCCGCAGCCCTCGTGCTCAGCGCCAGCGTGGCCTTACTCTCTACGCGCTTTCTGCTGGGATCAAGCGCCTCGAATTCGCCGGTTGTTTCCGCAGTTCTCGCGGGCAGCCTGTATCTTCCTCTCAACACGGCCTTGGTCTCGACCGTCATCGGGCTTGTTGAGGGCAGGTCATGGGTCCACGTTGGAAGAATTTGTTACGAAAGCGTTTTCCCGTACTTCATGGGCGGCATCGTTTTCGCAGGACTTGTGAGCGGCGCATTCACTCGTTCCACAGTTTGGCAAGCCGCAACCGTGCTCTTCCCCGTGACCATACTCGGCTACCTTTATTCCTTGAGCCGGACGCCAACAGTTGCGGCTGTCGCGGTCCCGTCAGTTTCCGGGTCGGCTGAAGAGCGGGAGCTAGTCGAGGTTGGCTCGCCGCGTTCCCCCAGCCGTCGCTGATCCTACGCAGAACCTGCAAAACGTGCCTCGAATCCTGCGTGTTCCGTAGCACAAATTTTTCCTTGAAAGATTACTTCCAAGAGCAGCGAGCGCGTTCGGCGTTTGAGTTTTGAGATAAAGTAGCGGCCCCCAAAATTGAATGCGACGGAGTGTGCCGCTCGCAAGCCCGAGCTCAAATGGGCGAACAACAGAGGTCCGTGCATGGGGAGCTGTGACGGACAGGCGTGGGACGTGTTAGACTGGCGGTGTAGGATGCTGAACATCTCGCGGACGAAGAACCCACATACGTCCTAGTAAGTGTTGCTGCGGTGGATGCCCTCAGGGTCGTGCATGAGCGGGGCGAACTTACACGGCGTGTGTTCCAGTCGCGATGGTATCCTCGTTTGGAGCAAGAGGCGTTTGTGGAAAAAGGCGCCGCTCGTGGCGCTGGTGTAAAACGTGTCCTGGCAACTTCCCTGCAAGATGCCGCGGGATAAATAGTTTAGGGGCGTAGCTCAGTGGTAGAGCAGCGGCCTTTTAAGCCGAAGGTCGTGGGTTCGATCCCCACCGCCCCTACCAAACAAATCACCAGTAAAACAGCGGGCTCCGAACGTTTTTGCCGGAGCCCTTTTTCTTGTCCAAAAATGAACTGTAGTGAGGAATGTAGTGACTACCGACTCGCTTCCATTGTGACCACTTTCCGGCTTTCCGCTTCGTTGTAGTCCGTGACCTTCTGCATCGCTTCGCGAAGATCCTGCTCGGCCGTCACGTTGTACCTGGAAAACATCGAATCCGTTTTCCAGCCACCGACCATTTTGCAGACGTCCTTCGTGACTCCGCTTCGAATCAGATTTCGTGCAGCACTTCTGCGGAGGTCATGCAGTAGCGTTCCCGGACAGTCGGCTTTCTTGCAGGCAGTCGCCCATGACTTCCGGAATTCGACAACCGGCTCGCCTCCGCGATGGAACACGAGCGAGGACAGTGTCACTCCCGAAGATGTATTGATGGACCTTTCCTCTTTGCGGCGCTCGATTAGGTGAATGAGCTCACCCATGATTGGCACGAAGTAGGGTTTGCTGTTCTTGCTGCGCACACCTCGGAGATAGATATTGCCGTCACGCACGTCCGACCACTCGAGCGTAGCGATCGCGCTTTTTCGCCATCCTGTCACGTACGCGAACAGAGCAAAGTCCCGCAAGTCGTTAGGCAAATGACTCCGGAGTGTGTCGAACTGTCCCCGTGTGAGGAAGCCGCTCCGCGCTTCACCGTCCGGCAACTTTGGAAAACGAGGCACGACAAGGGGATCGAACCTCGCCTCCTCGCGCGCCGCGTTTTCCAATTCGAAGGCAGACGCGAGAATTTGTAACCGATGCTTGATCGTATTATTCGCAAGAGACTTTGATCGGCGCCCTTTCTTCTTGGTCCCCTGTGGCCTTCTCAGCTCCGTGACATAGGCAGTTACGGCCGCTGTGGTCAAGGCGTCTGCACATCGATCCGCGAGCTCCTTTCGGACCGTTCCGATCAGATTCATGTTCTTTGCGCTGTCTTTCTTACGCGCTTTGAAATCGTTCTCCAAGGCGTCGAGAAGTTGGCCTACTGTCTTGCGATCGGCCTTCGGCTTCTCCTCGATCCCAACCTCGCCACGCGCGAACTGCGTCCAAGCCGCCTTCTCGATGTTTTCCGCTTGGCGCTCATTCTCGACTTTTGTGGATTTCTGGATCCGCTTGCCTTTAAATACAAACCCGTACCACCAATATCGACTGCCGGCTTTTTTATAGACGCTCATGGCTTCTTTCCTCCTTTTTTTCGAGCAAGAGCAAGATTTTTCTTCGTTCGCCGATTTTCGCGCATGTACTTCGCCCGTCTCTGCTTTCTTCCGGGATCCGCGGCGAGGGCGGCGCTACGGCACTCATCGGAATGAAACCGTTGGTATGCAAGCTTGGCGTAGAACCATTTCGAGCATTCTTCGTGGGCACACCTGCGTATGCGGTCCAGCAAGCCGAGGGAAAAGAGTTCGAGCGCGGCGTTGAAAGCTGGAATTGGCTTGGCTTCGGCGGGCGACAGCGGCCTTTCCAGGTTGAGTTGGGATTTGATGTCGTAGTAGTTGCCGATTGAAGTAGCTACCCGTCTCCATCCGAAACCGGGCCGCGAGAACATATCGTTTAGAAACTTAACAATCTCGTCGCGGTAATTGCTTTCTCCGGTCCACTCCCTGAGGTGATGCCCTTCGAGGACGATCCATCTCTCGACGGGATCATCCGGAGGACGATCCGAGCCGTTAAGGTACTCCACAATAAAATCAGCTTGACGCCCAGGTTCGAACGCGTGACTTAAGGATTTGTCTTTTTTCGTCATCAGAAAGTAACTCCGCAGCGTGACTTAACGCTTGACGTGCTTTGTGGTCACGCCCCACAATGCCCGCATTGTCCCGCTGGATATCTGGGTTGTCAAGGGAAAAGGCGGGATAGATAGCAAGGCAAACAGAGTATTGGAGGGAAGATGCCGACGGCAAACAAAGCACAAGTGGACGCAGATGATCTGATCGACATTCCTGGCGGCGCCAAGATGGTCTTTGTCACGCCCAAGACAATTGCAAACTGGCTCAGCAAGGGAGTGCTCACGCGCTTCAAGGTCAACGGCGGACGCGTACTCATTTCGAAGAGGCAGCTCCTCGGGCTCGTCCAGAAAGAGGCTTAGCCATGAAACCGTTTTCCGAGGAAGAACTAGTCTCACTCTCCAAAAAGCAGCGGCGCGCGGCGGAGCGCGGCGCTGCGCGGGGCGCAGATAACTTGATGGACTTGATCGAATACCATTTCGCAAAACGGCCGCGCACTCTTCGCCGTCTTCGTCGCGACTACCTTCGCTTCTGCGTATATCTCTTCTTGGTCATTGATCGTGACTGGAAACGGCGTCTCCATTCTCGAAAATGTAAATAACCCCCCTCGCTGCTGCTCGCGCTAAAAGTTGCAAAAAAAAACGCTCGTACACACGACCGGACCTGTCATGGGGAAGAAATGAAGATTTCAAACTGGATAGAGGTCAGTGGCAAGAAGGCGTTGCGTGGAAAGTTCTCCGTGGAGTTACCCAGCGGGCTGATAATCCACAAAATTTGTTTTTTCGAGAAGGACGGCAAACGATGGGTCGCGCTCCCAAGTGAGCGGGCGGGTAGTGATGTCGCGGTGTTTACTCCTCTGATTGAATTCAGCTCACGCCAGGTGTTTGAAAATTTTCGCAAGCAGTGCGTTTTGGCGCTCGAAGCGGGGGGCCACGCATGACCTTCGAGTCGATCCTCGATCGCTTCCAAGCAAAGCGCGTTGGCGCGAACTTTATGGCGAAATGCCCCTCGCATGAGGACCGGAATCCCAGCCTCAGCATCTCCGAAGAGGGAGGGCAAATCCTGCTGCATTGCCACGCCGGCTGCGATACGCAAGACGTGCTGCGCGCTATGGGCTTGACCTACGCCGATTTGCACCGGAACGGTGCGACGGCCGCGAAGCCGAGCAATCCATGGACCGACAGCAAAATTGTCGCGAAGTACGACTACACAGACGAAGACGGCCGGGTACTTTTCCAGACAGTGCGTTTCGATCCGAAAGATTTTCGCCAGCGACGCCCGGGTCCGAACGGCGAGTGGATTAACGACCTCAAGGGCGTGCGGCTCGTGCCTTTCAATCTGCGTGGCGTGCTTCGCTCAGACTCAGACCACGTTCTCATCGTCGAAGGAGAAAAAGATGTCATCACGGCGTTCGAGATGGATTTCGTCGCAACATCCAGCCCGATGGGCGCCGGAAAGTGGCGTAACGAATACTCCGAATTCCTGCGCGGCAAAGACGTCACGATCGTTCCCGACAGCGACGAACCTGGCCGCAAGCATGCTGAACAAGTAGCCGCGTCACTCCAAGGCAAAGCCAAAACGGTCGCGATTTGTCATTTGCCCGAGGGCACCGGCAAGGATATTTCCGATTGGAAGCTATCGCGCGAAGCGCTAATCGAGCTAATCAAAAAAGCGCCGGCGTGGAAACCGGAAAGTGCGGAAGTGGAACTGTTCCACACGCCGGAAGAGTGCGAGAACGTTCCAGACGTCACCTTCAGTATCGCCGGCTTTCTGCAGGACGACGGGATGACGTTCATCGGAGGGCTCAGCGGTCATTCGAAAACTTGGATTGCCCTTTCGATCGTCAAAGCACTGCTCGTTGGCGAAGGCACAAAGCTATGGGGGTTGTTCCCGGTGAATCAAGCCGCGGCGCGCGTGATCTATTTGATTCCCGAAGTCGGACTATCGTCCTTCATGTCTCGCGCCCGCCGCATGGGATTGCTGCCATTCATCCGAGAGCGAAAGCTGCTCGTGCGCACGCTTTCCAGAGGACCGGCGCCGGATCTGGACGACCCTCGCATGCTCGCCGCTGTCAAAGACGGTCACGTCATCCTCGACACCGCCGCGCGATTCGCTGATGGTGAAGAAAATTCGGCTTCCGACAATGCACGTGGTCTCGCCGCCGATATCTTTGGACTGCTCACCGCCGGCGCCCGATCCATAATCTGCGCCCACCACTCTCCAAAGTCATTCCTCAAAGAAAACACCATGTCACTCGAAGGCATCCTCCGCGGCACCGGCGATATCGGCGCCATGGCCACAACCGTGTGGGGTGTTAAGCAGCTCGATGAACCGCAAAACGTAGTCCACATCGAGTGCGTCAAGGCACGAGACTTCACGCACTGCCAACCGTTCCAACTCCGCGGCCGTCCGTGCATCGATGAAACCGGAGACTTCGAACTCCATCGCGCACCAGGCGACTGCGGTTCTCTCGCCGATGAACAGCCGGACACCCACAAAGGCGGCGGCGCACCGCAAGCGCAACGAGACGCCCGGGCTTCCAACGTCGCCATTATGCGCGAGTGGCTCTCCGTCGAGCCAAATCTGACCTCCGCGCAAATCGTCCACAAGTTCAAGGTTGCTGGCGTCACAGTCGGAGACTCCGCCGTGCGTAAGTATCGAAGAGAGTTGGACTTATGAGTGTGACACGAGCTGGCGTCACAGTGGCGTCACAGGCTTCACGGAGTGTGACACGAGCTGGCGTCACAGTGAGCGTGCGCCGTTCAATGTTTTCAAGGACTTACGGGTGTGACGCGTGACGCCACCCCTAGATAAAGAGAGGTGGTGTCACAGTCCACGCCCTTGCCCTGGGGACCCCGTACTGGTGGTCCACCCCAGGGCAACGCAAGAGGGCGATGCCGGGAGTAAAAGTGAGACAGCCGCGTTGAGTACTAGGACGAAGCAAGCGCTTGCTATCGATATCACGGTCAATCGGATTCGCAACCCGATGCGCTGTGCCCGTAAGTGCATGAAGAGGCTGTAGCTTACGAGCAATTTAGTTTCATGCTGTAGTCGAAATTGTCACTCACGAATGCGGAGGAAGTAAGTGCAGGAAGAAAGCAAAACGCCGACTAAACCGAAGAAAAAGCACCAGTTAAGCGGATTTTGGGCGGCGAAAAGAGCGATCTCGAAGTTCGGAAGCAACGTGCTCGACGGTCGCTCTGCAATCGCCAAGCGTATACAGGAACTGCGCACGGCCTTAGTGAACGATCTTGGTGGCGAGCAAGCCATTTCGAGGCAACAGGACATCGTCATCGGCAACGTGCTCAAAGAGCATCTCCTCCTCGAATCGCTCGACGCGTTCATTTTCTCGATGCACTCGCCGGTCAACAAACGCTCGCGCCAGCTCTATCCCGTCGTGCGCGAGAGAAGCGTCATCGCCGATAGCTTGGTCAAGCACCTGGCTATGCTCGGGCTCGAACGAAAACTTCCGCCGGCAAAGCCGCTGGAACAATTCCTCGTCGAACACGAGAAAAAATCCAGACCACCGCAGGAAATGCCCAACGCCGAAGTACTTACCGACACAGGAAGCGCGATCGTCGAGGGAACAGAGGAAACCACGTGACAGCGATTCGCTTCACCGTCTACGGCCGTCCGGAACCGCAAGGCTCGACGCGCGCCTTTCTGCCGAAAGGGTGGAATCGTGCAGTCATCACCACGGATAACGCGAAGCTGAAACCTTGGCGTCAGCAACTCTCGGCCAGCGCGATCGGCGCGCTCGCGGAAAACGGCGGCGAGCTACTGGCGAAGCCGTCCGGTGTGCGGTTGGCCGTATGTTTCTATTTCGAGCGGCCGGCATCGGTTTCGAAACGGCGTGTACTGCCGTCAGTCAAACCCGACATCGACAAGCTTACCCGTGCGCTCATGGATGCTTTAACGGGAACGATTTTCGAGGACGATGCGCAAGTTACGGACATCGTTGTGGCCAAGCGCTACGGGATACCAGAACGCGCGGAAGTGCAGGTCGAAATCGTCGAGGACACGGCATACAAGCCAGAGATCGCCAAAGAACTGCCGCTGTTTGGAGAAGCATCGTGAACATCATCGAAACCATGTCCGACCCCGCGTTGTTTGGTGGCACGTTCTCAAAACGAACGTCATGGGGAGCGTGGAAGAGCTGCCTTTCGGCCGTGTTCGGCCTGGAGATGTCGGACGCGGCGCTGGAGATATACCGGCAATGCACCGGTCGAAGCAGTACGCCGTCGTCAGCCTTCAGCGAGGCGTGGCTCATTTGCGGAAGAAGGTCGGGCAAGTCTCAGATTGCAGCGTTGGTTGGTGTCTATCTGAGCTGCTTCCGCGATCACCGCTTGTACCGGGCACCCGGTGAAACGCTCGTGTTACCGATCATCAGTCCAGACCGAAAACAAGGGCAAGTCATTCTTAACTACATCGACGGCCTGCTCGATTCGACGGCGATGTTGCGTGCGATGGTGGTGAACCGCCTGAAGGAGTCCATCGAGCTTAAGAACGGAATAGAAATCCGCGTAGCCACGGCGTCGTTTCGGACAATTCGCGGTTACACGGCAATCAGCGCGATCGTCGACGAAGCGGCCTTTCTTCGGAGTGATGACAGCACCACTCCAGACAGCGAATTGATCGCGGCGTTGTTGCCTGCAATGTCCACGGTGCCGGGCGCGATCTTGTTGGCCATCTCCAGCCCGTACAGCCGGCGCGGAGAGGTTTGGAAGGCGTACAAAGCACATTATGCGAAGAATGATTCGCCTGTGTTGTGTTGGGTCGCACCAACTACCACGATGAACCCGAGCGTGAGCCGTGTGGTGATTGCCGCGGCTTATCTGCGCGACGCACAAGCGGCGAAATCGGAATTCGGTGCGCAGTTCCGGTCGGACCTGGAAAGCTTTGTGCCAATCGAAGTCGTCGAGGCGTGCGTTGTCAAGAACCGTCGCGAATTGCCGCCCAGTTCTGATGTGCACTATTACGGATTTGTGGATCCTAGCGGCGGTTCGAGCGACAGCTTCACGCTCAGCATTTGCCACGCGCAGAAGGACAAAGTTGTGTTGGATGCAGTGCGCGAGACCGTTCCTCCGTTCAGCCCGGAAACGGTAGCGGCCGATTACGCGATGTTGCTCAAAGCCTATAACGTGCGAGCTGTGGTGGGCGATGCTTACGGCGGAGAGTGGCCGCGGGAACAATTCCGCAAGCATCGGATCGAATATCGGGTGTCGGAGAAAAATCGAAGTGAGCTGTACTTGGAGACGCTACCGCTGTTGACGGCCGGTCGTGCAGAGCTGCTCGATCATCCGAAGCTGATTGCGCAGTTCTGTTCGCTCGAGCGAAGGACCGGCCGGTCTGGTCGCGACAGCGTCGATCACCCGCCGCACTCGCATGATGACCTGGCCAACGTCGTTGCTGGCGGCTTGGTGCAAGCTGCACCGACAACGAGCCACGTCCTGGGCGTTGTTGAGTACGGGAAGGCGGTCCAATCCGGTGCGTATCCGATGCCGGCGCCGCCACCGCCGCGGCCGATAGTGTCGAGCGACAAACCCGGACTGACATTGCGCGAACAACCGAAAGACAAAGAGATGTTTCTCGGGCCCGTCGACGGCGCTTGCCCGTTCTGCCGCGCGGTGTGTATCGCGAAGGTGGGCGGCAGATGGCGGTGCGGAACGTGTGGTGAAATGTTTGGGCCGGTTGTGGTCGGTGCCCGATTGACGCGGAAAGATGTGCTCCATTGAGTGCGCTTTTAGTCATCACCGCCGTTTTTCAATCTCCCGAACTTGAAAAGCGGTTGCTAGCCTCGCGACGGAAGCCGAAAGGCATGAAGCCATGGAATATGAACAGAAGACCCTGACCTGCGTTCAGTGCGGCGAGCATTTCCCCTTTTCCGTCTCCGGACAAAAATTCTTCGAACAAATGCGCTTCACCCCGCCCAAACGGTGCGTGCGCTGCAGGCGAAGCCGTGCCGAGGGGAAAACGGAATTTGCCGAGGTTAAGTGCACGGAGTGCGGCAACAACTTCGCACCTCGGTTTACGCCGAGACCTGGGCTGCCAGTGTTTTGCCGGGACTGCGTTCAAAAACAGCGTCGCGCCTCGTGCGCGGCCTGAAGTTTTTTGACAGGAGAAATAAAAATGCCAACAACGTTGCCTTACATCGGGTCTGGTGCTGGGAACGCAAGTGCGATGAATCCCCAAACGCCACTCGCGATCGAAGTCGCGGTGACTCCATCGCCCGACGGTAGCTTTCAGGTTTCTTGGAACGTCGTGCTCCTTCCCGTCGAAGGAGTTAGCACTTCCGTCCAGCAGCTCGCCGGCGGTTCGATGAAAATGCAGCCTACGGATCTCTACGCGAAATTGCTTTATAGCATTCGCGGCGGGCTTCTGGAGTCTTTGAAGAAACTCACGATGGGGCAAATCGTTCCGCTCGCGAGCTCGCTGCCAGCGAGCAATTCGTTCTACTGGTCGATCGCGCCGGACGTAGTCGCGGCTTTGCCGTCGAATCCGCAGAACGTCGGGTTGTAGTGAAGCCGAAAGGAAAGCGCCCATGACCGATACGGAAAAGATCAACAAATTCCTCGAGACGTGCGATCCCGGTATCGCGAAGGCGGTGAAGGACGGCGGCTTGATCTGTCGCGTCACCGAAATGGGAATCGGACTTTCCCTCCCCGACAGTGCCACCGTGCAAAAGCGTCGCCTCGCGAAAAATCACAACATCGAGATCGACACCGAGTCCGGGACCCATGAAGAGCAGCTCCAAAAGCTCGAAGCCGAACTGCAGGCGGTTCAGGACGCCATAGCCGCGCATCCTGCAGTCGCGCAAGCGATCAACGATGGTTGGATCGAAGTGAAGCATCGCAGCAGCGGCGGCATTGCGTTCAGCGTTAACAGCCACAAGATCCCGGTGGGAATGCCCGCGGAAGCGGCCGAAAAAATCGCCGACGCGCTCGGCAAGTATGTGAAAGGAGCAACAAAAATGGACCATCTAACTAAAACGATTGCCCCCGGTGTGACCTTCGCGCACGCCATTGCTGCCGGCGTACCTCCAAGGCGCGAAGCTGTGGTCGATGACGACGCTGGTGCTTTTCATGGCCTCGAGGAAGAACGTCCGCGCAAAACCTTGGTTCTCTGCGAAGGGCCGATGTCGAAGGCCGAACTCGACGAACGCATCGCGCTCGCCAAACATTACGGCGCCGGCGAGCAAGCCGTGTTGAACCTCTGCAACGAATTCCGCCGGCGCAACACTGCGGTCAAACTGGCGGAAGAGCCGGTCGGGATTGGTTTCTAGTTTCGAATTCTCTCCAAAGGAGTTTCATCAATGGCGACGACAGCACTAATAATTAGCGACAAACAGATCGAAAACGATCTGGCGCAAGCACGTAAAGAACTCTCGCACGTCCAGGAACGGCTTCGCGGCGAGGAAGCCAGACTCGCGGCCGCGAAACGCGAGCGTGGTGATCTCGTCGATGGTGTCGCACGCGGACGCACCGAACCTTCGAGCGTCCTCAAGCTGGACGGCACGATTAGCGAAATCGAAATCCGGCTCGAAGGCTTGCGAAAAATTCCTCCGCCGATCGAGGCGCGCATCACCGAATTGACGAAGGAGACGAGCCGGCGCCAAGTTGCTGCCGCGCGCGCCGCGCGTGAGAAGGAACGAGACGCGCGAGCTGAAAAGCTCAAAGCTCGTTTCTTACAGATCCGCGAAACCCTCGCCCTCTTGTGCACCGGGGAATTGTTCACGGCGGAACAGGAGCGCGCCATGATCGCGTCCGAATATGGCGACATTGGCGGTGTGGAAATCGCCAAGGCATTAAGCGAAATTCTCTTCGCACCGTCGCATCCCAGCCAAGCATTGCGCAATCCCGAAGTGCATCTCGCACACCTTGACGCGGCTGGCTTGGTGCCATTCGGATTCAAGGTCGTTAGCGAATTACGGCCCAGCGTCGTGCAAGGCGCACGAGGCGAATACGTGTCCAGGCTTCGACCTGCTTCACCACTTTGCTTCACAGTTTTGGCGATGGGCCCGCGAGCAAGTTAACGCCAGGAGGCAGCCATGGCAGACTCGCAACTCAGCGTCCAAGTCGTTGTGGACGCGTCGCAAATTAACGGCGTGCTCGAACCCGCAGCCGCGGCGGCGAAAGATGCGTTCAGCGACCTGGCTGCAGCGCAGATTCGCGTCAAGTCTGCCAGCTATGAGCTCAACTCCACACTGAACACGCTCGCAAAATCGGGACTCGCGCCGACGGCTGAGCAAACCGAAGAAGTCGCCGCCGCGATGTTTCAAGCCGAGCAGGCCGCTCATTCCTTCGCCGCGGCTGAGGAGATGGCCTACGGCTCAACCCAAAAGGTCGCCAGCGCCGCAAACAACGCGCGCGTCGCGTTTACTGGGTTGACGCAAGACATCGGCATTCGCGGTTCGCGCGCGCTCGGTAGCTTCATCGCACAATCAGAAACGCTCGGGCCCATGCTCAACGCCGCCTTTGGGGGAGTGGCGTTAATCGCCGGTGTCGAGCTGCTCTCCAGACTTCCAGGCATCATCATCGAGATCACCGATTCCTTTATGGGATGGGATGCGGCGGCGAAGAAAACCTATGCCGATATCGTCTCCGGCAACACGCAGTTGCTGCTCGAAACAGCGCGGACGAAGATCCAGGTCCAGGAGCTTAACGAATCCAGCGCGAAAGGTTCCGAAAAATATCGTCTTGCGGTCGAGGACAACATCCGTGCGCTGAAGATATGGGGAAGTACTTCTGCCGAGCTGCTGAAAATGCAGCATGACATCGAAGCGGAGCTCGACACACTGAAAGCTAAAGGCGTCGGATGGGCCCAGGCGTTTGGCGGACAGGCGATCGCCAACATGGTCACTGGCGCGAGCGGAAAGATAAAGCAGCTAGAGGCCGACCTTAGCGAAGTAAACAGCGCACTGAAGTCCGTGACGCAGACCGAACAAGAACTTGGCCAGGTTGCTGGTCCAAAGGCCGCGGCCGAGGAGACACTTCATCTCCGCGAAGAAACGAAAAAGGCCGCTGAGGAGGCCATGAATGCCGGCATTGCGTTTGCTAAAGCGATGGAACGAATCAAGCTCTCGCAACAATCGCTCGCGGACAGTCAGGCGAAGCTAGCCGACGAGGAAGCGGAATTCGGAGCGCAAGCGGCTGGAAAACAGGCCGAGGCCGAACTCTCATCGCTCGCTATGCGGAGCGCCGCCGAGCAGAAATTTCGCGAGGACCGCATTCGAGATGCGGAACAGGAAGCCGTTGCTGCGGTTGGTGTGAAACAAAAACAGGTCGAAGAGGGGTTGCGCCTCGGGCAAATCACCAATTCGCAAGCGCTCGCGCAACTCAAAGCGCTGGCAGGCGAGAAGCTGGCGATCGAGGAAAAGTATCTCAACGATCGCTCTGCCGAAATTAAGGCTCGATTGGCGACCGACGACGCGGCTGATTATGCGAAGGATCTGGCCGCATGGTCGAAGCTGCTCTCGGACAAACTGAAAGCAGAGACGAACTACCAGACTGAGATTCAAAACGTCACCGACAAGGCCAACCTCGCTATCCAGAAATCAACGGCCACGATGATTAACTCTATTGGCAACGACTTCACGCATGGGTTTGTGTCTTGGATGAATGGCCAAGAGACTTTTGGTCGAGCGATGCAAAAGGTTTGGACTCAGTTCGCGGACACGGTTGTCAGCTCGCTACTCAAAGCTGGTTTCCAAATGGTCGCGAATATCGCCCTACAAAAAACGCTGACCGACAGCACAAAACTTAGCGATGCGGCTGCAGCGGCGCGGCATACGTGGGCCGCAGTCTCCGCTATTCCCATCGTCGGCCCGTTCCTTGCACCGGAAGCTGCCGCAGCGGCGTTCGCTGGCGTGATGGCCTTCGAGAGTGGCGGCATGGTTCCTGGCTATGGTCCAGTTCCGGCAATCGTCCACGGCGGCGAAATGATTCTCAATCAGGACCAGCAACGCGCGCTTGGAGGCGGCGGCGGCAATCACAGCTTCACTTTCAACCACTACGGCGGCGGGTCGAGTGAGCAGATTCGAACGTCGAGCCGCGAGTTCTTCAAGATGGCGAAACGGGAAATGCGAAGGCTGAACCGATGACTCTCGAACAACAGAAGGTGTACGTCGAATATCTCACCGACCTCATGGTCATACACTTCAACCAGATTAACAGTCTGCAACTCTCAATTGGCAAGGCGTTGGCGGAAGTAGGCGAAGCCTACGGTCCAGCCGCGACCGTTCCTTTGCTCGATGACGCGATGAAGAAACTAAAAGCTGCCACGCTGCACGCGTTGCCCGTCGATTTTCTGTTCAAGATGTGAAACCTGTAGCGTGTGCAAAATTTTCCCTGTAGCGTCCTCAACGTACCAATGAGCAAGCTCTCAGAGACCGACTCCGTCAAAATTGTTTCGCTGTATTCCATCGACGAAGTCCCGATTTCACAAATCGCGAAGCGCTTCGACGTCTCCCCTCAAGCCATCCATGAAGTCCTTCGGAGACACAACGCTCTGAAAAGGCCAGCGGGCCGGTACTCGCTTGCGTATCGAGATCGCCGACGCGAAAGGAAGATCGTCAAGTGTGGGACAAGCGCCTCACCAGCCTAAGTGACACCGATCGCGAACGCGTGTGGCTGCTCTTCGATAGCGGCGTGAACATGAGCGACCTGGCTCGCCGTTTCAACTGCTCGCCGGCGACGATCTCGCGCGAACTGCAGAATCGTCGACGGCGCAACGTCACGGCGCCCCGACGAGAAAAGTCAGCGGCTCAATCCGCATAAATCGGCACTGTCCGGACGCGCCAATCGTGATAGCCTCGCCCCACGCCTTTCCTCAAAGCGAGGCGCAAACATGGTCATCCCAATACCGCACGAATGGGACGAAGGATTCGTCTGGGGTTTCCTCGCAGGCGCCCTGTTCTCTCTGTGTTTCGTGATCGTCGTGGTGGTGAAACGTCTGCACGATGTGCGCGAGGAGAAATTTGATTCATGGGTTCGTCGAGTGGTCGCTTACAGGCGCCGACGACATCGGAAATGATGGCGGCAAAAGAGAAGGCGGTGCCCTTGCGTTTAAGGCTTCCATCGAAGAAACGAGAACTAAGTCTTGTTCGGGCAGTGTTTTGTGTCTATGGCCAAGATGGAGTCCCGCGCAGAAATAGCATGGGTAAATGCTGAAAAAATCACTTGGGTGAAGGAAACGCAAGTAAGCGGCGTGATGCAGGGCAGTCAAATAATTTTCATGCCGTAGCTTTCCGCAACAGTGAGAAGCGTAAAACTTTCTGCGCTGCCGAGGGCTCATCGCTCACCTCCTCGATTCAGTTCGTCCCTCAGCCCAATTGCTCATCTATGGACACACCGAACGCCTTCGCTACCTTCACGAAGTAGCGGTACGGGCTACCACAGTTTCCTCCGCCAAAACGCTGAATCTTGCCAGCCGTAAACAATTCCAGTAGCGCTTTCTTGCCGGTGGAGATCGAAGCAATCGCTGCAACGTCGAACAGTGCGGAAGCCTGCAGTGCGCTGCTTTTCCTTATAGGCATGTGTTCCATGAGCGCGTTTTTCACGGCGTTCAAAGTGATCGCCGCGCTCTCTGGTGGAACGCCGAGCTCGGCAAGGACTCGGCGCGTCGCCTTTTCGCGCGACCTCGCAAGCGAGGCGAGTGTTCCAGGTTGCCGGCCGTGTTTACTTTCGGGCGTGTGGTCCTGGTACAGATAATCGACGGTTCCGGGAGTTTCATCCTTTGGCGTGTGCCGGTTGCGTGCGGCTGCGAGATGTACATCGCAAAAGCGCACAGAGTGATTGGCGAGCGGCTTCGGGCAAAGGGAGCACAGTCCCTTTGCGATGTTGCGTTCCTGGTAGCGCAGCGCCGCGGCGAGATGTGCGGCGCCGGCGGGCAGAGACGGCATCGGCACAAGATCATCGCCGTTTCGCCGCTCGTCGCGAATCCGCTCTCGCGCCCAAAGCAAAATATCGTCCGGCGATTCGATCGCGCGCTTTAACGTTGGGATGTCAACTGTTCTGAACCATGCCGCCACGGCGGCCATGCTCATCTGGTCGATGAGACGGTCGAGGACGATGTGCAATTCAGTTCGAAGATTTGCGACTTCACCGAGTCGCGCGAGTTCGAAGCTGCCAAGGGCGCTTTCGCTACAACCGAGCAGAAAGCTGAGCGGGATGCCGGTTTTCGCGAGACCTTTGTTTCTGAGGGCGCTCATGGCCTATTCACCTGAACGGCGTTAGCGCAATCCCACGCGCCGGCGTCCTTCGAGAACGGAACGCGGACAAGAACGTTCCTCCGTTTGAGTAACACGCCTCGTTTTTTGTAGGTCAAAATGCTGGTGCCCGCCTTGGCGAAACGAATCTGCCAGCCTTGGCCCTGTGCTTCTGTGATTGTCTTAAATGCGATCTTCATCGTCTGCCTTCCTCTCCGAGTTTGTAGAGCTGTTCGAGCTCACGTGCTTCGCGCTTTTCGCGAAGTCGATCATTCCACTTCGTATAGCCGAGGCGCTCTTGCGGAGTCGGGAAAGGATGGCAATCCTCCATCATCTCGACGTCTGGACCGCGGCCGTGACTGTGGGCCCAGACAGCCCACCTCAAGGCAGCGTCGATCATGTTGTGAAAAGAACGGTTACAACCGTCCTGGGCCATGAGTTCAATCCCATCGCAGAGCTCGACGTCAAGCGTCAGTTGAATTGTGCGCCTCGGTGGCTGAGGTTTCTTGGTGTAGCGCCGATCTTGCGGGCGAGATTCGTTACCGTTCATGCGGCCTCCTGCATCGCGAATGCTTCGACCAACGGCGATTGCGGGGAATGAGGCTGGCGGACGGCTACGGCTGGCTCTGGCGGCTCCGCGGTGCAGCCACAGATCGAGTGCATGCCGGCGCCGTCGTTCACGACGAAGACCAGCTCACGACAGTGCGAGCAGGTTTCGAAATCTTCGGGGAAAGAGATTGCTACGTCGGGTAGGATACTTGAAGTTGCCATGGAGCTTAACCCTCCTTTGGTGATCAGGGGCCGTTCGGCGTTGAAGCGCCGGGCGGTCCCGCTCTTCTACTACTTCTTCTTCAGATATGCGTCAATCGCGCGTCGAATCAGCTCGGCTGCCGGCGCTCCGCTCTTCTTTGAAGCCGCTTCGAGCTGTTTGAGTTGATCCTCGCGAAGATAGACGTTTGTACGCTTCATGGACACAGTATACGCTAACGTGTGTATATGTCAATACAGGCTCGACGTAGCAGTGGGACGCTTTCAGGCCGGTGGCCTTTGTGAATCAAGCTCTATGCGAATTTTGACAGTCTTCCCGGTTAGGTCTTCTACAACCCAAAAGACCGGCATCGCCAACTCGCCAGAAAGGTTTGCGTAGTCGCTCTCAATCTTCTCGTGCTGAATCGCATCCGGACGCAGCTCAAACTTCAGCAGCACGTACTTCGCCACGTTTTTGCCGTCGGAATCTACCAAGCGAACTGTGACAGGGCATTCCATGCCCCGACGCTTCGCGAGATCGCCCATGCGCTCCAGAGAATCCTGAAGTGTCTCCTCCAACGTGGATCCATCCAGAAACGCCGCTGGCATAACAATCACATCATCGATGTCGTCTCGTTTGCGCATTTGGCCCCCGGTCTACCTGTAGTGAGAACTGTAGCTACACGCTGCTTCCCGGCAACTCCCGGCGATACTACCACCGGCACCTAAACATAAGAAATGGGAAGTAGTTAGGTTATGCGGGAAATGGCGGGAGTGTGCCTATATCCGCCTTTTAAGCCGAAGGTCGTGGGTTCGATCCCCACCGCCCCTACCAACATCTCCTTTATGAATAATGAGTTGTGGCTTTTCAAGGGGCCACAGGGGGCCATTAACGTCAGGCAACTTGCGCTGGGAGCACTAGCCGAACAACTTTACTGTTCGCTTCTCGAAGCGCCGTTGGAACTGCTTGCGTGTAGATGTTCATGGTCGTTCGAATATCTGCATGCCGCAAGAGTTCCTGCTGCACCTTGAGATCGACTCCAAGCGCATGAAGTAACGTTGAATGGCTGTGCCGAAACGTGTGCCAGCCGATCCGGCCTAATCCTGCCTTCCGTGCTGCAGGGACCAGCCAGTTTTCTTGAATTCGGCCTGGCCAATACGGTCGTCCTGTTTCTGGATTCGCGAAAACCCACGCCTCACAATCAGCGAACAAAGCGAACTTCTTTTTGTGTCCCCGAAGCTTCTCCGCCAGCAATCGGTCGAGAGGCAACCATCGTTGGGAGGCCTGTGTTTTGAGCTCGCCCTCTTGGCCGTAGACATAGGCTTGCCGTACTTCCAATCGCAATCCTTCCCAATCAATGTCTTTCCACTTCAATCCGAGGATTTCGCTGATCCGCAGTCCCAAACACATCGCCACAATGCACATGGTCCGAAAAGGCTCTGGAACGTGTTCAAGCAGCTTCCGAAATTCTTCGATGGAAAGTGCCTTCGGTTGCCGTTGTCTTTTCGAACTGTCTTTTACGCGAACCAGGCTCATAGGATTGAGTTGATACGGAATCAGCTCCCATCGCATGGCCGCATTAAAAAGCACGCGCATCAGGTTTTTGAGGTGAGACTTGCTTTTCGGTGCCAAGTCGAGCTTCTTGAGCCAGTCCTCAACGAGCAACGGTTTGATTTGCTCAATGGGATAGTCTCGCCACTTCGGCTCAACATGGTTCTTCAGCCAGCAACGATATCGCGAAGCGGTAGATACCCTTTCAGGAATCTCCTCCGCCAGATACCGACGCATGACCGCACCGAATGAAACAGGCGTTCCGCTACATGTTTCTGCGTTCATCGAGAAAAGCCAAGACAGAGCTGCCTTGCGCGCTTGGGACTCGTTCGGGAATTCCTGAACGGTGCCAATGATCGCGCTCCGCCTTGTCGTGACTCCGTTTGACAGATTCTCGCGGTACCGCAGAACCCACACGTCTGGTCCTTTCTTTCTTGCTTTCAAACAGACCCAACCAAACTGAACCCGTTTTTAGTTCAGTTCGGGTCTCATCGCGGCCTCCAAGGAAGTCATATTGGAGGTCATATTGTTTATATCTATAACGTTTCGGCCGGCGAACATAAGTTCGCCCGCGCTTACGTTTGGGAGGACGGCGATGAGGAGATGGGACCGCTTACTGGACTCGTATATCGAAGAGTACCGCGCGAGAGGTGTCAGTCCGCAGTCGGTGGCCTACACCGAAGCGCGTCTGATTCGGTGGGGGCGGTGGCTCAAAGGGCGTCGTCCGCGCGTTTCGATCGAGCGCATTGATCCCGAGATGATCACGCGCTACATCGCGAACTGTTCGAGTTTTCGCGCCAAGGCCACCGTGTACGCGACGCTGAGTTCGATGCGCGGGTTCGGTGACTACCTGGTGCGCCAGGGTCTGTGGAAGATCAACCCGTTGCGCTGGATGAAAGGCCCAAAGGTCACGCCGTACAGCCGTCTGCCGAAACGGATCGATCGCGCGCACATGGAAGCGCTGTGGCGCGAAGCGGCGAGTCGCCACGGTGAATACAGTTCCCATTTATGGGTAACTGTGCTGGCGATGCTCTACGGCACCGGTCTTCGCCGCGGCGAACTCGAGCGGCTGAACATCGAGGCCTTTGATCGCACCGAAGGAACGTTGCGCATCGATGGCCGCAAGACGGGGCACGAGCGCTGTGTGCCGCTGCCGGAGATGGTGCTGCGGTGTCTCGAAGTGTATTTGCCACTTCGCCACAACCAACTGGAAGAAGCAGGATTCTGTGGCGAGTGCGCTTTGTTGGTAAGTCGCAGCGGCAAGCGCCTCACCGGCGGTGCGATCAGCAACGGGATCCACGCGATCTCGCGCCGTGCGCAAGTGCCCATCCACACTCTGCATCAGTTTCGGCATAGCTGTGCTTCCGATCTGCTGGAGTCGGGCGTGCACCTGGCCCAGGTGCAACGCGTCCTGGGACATTGCGGCATCGCAACCACCGTGCGTTATGTGCATATCGCCGATCCGCAGCGCCGCGCCGCGATGACCCTCCACCCCATCAACGATTGGTTGTCGCAACAGCAGGTGAGCGCATGAATAAATCGAACACACTCACGATGGATCCGTTGATCGAGGGCTACCTCCTTTACCTCGATAAAGTGGGACGAAAAACGCCGCGCACGATTGTGGACGTGCGTTGCACGCTGCGCCGTGCCATTGCCCAGTTGGAACAAGTGCGTCCCGGTGTCGAGCTGTGGCACCTCAAGCTGGAAGATTATTTGCATTGGTTGGAGGCCGAGCGGAAGTGCGGTTGCACTGAAAACAGCCTGGCGAAATATCTCAGCCACGTGCGTGGGCTACTGGAATACGCCTGGCGTAGTGGCCGCGCCACGCACAACGTGCTCGATGGATTTAGTTTGCAGCATACGCAGCGACGCACGGTGCCGAAGTTCCTCAACTTCGATGAAGCCGAGCGGCTGGTGCAAGCCACAACCGCGCCCGGGCCCACATCGCGGCGTGATCGCCTGATCATTTTGCTGCTCTATGGT
Source organism: Candidatus Acidiferrum sp. (assembly GCA_035272765.1). Taxonomy (GTDB): domain Bacteria; phylum Acidobacteriota; class Terriglobia; order Acidiferrales; family UBA7541; genus Acidiferrum. Next base: position 38,634 of record DATEQG010000093.1, read on the forward strand.
TGTGGGCTGCGTACCAACGAGTTGTGCGCGCTGGACGTCGCACATGTCAACCGTGAGCGCCGTGAGTTGGTGGTCCTAAAGGCGAAAGGCGATCGACCACGCGCGATTCCGATCCCGGAAGCACTCTACACAGAGTTGCTCGCTTATCTGCTGGAGCACGGAGAACGCGGGCCGTTGTTTCGAACCAGCACTCGTAAACGGCGGCTGCGAGTTAACGACGTATGCGAGATCGTGACCGTAGCTGCGACGCGCGCTGGTCTGCGAGCCGGCGTCACGCCCCGCACACTGCGGCACAGTTTCGCGACGCACTTGATGGATCGCGGCGTCGATCTCGCCATTATTGCCTCGTTGATGGGACATCGCAGTCCGCAGGAGACCGGTGTCTACCTGCATGTCTTACCCGAGCGGCCGCAAGCCGCCGTTCGTACCTTGCCGATCGGAGAACGCTCATGAAATGGTCATTTTGGATCGAACTCTACATTCGCACCCACTGCGTTGCGCGTGGGTTGCGCCCGCTCACACTCGTCGCCTATGAAGACGCACTGAAACAGTTCCAGGGGTGGGTTCGCGTCACGCGGGCGGATATCCCACCCGATCAGGTAACTGCCCGCGATGTGCTCGCCTATCTGCAGCATTTGCGCGATGTGCGCGGTAACGGAGCTTCTTCCGTGAACCGCGCCGTTGTTGTTCTGCGGCGGTTTTATTGTGCGATGGTTGCTATGGGATATCTCGATCACACTGCTAACCCACTTATCGGATTCCCGTCGATCAAAGCAGTGCCGCGCAAGCTGCCTGTCGCGCTCTCTTCCGAACAGGTCAGTCGATTGTTGGCTGAGCCAGAGGCCGACACGGTGATCGGTCTGCGCGATCGGGCACTGCTTGCATTGCTCTACGGCACTGGCATCCGCGCTTCCGAATGCGCCTCACTTCGCAGCGGTCAAGTCGATTTGGCGCAACTGGCGATCACCGTTCAGGGCAAAGGCGGCCACGAGCGTGTCATTCCATTGAACCCACAACTCGCTGAGGTGCTGCGCATCTACGCGCAAGCCCGTGGTCCCGCGCTCCCCACCGCACCATTTTTCCGATCGCGCTTCGGGCGCCTGTTGTCACGCGGCAGCGTCTACGAACGCGTACGCACCTGGGGCCAGCGCAGCCGTGTCGGTTTTCCGCTGTCACCACATCGCATGCGGCATACATTTGCAACCCACTTGGTACGCGCCGGAGTTGGCCTCGTGACCATCCGCGATCTTCTCGGTCATCGGCTGATCACCAGCACGCAGATTTATTTGCATGTCACCGCAGACGATCTTCGCGCGGCGGCTGCACGTCATCCAATCAGTTCACTGCTCAACACCGTCAAACATCTACTGACGGACGGACCGCTACCATTCCAGAAAACGCACGCGATTTATGCGAGCGGATAGCAGCTGGCGGCCAACCCAACCCCCAAAAGCCCTTTCAGGTAAAACTAGGAAGCCCGGTGAATGATTTGCTGTGCCCAGAAAGGGATCGAAATACGTGCAACTGCTTATAACTTGGCACTCGAACACACTAAATGTAATATCAGACCGATGTCAGCACTCGCTCTCAGTTCTGAGGGAGACTGTCGCACTCGGACAACGAGCGAGAACTGTACCGCGCGTGAGCCTCAGACTCGAACTAAATACACGTACGATTCGATCTATGAGTTAACGGGCGTGACCCAAGGGAGCACTACCACAGAGAGCTACACATTCGACCCGGTGGGTAACCGGCTGTCGTCGCTAGGCGTGTCGCCGTACGACGTAAACGTGTCGAACGAACTGACCTCGACGCCCAGCACAACGTATAGCTACGACAACAACGGCAACACGACAACGGAAGTGGCTTCCTCCGCCACGACTACGTTTGCATGGGACTACGAAAACCGCCTGACGAGCGTGACGCTGCCGGGAAGCGGGGGCTCAGTCACCTTCAAATACGATCCCTTCGGAAGAAGAATCTACAAGTCGTCGTCCTCCGCCACCAGCGTGTACGCTTATGACGGAGATAATCTCATCGAGGAGACTAATTCCAGTGGCACCGTCGTCGCTCGCTACTCGCAGGGCCTGAATATCGATGAACCTCTGGCAATGCTCAGGAGCTCCACGACCAGCTACTACCAAGCGGATGGCTTAGGGTCCATCACATCGTTGAGCAACGGGGCAGGTGCCCTGGCTCAGACCTACACATTCGATTCCTTCGGCAAGCAAACCGCTTCGTCTGGTTCGCTGACGAACCCGTTCCAGTACACCGCGAGGGAATCGGACCCGGAAACCGGCCTGTATTACTACCGCGCCAGATACTATGATCCGTCCATCGGGCGCTTGCTCAGCGAAGACCCTTTGGGCTTTGACGGCGGATCCAACTTCTATTCCTACACGGGCAATAGTCCTGTAAATTTCGACGATCCCTTCGGGTTGTATACGCTGAAGCCGAAGCGGCATCCTGTTCCTCCCCCGTCGCCCCAACTGGATACGTTCCTAAACTGCCTTGAGGGATGTGTTGGAAAACTAGCGGGCGGAGCTGGTCTTCCTATTGTCGTTACCTCGACAACCGACGAAGTTCACGCTGACAAAGGGCACTACTTGGGAACTAGCGTGGATATCAGACCGCCAACAGGTATTCCAGCTAACGATGTTTTCTGTTGTGGGGGCCAGTGCGGAGCCGCTCGGGGACTGAATGAGTCGCCAGCAAACGGAGGACAAACTGTGCCTACTACTCAGGGCTCTAACTATCACTTCTCATTGTTGCAGCTAGTTAAGCATCCTAAGTACCCGAGCCAGATACCGCCGGGTTGCAAGCCGGGTAGCAGTTGCTCCCAAACCAAATAGAATAGATGAACATGGAGGGTGACTGATGCGACTGAAAGCGACAGCGACTATGGGGGCAATATTGTACCTATCCTTGTTCGCGCATGTCGCGGCTGCCCGGACGCCCGAGGATGCCTGCACTCTGCCAGGAGACTTACAGCGTGAAATCTCAAGCAAGTATCCGGCGCGCACGCTCGTAAGCCTGTCGGATCTCAGTGATGATGACAGAGGATTTTTTCAGAAAGGGCACGGTGACGACTGCCCCGGCCTAGTGAAGGTCGATTTCTATGGTGACGGTAAGCCGACATTCGCGTTGGTTCTGATTACAAAGAGAGTGGCCAAAGGAAAGAACGAGCTGGTGTTGGCACATCAAGTGGGGACGATCTGGAAGACAACCACGCTGCAAACAACAGAAGGAGATGCGCCTGTCGCCTGGAGTCAAAAACCCGGGGAATACAAGGATGTTTACGGGGAGAAGAAAATTCACGCGACCAGTCCGGTCATCATTCTTTGTAGGTATGAAGCATCGACGATTCTTTTTGCTTGGACGGATAACAGAATCGCAAAAATCTGGCTCCAGGACTAGACACACCTGTCGTCTCCGAGGGGAGTTGACGGCTGGCGTTGCAGAGCGCCGGAAGAGCGGTGCTTACGGCACCGGGTGGGGGGATAGACACATCACCCGGGTAGGGTGCTGCAAGGGACCAAAACGCAGGAGAATTGTGTAGCGGTGTATAATGTATATATGGCTAAAAATGTGATTCGCATCTCAGAGGCGGAAGCCGCGAACGACTTCCCTATGCTTCTAGCACGAGTACGGGCGGGCGCGGAAATTGTCATCGAGAATGACAATCACCCCGTCGCTGTGCTTCACGCCGCCGAGCCTCTCCGTCGCAGTATCTCTGAGTGCATCGCCCTTGCGAAGTCGCACGAAGACGAATCCGGCAAAGCCCCGGTCCTCGACCCGGACTTCGCAGCTGACGTAGAAGAAGTTCTCAGCCATCGCAAGCCGTGGAATCCCCCGTCGTGGGAATAATTCTCGACTCCAGCGTTATCATCGCGGCCGAGCGCAGAGGACATACTGTTCTGGAAATCCTTGATCAGGTTCGATCCAGCCAGGGCGAAATCGACATCGGTGTGTCAGTGGTGAGTATCGCCGAACTAGTCCATGGAGCTTATCGCGCCAAGACAGAGGGACAGCTGCAACGTCGGCTGGAATTTATCGAGCGGCTGTCGAATGACGTGCCGGTATATCCTGTGACTCTGGATATCGCGCGGCTGGCTGGACGCATAGAAGGCCAGCAACAAGCCAAAGGCATTCAACTTGCGTTTGAAGATCTCTTAATCGGAGTGACGGCTCTACATCTGGGCTACGCGGTAGCCACTTTGAACCTGCGCGACTTCAAACAACTACCTGGGCTGTCGGTCGTACAATTATAGCCACAGCAAATCCCGCAATAGTCCGTTCGTTACGCATTTAGTCGTAAAATCATCTGGTCAATGCCACAAACGAGTCAGGAACACCTGGGAGCTGACGGTGCGGGCTTCCGAAGGAATATGTACGCGCCTGCCGAGCCGGGGTCTGACTGTGTGAGGCGAAAAAAATCCACTCGATCGTACTACCGCGCCAGATACTACGATCC
>DATEQG010000094.1:0-17156 GCA_035272765.1 Candidatus Acidiferrum sp.
GGGGAGAAGAATGACGCCGCCAATGGCAAAGCCTAGAGCTGCACCAAGTGGGCCGCCGCGGCCGAGCCAGTCATCCATGAGGACGAGCCAGCCAGTGCCGATCATTGTGCCGAAAGCGAGCGCGAAATAATCGTGGAGACGAAGTTTGCGAGCAAGGGCGGTGGGCATTTAGAGGACGCAGAGCAACTCGTAGAGGAGATTGGCGGCGAGGAGCGAAGTGATTTCGCCAGTGTCGTAGGGTGGAGAGACCTCGACAAGATCGCAGCCAACGATGTTGAGGCCGCGAAGGGCGCGGACTAGTTCGAGGATTTGGATGCTGGTGAAGCCGCCGACTTGCGGAGTGCCCGTGCCGGGGGCGTAGGCGGGATCGACACAGTCGATATCGAGAGTGACGTAGACGGGTTTGTTGCGGAAGGCGCGGAGATGGCGCTGAACGACGGGCAAACCCTTTTTGTGAAATTCTTCGGCGGTGACCATTTTTACTTTGTGGGCGCGGGCGAAATCGAAATCGTCTTCGCCATAGACTTGGCCGCGAAGGCCGACTTGTAAGACGCCGCCGTCCAGTAACAGACCTTCTTCAAAGGCGCGGCGGAATGGCGTGCCGTGAGAATACTTGCTGCCAAAATATTCGTCCCAAAGATCGTTGTGAGCATCGAATTGAATTAGCGAAACCGGCCCATTTTTTTTTGCGACGGCACGCAGAATGGGCAGGCTGATGGAGTGATCGCCGCCGACGCAAACGCAACGGACTCCGGCTCGGAGCAATGGGGCGATTCCCTGCTCGATGCGCACAAAAGTGTCTTCGATGGATAGCGGATTCACTGCCAGATCGCCAAAGTCCGCAACGCGATATTTCGCGAACGGATTTACTAGCAACACAGGATTCCACGGACGGATGATGGCGGACTGCACGCGAACGTGGCGAGGGCCAAAGCGAGGGCCGGGGCGATAGGTGGTGCCGCCGTCGAAAGGGACGCCAACCAGTGCGACGTCCAACTCCTCGGGTTGCGCGATGTGGGGTAGACGCATAAAGGTGGGGATGCCAGTGAAGCGGGCGTAGCTGAGGGCGTCGAGCGGTTGTGGGTGCGGCAAGAGAAAGGTGCGACGGGGTCTAGGCACGGCGGGCATCTTAGTTTCGGCGGGCGAAGGAAGTCAACGTGGGCAAGGACCCGTAGAATGTGAATGAAAGAGTTGACTGGGCTTCCCCGTACTGATGGTACCGGCTTGGCGGAGTTTACGTTGTCTGCATGCGGTATTTACACTGACGTAACCTTCTACGACTAGCCTCAGAGCGTTTCTGTTGACTGCTGTCCAGCCAACTATTCACGAAATTCATGGAGGATCCACAAAGAATATGCGCAGAGTTTTCGCGACTTTACTCGCGGGAGTGTTGCTCAACCCCGGGATGATCGGCGCCGTTCCGCAGCATCAGAACTGGGGCGGAACCGCCACTCCCATCAAGCATTTGGTCGTTATCTTCCAGGAAAACGTTTCGTTCGATCATTATTTCGGATCGTATCCGAATGCCTTGAACCTTCCAGGTGAAAATCCTTTCTATCCCGAGCCGGGCACGCCTACTGTGGATGGCTACGGCCCTGCGCTCTCGACTCACAATCCGAATCTGAATCCGGCAAATGGAACCGGAGCGACGAATCCTTTCCGGCTGAGCCCTGCGCAAGCTTCAACGGCCGACCAGGATCACGACTACACGCCAGAACAGGAAGCCACCGACGGTGGCCTCATGGATCTTTTTCCCGAGTTCACCGGAGCGGGAGGAACCGCGGCGGGCGGATCAGGGTCGCCGGCAATTTTCAACACGAACGGTTTGGTGATGGGCTACTACGATGGCAATACGGTGACGGCCTACTGGAACTACGCGCAGCATTTCGCAATGAACGACAACTCCTACGACACGAACTTTGGGCCTTCCACACCGGGAGCGCTAAACGTGATCTCCGGGCAGACCAATGGCGTGGTTGACAATGTGAACGGCAGCGGATCCATCGTCGCGGATGGAAACGGCGGCTTCACCGTGAATAGCGATGCCGACCCCATCGGAGACACCTGCTCGACCGCGAGCGGAGAAAAGTTCACCTTGGGCGGCAAAAATATCGGAGACCTTCTGAATGCTCAAGGCGTGAGCTGGGGCTTCTTCGAGGGCGGCTTCGACTTGACGGTAACGAATGCGAACGGAACGACGGGATGCAACCGGAGCACCGTCTCGGCGATAACGACGATTAATAAAAAGGATTACATTCCGCATCACCAGCCGTTCCAGTATTACACCAGCACGGCGAATCCCACGCATGTGCGCCCGGCCTCGATCCATGAAATTGGACACAACGGCCCGGCGAATCACCAGTACGATACGCATGATTTTTTTGATGCCGTGAGCCAAGGAAACTTTCCCGCGGTCAGCTACCTGAAGGCTCCTGGCTATCAAGATGGTCATGCCGGGTATTCCGACCCGATCGACGAACAAGACTTTGTCGTTTCGGTAATCAACTTCCTCGAGAAGACTCCCGAGTGGCAGAGCACCGCAGTGATCATCGCCTATGACGATTCCGACGGCTGGTATGACCATCAGCAGCCCCCGATCGTCAATCAGTCGGCGACAGCTGCCGACCAGAATGCGCAGGGACTCCCGATGTGCGGCTCCGTTGCAAGTGCAACTGCAACGGCGCTTCCCGGCATTAACGGCGGCAACGCGCAGGGGCGTTGCGGCTACGGTCCGCGTTTGCCGTTCCTGGTGATCTCACCTTATGCCCGGAGAAATTTCGTGGATCACACCACAACGGATCAAAGCTCGGTCGTTCGTTTCATCGAGGATAACTGGCTCGGAGGCGAGCGCTTCGGAAATGGTTCGTTCGATTCCATCGCAGGCTCGATCAACAACATGTTCGATTTCGATCGGTGCCGCGAGGATGGCATTCTCATCCTGAGTCCGAGTACCGGCGAACCACAAGCACCATCCTTTAAGTTCTAACCACGAGCGGCTGGGATCACAAAGATTCATCCCATCCGCGCTAACCATAGTCTGCAGCGGGCGTGCGAAGAGCGATTCGCATGCCCGCTGTTTTTTGTTACGGCTGTCATACAATGACCTTTCATTTTGCGGGAGCTGGCGTGCCGATCACTCGACGTGAATTTTTGCAGAAGAGCGGTCTGATGACCGGAGCGATGCTGACGCACCAATCGGGTCACAAGGGTGCCGGTGTTCTGGCACGTCCTGCGCTTGACCCGAACTCGCTGACTCCTTTCGTCGACGCCCTGCCCATCCCCGCGCCCGCGAAGAGCACAGCGATGCGGCGCAGCCCCACAAATCACGCCGTTAAAATCCCTTATTACCGTATCCCGATGCAGGCGTTTGAAACGAGAGTGCATCGCGACATGAAGCCAACATCCATGTGGGGTTTTGGTGGAACGTTTCCTGGGCCCACGTTTGACTTGCAAAGCGGGCAAGAAGTGTTGGTGGAGTGGGCGAACGAACTTCCGCTAAAGCATTTTTTGCCGATCGATCATAGTCTGCACGGGGCTGAAGCGGAAAAACCCGAGGTGCGCGCTGTGTCGCACCTACACGGAGCAAAGGCGCCGCCGGAAAGCGACGGCTATCCGGAAAATTGGATCGTCCCGGGAAAGTCCGTCGTGTATCACTATCCGAATCAGCAAGACGCAGCGATGCTTTGGTATCACGATCATGCGATGGGCATTAACCGCCTGAATATTTTTGCGGGACTCGCAGGCGCATACATTTTGAGGGACCAAACCGAAGAAGCGCTCCATTTGCCCAGCTGCAAATTCGAAATCCCGCTCGTAATTGCCGACAGGATGTTTGACAAGGATAGTCAACTCTACTATCCGGTCTCCGACAAACTGGAATCACCGTGGATCCCAGAGTTTTTTGGTAACGCCAACCTGGTGAACGGAAAATTGTTCCCTTTTCTCGATGTTGAGCCGCGCAAATATCGTTTCCGCGTTCTCAACGCTTCGAACGGGCGGTTTTACCGGCTGGCTCTTTCGAACAAACAGCCGTTTCATCAAATAGGAACGGATCAAGGGCTGCTGGCTGCGCCTGTTCCTGTGCAAAAGATTGTGATTGCACCAGGGGAGCGACTCGATTTGATTATTGATTTCAAGGACGCCGCAGGAAGCAAAATCGTTCTCAACGATGACTTCGTCGCAGTTCTGCAATTTCGAGTTTCGGAGGCTGGCGTCAGGGATGACAGCGTTTTGCCGGCAAAGCTTCGAACCATCGAAAAGCTCCAAGAGTCCGCCGCGACGAAGACGCGCCTGCTTTCGCTGGATGAAGTGGACGACCTGGTGCAGAACCCGGTCAAAATGCAGCTGAACGGGTCAAGCTGGCACGATCCGGTCACGGAAAATCCAGTGCTCAACTCGACGGAGGTGTGGAGCTTTGTCAATCCGACCGACGATTCTCACCCAATCCATATCCACCTTGTTCGATTTCAGATTTTGGACCGGCGGAAATTCGAAACGTTTGGATATTTGAGCCATCGACAACTGAGATTCACCGGCCCGCCGGTTCCTCCCGACCCTTCGGAAGCCGGGTGGAAGGACACGGTTCGAGCGGAGCCAGGAATGGTGACGAGGATCATTGCGCGCTTCGAAGGCTATCCGGGCCGATACGTCTGGCACTGCCACATTCTGGAACACGAAGACAACGAAATGATGAGGCCTTACGACGTGCTTCCGCCGAAGTAGAGCAAGCGTGAGTGCAATCGTTGACGTGAGCAGACCCTCGTGGAAACTTGCTCGATAAAATCAAATCAGAGACAACCTACGGAACGCAGCGCTCATCCGTTAAGTCATCCTCCTGGTGCAAGGAGGGAAGATCGTGCGTTGGCTTATTGCGGCTGGCGTCGGCGGAGTGTTGCTTGTCGGGGGCGGATCACGTGCGGCTTCGGGGAACGAAGCTGGCTCGCCGAACCGTGAAACGGCGGGCACTCCACTTGAAGCCCCGGCTCCTCTGATTGACGAAATCGTGTTCGTCGGTTTGCGCCACATCGCTCCGGATGCGGTGCAAGCCCAGATTTCGTCTCACGCGGGTTCAAAATTCGACGCCAAGCGAATTGAATTTGATGTAAAGGCGCTCGGACGCCTGGGCTGGTTCGGCGAGATTCGGGTGGAAACGCTGTCCGCGAACGGTGTGTTGCCGCCCGCCGACGACGCAACGCAGCGCGTGCGACTCATCTATCACGTCGAGGAGCTGCCCGACCTGGTAAGAGTCGAGTATTCAGGTTCCAACCTGCTCTCGAAAGAGCAGATTGAAAAAATCCTCGCCGAGAAACTACTGACTCCGCGATTGGGTGAACCCGCGGCTCCCGCGAATCTGGCGCGCATCGCGAGCACGATCCGGTCGGCTCTTGCTGAATTGGGCCACCCGCAGCCACAAGTCCAGATCCATCGCGACGAATCGGCAAACGGAACTGTGCGCGTGCGTTACGAAATCGACGATGGGCCGCACATCCCCGTCGGACGTATCGATTTCGAAGGCCATCCCGAAGTCTCGCCCAAATTGCTTCGACATGTGATGAAGCGAACGGCTCCAACCGCATTCTTCGCTTCCTGGCGCGGCAAAGATGCCTACACACGCGAGGGGTTCGAGGAGGATCGCGCGAGGATTCTGATCTACTACCAAGATCACGGTTATCCAGAGGCGCGCATCGGCACGGTTCGAACTTCGGTCTACGAAAAAACTGCCTGCCGGTGGGTTCCGTGGCCACATCACGCTATGGAGAGACGCCTCGCGGTCTCCGTGGCCGTCGAAGCTGGTCCCTTTTACAGTGTTGAATCCATCGCCGTCAGTCCTGAACTCGCTGCAGCCGGCGGAAGACACAGCGTCAAGCTGCTCGCGTATTCGAAAGCGCAGTCCGGCTCAGCCTACTCGGCGAAAGCGATTGAAGACCTGCGCCACGCTTGGGTAGCAGCCATTCAGCCAAAGCGTGCGCGCGAAGAGGCACTCGCGGAGCGAAGCGTGGAAACGAAGCGGTCCCTCGATATGGAATCGCACTTGGTGCGCGAGACAATTGGCTTCAGCGATGCGCCGCCGTATCTCGTGCGGCGCATTGATTTCATCGGTCTTCACCGATTCAGCGATCGCTACGTGCGGAGGCGTATCGGTTTGCGGGAGGGGCATCCATTTGATGAACGTGCGCTCGAAGCCGGGCTGGCACGGCTCGCCACGACCGGCTACTTCCATCAGATCAAAAAAGAAGATGTCCGTGTACGAACCGACGAGATTACCCACAATGCCGACGTGACGATCCGCATCTCAGAAGCGGGCCAGCAGCGCACGTTATTTTCTGGAGGGCACGGCGAGTTTGGCAGCACTTTGGGGATCGCCTACGCGCTGTTTGATCTGCTCCAGCGGGAAGAGCTGCTGACGGCACAGATCGACGGAGGGCCGGAAAGCTTGCAAATCGTGCTTGGTCTTGTCATGGAAGGCTTTCTCGGCTCGCGCAGTTCGCTGGCTATTTCTGTATTCGACAATGTGTTGCGCCCGCGATTCGCAAGCAGCGTAAAGGGTCCGTTCTACACATCGCAGAGCGAAGGGCTCAATGCGGGCTGGAGTTACCCGTTAACCCAAACGGATACATTGTCAGTGAACTACAGCCTATCGCACACAAACACCGATTATTCCTACGCCCTTCCCTCTTCCCTCACGGGTTTGCCCTCGAGCGATCTTCGCGCGGAGACCTCCAGCAGCGGAGTGGGGTTGGGCTGGACGCACGATACTGGGAGCGAGCGACTCGCCATCGCGAATTCCATTTCTGGCGGATTTCTGGGCGGAACAGAAAACCTCATTCGTTCGAACGAAGAATACGCAAGAATCTTTCCCGATCCGTTTTTCAATCACCAAAATGCCTGGGCTTTTCGCACGACGTTGAGCGGCGCAGGAAGCTACCAGGGCGATATGCCGCTCTACGCGCGTCTTTTCTCTGGCGACGCACAAGTGCGCGGATTTAGCTCGGGCGAATTGGGGCCCTATGCCATAGTCCCGTCAGTCTCAAGCTCTGGGAGCCAAACGTATTCCGCGCTTCCTGCGGGAGCCAACATAGTCAGCGCCGCGAATGCCGAATATCGAGTTCCGCTTGGCGGAGGAACGCAGGCGGTGGGCTTTTTTGATCTGGGATCGGGCTGGCTTCTTCCGAACTGGCTGGGGAACGCGCGGCCGACGCTGCTGGATTCTACCAACGGCATTCTTCACGGATCCGTAGGAATCGAGCTGAGGTGGACGGTGCCGGAGATTCAAGTGCCCGTGCGAGCGTACTATTCGGTGAATATCTTGAGATTGAATCAATTCTTGCAACTACCTGACGGCTCGCTGTTCCATGCGCGTAACAAGCTGTTCGCTTTCGGCTGGGCGCTCGGAACGCTGTTCTGAGCGGCCTCCTCTGTACTAAACTCCCAGCACCATGAAATACCGGAAACAGATCAAAGAATCTGCACGGCTTATCGAACCCCATTGCGTCTCAAAGGGAGAAAAATTTCGCTTGAAAGATCACGATCCGAGCGACACGGGCGACGTGAAGGACCAGCAGCACAGCCAAAAAATTGTCGATAACCGCGCTGGTCTGATTACCAATTTGCAGGAGAAGCTGTATGCACAAGACCGCTGGGCGCTGCTGCTGGTTATCCAAGGGATGGACGCCGCCGGCAAAGACGGCGTGATCAAGCACGTCATGTCCGGCGTTAATCCACAAGGCTGCGATGTTCATTCGTTCAAAACGCCGAGCAGCGAAGAGCTCAGTCACGATTATTTGTGGCGGGCACACAACCGCGTTCCTGAGCGCGGCATGATTGGAATCTTCAACCGTTCGTACTACGAAGAAGTCCTGGTAGTGCAAGTGCACCACGCTGTCTTGAAAGCTGAGAAGCTGCCGGACCCTTTGATTACCAAGCACATCTGGGAGCAGCGCTATGAGGACATCAACGCGTTTGAACATTATTTGACGCGGAACGGCGTTGTCATCCGAAAGTTTTTCTTGCATGTTTCAAAGAAAGAGCAAAAGAAACGCTTTCTTGAGAGGCTGGATGATTCAAAAAAGAATTGGAAATTTTCGATGGCCGACGTCAAAGAGCGCGGCTACTGGAAAGATTATCAGGAGGCGTACGAAGAGACGATTCAGAAAACAGCCACGAAACATGCGCCCTGGTATGTGATCCCCGCGGACAACAAGTGGTACACGCAACTGATCGTAGCCTCCGCAATCATCAGCACGCTCGAAGAGCTCGATCTCTCCTTCCCCGATGTGGACAAAGCAAAAAAGAAGGAACTGGAGAGCATTCGCCAGACGCTGCTGCGCGAGAAAGACTGAAAGCGGCCGTAATTCGAGGGGTTGGAAATCGAAAGCCCAATTGCGGCCGCCATCGAACTGCTATCCGCAAGAACATGAGGCCGCTCCGCTCTAAGCAGAAGAGAACGAGAAAAAGGCAGTCTGTTCCACCGTGAAAAGGTTATCGATGTTTGTCCCAACACGGGAATTTCTTTGTTCCACGCCCAAGCCACCAACTTCGTAACGTATTTTCTTTCAGTAACTTAGCTATCGCAGTTGTCAGCATGACTGGCCTCAGTCTTGCCCCAAAGGCTTGGGAGTCGTTGTGTCTTTGAACCGTGGCCGGAGCTTTGAAGCGCGTGCCAGCAAGTGGGACGCGTGTTTGCGCCGCTCGCGCCAGAGTCTATGCGCTGGCTGCCGCCACCGCTGACGAGGCCGAAGCGATTGCCTCTCGATGAATCAAACAATTAGAGCGGCCTTCGGTCGGGGCTCGCTCGCAACTGGGGAAGTGAAACGATGAATAAAAATGAAGAAGATCTTTCGCAACCGGTTTGGAACGTGGCCGAACTGCTTGAACGGATCGACAATGATCAGGTCTTGCTGCGAGAACTGCTGAACATCTTCAAGGAGGACTTTCCTCAATCGTTTCGGTCGCTACAGGCAGCCGTGACAGCGGAAGACTTGAAAAGCTCTTCCAGGCTGAGCCACACCCTCAAGGGGATGCTTTCCAGCCTGGGCGCAACACGCGCAGCCAGTGCCGCTGCAAAACTTGAAGCCCTGTCCTCTGCCGGAGAAACGGCCCCGATGGGAAGAGCTTTGTCCGCTTTGGAAAGCGAAGCGGATAGTCTCTTGCCCGAACTGGATGCGTATATGGCGGAGGTGCGGCGTTGAAGATTTTGATCGCTGACGATGAGGCGCTGTCGCGTCGATTGCTTGAAAAAACCCTGGATCGTGCGGGATATGAAGTCATCGCTGTTGAGGACGGCAAGCACGCCCTGGAACAGCTTTGCAAGCCGAATGGACCTCGCCTCGCTTTACTAGATTGGATTATGCCAGAGCTGGACGGGCCCGGGGTCTGCCGCGCGGTTCGTACGCGTTCGGAGCAGCCCTACGTCTATATGGTGCTGCTGACTTCTAAGGGGTCCAAAGAAGAAACCGTTCTCGGCCTTGAATCTGGAGCCGACGACTATCTGACAAAGCCGTTCAATGCAGAGGAATTGCGAGCCCGGCTGCGGGTGGGAGAGCGCATTCTGCTGTTGGAAGACCGCCTGGTGGAAGCGCGAGAGAACATGCGATTCAGGGCTACTCACGACCAGTTAACTTCCCTGCTGAACCGGGGCGCGGTCATGGACTTGCTGGTGCGAGAGTTGCACCGCTCGCATCGCGAGCAAAAATCCACAGCCATCCTGCTGGGCGATGTAGATCATTTCAAGCGGGTGAACGACACGCTGGGCCATGTAGTGGGCGACGAAGTTCTGGTGGAAATTGCCGGCCGTCTTGTTAAGGCGGTGCGGTCCTATGATTTCGTGGGGCGCTACGGAGGGGAAGAGTTTCTCGTTGTCCTGAGCACTTGCAATCCGGCTTACGCACCGGGGCGAGCAGAAGAGATTCGCAAATCCGTCTCGAATCGTCCGATACAGACCGCGAAGGGGCCACTTACGCTCACCATGAGTTTTGGCGTGCTTTTGAGCTCAGAGTGGGGGCGGAGACCCGTGGAGGAACTGTTGCACGAAGTGGATGTCGCGCTGTATGAAGCAAAAGCAGCCGGCCGCGACTGCCTTCGGATGGCCCAGGCGGCGGCAAAGCTGGAAATGTCACCGGCGCTGTTGCCAGAAGCCGTGCGGCGCAGGCACTGAGAACGTCCTTCAGGACGCACTATCTCTGGCGCCGAGGAATTCAGGCGTTGCTCGCTTTTTGGCGGGCTTGATCCATCATCTGCCGCATCGCAGCGCTCGATCCCGGCGCTTTCTTCTCGCGCCAAGCTTCGAGCCGCCGGCAAGTCTCTTCAATGTTTGAAAACAGCTGGGGATTCTTGAACGCGGATCGCCAAATGGGCACGATGGTATGCATGCGGTCCCACACCACCCAGATCTCCCCGTTGCTCTCGAAGAAGAGCTCATCGTTGATCAAGCCGCGATTGACGATGCTTGCCACCATATCCCAATAGCTGATGACCATGCGGATGAACGTGTTTTCTTCGCCGCCCTGGGGAAATTTCTGAATCATGTCCTCGGGGGACGTAGGATGAAAGTTCTCCAGGAACCAACCGCGTGCTTCCCGCAGTCTCGGCTCGCGCCTCATCTCGTACAGCTTCAGCATCAGATTTACTTCTTCATAAGTAACTTGGCTCATTTCGAGTACTCCTTGCTCTAATTATGATGTTCTGGCTTGGGTGTCTCTTGCGGAGAAGGAGAGGCGCTCGCCAGTTCGACGCGCTGCACAGTCGACAGTGGAAAGCCTTGTCGTTGAAATTCAGTTTGGACGCGGCGGCGAAGCTCGCGGGAGACTTCGTCCTGGCGGGTCGGCGCGGTGCGCACTTGCAGCCGCACCGTCGAGCTCGAGCGGTCAAAGCCTTGAACGCCCAGAATGCGGGGGCCATCGACGAGAGCCTGAGACCACGACGGATCGCCGCGCATCTCCGCCGCAGCGGCTTCCAGCGCATTCATTGTTTTCTCGAGGGATATTTCGGGGGCGATGGAAATGTCCACAAATGCCTGCGACCAGTCGCGGCTAAGGTTGCTCACGGTGCGAATTTCCCCGTTGGCAATGGTCACCAGCGCCCCGCGAGCGTCGCGCAAAACGGTGCGCCGCAACGTTAGATGTTCGACGCGCCCGGTCGTATCTCCAACCTGGATTGTATCACCTATCACGAACTGGTCTTCGAGCACGATATAGAAGCCGGTAATCAGGTCGCGGACAAAATTTTGTGCGCCAAAACCTACGGCGACGCTGGCCAGGCCGGCCAGCGTCAAGGCCGGTGTGGGATTAATGCCAACCTTGTCCAACGCAGTCAGCAACGCCACGAACCAGACAACCTTGCTCGCAGAGCCATAAAGCACGGCCGCAAGAGTCCGCGTCTGCTGCTCGCGGACCTGGGCCGCGCGGCTTTGCGTGGCGGCCGACTTGATCATGAGATTGGTCATTACGCGGAGAAAACGGTTAACGAGCAGCGCGATGATGAAGATGGCTACGAGGTCAAGTATGGTGCTTAACGTGAATTCGGGCCAGTGAATGGGGAGACTGGTCATCGTTTTTTCGGGAGTGTGAGTATAACATTGGATGTGTGCGGATGCGCGCCGGGAACAAGCTCAATTTACAACCGCGGGCATCCCGGGCGAGGTGGGTATGCTTGACACGAGACGCAGCTTTTTAACCATGTTGGCGAGCGCGGGGACGCTGGCGATCCTGCGCACGGAGAATCAAGCGGGGCAAGCCAAACCGACGGGCCGGCCACCAGCTACTGACCCCAATCAGGACCCGGAAGCCTCCGGTCCCCTGACAGAAAAGTCGCCTACCAAAATGCTCCTCGAAGCGAACGAAAAGGATATTAAGAAGAACATCGAGAAGCTTTATCAGCTCGCAATGGACTTGAAAACCGAAGTGGAAAAAACGGACTCTTCTCAGGTGCTCTCACTAGCGCTGGTTAAGAAGGCGGAAGAAATTGAGCGGCTCGCGCACGACATCAAGACGCGTGCGAAGGGCTGAATCAGGGAACTTTCGTCCTCGTGCGCGAGGATTCATTAGAAGGCGAGCTGGAAAGCGCTATGGCGCGGAAGACGCCTAGGCGTTAAAATGAGGACGCACGCCGAATTTTTGGCGTGAACGCGTTTCCACTGTCGTTTTGCGAAACGCAAAAGTGCGCCCGTAGCTCAGATGGATAGAGCGACAGCCTCCGAAGCTGTAGGTCGTGAGTTCGACCCTCACCGGGCGCGCCACTTCAATACCGTTTCATCTACAGAAGATGCTGCTTTCGGCTGATTCGGCTCCGCGGTGAAAGCCCTGCGGTTGCCATTTCAGGCGTCAGTCAATGTCGTCGGAATCGTCTTGTTCCGGCTTTTCAGGCTCCAGATGAAGTTCCGGAAGGTTTGCGCCGCGAAGCTGCCGGTTCAGCGCCGGGAGATCGACGGTCTTCAGTTGTTTCCACTGCTTTGATACTTCCGCGAAGACTTTTTCGGTTTCGCCCGTGGCGCTCACTTGCGCGATCGTCGGCGTAGCATCAGCTCGTCCAATTTCGGCATACAGCGTGGCCGCGCTGCCGTTCACGCGGCCGAGCGATGGATTGGGCGATGGTGGCGCGAAGAAGCCGCCACCTCCGCCAAGGAGCGCCGAGAGTTTTTTGTCGAAGGCAGTGATGGCCTCCGCGACGGGCCCGCTCGCCTGCCCCACAAGCTTCTGCAGTTGTTCGTGGGCGGGGCGCGCCTCCATCAGAGCTTCTGAACTTTCCGTCATCATCGCTGCAAGGCGGGCCTGGAGCTGGAACATCTGCACCAGCCCTTCGCGGGGAGTTTTCACGCGCGGATCCATCTTTACGGTCAGGGGTTCAGAGAATGTCTGGCCACCCACGGTGAGGCGAACGGTGTACAGCCCGGGCAGAGCGGTCGGACCCTGAGGCAAGCGCGGAGTGTCTCCGGGAATCGCGGCGATCGGATAGTCATAGCGCGTAGAAACCGGCGTCGTGTAGTGCAGGTCCCACACCCATCGGTGCATACCCGCGGTCGTCGCAAGAGTTCTTGGCATGCGGACCCAGTAAGGCGGAATCAGTTGCTTGGCGATATCTTCCTCGGTGATTTCCGCCTTATCCGTGCTGGAGTAGCGCCGCACCACCTTGGATTGTGCATCGAGAATCTCGATCTTGAGGGGACCATCCGCAGGCTGCGCGAGGAAATAATCGAGGATGGCGCCATCGGGAGGATTTTTAGCCGTGGGTTCGTCAGGCGGAATGGGCGTATCCGTATTAGTATCGCGCATTACACGGTAGGCCGCGCCCGGCTTGAAAAGCAGTGCCGGCGACTTCTGCAGCGATTCCGTGATCTGACGCAGCGGTGTAATGTCGTCCAGAATCCAGAACGAGCGGCCGTGCGTGGCTACGATCAGGTCGTCGTCATGAATCCAGAGGTCGCGCATCGAGCAGTGCGGCAAATTGAGTTGGAGGCTTTGCCAGTGGTCGCCGTCATCGAAGGACACCCACACGCTGGTTTCCGTGCCAGCAAACAAAAGACCTTTGCGAACGGAGTCTTCGCGCACGGTGTCCACGGGCGAATTGTCCGGCATGCCGGTGGTGATGAGCTTCCAGGTTTTTCCACCATCGTGCGTGCGATAGATGTAAGGATGTTGATCGTCAATGCGAAAACGGCTTACGGAAGCGTAGGCGGTCTCGTCATCGAAGTGTGAAGCGACGAGCTGCGACACCTTGCTCCACGGCGTCAGTTCGGGCGGAGTCACGTTTTTCCAATTGACCCCGGCGTCGCGCGTGTTCCAAATCTGGCCGTCGTCGGTGCCGGCCCACAGCGTGTTCAGAGACTTGAACGAGGGAGCCAAGGAATAGATGACGCCGCGTTGTTTGTCGGCGTTGGCGTCTTTGCTGGCGGCATTTCCAACGCTCGCGGGGATGCCGGGATGTTCCCGTGCAAGATCCGGGCTGATGGTCTTCCAGGTGTTTCCACCATCCGTAGTTTCGAAAAGAAAGTTCGTTGCGTAGTACAGGATGTGAGGATTGATCGGGGAGAAAAGAATGGGTTGTGTGCGATCGGCGCGATACTTGGGATCAGCGACGGGAATGGGCGCCACATTTTGTACCTGGCCCGTTTTCAAGGAATATTTGGAAACCTCGCGCCTGCCGGCTCCATAAATAATGTCAGGGTTAAGCGGGTCCGGTGCGGCATACCCATATTCGATAACGCCGACGGGATGCCAGTCGCGGAAGGTAATTTCGCCATCGTTGCCGCGGCTGGAAACGCACACCGAGCCGCTTTCCTGCTGTCCGCCGCAAACCAGATAGGGAAACGAGTTGCTCGTCGCGGCGTGATAAAGCTGCGCTGTCGGCTGGTTGTACCAGGTGCTCCACGTATTCCCGCCATTGACGCTCACGAGCGCGCCTTGATCGGCAACGAGCAAAATAATGTTTGGATCATTCGGGTTGATCCACATATTTTGATAGTCGTCGCCGCCGGGAGCGCCGCGGAAACTCATCCACGTTTTGCCGCCATCCGTGGATTTCATCGTCACCGTGCTTGTGAAATAGACGGTGTCGGGATTTTTCGGGTCGACTCTTGGCATCGGCAGATCGCCGCCACCGATGCGCCCGGCTGGCCGCGGGTCGGTCGTGATGCGTTGCCAGTTTTCGCCCGCGTCGTCGGAGCGATAAATTCCGACCTCGTTTCCGGGAACGTTTGCATCGCGCGAGCCGGCCACGCTGGCGTACAGCCTGCTTGGTTGGCTGGCCGCAATAGTGAGATTGACCTGGATGATAACTTTTGGCAGTCCGTTGGCCAGCGCATGCCAAGTCTTGCCTCCGTCGGTTGATTTGAAGAGCCCGCCTCCCGGTCCGTTGTACTGATTTCCGTCTTCCCAAGGACCGAGCCGCAACTCCCAAAGCGCTGCGTAAACTACTTCCGGATTTGTGGGGTCAATCTGGACGTCCGAACCTCCGACGTTTTCACTATTGGAAAGAACTTTCTGCCAATTTTGGCCGCCATCGGTCGAGAGATAGATCCCGCGCTCTTCATTTGGCCCGTAGGGATGACCTAGCGCTGCGGCGAAAACACGATTCGGATCGCGCGGATCGACGGCAAGTGTCGGTATGCCCTGACTGTTGCGAAGGCCGAGATGAGTCCAGGTCTTGCCCGCGTCGGTGGATTTGTAGATTCCGTCACCGACCGCGAGATCGGGGCGAGCCAGGCCTTCACCGCTGGAAACGTAGACGGTATTCGGATCCGAAGGAGCCACGGCGATTGCTCCAACGGCTTGCGAAGGCTGATCGTCGAAAATGGGCGTCCAGGTGCGGCCGGAGTCGTCTGTTTTCCAGACGCCGCCGTTCACCGCGCCGACATAGAAAACATTTGGCTGGCTCGGCACGCCGCACGAGGCACGGGTTCGCCCGCCGCGAGTCGGACCGATCATGCGCCAACGAAGTTCCTGGTAGGTGCTCTCGGGATACTGCTGCGCTTTGGTGGCCGGCGCGGTTGGGAATATGCAGAGCAGGATAAGCGCAACTATCGAGTGTAGTTTCATGCGATTCACGAAGCACCTCATAGGGAAATATTGAATGGCGCAGCAGAAAACAAATCGCGCGCGGCTCACAGCTGATTAGTTCAAGTTCCTATCCGCAGCAAAGACCATTTTATGAATGCTAATCACCGGGGAGAACTATGAACCGAATCGCGAGAAAACTCAATCCAGGCAGCGGAGGCAAGGTTCAGAGTCTTTCAACCAGACGCGCCCACTTGCCCCACAGCGACCGTTGGACACGCTCGTGCTCTCCGCACCTTGCGGCTTCTAGTCCTTGTGAGGTGACCGGGCACGGGGTAAACTTTCGCCAGCATTTCGTGAAGAGCTTCGTGGGGAGGTACTCATGGCCCGTGTAGTGCGCTGCGGCCTCATTCAGGCCAGTTGTGAATGGTCGCCGGAGAAATTTTCTCTCGCTCAAATCAAACAAAAAATGATGGCGAAGCACGAGCAGTTGATCGCCAGCGCCGCGAAGAAAAAGGTGCAGATCCTCGGGTTGCAGGAGCTGTTTTACGGGCCCTATTTTTGCGCGGAACAGCAGACGCGCTGGTACGAATTGACCGAGCCTGTGCCGAATGGCCCCACCATTGCGCGCATGCAGAAACTCGCGAAACAGCACCAAATGGTGTTAGTCGTACCGATCTACGAAGTGGAGATGACGGGAGTTTATTTCAATACGGCTGCGGTGATTGATGCGGATGGGCGTTACCTCGGAAAGTATCGCAAACACCACATTCCTCATTGCCACCCAGGCTTTTGGGAGAAATTTTATTTCACCCCGGGAAATGCAGGCTATCCGGTTTTTGAGACGCGCTACGCGCGCGTTGGTGTCTACATTTGCTACGACCGCCATTTTCCGGAGGGCGCCAGGATTCTCGGATTGAATGGCGCGGAGATTGTCTACAACCCATCGGCGACCGTTGCGGGACTTTCCGAGTATTTGTGGGAGTTGGAGCAGCCGGCCCACGCGGTGGCCAATGCTTACTTCGTCGCGGCCATCAATCGAGTTGGCACGGAAGCTCCCTGGAAAATCGGTGAATTTTATGGAAAAAGCTATTTCTGCGATCCGCGAGGAAAGATTGTGGCACAGGCCAGCCGCGACAAGGACGAATTGCTGGTCGCCGAACTGAACCTAGACGAAATTCAAAAGGTGCGCGATACCTGGCAGTTTTACCGCGACCGGCGGCCGGAATCCTACGGAGAAATTACGCGCACGGCATCCAGCTCCCAAGCCGCAGACTGAGAAAGAGCGCTCCCTCGAAAGGCCGTTTTGCCCGAACCGAATCCATGCTGACGAGAGCGGACACTCAAGATGACTGACGCACAGGCCGGCTCGCTGGCTGCGGAGACGATTCGCACCAGTTCCCTTTACAACGAAGACTTGGCACCCGTCTCGCCCGATCGTCGAACCTGGGGCACCTACAATTACGCCGCGCTTTGGATCTCCATGAGCGTGAACATTCCGACGTACTTGCTTGCGAGCGGAATGATTGCCGGCGGCATGAGCTGGAAGCAGGCGCTCTTCACGGTTTTTCTGGGTAACGTGCTTGTACTGATTCCGATGCTGCTGAACGCGCATGCGGGAACGCGCTACGGCATTCCGTTCCCCGTTTTCGCGCGAGCTTCGTTTGGCGT
>DATEQG010000095.1:0-3502 GCA_035272765.1 Candidatus Acidiferrum sp.
CACTCGAACTGCTTGGCGTCTTCGGCGGAGCCGTACTCGGGAATCCAAAGCTTGGCAATCTGAAAGTTCTGATAGCGCAGCATATCGAGCAGCGGGACAGCGCATACCACGGCGCGAAACAGGTCGGGCCGCTGCGTGATCATCGCTCCCATGAGCAGGCCGCCATTCGATCCGCCCTGAATGGCTAGATGATCCTTATCTGTGTATTTCCGCGCGATGAGATATTCGGCGGCGGCGATGAAGTCATCGAACACGTTCTGTTTTTTCTCCAGCATGCCGGCGCGATGCCAGTCTTCGCCGAATTCCGCGCCACCGCGCAGGTTGGCGACCGCGGAAATGCCGCCGTGCTCCATCCAGAGAAACATGCTGCGGCTGAAAGTTGGCGTCAGCGAGACGTTGAAACCGCCGTAGCCAGTCAACAATGTTGGGTTTTTGCCGTTCTTCTCGATTCCTTTCTTGCTCACGACAAACATCGGGACTTTCGTGCCGTCTTTCGAGGCGTACCAAACCTGCTGCACGTCATAGGCGGAAGGATCGATGGAGGGAGCATCAACCTTGGCCCAGAGCGCGCTTTTCAGGTCGCTGAAGTCAACTTTGGTCAAGTCAGCGCGGTAGATTGAAGGCGGCACGGTAAAGGATTGAAATCCAAAAAAGATTTCGTTCCGATCATAGCGGCCGGAAGTGCTGACAACACTTCCGATGGTAGGCAGCGGAATGTCGGCAAGCTTCTTGCCGTCGAGCGCGAATAGTTTCAATTCGGAAGTCGCGTTGTGCTCGAACTGCGCCAGCAGCTTGCCGCCGGTCACGCTCGCGCCTTGCAACACGGCGTCCGACTGCGGAATTATCTCTTTCCAGTTTTCGCGCTTGGGATTGGTCGCGTCGGCAACAAAAACGCGATAGCGGGGTGCGTCTTCGTTGGTGGTGATATAGAGTTTGCCTTGGTAGAAGTCCGCGCCATAGAGGAAATCCTTGCCCGTGGTGATTTCGACGGGAGGATTTTTCGAAGAAAGATCCTGGAGGAACATCTGCGTCTTGGTCCAGCCGTGCTCTTCGTTGATCAGTAGCCAGCGGTCGTCTTCGGAAAGGCTGACATTCGGCCACCACTCGGGATCGCGGCCGACGCCGAAAATCAGCGTGTCCTGTGCCGGATCGGCGCCGAGAGCGTGGTAGAACACGTGCCGGTTGTACACCTCCTGCCCTTCTGGGACATCTCCCTTCTTGGGATAGCGAGTGTAGAAGAATCCGGAATTGTCGCGCTTCCAGGCAAGGCTGGCGGCCCGTGTCCGTTCGATCGAATCGGGCAACAGCTCGCCGGTGGCAGTCTCGATCACGCGCAGGGTGCTGATCTCGGAGCCGCTGGGCGAAGTCCCATAAGCAACGTACTTGCCGTCTTCCGAGGCGTACCACCAGTCGAGCGCAATGGTTCCGTCGGCGGCGAGTTGGTTGACGTCGAGCAGGATTCGATCGTCGCCCTTCAAGCCTTCGCGCACATAAAGGATAGGCTGGTTCTGGTTGCCTTCGCGACGGGTGTGGAAATAATACGTGTCACCCATCTGCGGAGTTCCGACGGTGCCGATCTCAAGCAATTGCGAGAGGCGCGCATTGATTTTGTCGCGTCCGGGGAGCGGGTCGAGAATGGAGCGCGTGTAGGCGAGTTCCTGCTCGACGTAGAGTTTGGTGGCGGGATCGTTCGGGTTTTCCAGATAGCGGTAGCGATCGACGATCTTATGCCCTTGGACAGTGTCTTCGACCGGGGCCATTTTGGCTTTCGGAGGGCTGGAGGGGCTAGAAGAAGCGGTGGAATTTTCGGATCGGGAATCCTCGGCATAGACCACGGCAACGACACCGACGAGAAGAATCAGGGGGGAAATGAGCAAACGCGAACCTCCCAGCATAAACACCTCACTGCTGTCTGTGGACGGAACCCCGAGAAATAGGTTAGCAGAACCGGCGAATTGAATGATTGAGGCATTGAATCATTGAGACATTGAAGCATTGAACTGACTCAATGCTGAAATGACTCTATAGGCCCGCGAGTTTCCAATCCGGTGTTGCCTCTGATATGATTTCGTTGATTATGCCAGCGCGCATCAAAGCGTGCTCCCACTCCTCAGTAGCTCAATGGCAGAGCATCCGGCTGTTAACCGGAGGGTTGTAGGTTCGAGTCCTACCTGAGGAGCCATTTCTTGCCCAACTGACTGTCTTCAGTCTTCCCGCCGTCTTTGACTTTTGGCATTTGTCAACAAATTGTCAAATTGATGTCACTCTCTTCCCCTAAATGTGCCATTAACCCGATAGCACGCTAGAGTTTAGGGATATGATTCATGGCAATTACGGCGTGGGGGTGGTCGTGACCAAGAACGTAGCTTCAGGGACAACGACGATGGACGCGGTTCCCGCTGGTTCGGAGCGGATCCTGGTGATCGAGGATGATCGTGCCGTGCAAAAAGCTCTAAAGCGATTGTTTGAAGCCGAAGGCTTTGCGGTGGATATTGCGGGGAACGGCGCAGCAGGACTGGAGATGTTTCGCGCGGCGGCGCCCTCTGTGCTGGTGCTGGACTTGAGTTTGCCGGGGACGCCGGGGCAGGACGTGTGCCGGGAAATCAGCCAGGCAGCGCCCTCGTTGCCGATCATTATTCTCAGTGCGAAGACGGAAGTGATGGACAAGGTGCTGCTGCTGGAGTTGGGCGCACATGACTACGTGACCAAGCCCTTCAGTCCGCGCGAACTTCTGGCGCGAGTGCGCACGGCAATGCGGCGGTCGGCGCGGATTCCGCTGACGGAAACCTTCAAATTTGGCGACGTAAGAATTGACTTCACCAAGATGGAATTGTGGCGCGAAGGAAACCCGGTGACGCTGACTTCGCAGGAATTCAAGGTGCTGAAGTTCATGATCCAGAACGCGGAGCGCGTGTTATCACGCGAGGAGTTGCTGAACCTGGTTTGGGGATATCAGAATTACCCGAGTACGCGCACGGTGGATAATCACATTCTGCGGCTGCGGCAGAAGCTGGAGAAAGATCCCGCGAACCCATTGCACTTCCGGACCGTGCACAGTTCGGGTTACAAATTTGTGCCATAGCGGGAGCGAGGTCAGAGGTAAGAAGTCAGATTGCAGAGCTGAAAATCACACCGGCTTTACCTCTGCAATCCGACCTCGCACCTCTGACTTTTTTGTAACCTATATCCTGTAATCCTTTCGAGGTTTTACCATGGGCGGAATTCGGTTGCGGACCAAGTTCCTGCTTTCCATGGTGGTGGTATCGGCGGCATTGACATTGACGACGCTGCTGGTGGTGCGGCACACCGTGCAGCAAGAGGTGCGCGTCGGAATCCAGCGCGACCTCGAAAATTCCGTTTCCGCATTTCACAGCTTTCAAAAGCAGAGGGAAGGGACGCTCGAGCGCTCGGCGGCGCTGCTCGCCGACCTGCCGAATGTGCGGGCGCTGATGACCACGCATGATCCGGCAACCATCCAGGACGCATCGCGGGATTTATGGCA
>DATEQG010000096.1:0-26788 GCA_035272765.1 Candidatus Acidiferrum sp.
AAAGGGTTTGCCCGTCGTTCAGCGCCATCTCCGCGCCTTCCGCAACAAACCCGTCTACGTCACTCTCGATATCGACTGTGTCGATCCCGCCTACGCCCCCGGCACGGGCACTCCGCAGGTCGGTGGCTTCACCAGCATTCAAATTCTCGAACTCGTTCGCGCTCTCCGCGGCCTAAACATTATCGGCTGCGACCTCGTCGAAGTCTCCCCGCCTTACGACACCGGCGAAATCACTTCGCTCCTTGCCGCCAATCTGCTTTACGAATTGCTCTGCGTCCTTTAAATGCCGATCCTCGCGCGCAAACTTCGCCTGCACGATTACTTTGCTCTTGCCTTCGGCACCATGATTGGTACCGGCTGGCTCGTCCTCATGGACGATTGGCTCGGCCGCGGCGGTCCGATTGGTGCCGCTCTCGGTTTTGGCATCGGCGGCATCATTCTTCTTCCCGTCGGCTACGTCTACGGCCAATGGGTCAAGCGTCTTCCCGACGCCGCCGGCGAAGCCGCCTACACCGCCCAGGTTTTCCCTCCCATCGTCAGCTATTTCACCGGCTGGATGATGCTCCTCGCCTACTTCATCGTCTGCCCTTGGGAAGCCGTCGCCCTCGGAAAAATCGCCGCCTATATTTTCCCGTGGCTCGATTTCTTCGAGCTCTATCGCGTCGCTGGCCAGCCCGTCTTTCTCCCTCGCCTCATCCTCGGCATCGCGCTCACTCTCCTCCTCGCTACCATCAACTACCGCGGCATCCGCCTCAGTGCCAATTTCCAGAAAGCCATGACGAGCCTGGTCCTCGTTATTTTCGTCGCTCTCCTCGCCATCAGCGGTTTTCGCGGCGCCCCCGCCAATCTTCATCCCGTTTTCCACCCCACTCCATTCCTCTCCATCCTCCTCACTCTCCAAATCGTCCCGTATTTCCTAACCGGTTTCGAATCCGTCCCCAAATACGCCGAAGAAGCCAACCCCGATTTCCGTCAGAAGAGCTACATGCAAGCTATCGCTCTTGCTCTCGGAGTCGGCGCCCTTTTCTACGCCCTCTCCATTGCCGCCGTCGCTTATATCGCGCCCTGGCAATCCCTTCTCGGCAAACGCTTCGCCACTGCCATCGCCTTCGAACATGGCATCGGCAAGCACTGGCCCGTTCAACTCATTCTTGTCATGGCGCTCTTCGGTCTCTTCCAGTGCTTCAACGGCAATTTCGCCGCTTCCACCCGCCTCCTCTTCGCCTTCGCCCGCCGTGGCACGGTAGCGCCAGCCTTCGCCACCATCCATGAAAAATTCTCCACGCCGTCCGTCGCCGTCATTGGCATCACTGTAGGGACCCTAATCGCTTTGCTCCTCGGCGACGCCATCCTCGTTCCCGTTACCGAAGTCGGCTCCATGGCCTCCGCCCTCGGCTGGCTAGCCGCCTGCCTCTCCTTCTGGCTCGTCGAGCCGCGTCTGAGCATGCGCTTCATCACTGGTCTCGGAATCTGCGTTTCCTTGCTTCTCCTCCTGATGAAGCTGATCCCCACCTTACCGGGACACTTCACGCATGCCGAGTGGATAGCCCTTGCCATTTGGCTCATCATGGGCGCAATCCTGCACCGCCGTCCCGCTCCACCCATTCCAGTGCTCGCGAAATGAGTATTCAGTCTCGGTTCTGGTGCGCTGTGAACACCCGAGCACTCCGAGCGCGCGCACAGTGTCATGTATACTCTCGAAGGAGTCTGACGCGCACGCATCTATGATCCCTTTCTTGCATCTAGGGCCGTTGGCCATCCCGACTTTTGGGCTGATGGTTGCCCTCGGCATGCTTACCGCCGCGTATGTTTTACAGGCCGATTTCAATCGCCGCAGGTCGCAGCTCCAAAGGACTTCCGCCTGGAACGAAAGAGACGAAGGCTTCTTGATCATCGGAATCGCGGGGCTGGCCGGTCTGATTGGCGCGAGGCTTTACCACGTTCTGGAAAGTCCGCACGAGTTCTTCGCGGACCCGTGGCCGCAGCTCTTCAGCCGCTACGGTTTTGCCTGGTTTGGCGGGTTTCTGGGTGGCTTCATTGCTCTTGTGATTTTGGCGCGCTGGTGGAAAATTCCCGTTCTTGAATTTCTGGACATCTGCTCGCCCGCTGCCTGCGTCGGTTACGCCATCGGCCGCATCGGCTGTTTACTCTCTGGAGACGGAGACTACGGCATCCCGACTTCGCTTCCCTGGGGCATGAGTTTTCCAAACGGGCTTGTCCCCACAACACAGCGAGTGCATCCGACTCCGCTCTACGAATTTTTCATCTGGCTCGCCATTGCCGCCTTCCTTTGGCACATGGGCACGAAGTCCCTCAAAGGTCCCAAAGCCAAAGGCGAAGTCTTTTGCAATTACCTGATTCTCACTGGCATCGCCCGCTTCCTTATTGAATTTATTCGCATCAATCCGCGCTCGTTTTTCGGCATGTCCAATGCCCAAACGGCAAGTTTGTTCTCCATCCTTCTTGGCGCGGTGTTACTTTGGCGTATTAAGAGCCAATTCCACGGAGAGAAAAAAGAGCATCGCATCGTAGAGCATATCGTCTCGCGCGGTGATGTTCTCCAGCCCGAATACCATCGCCCTACGCCGGAATGTCCGCATCCTGAGCGCTGGCACATGTACGATTCGATGAGCGCCGAAGTCGAGGTGCTCGATTTCTTGAAAGCGATTGTCACCACGATCAAGCCGGAACTCGTCGTGGAGACCGGCACCTTTTCCGGACTAAGCACCCTGCGCATCGCCGAAGGGCTCAAGGCCAACGGTTTCGGCCGCGTCATCACCTGCGAGTACGATGCGAAAGTTTTCACACTCGCGCAGCAGCGCTTTGCTTCTTCCGGTCTCGGCCAGTGGATCGACGCACGCAATGAATCCAGCCTGGACATGAAAATCGAAGGCCGCATCGATCTCCTCTTTTGCGATAGCGATGCGCCGCTTCGCGAGCAGGAAGTCCGCAAGTTTCTCCCGCAGATGAACCCGCACGGCCTCATCCTCATGCACGATGCGAGTTCGCTGATGAAAACGGTCCGCGAAGGCGCACTCAAACTGGAAGCGGAAGGCCTAATCTCCGTTGTTCTCTTACCGACGCCGAGAGGATTGGTGGTAGCGCAGAAGCGCGAGGGCCGCACTTAGTCCGGCAAAGCGATATGGAGTGCGGCAGCCTAGCTGCCTCTTTTCTCAGCGACTTGCAGACTCTCTCGAAAAGTTCTTTTTAGGCCGTTCTATTGTTTGTAAATCTTTCCTTCTTTCATCACAAAGCTCACATGCTCCAGGACGCGAACATCGGTGAGCGGATCGCCCGGCACCGCAATGATGTCGGCGAGCTTCCCCGGCTGGATGGAGCCGAACAAATCCGATTTTCCCAGCAGATCGGCCGCGTTGTGCGTGGCCGCCTGGATGGCCTGCATCGGGGTCATGCCGTACTTCACCATGAACGCAAACTGGCGCGGCGCTGCATTGTAAGGGCAGACGCCTGCATCCGTGCCAAACGACATTTTCACGCCCGCGCGAAGAGCCTTCGTGAAACGCTGGCGCTGCGCTTCCCCCAAACCTCGATCGTGCTCAAGAAAATCCGCCGGAGCGCCGCCGTTCTTGCCGTCTTCCTGGATGCATTCCTCGTCATAGATATCCATGTCGAGGTACGTGCCGCGCGCTTTCGCCAGGGCAATGCCTTCGTCGTCGATCAGCGTGGCGTGCTCGACCGAAGCAACCCCTGCGCGGATCGCATTCTTGATGCCTTCGGGAGCGTGTGCGTGCGCTTCGACGCGAAGACCGAAATGCTTGGCCTCGTCCACGGCCGCTTCGAGTTCTTCGGGAGTGAACTCGACCGAGCTTGGATTGCTCCCGTGCGTAAGCACGGCGCCAGTGGACAACACTTTAATGTGGTCCACACCGTCGTGCGCGAGCAACCGCACTTTCTGCCGAACTTCCCACGGACTGTTCGCTTCGCCGTAGTGCAAATCCCAGGGAAGCTGAATGTCGGGAGCGAATCCCGTCATCGCGCCGGCGCCACCGGTGATGGTGATATAGGCTCCCGCAACGTACATTCGCGGACCCACGATATAGCCTTGATTGATCGCATCGCGCAGCGCTACGTCGCCGAGCGCGCGGTACACCCCAACGTCGCGCACAGTGGTAAATCCGGATTCCAGTGTGATGCGCGCGTTGGGCACGGATTCGAGTGCGACTTGCGCCGCAGTCTTTTTCAGCTGAGAAATCGGATCGGGGTCGCGCGCCCCGTCGGCCAGGTGCGTGTGGCAATCGATGAGGCCGGGGAGCACGGTCATTTTCGAGAGGTCGATGACGGTAGCGCCTGCTGGCACGGTAGGATTTTCTCCAATCGCTTCGATCTTGCCGCTGCGTATAACGATTATCTGGTTGCTGAGGACGCGGCCAGCATCCACATCAACAAGCTTCCCAGCACGAATCACGGTGACTGCGGCTGGGGCAGGAGCTTGCTGAGCGATTACAGAAGAAGAGAAGAAAGGGAACAGACAGAAAATAAGAAAACAGCGCTGAAGCACTCACATCCTCCCAATCGATTGCAGCCGGTAAACGCGGCGGTTCCTGGCCTACAGCATCTGCCGTAGAACATACTGCAAGATGCCGCCGTGATGGTAGTAGGAGACTTCCTCCGGGGTATCTACACGGGCGATCACGCTGAACGTCTTGGACGATCCATCGCCCGACTTGGTCCGAACAGTGATCGCTTTCTTAGGCGAGAGTGACGCGACGCCTTCGATCTCGAAGACCTCTTGTCCTGTCAGCCCGAGTGTCTCGCGATTTTCGCCCGGCTTGAATTCCAGCGGCAGCACGCCCATGCCAACCAGATTGCTTCGGTGGATGCGCTCGTAGCTTTCCGCAATTACCGCGCGCACGCCGAGCAACCGCGTTCCTTTTGCCGCCCAATCGCGCGAGGATCCCGATCCGTATTCTTTTCCGGAGAGCACAACCAGCGGCACGCCCGCTTCGCGATACTTCACCGCGGCATCGTAAATCGTCATCTTCTCATTGCCCGGCAGGAAGAGTGTCCAGCAGCCTTCCGTACCGGGAGCGAGTTGGTTGCGCAGCCGGATATTCGCAAACGTTCCGCGCATCATCACTTCATGATTCCCGCGCCGCGCTCCATAGGAATTGAACTCATGCGGCTTCACGCCGTTCGCGATCAAATATTTTCCGGCGGGTGAATCGACCGGAATCGACCCCGCGGGCGAAATGTGGTCTGTGGTCACGCTATCGCCGAGTATCGCGAGGACACGCGCGCTATGAATATCCGCAAGAGCCGGCGGCGTCTTCGGCATATTTTCGAAAAATGGCGGCTGTTTGATGTACGTGGACTTTGGATCCCACTTGTACAAATCGCCTTCAGGAACGGGCATGGACTTCCAGTGCGCGTCGCCTTCAAACACGTTGGCGTATTCTTTGCTGTACATTTCGCTCGTCACGGAATCGCGCACCGTTGATTCAATTTCCTGGGGCGTGGGCCAAATATCCCGCAGATAAACCGCCTTGCCCGCGGAATCAGAGCCAAGCGATTCAGTCGTTAAGTCCATGTCCATGCGCCCTGCCAGTGCGTAGGCCACGACCAGCGGCGGCGACGCCAAATAGTTCGCACGCACCAGCGGGTGGATTCGCCCTTCAAAGTTTCGATTGCCGCTGAGGACGGCCACGGCCACCAGATTGTTGTCCTTAATCGCCGCGCCAATCGCTTCGGGCAATGGTCCGCTGTTCCCGATGCACGTCGTGCAACCATATCCGACGAGATGAAAGTTCAGCTTTTCGAGATACTTCGTCAATCCCGAAGCATCGAGATAATCCGTCACGACTTTCGAACCTGGCGCGAGGCTGGTCTTGACCCAGGGCTTCACGTGCAGGCCGCGCTCCACCGCTTTCTTCGCTAGCAAGCCCGCTCCCAGCATCAGCGATGGATTGGAAGTATTTGTGCAGCTGGTGATAGCGGCGATCACCACCGCGCCGCTCGAAAGATCAAACGAGTCGCCGTTATTCTTCACAGCCACGTGTTTGTCCGGCGTTCCTTCCACAACTTTGGTGAAAGAACTCTTTGCGTTGCGCAACGACACGCGATCTTGCGGGCGTTTCGGCCCCGCAACCGTCGGCTCGACCGTTCCGAGGTCCAACTCCAATTTGTCGCTGAAAATCGGATCCTCCATTTCATCCGTGCGGAACAGCATCTGCTCTTTGCAATAGGCTTCAACAAGCGCGATCTGTTCGGCGCCGCGTGCCGTAAATTGCAGGTAGGCGAGAGTTTCTTCGTCGACTGGGAAGAAGCCCATCGTCGCGCCATACTCTGGCGCCATGTTCGCGATCGTCGCGCGGTCCGGCACGCTCAAACTGGAAAGCCCGGTCCCGCAGAACTCCACAAATTTGCCAACGACGCCTTTCTTGCGCAGCATTTCCGTCACTGTCAGCACCAAATCGGTGGCGGTGGCGCCTTCGTGAAGTTCTCCGTGCAAGCGGAAGCCGACTACGTCCGGAATCAACATCGAAGACGGCTGGCCAAGCATTGCCGCCTCTGCCTCGATGCCTCCCACGCCCCAGCCGAACACGCCGAGCGCATTCACCATCGTGGTGTGCGAATCCGTGCCCACCACGGAATCCGGATAAGCTTCCACCCTGCTTCCCGAAGGCATTGCGCAAACAACGCGAGCGAGATATTCAAGATTCACTTGATGGCAGATGCCCGTATCCGGCGGCACGACCTTGAAATTCTGAAACGCGGTCTGACCCCAGCGCAGAAAGGCGTAGCGTTCGATGTTTCGCTGGAATTCCAGTTCGGCATTCAAACCAAATGCGTTTGCGCTGCCGAAGTTGTCGACTTGCACAGAATGGTCGATGACCAACTCGGCGGGGAATAGAGGATTGATTAGTCTCGGATTGCCGCCCATGCGTTTGATGGCCTCGCGCATGGTTGCCAAATCGACCACGGCGGGCACGCCGGTAAAATCCTGCAGCAGAACGCGCGCCGGCATGAACGCGATCTCTTTTTCCGGGGCTCCCGGTGTCCAGTTCGCCAGGGCGCGAATATCATCGGGCCGCACAAAACGCCCGTCCTCGCAGCGCAAAAGATTTTCGAGAAGGATACGGAGAGAAAACGGAAGCTTCGCCAGATGGCAGGAGATCCTTTTTTCAAGCAACTCGAGCCGGTGAATATCGAATGATTGCGCGCCAACGTTCAATTTGTCGCGCGTTCCGAAGGAATTCCCTGCGGCAATGGCCATTCTCGCCGTCCTTTCCGTCAGTTCATCAGCCCTTTATGATAACCGAAAACGATTCCTTACGGCGGATGGCCAGCTATACTGTTAAACACGTGAACATTGTTCTGATTTCGACTTACGAGCTGGGCCGTCAGCCATTTGGGCTCGCATCGCCTGCAGCCTGGCTCCGCAAGCGCGGGCACGAGGTCGCCTGCCTCGATCTTTCGCGTCAGTCGCTCGACGAATCGGCGGTTCACGAAGCTGGGTTGGTCGCCATTTACTTGCCGATGCACACAGCCACACGTCTGGCTGCAAAACTGATCCCGGTCTTGCGCGAATTGAATCCCCTCGCTGAACTGTGCTGCTATGGCCTGTACGCGCCGATGAACGCGGACTATCTGCGAGCGCTGGGCGTCGCGACCATCCTCGGCGGCGAATTCGAGCGCGAACTCACTCAACTCGCTGAGCGCCTGAAAACCCGCATGAATGGCTCTGATCCATGCAAGGCTTTGGCATACGCAGCTCCTCTTGTGTCCTTGGAACGCCTCACCTTCGAAGTTCCAGACCGTTCGGAAATGCCATCCATCGACAAGTACGCCCATCTCATTGTTCCGGGCGGCGGATTCCGCCTCGTCGGTTCCACGGAAGCCAGCCGTGGCTGCAAACATCTTTGCCGCCATTGCCCAATCGTACCGGTTTATAAAGGGGTCTTCCGAATCGTCAGTCGCGACGTCGTGATGCAGGACATTCGAAATCAAGTGGCCGCCGGCGCGCAGCACATTTCCTTCGGCGATCCGGATTTTTTTAACGGCATTCGTCACGCGATGGAGCTTGGCGAAGAATTTCACCGTGAGTTTCCCAATGTAACTTACGACGTGACTATAAAAATCGAG
The DNA here is from genome assembly GCA_035272765.1 of Candidatus Acidiferrum sp. Lineage (GTDB taxonomy): Bacteria > Acidobacteriota > Terriglobia > Acidiferrales > UBA7541 > Acidiferrum. Next base: position 8,104 of record DATEQG010000096.1, read on the forward strand.
CACTTGAAGAAATACGAGGCGCACCTGCCAAAGCTGAGAGACACCGGCTGTCTCTTCGTCATCAGCGCGGTGGAATATCTGGATGACGCTGTGCTCCGCGCTCTCGACAAGGGCCATACGCGCGAAGATTTCCTGCATGTCGTTCACGCTTTCCGAGCTCTCGGCATGATTCTTCACCCCACGTTCGTGCCTTTCACCCAATGGACGACACTGGACAGTTATCTCGATCTGCTGCGGGTGATCCATTCCGAATCACTGGTGGAAAATGTTGCCCCGATCCAGCTTGGCATCCGCCTGCTGATCCCCGAAGGTTCGCGTCTGCTCGAATTGGAGGAAGTTCGGCGGAATATCGGCACTTTTGATCCGGAATCGCTCTTCTACCCCTGGAAGCATGCCGACCCTCGCGTGGACGTTCTCAGCGGGACGGTGCAAGCCATCGCGGCCGAGGGCGATCGCAGAAAAGAATCTCGTCGCGCGGTCTTCGAGCGAATCTGGAAAGCAGCACACGCGGCCGCGGAACTCCACGCTCCTGTTCTTTCTTTATCGCGAGAGACCGCAGCCATCCCTTTTCTCAGCGAGCCGTGGTATTGCTGCGCCGAACCAACACGCGAACAGTTTGTTTCGATTGGCGAAGTCTCGAAAAAGATAGAAGAACCGATGCCGGCCACCGGCAGTTGCGTCTAGTGAAAAGCCCGGCGCGCCTTCAAAATAAAAATGCCGCGACTCCTCATCTTCACCGCCAAGCTTGGCTATCAAACGCGCAGCTTCGACGAAGCAGCGCGCAAGCTCGGCGTCCAGCTAGTGTTTGTCACGGATCGTTGCCGCCAACTCGAGGATCCCTGGGGGGATCGCGCCATCCCCGTTCATTTCGAATCGCCGGACGCGGCAGCTCATGCAGTACTGCAAGCAGTGCGCGATCAACATCACACCATCGATGGAATTCTTGCTCTCGGCGACCGTCCGGCCGTTGCAGCGTCCCACGTCGCGCGAGGGCTGGGGATTCTCTACAACCATCCCGCCGCCGTCGAAGCTTGCCGCAGCAAATTGCGCATGCGGGAAGTCTTTCGCGCAGCCGGTCTGCGCGTACCGTGGTTTCGCTCTGTCTCGCTCAGTCCCACGCCGGAGCCATCTCTGCTCGGCATTGTGTATCCTTGCGTCGCAAAGCCGCTTTCGCTTTCCGCCAGTCAGGGCGTGGTGCGCGCAAATTCCCGCGAAGAATTTATAACCGCTGCCACCCGAATCCGCCGCCTGCTGGACTCGCCGGAAATCCGCGCGACCCGCGAACCGAATCTCGATCAAATGCTCGTCGAAGGATACATACCGGGAAGGGAAGCGGCGGTGGAAGGCCTGCTAACGGATGGCAAGCTGCGCGTCCTCGCCATTTTTGACAAGCCCGATCCTCTGGAAGGTCCATATTTCGAAGAGACTATCTACATCACGCCCTCGCGCCTTGCCGATGTGCAGCAGCGTGAAATCGAACATTGCGCCGTGGATGCAGTTCGCGCTCTCGGTCTCTCGCAGGGTCCCGTTCACGCGGAATTCCGTGTAAATGAGGATGGCGTCTGGCCATTGGAAGTTGCGCCGAGGCCCATTGGCGGCCTCTGCGCGCGGGCGCTACGATTTGCGCCGGATGCAGCAAGCGAAAACATCGGCCTCGAAGAATTGTTGTTGCGCCACGCTCTAAGGCTGGCAGGCAGCGATTGGCCGCGCGAACAATCCGCCAGTGGCGTGATGATGATTCCCGTCCCCAAGAGCGGAGTCCTCGAAAAAATCGCAGGCGAAGACGCGGCCCATAAGGTCACTGGAATTAGCGCACTTGAAATCACGGCACGTCTGCACGACTACATCGCCGCTTGGCCCGAGGGTTCAAGCTATTTAGGTTTTTTGTTCGCAACAGGAAGAACTGCCGAAGAAGTGGAAGAAGCCATCCGCACGGCCCACGCTAAGCTGCATTTTGAGCTGAGGCCGCGCCTGCCCGTCGAGCATCCCGCAACGGGCCGCTTGCCTTCCGTGGCTGATTAACTGGGATTTGGGCTTGTGGGCGGGGCCCTTTCAGGGTAAACAAGCCCCGCGCCTACAGGGTTAACCTTTGGCTTTGGGAGCTACGTACCCTTCCGGAAGTCTGGCGCCTTCGCCGAAGAAGAATTGCTCCAACTGCTCGCCCATTATTTTTTGTGAATTGGGGTCAATGGGATTGAGCCGGTACTCATTCATGATCATCTTGGAGTGCTCGATCCAAAGTTTCCAAGCATCTTTCGAAACATTTTCGAAGACTCGCTTCCCCAGCTCTCCGCTCCACGGCACGCGGTCGAGCCCCGGCAATTCCTTGCCGAACTTTACGCACATCACCATGCGTGTCCCGGGCTTGACGGGCTCGCTTGGGGCCGGTGCGGGATCGCAAGACTCATTTGCCATTCGAATCACCTCGTCGAGATTGCCAATTCTCAACATACTGCAACTTCGAGGAATTGCCTAGTGTGGTCCGCCATTCGGGAAAGGTTCGCGTTTCGTTCATCAATTATTCATGACCCGTACTGCATAAAGGTGGTTTGCAGAGACGGCGAACCAGTGTGACAATACAACTATGCGAAAACCGCTCATTTTAGCGCTTACATCAATCGCGGCTGGGATGATTGTGCTTGGCTATGCGCAAGCACAACAGACTCCCCCGCCTAGCACTCCACAGACTCCTCCTGCGAGCTCTACACAGACTCCGGGAACAACGACTCCCAAGCCGCCAGCGGCCAAACCAGGCGCGACAACGGCAAGAAAACCCACATCCACCGTTCTGACACTCAAAACCCAGAAAGAAAAAGCAAGTTACGCCATCGGTTTGAATATCGGAAAAAGCATGCACAAGGACTCTGTCGATGTTGACCCGGCCATTGTCTTGCGCGGCATGAAAGATGGACTGGCCGGTAACAAACCCCTCCTGACGGACGACGAGGCGCGAGCCACGATGGTTGCGCTGCAGGCCGACCTCCGCAAAAAGCAGGAAGAGAAAATGCTCGTGCAGGGAGAAGCCAACAAAAAAGAAGGCGAAACCTTTCTCGCCGAAAACAAAACGAAAGAAGGCGTCGTGGCGCTCCCCAGCGGCCTTCAATACAAAATCCTGAAAGAAGGTACGGGTCCGAAGCCCACTGCCACAGACACGGTTGTCTGCAACTACAAGGGCACGCTCCTCGATAACACGGAGTTTGATAGCTCGTACAAGCGCGGCCAGCCAGCGACTTTCCCGGTGACCGGTGTTATCAAGGGCTGGACGGAGGCCCTGCAGCTCATGCCCGTCGGCTCAAAGTGGCAACTTTTTATTCCGTCTGATCTTGCCTATGGCGTGCGCGGAGGCCCTGGCGGCGGCATCGGTCCAAACGCTACCCTGGTCTTCGAAGTCGAGCTGATGTCTATTCAGCCCAAGGCTCAAGTTCAGGCCCCGACGAACCCGGCCGCGAGTCCGAAGCCAAACCAAAACCAATAGAATTGTTCTCAATTGCTCAGATGCCTCGCCGAGGGGAACTTGGTCTCGGCGAGGCTTCCTTTTCCCAGTCATTCGTAGCTCAAACGAAGTAGCCAGCATCCCGCCATCCTCCAGTGTTGAACCGTTTGAACTAAGCCATTCACGTGTTTTCTTAGCCCGAAACGTTTATGATGGATGCCTTTAATGCACGGTTTGGGGTGCCGCGCTTTTGGCTAAAATCACCACGCTCTTCTGGGACATCGGCGGAGTCATTCTTACCAACGGCTGGGACCGCGGCTCACGCCGCGAGGCTGCCACTGCTTTCAACTTCGATTACGAAGAATTTCAAGATCGGCACGATCTTTCCTTCCCCGCGTTTGATTCCGGCCAAATTACGCTGAATGAATATCTCGACCGCACTCTGTTTTACCGCGCGCGTTCGTTTACGCGTGAAGAATTCACCGCTTTCATGTTCGCCCAGTCGAAAGAATATCCTGAAACCCGCGCCGTCCTTGCCGACGCCGCCCGCACCGGCAAATACTTTATCGGTTCCATCAACAACGAGCCCTTCGAGCTCAACCAGTACCGCATTGAGGCTTTTAACTTACGCCGAGACTTTCTCGTTTTCTTCAGCTCCTGCTATGTACGTTCGCGCAAGCCCGAAGAGACCATCTTCCGCGTCGCCCTGGAGGTCACGCAGCGACCGCCGGAGCAATGCGCCTTCATCGACGACCGGTCGCTCAATCTGGAGAGCCCCCGCCGTCTGGGGTTTAACGTGATTCACTATGAAAATGCGCAGCAACTGCGTTCCGAGCTGCGAAATCTCGGCGTTGAGGTATAGTTCCCTGCGCCGTTCTTAGGCGCGGCAAATGCGCAAACGAGTTGAGGAACCCATGGCTGAGGAAACCAACCGATCTGGAAGTCTTTACGGCGGCACGGCAGAACCCTGCGCCGTCGTGTTGTTTGGCGCTTCAGGCGACCTGGCCAAGCGCAAAGTGATCCCGGCGATGTTCGATCTCGCCAACCACAATTCTCTGGGCTCACGCTACGTGATCATCGGTTTCGCCCGCACAACGATGAGCGACGAAAACTTTCGGGCCACCACCGGCGAAGCCGCAAAGACCATGTCGGAGATCGGCCCGGTCGACCCGAAGCAGTGGGATGAATTTGCTTCCTGTCTCTACTACCACTCCGGCGATTACTCTGATCCGCAGGCTTATGAGCAACTCGCAAAGCGTCTGGCCCAACTCGAAGCCGATAAGAAACTTGGCGGCAACCGGCTGTTCTATCTCTCCACGCCTCCGGAAGTCTATCCCCACATCGTCGAGCAACTTGGCCGCGCCGGCCTCTCGCGTCCCGCATCGCCGAACTCTTGGGTGCGCATCATTATCGAGAAGCCGTTTGGCCGTGATCTCGCCACCGCTAAAGAACTGAACAAGATCGTTCTCAATGTTTTCGAAGAACGGCAGGTCTATCGCATCGATCACTATCTCGGCAAAGACACCGTCCAGAATTTACTGGTTCTTCGCTTCAGCAATGGTATTTTCGAGCCTCTGTGGAACCGCAACTACGTCGACTGCGTGCAAATCACGGCGGCGGAAACACTCGGTGTGGAGCGGCGTGGCGGGTTTTATGAAACGACTGGCGCGCTTCGCGACATGATCCAAAGCCACGTCCTCCAACTCACTTCCCTCGTGGCCGTCGAGCCGCCCGCGTCCTTCGACGCCACCTCCGTCCAAAACGAAAAGCTCAAGGTCCTCCAGTCCATTCGTCCGTTTGATTTGGAGATGGTCGCGCAATCCGTGGTCCGCGGCCAGTACGCGCCGGGGCAGCTGGATGGCAAGCACTTACCGGGGTATCGCGAGGAACCGGGAGTCAGCCAAACATCTCGCACGGAAACATTTGTCGCCGCTCGGTTGTTGATCGACAATTGGCGCTGGGCCGGCGTGCCCTTTTACTTGCGCACCGGCAAACGTCTCGCCACGCGCAGCACAGAAATCATGATTCAATTCCGCTGCGCTCCGCACATCGTGTTCCGCGACCGTGCCATCGAGCCGAACCGTCTCATTCTCAACATACAGCCCGAAGAGGGCATCTCCGTTTCCTTCGGCGCCAAGCGTCCAGGAACTGAGATGCGCATCGGAAACGTCAACATGAACTTCAGCTACAAGGAAGGTTTTGGCGAAGCATCGCGCAGCGCTTATGCCACGTTGGTCAACGATTGCCTGCGCGGCGACGCTACACTTTTCGATCGCGGCGATAACGTGGAGGCCGCGTGGTCTCTCGTCGATCCTATTCTCGACGTATGGGGCGCTGCGAGAACCGCCAAGGTCCCCGAGTATCCCGCGGGAAGCTGGGGCCCGCACGAATCCGATCTGCTGCTCGAACGCGACGGCAGAAAATGGCTCAATCCATGATTTTGAGACTGGGTAGCGATATAGAGTGGCAGCATGACGGGGGGAATAGGTGATTCTTGCGGGCGACGTTGGCGGCACGAAATGCAATCTTGCGCTTTTCTCTGAAAAAGACGGCAAGCTCACGTCCGTCTTCAAGCAGCGCTTTGCAAGTAAAGACTTTGCGCAATTTGATCTGATCGTGCGCGAATTCTCGGTGCAGGCCGCCCCGCACCTTAAAGGGGATAAAGTTCGCGCAGCCGGATTTGGAGTCGCTGGTCCGGTCATTAACAATCGCGTGCGCGCCACGAATCTCCCGTGGACCGTCGATGCCGAAACGCTGGCAAGCGAATTAAATCTCGCCGATGTTGTGCTGATGAACGATTTGGGCGCCACCGGTCATAGCATCGAGCATCTCGCTCCCGAAGAATACTGCGTCCTGAATCCCGGCGAGCCCGAACATGGCGGAACGCGTGCTCTCCTTGCAGCCGGCACCGGCTTGGGCCAATCCATCCTCGTGTGGGATGGCTCCCGCTACCGCGTTGTGCCATCCGAAGGGGGCCATTCTGATTTCGCGCCGCACACCGAACAACAGATCGAACTGCTCCGCTACATGCGCCGCCGCTATCCGCAAGTCAGTTGGGAACTCATCCTGAGCGGCCGCGGCTTCCGCACCCTTCACGAGTTTCTCAATCCCAGCGTCATCCATCGTTCCTTCGAGGATCCAGGCATGGATCCCGCACCAGAAATCACAAAGCTCGGGCTCTCCAAAGAGTGCCCCGTCTGCGCCGACACTCTCGATCTCTGGACCGCTATCTATGGCGCCGAAGCGGGCAATCTCGCACTAAAAGTTCTCGCGCTCGGTGGCGTCTACGTCGCTGGCGGCATCGCCGTAAAAATCATCGAAAAGATTAAGGATGGCACTTTCTTCGAAGCGTTCCGCGACAAATGGAAATTCGAAAGCATGCTGGGCAACATACCCGTGTCCGTCATTCTCAATGAATCCGCTCCGCTACTCGGCGCCGCTTACGAAGCACTCGCTTCGCTTCCGCCACGTTAGGTTTCCTTCCGCTCGGGTGTCGAAGAAACATTCCATCAAACTTCCTGTCACTTCAGACGATGGAACCACGGGGAGAGCAGACTGAGGTCACGCTGCGCCACTCGGGTGTGCCGGACCACGAGATGGGTCGTATGCACAAGGACGGCTGGGCATGGGTTCTTTCGGCGCTTGGGGAGGGGATTGCGGCGCGGCGTTCGGCTTCCTCGTAACGCAAGAATCGGCGCTCTGGTGAGCGTGATATCATCAACCCTGAAGGACCGGGAGGCGCCATGGGCGACCAACGGGGCAACAAGACAATCTACGAAGAACGAATCGTTCGAGATCGCAAAATTTGCGGAGGCGATCCCGTTTTCAAGGGGACACGCGTAACGCTGCGGACCGTTCTAGCTAGTTTGGCTACCGGCGATATCGCCTCGGAGATCCTCGCCGATTTTCCGAGTCTGAAGCCAGAAGACATCCAAGCGGCCATAGCGTTTGCCGCCGCGTCCGCGGAGGAAGATCTGCCAGTGACTGAAGTCCCGCGTATTCGATGAAAATCAAGCTGGACGAGAATCTTCCTTCTGGTTTGGCGATCCCTTTGGGAAGACTCGGTCACGAAGTTCACACCGTTCACGAAGAAAATCTTACTGGCCGAGCAGATCGCGAAGTCTGGGAGGCAGCGCGAGTAGAATCGAGATTCCTAGTCGCTCAGGATCTCGACTTCTCTGATTTGAGACACTTCTCTCTCGGATCGCACCACGGCATTCTCGTGCTCCGATTACGCTCAGCAGACCGAAAGAGCTGTTGGCAAGAGTCGAGGAGATCTTTCAGACAGAGAATGTGAGTGGCTGGGCGGGTTGTTTTGTTGTCGCTTCGGAGCGTAAAATTCGATTGTTGAAGCCGCCGAACAAGCAGAATTCCTGAGCTTCGCCGCAAGGAGCAAGTCATGAGCAGTGCCGTAACAACCCAAGTCACCGAACTGCAAAACTACATCAATGGCGGGTGGCGCCGTCCTTCGTCCGCCGAGTTTTTCGACGTCACCAACCCGGCTACCGCCGAACTTCTTGCCCGCACGCCAATGTCCTCTCCCGCGGAGGTGGATGCGGCCGTTCAGGCTGCCGCGGATGCTTTTCCCGCGTGGCGCCGCACCCCTCCCGGCGAGCGCGTTCAATATCTCTTTAAACTGAAAAATCTTCTTGAAGAGCACATCGACGAACTCTCGCGTCTCATCACGCTCGAAAACGGCAAGACCTTCGGCGAAGCCAAAGCGGAATTGCGCCGGGGCATCGAAAACGTCGAAGTCGCGTGCGGCATCCCCATGATGATGCAGGGGTACAACTTGGAGGACGTCACGCCCGGCGTTGATGAAATGCAAATTCGCCAGCCGCTCGGCGTCGTCGCTGCGATCGTTCCGTTCAATTTTCCGGCGATGATTTCGTACTGGTTCCTGCCGTACGCCATCGCTTGCGGCAACACGTTTGTGCTAAAGCCTTCCGAGCGCGTCCCGCTGAGCATGATTCGCGCTTTCGAACTTTTGGAAAAAACCGGCCTCCCCAAGGGCGTCGTCAATCTCGTCAACGGCGGCAAAGATGTTGTCAACGCGCTCTGCGATCATCCGCAGGTGCGCGCCATTAGTTTCGTTGGTTCCACACCGGTCGCCAAACACGTTTACGCGCGCTCAGCCGCAAGCGGCAAGCGCATGCAGTGCCAGGGCGGCGCGAAAAATCACGTCATCGTCCTGCCCGACGCCGATATGGATCTCGCCACGCAAATCATCAGCGACAGCGCCTTCGGCTGCGCCGGACAACGCTGCCTAGCCGTGAGCGTTGCCGTCACTATTGGCGACGCGCAAAAAACATTTCGCGATTCCATCGCCCATTCCGCCTCAACTCTCAAAGTCGGCTATGGCCTCGAACCGGGTGTACAAATGGGCCCGGTAATCTCGAGCGACAGCAAGCGCCGCATCGAATCTTTGATCTCGGCTGGGGTGGGCGAAGGCGCGAACGCGATCCTCGACGGCCGCAATACCAAGATTCCCAATCACGAATCCGGCAGCTTCCTCACTCCCACTGTTCTCGATGGCCTGCCCGCGTCTAGCCAGCTCGCCAACACAGAAATTTTCGGTCCCGTTCTCAGCCTGGTGCACGCCAACTCGATGGACGAAGCGATGGACTTTCTCCGCCGCAGCCCTTACGGCAATCAAGCCTCGCTCTTCACCACCAACGGCGCCGCCGCCCGCCGCTTCCGCTACGAAGCCCCCGCTGGAAATATCGGCATCAACATCGGCGTAGCCGCACCCATGGCCTATTTCCCCTTCAGCGGCTGGAAAGAAAGTTTCTTCGGTATCCTGCACGGCCAAGGGCGCGACGCTGTCGAGTTCTACACCGAATCCAAAATCGTAGTCGAGCGCTGGTCGCGCCAGGAGACTCGCAAGTTCTAATGCCGAGCGCTTCCCGGCGACGCGATGAATGAAGCTGAGAAAATCTGCGGCGAAATACAAAAGGCGTTGCCGAGAATCAGCCCCGGAACCCTGCGATTTTGGGGAGTGTGGTTTGGCAGGCCGTACGACAATTTCCATAGAATTGTAGCCTCTGAATACAATCACGATGTTCTGCGGCTACGATTTAACGAAGATGAGCAGTTAACGGTGTGGTTCCCGTCCGGTCTGACGTTGAATAATTTTGTGTTTCAAATCGAGGATGCCCAGCGAGTTTTGTGGGAATGGTTTTACTACGGTCGTCCCAAAACGCCGGCGAATCGTTCCTTCTACGATTTCGTTAAGACTCCTGAAACCATAGTCGCAAGCTCAAATGTGGACTCCTTCGTGCCCAACTTGAAAACGGATTCTACGTTACCAGCGGCTGAAATTCTCTCGATGCGTATCAACGTCAAATCGCCGTAGTAGAAGTTGAATCTTGCTTCGCCATTTTTTCAGGACCTTCTCAATGACTACTAAGCCATTGCACCTTAACGTCCACGAACAAATCGAATGCGCGCATACGCTCGCCTCGAACTTCTATACCGATCCCTCGATCCTGGAAGCCGAGAAGGACCGCATCTTCCGGCGCACCTGGCAACTGGTCGGCACGCTCAACACTCCTTGTGGAGAAGTGAACGGCGCAAAACGCACGATCGCGGATCCCGAGACCTTCTTCACAACCGACGTTGTCGGTGAACCCGTCGTCGTTGTGCGCGACAAGCAAGGCGCGCTGCGCGCCTTCAGCAACGTCTGCCGCCACCGCGCCGGCCCTATCGCGCAAGGCAGCGGCTGCAAAAATGTTCTCCGCTGCGGCTACCACGGCTGGACTTACACGCTCGATGGCCGCCTCATCGGCACGCCCGACGTCGAAGGCGTCGAGTTCTTCGACCGCAGCACCATGGGCATGGTGCCGCTGCGGCTGGAAACTTGGGAGCAGCTCATCTTCGTCAACTTCGATCCAAACGCCGAGCCGCTTTTCGTCTCCCTCGGCAAGATTCCCGAACAAGCCCGCGGCTTCCAGTTCGAAGGCCTGCAATCCGTCGAGCGCCGCGACTATGTGATCGACTGCAACTGGAAGGTTTACGTCGACAACTATCTCGAGGGCTACCACATTCCCATCGCTCACCCCGGCCTGATGCGCGAAATCGATTACTCGCAATACCGCACCGACACTTATCGATACTATTCCCAGCAATTCGCTCCCATTCGCGCTATGAAAGCAGAGGACGCGGGCGAGCGCTTCTACGCGCCCGGCAGCGGTCTTCAGGAAGCGTTGTATTTCTGGATTTTTCCCAATCTGATGCTTAACATTTATCCCGACAATCTCTCGACCAATTTAATTGTTCCGCTGGCGCACGACAAAACGCTGACCATCTTCGAATGGTTCTTTCACGAGCCGCATTCCGAAAAAGTTCGCGACCGCATCCAACGCGCCGTGGCTTTTAGCGATGAAGTTCAGCAGGAAGACATCGACCTCTGCAGAAATGTCCAGCGTGGATTGAATTCTTCGACCTATGACCGTGGCCGCTACTCCGTCAAACGTGAAAATGGTGTGCACCACTTCCATATGCTATTGAGTGAATTTCTCTCTAAACTGTGAAAAGTACTAAAGGGCCGGTAGAGCAGGGAAAAGTTGTGAAGAACTGGGGCGTCTCAGTTTCGCGAACTCATCGCTAGAGGCTGTGCCACCCGCCCCGTCGAGTCTCGGACCACGAACTCAGGTTCGATCGCGATCTCCGGAACATACTCCTTGCGCTCCTCAATCTCGCTCACCAGCGTCCGCGCCGCAATCTCTCCCATCCGTACCAGTGGCTGCCGCACCGTCGTCAAGCCAGGGTTCGCAAACGCGGCTCCAGGAATATCATCAAAACCCACGACCGACACATCCTGAGGTACGCGCAACCCCGCTTCGCGCAGCGCCCATATCGCCCCAATCGCGGATATATCGTTGTACGCAAAGAGCGCCGTGAACGGCACCCTCCTCGCGAGCAGTTCCTTCGTAACCGGGAACCCCACTTCCGGCGTCGAAACCTTGCTCTCGATTCGTATTGTCAGCTCCGGCCGAATTCGAATTCCCAGCTCCGCCGCCACTTCGCAAATCGCATTCCACCGCTCTTCGGAGTCCGAGCTGAAAATCTGCCCCTGCAAAAACGCAATTTCTTTGTGCCCTAGTTCTTTCAGATGCTGCAGCGCGAACCGCGCCGCGCGTTTATGATCCAACACGATATTCGTCACGCCCGTAATTTGGCGGTGTCCCGCCACAGCCACCGTCGGCAGCGATGGTTCGGTCAAAATGGAAGTGTCCACAGTGATGAATCCCTCGACGCCCCGTTCCACGAGCATCTGCGAATACGTTTGCAGTAGCTTGGGATCATGCCGGTGGACCACCGTCAGAAAAAAGTAACTTTGCCCGGTCAGGTATTTCTCGATCCCGCTGATCACTTGCGACCCATACGCGTCGCCAATCTCTTCCGCAATCACGCCGATCGTGAACGTGCGCCGCATTCGCAGCGTCCGCGCAAAAAAATCCGGCCGGTATTTTAATTCCTGCGCGGCTGCAAGGATGCGCTGTTTAGTGTGTTCGGGGATCGACCTCGCGGCCGGAGAATTGTTCAGCGTTGCGGAGACAGTTCCGGCGGCCAGCCCGAGATGGTTCGCCACCGTCTTCAGCGTTACTTTTTTGTTCTCTCTACGCGGACTGGCGTTCTTCTTCTGCGTCGGTGTCATGGACACGCCCTCGACAATTTCTCGCAGTGTTCGACTCGCACTGCTGCACCTGCTGGTCCGTGCCTGCTCCGGAACCCAGCGAATTACCGTGCCGCGAGTATAGCAGGGACGAGGCCTAATGCACCCTGGCAGCGGCCTCTCCGGCAGCCTCTCCTCAAATCGCACGTTCGCTCGCGGCAAGCGCCCCTTGCGCTAGAATAAGTCAAATGTTTGGCTACCGCTCTCGCCTCTCCGCTCTACTAATCCTTTCCGTCCTCCTGCTCCTGAGTTCCGCAACGTCGCGACCATCGCTCGCGCAGAGCACGACAGTTCCTCTTCCACCATCGGCCAAATTGCCGCCGCCGAAAATCGACCGCCCCGGCTTCTCGCCAATCCCGAAATTCAAAGACATCGCACAGGACGTGGGGCTGACGGCATCCCACATCTCCAGCGGCGAAAAACGCTACATCGTGGAATCCATGAGCGGCGGCGCAGGGCTCTTCGATTGCGACGACGACGGACGTCTCGACATTGTCCTTGTCAACGGTTCGACGGTTGACCGCTACCTAAAAGGTGGCGACCCCATGGTCACGCTCTATCATCAAGAGCCCGACGGCACCTTCAAAGACATCACCAAACAAGCTGGCCTCACGCGCCTCGGCTGGGGCATGGGCGTAGCCGTCGCCGACTATGACAACGACGGCAAGCTCGACCTCTTCGTCACTGGCTACGGCGGCAACGTCCTCTACCGCAATCTTGGCAACTGCAAATTTGAAGATGTCACCGAAAAAGCCGGCGTTCGCGGCGGCGGCTTCAGCACTGGCGCCGCCTGGGGCGATTACGATCGCGATGGCAACGTCGACCTCTTCGTCTCCCGCTACGTCCACGTCGATCTGGCCCACATGCCCGCCCCCGGCAGCAACAAATTCTGCCTATATAAAGGATTGCAGGTGCAGTGCGGCCCCTGGGGCCTCGAAGGCGAGAGCGATCTTCTCTACCACAATCGCGGCGACGGCACTTTCGAGGAAGTTTCCGTGAAAGCCGGCGTTCACAACCAAGTTGGCTACTACGGCCTCGGCGTCATGTGGTCCGATTACGACAACGACGGTTGGCCCGACCTCGTCGTCGCCAACGACTCCGTCCCCAACTATCTCTATCACAACAATCGCAACGGCACTTTTTTCGACGTGGGAATGCTCTCCGGAGTTTCCCTCAGCGGCGACGGCACGCAGCTCGGCAACATGGGTGTCGACTTTGCCGATTACGACCACTCCGGCCGCTTCAGCCTCTTCATCACCACGTTTCAGGAGCAGCCCAAAGCTCTCTGGCGCAACACAGGCGCAAACGGCCTCGAAGACGTAAGCTGGCCCTCCGGTGTTGGACGCCCGAGCTATCAGGACGTCTGTTGGGGCACCAGCTTCTTCGACATGGCCAACACTGGTTGGCTCGATCTCCTGATCGCCTGCGGCCACGTCTACCCGCAAATCGATACGCTGGAAAACAGCCCGCACTACCGCCAGCCAATCTTTCTGGAGCGCAACAATCGAAACGGCACCTTCGATGAAGTGGGGAAAGAAGCCGGACTCGCGGACTTGCCACTAAAATCGCGGCGCGGGGCAGCGTTCGGGGACATTTTTAACACTGGCAACGTCGACGTGGTGCTGGTCAACGTCGGAGAGCCGCCAAGTTTGCTGCTCAACCAGAACAACGATGGTAATCACCGCGTTCTGTTCAAATTGATCGGCACGAAGAGCAATCGCGCCGCCATTGGCGCTCGCGTAACCATCCACGCTGCCGGAGTCCGCCAAGTCGCCGAAGTCCGCGGTGGCGGAAGCTATCTCTCCCAAAACGATCTCCGCCTCCACTTCGGCCTCGGTAAATCCACAAAAATCGACACAGTAGAAATCCGCTGGCCCAGCGGCAGAGTCGAAACCCTGGAAAACGTAGCCGCCGATTTGACCTATACAATCGTGGAAAGCTCCGGCATCCGCGACACTAAACCGCTCCCGCCTCCAGGGGCCCCGGCCCTCCCGGCTGCAAATCACTAAACGCCTTTGTTCCAAAGCCGAAGCTAAAAGCTCCCAAAACAAATGCTTTTGGCGACAACTGGGGGATGGGTCGCGGTTGCTAGCTTGCATTTGGATGAGGTTCTTTATACCCGCAGAATAAACAAGGGCTTTGCAAGTGACCGATATACATTACTGAGCAAAAATATTTTCTGTGTATTGTAGTTTTCATGTTCCGATCCCCCGAGAGGAGCGTCAGCATGTCTCCGTCGATGGCCAAAACTGTGCCGCCGTCCAATTCCACCACCGACCTGTAGGTGGGTTCGGAAATATGCACGGCAACGTGAACCACATCTGCAATATCGAGCCTCCCCTTCCATTTTTCTCGATGCACTGTCGTTCTCCCCGTGTCTTCTTTTTGTAGCATGATAGAATTCGGCGCAGCAAAGCTATAGACATGCCTCCAAATGACCCCAAGAAGCGCGAAGCGCTGCTAGAAACCTTGAAGAAACTTGCTGATCCCCCGGCTATTCCCATGGGGTCTCTCGGGGAAGCTTACGAAATGTTCAAGCAGATCGAAGCTGACCTGAAAACCGCTGAAGATGACCCCGAACTCTACAACGTCTTAATGCTCGTGCGAACAAAACTCAAGGAGGTTATGGAAGTCCGCGCCAGAGAATTGGGCAAGTCGGACGACTGGGCGCTCGCTATGAAGGGGCATGACGCGCTGTTTATGCTGCGCCCGGTCTTGCGCATTTTGGACAGGGAGCGAGACCCCGCCCCCGAAGATGCCCAGAAGTACATCGATGCACACCGTGTATTGTCGGCCGAGCAGCGCGACGCGCTTCAATACTGTGAGAGTATTGGGGGCATTCACCTGCCACGCCCTGAAGTACTCGAAGCCGAACTTCGCTGGAATAGTATTCGTCGTGGAAGTATTTTGAGACTAATTCCCAACCCTGGACTTGCCCGAACGTGGTATGAGCGCTTTATAGCAATTCTTCCTGGATTGATGCTTGCAGTGGGACTTGCATTCGCAATTGAAAACGAGGCATGGGCCACTGCGCTAGTGTTGCTCGTACTATTCTCAGTTGTCGTGGGCACCTGGACGCGCGATTTCGTGAGCTTCACGCGCAGATTCAAAAACCTTTCTTGATTCGGATTTTGATTTGACTTCGTTTTTCATTGGGCCAAAATGTTGATAGAGAGGAGTTTTACACAGAAAGGAATAGCTGATGAAGACTCTGTTTCTTGTGTGTGACAAGTGCCGCGCTGAAGTAGAGGTTGAACCTCTAGAAACATTCGGGTACAGGTCAATTTCCTGTAAGGAGTGCAGTGCGGAGCTTGTGTTTCAAAACTCGGAATTGCACGTACATGACGTTGCGGAATCAGCGGGTGGCGGATGGCCGGCCTTTCGATCCGCACTCCAGGGTGTGGGCCGCTCATCGCGCAAATAGCGGGCGGGTGGGCCACGCTTTTGATTTGGGTGGCGCACTCTCTGGGGTTTGGTCTTGCAAAGGGTACGGGTTTTGGCCTTCTCAAACCAGCTCGATCATTACCCGCCGCCGGGTGCCCCAGGTGTCGGTTTTACACCTGGGTCTTCCGCCTTAATGCATATAGTGACCTGCGCCCCTCGTTTACATGTAGGCCCTTGACACTGGCTCCGGGTATACCTAGTCTAAGAAATTATGGAAGTGCATCTTCCTCCCGAGCTACAAGCGAAAGTGGACCGAGCTGCGGCAGAGAACAACAGCGGGGCAGAGGAATACGTCAAACAGCTTGTGGAACACTACCTGGACCATGATGCGTGGTTCCGCCAGCAGGTGAAGAAGGGTTTGGACCAGCTCGACCGCGGCGAGTTTCTAACTCACGAGGAAGTTGGGGCGCGCATCGACAAAATGTTTCGCTCGTAAATGCAGATTCGCTGGTCACCTGCCGCCGTTGAAGACTTTCTCCGCATCATTGAATACATTCGTCAGGAAAATCCGCCTGCAGCACAACGCATCGCCAAGACAATCTATGAGAGCGCCGAGTCGCTGAGGTCTTTCCCCTATAAAGGTAGAACGGGCCGAGTGGCAGGCACGCGTGAACTTCCCTTGCCGCCGCTCCCCTTCGTGGTGGTTTACCGCATCTTGAAAGACGCGGTCGAAGTCGCGAATGTGGTTCACGGCGCGCAGCGATGGCCACCTCGAGATTGAACCAAACAGTCGTGTAAACCAGGCTTTTGTCTTGCTGAGGTGGCGAAGAAAAGCCTCTGTACCCTTGCGGTCATTTCTAACATCTGAGAAATGTCGCAATCCAGTGGCACCAGGGAGAAAACAATGTCCAGGAAACTCGAAGGGAAAGTTGCGCTCGTTACAGGCGGCTCGCGCGGTATTGGCGCCGCGATCGCGAAGCGTTTGGCAGCGGATGGAGCAAGTGTGGCCATTACCTACGCGAAAGAAGCCGGCGCGGCCTCTTCCGTGGTCAAAGCGATTGAAAAGGCCGGTGGAAAGGCGATCGCGATTCAGGCGGACGCCGTCAACGCCGATGCAGTGAAGGCCGCTGTGCAGAAGACGGTGGCCACGTTGGGCAGCATCGACGTGCTTGTGAACAATGCCGGCACGGCCCTCCCGAACTTATTCGAGCAGACTTCGCTCGAGGACATCGACCGCATGATGAACATCAACGTCCGCGGCATGCTCGTCGCGACGCAGGCCGCTCTGAAGGACATGAAAAACGGCGGCCGCATCATCAACATCGGCTCGTGCGTGGGGGAGCGCAACATGACGCCCGGCTTGGTGGCATACGCGGCCACGAAGGGAGCCGTCAAGATGTTCACGCAGGGGTTATCCAGAGAGGTGGGCAGCCGAGGCATCACCGTAAACAACGTGCAGCCGGGGCCGATCGACACGGATTTAAATCCCGCCTCGGGCGATTGGGCAGCGCCGCAGAAGGCCAACACAGTGCTTGGCCGATATGGCACTGTTGACGAAGTTGGGGCGTTGGTCGCGTTCGTTGCCAGTCCGGAGGCGGCATACATTACTGGCGCGAACCTGACCGTCGACGGAGGCACGAACGCCTAATATGAGCGCATACCTGATCTTCACACGCGAAAAAACGCTCGATCCGCAAGAACTGGCGGCCTATTCAAAGGAAGTGCCACCGACCCTAGCT
Source organism: Candidatus Acidiferrum sp. (assembly GCA_035272765.1). GTDB lineage: Bacteria > Acidobacteriota > Terriglobia > Acidiferrales > UBA7541 > Acidiferrum. Next base: position 25,337 of record DATEQG010000096.1, read on the forward strand.
GGGCACAACGCCAAAGTTCTCGCGCTTTACGGCAAGCACGAAGACCTTGAAGGGGTCGCCACCGAAGGTACCGTAATCCTTGAGTTCCCAAGCGCCGCGGAAGCGAATGCTTGGTACGACGGTCCCGCCTATCGCAAAGTGCGCGAGCATCGTTTTAAAGGGGCGACCTACCACGTCATACTAATCGAAGGCGCCTAAACTCTGCAGCATGATCCGTCACCCAGTCGTCGAAGGCTCGCGCCGGCACGCCCGTGGTGTCTGCAACCGTCGATGTGACGAACGCGGACTGCCCGAGTGCCGCAGCCCACGCATCGAGCAGCATATTCACCGCGACCAGCTGCCCGACCGTTAGCAGCTCACGCCGCGCCTGGTCAGGCGAGATCTCTTCGATACGCAGCGAGCGGCCGAGCACGCGGCCAATTGTGGACACCTGCTCGAATTGGCTTAGTGATTGAGGCCCGGTCAAAACATATTCTGCTCCGCCGTGTCCGTCCTCGCACAGCACGCGGACCGCAACCGCCGCGATATCACGTTCATCAATCGGGGCCGTAGGTACGTCGAGATATGGCCAGCGCACCACATCTCCCGCGCGAATCTGGGGCGCCCACCAGCTCAGAGCGTTTGCGGCAAACATTCCGGGCCGCAAGAACGTCCACGCAAGCCCCGAGGTCTTGATCAACATCTCGATTTGCTCGACCATTGCTCTGAGTGGATTGGGCTGTTGGAAAAGCGGGTGTGCCGTTTTGATCGGAGCCGATAGGAAAACGATGTGCCGTGCGTGCCTCGTGATCCGCTCCAACGCAGGAGCAACAGCGGCCGGTGGGGCGGTCCACACCAGAAACACAGCTTCGACGCCATCCAGGCATGCATCAAGCGTTTCGGGGACAGTAAGATCTCCGCGCAGCACCTCGATCTGCGGCGGTAGGCTAACCGCGCCTGGGTTACGCGTCATCGCGCGGATTCGCGCGCCTCTAGCCGACAATTGAGAAAGCACTTGGCTGCCAACCGTGCCGGTCCCTCCAATTACGAGAATAGGATTCATGCAGGCCATCCTACGAGCGGAGCTCCAAGCGAATCAAGGCTGCCTGTCGGCCCCAAAATCTTCCTTCGTTTTTGCTTGACAAAACGTTATCCCATACGTATAGTAGCTTTTGGATAACGATTTGTCTTGTCCCGGTAGCGCCAGCATCCCTGCTGGCGTTTTTCTGTTTTACACCAAGTCCCGTTCCTAAGCTCTTTAGAATCCGCACTTACGAAAAACGTACCCGTAACCCTTTTGGAATCTGCACTTCCAAAACGCAGGACTTAAAGCGGCTCTGTTTACATCCTGCAGGAGCGGGGCGATGCCGCAACCGATAGAAGTTAAAAGCCAGTCCGAGCAACAGAGCTTGCCGCATCTGCATGGGCAAACTGCGCCCCGGTGCTTTGGCCGAAAGCTTGCGTTTGATCACC
>DATEQG010000097.1:0-31202 GCA_035272765.1 Candidatus Acidiferrum sp.
GGTGATCAAACGCAAGCTTTCGGCCAAAGCACCGGGGCGCAGTTTGCCCATGCAGATGCGGCAAGCTCTGTTGCTCGGACTGGCTTTTAACTTCTATCGGTTGCGGCATCGCCCCGCTCCTGCAGGATGTAAACAGAGCCGATTGCAGTCCTTAATTATTTCGCGGGCTTTCGCCCGTGCCGCAGACGGTTGCACATCGGGCACACACATCACGCACTAAACTTTACCGCATGGGGTGCACGGAACATAATTCGCTGGAGCCACGAAGAGACGATTTACCCACTCCCTAGGGTGCAATGCGTGGGTTTCGCGGCAGGTAGTCCGGCCCCGCAGCACGGGCTTGGGAAATGATTCGGCTGGAGCAATCTGACAATGCGACGATCCGACCTGGTGCAGCACAAGGAAAAGGAGAAGGGCGCTGTGACGCGCACTTCTCAAATCGTCTTCGGTGAGCGCCAGCATCTGCTGCGCGTCCTCGATTCGCTGGAAGGCACGGACTTGCAGATTGCCCGGCTGCAGCAGGAGCGGCGCGTGCTGGAGGATTTGATTCACGCTCGCACTCGCGAACTCAATCAAATCAACACCGCGTGGGACGAAAAGATCGGTCTCGTTTTAAGCGCCGATGCCAAACCGGAAATGCTCGAAAAGCTCGTCAAGCAAGCCCCAGAAGAAGATTACTATCTGCTGCGATTGATCAGCGAGCATCCGCGCGCCAACGCCAAGACTTTGAATAAGCTCGCCAAGCATCCCTACGGCGCCATTCGCGAGAATGTCGCTCGCCATCCGAATGCCGATGCAGGCACTCTGACATGGCTCAGCAAAGACCGCAGCCAGCCCCTTTGGTATCTCGTCGCCTTCAATCCCAACACGCCCACTCCACTCCAGCGCCGCCTCCGCGACCGCCTAAAAAAGCTAGGCGAAAACCAACTCTCAAGATAGCCTTCCGCGACAAAAAACTTGTAGGGGAGGGGCTTGCCCCTCCCGCTTGTCTTTCGAACTCCGCCTGACCTATAGGCTCGACAACTCTTCTCAACCAAACGGTGTCCAATGGGTTGTCTAAATGGGTCGGCGCAACACTAGCTCGAGATCTTTTGCGTTTGTGAATGGGCCGTCACCGATTCCCGCGGCGCGCGGCGAGACAAACTCTCCACTCCTCAGCTGGCCGGCCGCACCCCGAGCACTTCGTAAAGCGCCGCGGGATCGTACACGTTTCCATCTTTGATCACCGTCACCACGCGGCGGATGTCGGAAATCCTCACCGTCGGGTCGCCGTCCACAAGGATCAGGTCCGCGAGTTTGCCCGCCGTGATGGAGCCACGTTCATTGTCGTGCTTCATCACCCGCGCCCCGCCAAGTGTGGCGATTTGCAACACTTTTGGCGCCGGGATTCCGGCCGCGACGTAGTATTCGAGTTCGGTGTGCAGCACAAATCCCGCGAGGCTGTCGGTTCCTGCAACGATGGGCACGCCGGAATCGTAAAGGAGCTTTACCATCTTCAACAGCGCGGCCCCGGAATCCTGGTAGCGCTGGTCCATCCCGTCGGGGACGGGAAGGCCGCCACCAAGGAATCCCCGGCGAATTTGCACCGGCATCCGGTTCGCCACCTCGGCGTACAAGGGATCCATGGTGCCGGGCCGGGCCAGAAAATCTTCTTCGAACACGGACACTGTGGGGTCAAGCACGGTGTGGTGTTCGAGAAGCAGTTGTATAAATGAATTCACGCGCTCGGAATTCAGATCCAGCTCGGCCGCGTGCTGTGCGACGGCAACAAACCGCGCAGGTGTCCGCGTGTCCTGCACCTGGTCGAAGAAAAAGTTGAGGAAAATAAAATTGATGTGCTGGATCTCATCGGCTCCATCGCGGACAAACTGCTCTGCGGTCATGAATGCGGGCACGTGCCCGGAGAGGCGTAGGCCGCGTTTGTGCGCCTCCTGGGCGATGAAGGGAACAAGTTCGGGTTTGAGTGAGCTGTACACTTTAATCTGCTCGTAGCCGAGCGATTTGTACCTCTCGATGTCGGCGAGCGCCTCTTCGCGCGTATCGGCGAATACCTTTGTCGGGCCCTGGTAAGGCCCACGGCCATCAATGAACCCGGCCATGACGATTCGCGGGCCGACAAGCGTACCCGAGTCGAACTTGGTTTTTAGGTCACGAAGGTGGTCAATATCGTTGGCCATATCGCGAACGGTGGTGACGCCCCCAGCCAGATCCAGGAGCCCCGTCTCCCAGCCACCGGCCAGGTGAACGTGCATGTCCCATAGTCCGGGCAGCAGCATCTTTCCCTTGGCGTCGATAACTTCGATGCCTGGGCTGTGCGGGATTTTTCCATCGGACGCCACGGTCGTGACGCGATTTCCAGAAACTAGCACGGACATGCTGTCCTTCACGGTAGCCGTCTCGCTGTCGAATAGCCGCGCGTGCTCGATCAGCAACGGACCGGACGGTTTGTGGGTGAGTTTCCTCGCCATTTCCTCGCCGCGAATTGCCGCGCGCGCCGTCTGTGCCTCGAGTAGGGACGGCCATGCGCCCTCCGCACCCTCGCGAATCGTTACGCTCCATTCACTTCCAGCTGCAAAGAAACTGTGGTCATCGGATAGCCACACGGGAATGGGTGTGAAGTCGAACCCAGTTTCTTCGTACAGGGTCACCTTCTGTTTCTTTCCCCCCGCTTCCACGATGCGGTCCAACTCACGCTCGATTTTCGCCTCGCCGTCTGGCAGCAGCGGCAAACGTCCATCCGGTGCGGCCAACAACGCCGCCTCCATTTCCCCCACCATACCCGCATATATGGGGGCGTAGAAGGCAGGAGCGTTAAGCTGCTTCTCGCCGTGCTCAGCTTTGCTGTTCCACGTTGCCCGCAATGGCGAGCCCGCCATGCGGAACTGCTCGTCCACATGCCCTTTGTAGTAGTCGTTCCCGCTCGCTTCGATCTCCGTGGGCATTCCGGCCCGATCCAGGACGATTCGCGTGAGAATCGCTGGCCCGCGCCCTCGGTCGTTGAAAGCAAAAAAATTGTGATGCGCGCCATCGGACGACATCCAGACGGCCATCAGGCCCGCTTTGTTCCCGGCAACCAGAAATGTGTACCGCACCGCATCGGATGGCACCTCCGCCGGAACGGTAATAAGCTGCGCAGGCGCGTTCGATTGCCCTGGCGCGGCCCCGGGAGTTTGTGCCCGGAGGCGCCTAGCTAAACCGGCCGGGAAGAGAAAGCCCGCAAGGGCGAGCGCACCAAAAAGGATTGCCCGCCTGGAACCGCGCCGGCCCGAGACTCGAATGGTTTCTTTCATATTTTCCTCTTCACCCCGAATTTCTGCGCCTGACTTCTGTTCCGCGCATCGTACGCTTCTCTTGGCCTGGAGTACAACAAGCCTGGCACTAGAGCAGGCCCCGCGCGGGCCCACCCATATTGCGCCAGGCGGTCCTTCCGTTTTACGGACACGCCCAAGCTTGATCCACATCTGGCACCAACACCGAAGAGAGTAGAATGACTCGACTCGATTTCCTGAAAGAGGTGTCTGCGTTGCGAGATTGCATGCGAGATGGAAGATGACAGGCGAAGCGAGGGGGCCGTCGCCGGGATGGCAATCCGTGCGCACAAGAAAATGGAAGATCCTCGCCATTTCCGTCGCGATGATCGTGCCGTGCGTCTGGCACCGGCGCATCGAGGCCGGCGATCTCGCCAGCCATGTTTACAACGCGTGGCTTGCCCAGTTGATTGAGAAGGGCCAGGCGCCGGGCCTCTACTTAGTCCGTCAGTGGAACAACGTGTTGTTTGACTGGATGTTGTTGCACGCCGCAAATCTTTTCGGCTTTGTCGCTGCGGAAAGGATTGTTGTCTCCCTCTGTGTGTTGATTTTCTTCTGGGGAGTTTTTGCTCTCGTTGCGGCGGCGAGCGGCCAACCGCCCTGGTTTCTTGCGCCGGGTATTGCCATGCTGGCATACGGCTACGCCTTCAATATGGGCTTCCTCAACTACTATTTGTCGCTCGGACTGGCCTCTTTCAGCTTGGCTCTTTTGTGGCGGGGCAGGGAACTGGAACGGCTCCTCGGTTTGCTCCTTGCGCCGTTTATTTTAGTCGCTCATCCCGTGGGATTCCTCTGGCTTATTGGAACACTGCTCTACCTGATTCTTTGGGCCAAGCTACCAAATTTGTGGAAGCTGGCCGCGCCAGCCGCGGCTTTGATTGTGCTGTTTGCAATTCACTGGTATCTGGCGCATCAAAATCGCTTTCCAGTCGATTGGGTGCACGATCCTTTTTATCTTATGAACGGGGCGGACCAGTTAACGCTCTACGGCCAGCGCTACGCTGCGCTTGGTTGGGCCGCGCTCGGCTTCGCTGTGCTCTGTGTCGTGGTTGATGGCACTGCGCGTCGCCGCGACACTTCCTTCTGGCAGTCCTTGCGGCTTCCTGCCGAGTTGTATGTGATTGCGGTTATTGCCGTGGCCCTGCTGCCGGAAAATTTGCGCCCCTCGATCTCCGGCGGCTGGATTGGATTGCTCGCTTCGCGGTTAACAGCGATCACTGCCGTTTTTGGCCTCTGTCTGCTCGGTTGCCTGAAGCCGAGAAAGTGGCATCTCGCAGGTTTCGGCGTCTGTGCGATTGTTTTCTTCGCTTTCTTGTACCAGGACACACTCATTTTGAATCGGATGGAATCCAACGCCGAAGACCTGGTAAGCCCGCTGGCATTCGGCACGCGCGTGATTGCTACGGTGTGGGCGCCCCCGGACTCGCGCGTTTCCTTCATCGGGCACATCGTGGACCGCGCATGCGTTGGCCACTGCTTCAGCTACGCCAACTACGAACCTTCCTCTGGACAATTCCGCATTCGAGCGCATCCCCGCAGTCCCGTGGTGAGCGCTTCGGACGATGACACAGAGGACATGCAAGCAGGGGAGTACGAGGTTCAGGACGAGGACTTGCCGGTCATGGAAATTTTCCAATGCGACGAAAAAGATCTGACCAAGCTCTGCATCCGGGACCTGGTCTCCGGCGAGAAAAATGGCCGCCTCGGCTATAAGCCGCCCTCCAACTAGCCATTTGGAGTGCGGCAGCTCCGCGGCCGCCTTTCTTAGCAACTCCCGGGCCTCCGTATTGGGCGAGGCTCAATACTCCGGCTCTGCTTCCTTCCGTCGCTCAAAAATCGCCAAAAAACCGCCAAAATGGCAGGAGACAAATTGGCTCTTGCAGCAGTCCATTATCGTGTAGAATTGGCTCAAGGTGAGAGACAATGTTGCCACTGCATCTCCAGCCTGAGAGCCACGTCCCGCTGTACATCCAGCTTCGCGACCAATTGCGTTCGCTCGTGCACGCGGGCGATTTGCGTCCGGGCGACCGCATTCCCGCGAGCCGCGAACTTGCCACCATGTTGGGAGTCCATCGCACCACGGTCGCCAACGCTTACGCCGAGCTTGAATCCGAAGGCCTTATTCAAGGGCACGTCGGCCGCGGCACGTACATCAAAGGCAATGGAAATGGTTTGAAACTTACTCCGCCGCCTCCGCCTGTCCTCAATGGTGGTGCTGGTATTCGTTGGGAATTGCTGTTCGCTGACGAACGCGGCGAGGAGGCGCTCAGCCGGCTGACGGCTAGCGCTCCGGAAAATGCCCTTTCTTTTGTGATGGCTCGTCCAGCCGAAGAGTTCTTTCCCGTTGACGAATTGCAGATTTGCGTGAACGCGGTTCTCCGCCGAGAAGCCACCGATGTGCTGAAGCTTGGCCCATCGGATGGCTATGGACCTCTGAAGGAAGCGCTGCTCGATCATCTCCGCGGCGACGGCATTCCTGCGAAGGACGAAAATCTTCTCATCACGGACGGCTGCCAGCAGTCGCTCGATATCATCAGCAAAGCGTTCGTGCGGCCGGGCGATTCCGTGATTCTCGAAAATCCCACCTATCCTGGCGCAATGGCGATCTTCCACGGTGCGCGGGCGCGTTGCCTTGGCGTACCGGTCCAGACGCACCCGGAGCCGGGCAGTGCCCTTGGCATCGATTTGGAGGCGCTGGAAGCCACGCTCGCCGCGAATCGTGTGAAACTGATTGTGCTCACTCCAGACTTTCAGAATCCTACGGGGACGTCGATGCCGTTGGCTTCGAGGCGCAAGGTGTTGGAACTCGCCGCGCGTCACCAAGTGCCCGTCGTCGAAGACCATATTTACGCGCGGCTTCACGCCCGTGACGAGCGTGTGCCTTCCTTGAAGCAGCTGGACCGTGCGAATATCGTCATTCACATCGATAGCTTCGCGAAAGTTGCCTTTCCGGGCCTGCGCGTGGGCTGGATTATTGCTCCCGCGACCGCGATCGAGCGCCTCCGCATCGTAAAGCAAACCACCGATCTGCACACGGACCAGCTAGCGCAAGCCACACTGGCGGAATTTCTGCGCCGTGGATTATTCACGAAACATCTGGCAAAAATGCGCAAGGTCTACGCTTCACGCCTTTCCGCTTTGGACGAGGCGCTTCGCAAGCACATGCCCGAAGACGCGCGGTGGACACGTCCCGACGGCGGCATGTGCCTGTGGCTGGAGCTGCCCTTGGGCTTTGACGCCAGCGAGCTACTGATCCACGCGAAAGAGCGCGGAGTACTCTTCGCACCGGGCCGCTACTTCTACGTACAGAATCCGCTGCCCAACACGCTGCGTCTCGGATACGCCGGCTTGGATGAAAAGCAAATCGCTCGCGGCGTTGCTACTCTGGCGGATCTCCTGCGAGTGGAGATGCGCAAGCGCCAACGCGGCGTGCGGCGCGCGGAGCGAAGTCGCGTCGCGCTGGTTTGATAAAAAGAAGCAATGAAGTAAGGAAGTAATGAGGTAAAGAGAGAAGCGGAGAGGCTGGCTGAATTTGACGGACACGATTACATTAGCGCCGAATCCAACGAACAAATGCTTTGGCTGCGGTGGAGCGAATGATCTTGGCATGAAGCTGACGTTTGTGCAGGACAACGTAAACCGACGGATCGTGGGAAAGTTTATTTTGGGCGAGGCGTATCAGGGCGGCGGAGGGATGGGGCATGGCGGAATTATTGCCGTACTCCTGGATGAAGTGATGGGAAAGGTTTGCCGCTTTCGCGAAGTGCGCGCCGTGACGGCGGAACTAAACGTCCAATATCTGAAGCCCGTTAAGGTAAACGAAGAGATTGTCGTGGAAGGTTACGAAACGGAAGTAAAGGGGCGCAATCTGTTTCTCGTCGGAGAAATTCGGAACAACGCCGGTGAAGTTCTGGCGCGAGGCACCGGAAGATTCGTTGTGATTGGCCAGAAAGAAAAGGCCGCGACCGAAGTGCGTGGCACATAGCACCAAATAGTGTCATGCGGGACATGGAATTTTGGCGGTGAAAAACACGCCGAGAAATTTGGGACAAGAGGAGAAATGATATGGATACGAAGAAAGTGAATGGCAGTGGCAAGGCGGGCGCCAGTGCAGCAAATCCAGCAAACGAATGGCGCGTGAAAGTCGGCCTCGCGGAGATGCTTAAGGGCGGGGTCATCATGGACGTGACCAATGCCGAGCAAGCCAAAATTGCGGAGAATGCCGGCGCTTGCGCCGTGATGGCGCTGGAGCGCGTGCCGTCGGACATCCGCAAAGAAGGCGGCGTGGCGCGGATGGCATCGATCAAGATTATTCGCGAAATCATGCAGACGGTCACGATCCCGGTGATGGCCAAGGTGCGCATCGGCCATTTTGCCGAAGCGGAAGTACTCCAGGCGCTCGAAGTAGACTTTATCGACGAGAGTGAAGTGCTCACGCCCGCCGACGAAGAGAACCACGTCTGGAAACATGATTACCGCGTGCCGTTCGTTTGCGGCGCGCGCAATCTCGGCGAAGCGTTGCGCCGCATCGCAGAAGGTGCGGCGATGATTCGCACCAAGGGTGAAGCGGGCTCGGGAAATGTGGTCGAGGCCGTGCGCCACATGCGAACTATAGTTAGCCAAATGAAAAAGTTGACGACACTGCGCGACGATGAATTAATGCGCGAGGCGAAAGAACTCGGCGCTCCGCTGGATTTGATTCGCCAGATCGCCAAGACGGGCAAACTGCCTGTGCCGAATTTTTCCGCTGGTGGCATTGCTACACCGGCGGATGCGGCGCTCGTCCGGCGTTTGGGAGCGGAAGCGGTTTTCGTCGGCTCCGGCATTTTTAAGTCCAGCGATCCGGAAGCCCGCGCCAAAGCCGTCGTGAAAGCCACAACGCACTTCGATGATCCGAAGGCGGTGCTGGAAGCGTGCGAGGAACTGGGCGAAGCCATGCGCGGGATTGATGTGCGGCAGCTCGAAGAAAAAGACATGCTTTCGACGCGCGGGTGGTAGAAGACCGCGGCGAATTGTTTCAGCCTGGCTCGTAATGGCACAGCCCTTCGAGACTCAGGGTAAATATGTTGCGGCAGTACAAAGACGGGCACGGCATGCCGTGCCCCTACGACGGCGGGCGGCCCTTACAAGCGCGGACAATGGAGCGAATTGAGTGAAGATCGGGATATTGGCGGTACAGGGAGATTTTGCGGCGCACGCGGCGATGCTGGCCGGGCTGGGCGCAGAGACTCTGGAAGTGCGCACGGTCGGCGACCTCGAGGGTTGCGATGGCTTGATTTTGCCCGGCGGTGAGAGCACCACGCAGCTGCAGTTCTTGCAAGAAGAAGGGCTGTTTGATGCGGTCAAAAAATTTGCCGCGGAGGGCGGAGCGATCTTTGGGACTTGTGCAGGTGCGATTTTGCTCGCGACCGAGGTGAAGAATCCGGCGCAGGCTTCTTTGGGTTTGCTGGACATGACCGTATTGCGCAACGGGTATGGCCGGCAACTAGCCAGCGATGTTTTCTTCGGTTCGAGCAAACTAACGGACGCGCCCATGGAAATGGTCTTCATCCGGGCTCCTATCATCGAGAGTGTGGGTCCGGGCGTGGATATTCTTGCTGAATATGCGGGTAAACCTGTGCTGGCGAAAAAGGCAAGCGTCATGGCCGCGACGTTTCATCCGGAACTGACCCAGGATAGTAGCGTGCACCGGCATTTCCTGGAATTGGTCGAGACAAGCCACCGAAGTCCGGCTTCGGTGGCGCGATAGCTATTCAGATTTCCGGTCAGCATTTTTTTGAGCGGCGATCTCCCTGAAATCCATCGGCAGGAATGCTCTTAGTCCGGCTCGCCGGAGATGACCGCGGTCTGTGCCCGAGCAAAGGTACCCCCACCCCCCGGGGGTGTCCGCGAGTTATGAAGTAAACGATTGAGGCGACTGGGGTTGCGGGAGTTCCTGCGTTTGCGCAGAGTAGGAGCAGATTGGTTGGGTCAAGACGCTTACCCCCCCGTTTTCTTGTAAGTGTTGCTGCTAAAGGGTTTAGCCATTTCGCACCGGGCTTATAGTCAGAAACTCCAGGGATTTCGTACATGTTGGCTTGAGGAGGTGTTGCCGGAGTCGTGCAAGCAAGCTGGGAAAGGGGGCTCGGGGGCAGAAAAAAGCGGCAGCTGGGCTGCCGCACGCCAAAGCTTGGTTTTTCCCAGCTGAGATTATAGCAGTATGTATAAGAAAGTCAATGGAAGAATCGGATAAAAATGTAAGTCATTGAAAAGACTGGCACGGAAGGAAGCGCCGGAGACGGGCTGGAGGGTTGCCGTTAGATGCGATGAGGGCTAGGCTGGCAGTTGCGAAATCTGGGGCCATGAGGAAGATTGTCCGTACGAAGGTGTTGTTTGTCTGTTTGGGGAACGCCTGCCGGAGTCCCATGGCGGAGGCAATTGCGCGGCGTAACGCTGCCGACATCATACAGGCGTCTAGCGCGGGACTGACTCCCCTCGGTCGCGTCGAACCCATGACGAAGCGGACTCTTGCCAACAACGGGTTTCCGTCGGAGGAACTGGCGTCCAAGCCGATCTTGTTCTCGGCCTTGGACGCGGCGGATATCGTCATCAATATGAGCGGGTGGCATAAAGAGATTGCGTTCGATGACGTGGCCAAGGTCGAAGATTGGCACGTCGAAGATCCTTATGGCGCGGATGCCGAGCTTTATCAGAGAATCTTCGAAGATATTGAACGGCGCGTGTCCGAGCTTGCGGACAGACTAAGAAACGCCCAGGGCAGCCGGGCCGTGGCCGGAAACATCAAAAGGAAGGGCATTCGCAATCGGAGCCTGTAGAGGCTGGCCGAGGAGAAACGAGTTTGCGGCGAGAGAAAACCAGCGTTTCGCAGGAAGACTATCTGAAGGCCATCTGGGAGATGCTCGAGGAGGACCAGACGCCTATCAGCGCGCGCCTTGCGGAAGAGTTGAAGGTGACGCCTCCGGCGGTGACCGCGGCTTTGAAGCGGATGACTCGCGATGGGCACGTTCGTGTGGAGCGCACCGGGCGAATCGATCTGACGCGCAAGGGCCGGATGGTGGCCGAGCGGCTGGCGCTGCGGCATCAGCTTGCGGAAATGCTGCTGACTGAAGTGATCGGGCTCTCCTGGGCGAGGGCGCATGACGAGGCGGAGCGGCTGGAGCACGGGATTTCACCAGAAGTTGAGGCGCTGCTGCTGAAGCGATTCGGGAATAAGAAGTCGTGTCCACATGGAGTGCCGATGCGGGGCGGGGTAGCCAAGCTGCGGAGCCAGGGTGCGGTGCTGCTGGCGGATTTGAGAGCAAACGAGCAGGCGGAAATTCTTTGTGTGTATGAAAAAGACGGACAGTTTCTTGAATTTTTGGAAGGGTTGCGTTTGCGTCCCTCGACGAAGGTTGAGGTGTTGAAGCGCGAATATGACGAGACCATGACGTTGAGGTCGGATGGTCATACGATGCATCTGGGAAAGCCGGCGACTTCGCGGATTTGGGTGCGGCGGTTGGGTTGAGAAGTGAGTAGTGGGTGGTGAGCAGTGAGTAGGAAAGGCCTTCGTAGTTTAGTCTCGACTTTAACTGTTGCGGAGCACCGGCGAAAGTAAATTAATTGCTTGCACCTGGGCGAGCTGGGGCGCAGCCATGCTGCGCCCCTACAAGAATTTCCGTGGCTGGTTAGGCGCGTTGGTCCAGGAGTGCTTTCAAGCGGGCGTAGCCGGCTCTGCTGACGGGGAGGCGAGTGCCGTCGGCGAGGATGGCAAGGCGGCTGTCTTTGCCATAGGGCTCGATGCGCACTACGCGTTCAAAATTCACAACGTAGGAACGATGGACGCGCACGAAGCGGTCAGGGTCAAGGCAGGCTTCGAGGCCCGCGATGGTCTGCTGCTTCAGATGCTTTTTGCCTTCGCTGGCTAAAGCGACGTAGTCGTCCTGCGCTTCGGCGTAGTCGAGCTTTGCGACGGGGATCAGAGTGACGCGAGTGCCGTCGCGGACTACTATGCGTTCGAGAAATTGTTTGGGCGGTCTCGCGGCGGCGGCGAGGTCGGGAGCTGGTGGCAATTTTTCGCCGATACGAGATTTCGCACGTTCGAGGGCGGCTTCGAAGCGGTCGCGGCCGATGGGCTTCAAGAGATAGTCTACGGCGTGGACTTCGAAAGCGCGCATGGCGTACTGGTCGTAGGCGGTAACGAAGATGACGGCGGTATCGGTGCCGATCAGCTCCAGCACATCGAAGCCGGAAAGCTTGGGCATCTGCACATCGAGGAAAATCAGATCGGGCTTGTGTTCGGCGACGGCCTTCACGGCCTCGAAGCCATTTCCGCACTCGGCGAGGACCTCGATCTCCGGATGAGTTTGGATCAATTCACGGAGAACCAGGCGCGCGAGGTCTTCATCGTCAACGATGAGAGCGGTGGTCTTTTTGTCGTCCTTCCTGCTCAACTCTTCGCCTCCTTGGTGTCCGCCGCATCCGCTGGAAACGACAAATCCACGCGAAATATTGCGTTTTCGGTGCTGACTCGTATATTCGCGTCTTTGCCATAACGCGCTTCGAGCCGCTCGCGGACATTCTTCAGCCCCAGTCCGCCTTTACGCGTGAGCGTGGATTCCGGATCGAAGGTATTTTCGATCGCCAAATGGACGCGGCCGTTGTGACTCTGGCCGGAAAGACGGACAGTGCCTCCCTCGGGCAAATTGGCGATGCCATGGGTAACAGCATTCTCGATGAGCGGCTGGAGAAGCAGAGGCGGAAGCTGAAGGGAACTGGAAACTTGCTGGAGGTCTTCTTCCATGAGCAGGCGCGAGCCAAAGCGCACCTTCTCGATCGCAAGATAGCGATGAAGGAGAGAGAGTTCTTCCGAGAGAGGCACGGAAGTTTTTTCACCGAGGCCGAGGGTCATGCGGAGAAACTCCGCCAGGAGAATGCACATTTCTCGGGCTTTAACGGGATCGACACTGGTAAGGGCACTGATGGAGTTCAAGCTGTTGAAAAGAAAGTGGGGATTTACCTGAGCTTTGAGGGCCCTTAATTCCGCGTCGCGCGCAAAAATGCTGGTTTCGAGGGCGCGCGCTTCGGCTTGCCGCGATTCCTCAATGGCGAGAATCACATAATGCGCCGCGACGGAGAGCAGATAAAAGAGAAAGCCGACGCCGAATAATACGGGAACCTGAGGCGCAAAGCGTTCACTCAATCCGCGAAAGGAAGCGGTTTGCGAAAGGACGTAGGCCAGCAGCCTTGCAAATTCGATCCAGAGAAGACTGATGACAGCGGCGGCGACAAGGTGCGTGAGACGAACGCGAAAGGAGGAGGCTCCGCGAAGAGGCGCGGCCTTGCACATGTACCATGCGGAAAGGCAAACAAACTGGTAGACGAGGCAAAGAGGGATAACCAAGACGGTGGCGTCCAGCCAGCCGAGGTTGCCGGGGACGGCCAGCAAGTAGACGAGAATGGCCGCGAGCGGAGTCCAGGCCAGCAGATAGAACCCGTAACGATTGATCGGTGTGAGGAGCGGATGCATTAGCTGGAGATCCGAAGGCGGGCGATCGTAGAGGTCATGGCGTTTTTTGACGGGTGGCCATTTTTGGAATTCGAAAAGAGTCCATTAGTTTGAGATTTCCAGGCCGCCAAAAATAACAACACCAGTGACGATCAGTGCTTTTCGCTTTGCGCCAGCGGATTCATCCACCCTCGTCTGCCTGGTTTTGTCTTCAAAACCGCCGAAGACGGGCAGACTGCGGGAATGCACAGCCCAAGTGTCGGGAACGCGAATCTCAACGCCGCCGAAGACGCAGATGATTTCGAGGACGGCTTCGTCGTCGATATTGGCATCGCGCAAGTCGAGTTCTACGCCGCCGAAGATGGAGGTAGCTTTGCCGGATTGGAGGTGTTGCCCCGTATAGCGGCGCTCGCAACCGCCAAAAACGGCGGCGGCGTTGAAAGATCTGTCGGTTTCGCCGGTGAGTTCGGTGAGATGCTGGCGAAATTTCTGCGCCGCGGAGGCCGTAGTCCAGTCGAAATTGACTTTCTTGCGGAGGAGGCCCCGCGTTTCGAGGGAGCCCCAGATCATCAGCAGTCCGATGCAGATGATCGCCAAGGGCCAAAGGTCCGCAAAGCTCAAACGAAGGAAGCCGAGTTTGTTGAGCTGAAGAAGGATGCCGGCGGCAATCAGCATAAATCCGAAGGCGCGGTTCGAGGCGGAGATGAGATTCGTGATTCCAAAAAGGACAAGCAGCAACGGCCAAAAGCGGTAGACGTAATCGAAGGGAAGGACGCCCATGTGGTCGAGGAGCAGAGCAACTCCTACAAAAAGGATGATGAAACCCCAGATGAGTCCCCAGTGGAAGCCGCCATGGAGAACGACCTTTGGTGTTCCAGTGGGTTGGTCGCCAGACTGATCCATCAACGGTCTCCTCGAACGGAAGCGAAGCGGCTGAGACTTTCCCCTGAATCAATGGCCGTGCGGCGGGAGTTCCAAAGCACTGTACCCGTCACCACGGCCGCGAGCGCCAAGAATAATACCAAGATACGCGAAATGAGAGAGAAGTAGTCAATTTGGTGAAGAGCGATGGCCCGCGCGGCATTCAAAACGGATAAGCCAAGAGCGGGGACGATGCCGGAAAGGCCTTCGCCGAGTCTTTGAACAAGCCTCTCGAGTGGCTGTGCCAGGAAGGCGAGGTCTGCGATCAAGCCTACGAGACCTAGAGAAACCAGGATTCTGCCCATATAGTGCCTCTTTTCGAGAGTTGCGAGTTGCTGCCACGCCATGCTCGCCTCCAAATCGGGCAGTTTGTCTGCCCAGGTGCGAGATTACGCAGCCTAAAGAAGGTATGCATCCGCTTTTCGGCCAACAGGGGGAATCCACCGGCGAGTGGCGGAGGGCATCGGCGAAAAACGGAGGCGAGGTGAGATTCGAGGCGGGTACTAGACACCCCTTGCAAATTGGCGCGATTCACCATAGGGTAGGCCCAACAAATCAGCCACTTTCCTCAGACCTAGCGCCGAAGAAATCTTGCGGCAAACGGAGATGGTTTTGAATACAGAGAACGCAAATATCAGGCGTGGCGAACACTGGCGATGGCTCTTGTATGTGGCGATCGCTATCGCTGGCGGATTATTGACCTTTGTGGGGGCGCGCGCACAGCAGAAGGCCACGGATGATGCCACCTTCCGGAAGCTCGTCGACGACTATTGCGCCGCTTGGAGCACGGGCAACGCGGACAATCCCGCGCGTTTCTATGCGAAAGAGGATGGCCTCGTTTTCTATGACGTTGCGCCGTTTGCCTATCACAGTTGGAAGGAATATCGCGAAGGTGTGAAGAAGGAATTTTTGGACAGCGCGGAGAGCGTAACGCTGAGTGCAGGCAAGGATCTGAAAGTGCGGCGTCACGGCACGGTGGCGTGGACGACGGTCTCCATGCATTTAATGGAAAAAACAAGAGACGGTAAGAATGTAGAAACAGACATCCGGTATACGGGAATATGGGAGAGGCGTCCCTATGGATGGGTTCTGGTGCATGAGCATTTGTCCGCGCCGATGAGCGGCAGTTAAGACGAACGAAGCTTGGGAGCGGGCGCTGTGCCCGTGTAAGACCGATGTTTAAGACCTTGCGGTACTACTGGAACGTTGCTCGCGGGTATCGCTTCAATCCTTGGAAGAGCCCGTACTTGCGCTGGCGGTTTGAGACCTTTCTCGGCCCCGAAGCGAATAATTTGGATGCGCGAAAATTCTTGCGGCTTTCCTGGAAATACCGGTCAAATATGGTGAATTTCGTGGACTGGGCTGCGGAGCGCCGGCGCGTGCAGCGCCGTATTCGCCACAGCGCCTGAATATCCCCTCCTGCTTGTCGACACGTTCTCGTCAAAACCACAATTTAATGCGCTTGCAGGCGTATAATTTCTTGGGAAGGAGGATCCGACTGTGAGCGAGCTGAAGATCCTCCAGAAAACCGACGAACTTCACGAAGGGCGATGGTGGGAGCCAGAGGCTGGGGGAGGCGTCCACTGTTACCTATGCCCACGACATTGTCACATCCATCCGGGACAATCGGGGTTTTGTTTCATTCGCGTCAATCAAGGCGGAAAGCTTTATAGCCTCGGCTATGGAGCGCCTGCGGCGCTGCAAGTCGATCCTATCGAGAAGAAACCGCTGAATCACTTCCTGCCGGGCACGCGTGTATTCAGCATGGGGACGGCTGGGTGCAACATGGGTTGTTTCTTTTGCCAGAACTGGGACATCTCCAAGTCGCGGCAAGATCAAGTGCGTTCGCAGCCTATTGCGCCTGAGGATGTGCCATTGTTGGCGCTTAAATATGGATGCGATTCACTGGCGTTTACCTATAACGAGCCCACCATCTGGGGCGAGTACGTTATCGATATTTGCGAGGCTGCGAAGGAATACGGGCTGAAAACAGTGATGGTCTCGAATGGCTACATCACGTATGAGGCCTTCCACGACATTTACGATCACATCGACGCGGCAAACATTGATCTGAAGGCCTTCACGGAAGGATTCTACGGGAAGACTACGCTGACGCATTTGCAGCCGGTGCTTGAGACTCTCGAATGGCTGAAGAAAGAAACAAAGGTGTGGTTTGAAATCACGAACCTGATGATTCCCACCCTGAATGATGATCCCGAGGAAACGCGCAAGCTTTCGGAATGGATTTTGACGCACCTTGGGCCGGACGTGCCTTTGCACTTCACGGCGTTCCACCCGGACTTCAAGCTGCGGGACAAACCTCGCACGCCGCCAGAGACGCTTCACCGGGCGCGCGCTATCGCTCGCGAAACGGGCCTGCATTACGTCTACGAGGGAAATATCTTCAGCGACGGCGCGAACACCTTGTGCCCCAAGTGCAGTGAAGTGTTGCTCCGGCGTTCCTGGCACGATGTGCTTGAGAATCGGCTCGTGGACGGCGCTTGTCCAAAGTGCTCATCGACCATTCCCGGAGTGTGGCGGAAGTCAGGCAATGCTCCCTCAAAAACTAGAGCTTCAGAGAGAACAGCCGTAAATTACGATCACCTGAATTTGTAGACATCGAGAGTCCGGCGAGCCCTCCGGTTCTAGGGGTGAAACGAATAGAAACCGGGCCCGACGCGCATCCCGTGATGCCACGCCACAGGAAAAACCCACCACACGAGCGTACCCAGAATGGCTTGGCCCACGGTGAGCGTAAGAATGTTGCGTTGTTGAGAGAAGAGCCAGCTCATAGCAGTGCCACCGATAAAAGTTAACGGGACGAGAACCGGATTTGGCCAATGCAGTGCAGCAAAAATGGCGCCGGCCAGTAGCGCGGCCGCCCGAGGATTCTGCAAGGAATAGAGAAGTCGATTCGTCAGATAGGAATTCAGCGCAACTTGTTGCAACAGACAAAATGCGAAATAGGTGAAGAAACGCCAGGGTTCAGTGACGCGAGGCGGTATCCGGCGGTAGGCCCCGAGCCACCACCCTGCCAGAAGGGTACCGACAATAAAAAGCGCGAAAATGCTCAGTCCTTGGCGTGTCGCCGGCCAGAGGTTGTCCGCCCTCCAGCCCAGAGTTTTCGGAGTGTCGCGGTGTAATGCGACGCTGGCTAAAAGCCAGACGAGAAACACAGTCCACGAATTCGGGTGCGCGCTTTGAAGCTGCCAGATGTACCAGGCAATGTAACCCGTTAGACCAAGCGCCTCGATAAGCGTCAGCACCCGATAGCTAGTCTTGGGCATCGGTCTCTGGCGCAAAAAGAGCTGGGTCATCGGCCCCACCGAGCTTCAGCAGGTGCAGCGTGCTTTCGAACAACTGCTCGATTTCCGCCTCGCTCGCGAGTTTTGGTGCCAACAGTTTGTCCAGATCGAAATCCGCGAATCCACGGCTGATCACTTGAACCGGCAGCGATGCGCGCAGCTGTTTTGAGCTGATCACGCCGGCCGCTTGGACCTCTTCAAAAACAGCTCTTCGCAAAGGATCCAGAAAGTCATTCGAATGCAAAAGCCGGCAGATTTCCAGCCGCGTACCGGGCTTCACGAGCACGGAACAGAGCAAACGAAGAGTATTGCGCTCCATTTGCTCGCGGTTCGGCGATTTGGTAATCGGTTTCGTCTTCATGTCCAGTGTGCCAGAAAAATCTCGTACCTCGACGTGTTTCCCGAGCATCGTAATTGAGAAATGCGCGCTAGATGAGATGATATTCAGGAGAACGGGGTTGCGTTCTGGAGGGCGGCCGGAATGGAAGAGAAGCATCGTGTCGTAATTCTGGGCGGCGGATTCGGAGGTCTAAACGCAGCGCAAAAGCTCAGACGCGCGCCGGTGAGCGTCACATTGATCGACCGCCGCAACTTTCATCTTTTTCAGCCGCTGCTGTACCAGGTTGCAACCGGCTCGTTATCTCCGGGTGAGATTGCCGCTCCACTGCGTGGCGTTCTCAGCCGCCAGAAAAATACGCAAGTACTGCTCGGCGAAGCTGCCGATATTGATCCGGACGCAAAGCAAGTTATTTTGCACGATGGCGCTGTGTTTCCCTACGATTCGCTGATCGTCTCAACAGGTTCCCAATCCTCTTACTATGGCAATGATAATTGGCGCGAGTGGGCGCCCAGCCTGAAGTCTGTTGAGGAAGCCACCGCGATCCGGCACAAGATTCTCTACGCGTTTGAGTGCGCCGAACGCTCGACGAGCGAAGAGGAAGCGCGAGCATGGCTCACGTTTGTCATCGTGGGCGCTGGAGCTACAGGAATGGAGCTTTCCGGCGCGCTCGCGGAGATCGCCAACGAAACGCTGAAAAATGATTTTCGCCACATCAACCCGCGTGAAGCGCGCATCATTCTTATGGAGGTCGGCCCGCGCGTGCTGCCCACGTTTCCGGAAGATCTCTCGGCGAAAGGGGAGAAACTGGTAGCGCGCCTCGGCGTCGAAGTGCACAAGGGCGTGATGGTCACGTGCATCGATGCTGACGGCGTCACTTACAAATCGGGCGATGAATCAAAACGTCTGCTGGCAAAAACCGTGCTTTGGGCAGGCGGAGTCACGACTAATGAGTTCGGAAGGAAACTCGGTGAACGCACCCATGCGGAGACCGACCGCAGCGGCCGGATCAAAGTCAATCCCGATCTGACTGTCCCTGGCTACCCAGATATATTTGTCGTCGGAGATCTGGCGCTTTCTTTAGGCAAAGACGGGAAACCGTTGCCTGGCGTCGCGCAAGTGGCCATCCAGGGGGGAGCGTACGCGGCGAAGACCGTCCGCGCGCGTTTGAAGGGGAAGAAGGACACCGAGCCTTTTCACTACTTCAATAAAGGAGACATGGCCGTCATTGGCCGGGCCGCGGCCGTTGCCAACATATTTGGCTTCCACCTGGCGGGTCTGTTTGCGTGGCTCACATGGCTTTTCGTCCATCTGATCTACATCGTGGAGTTTCAGAGCCGCGTTCTGGTCTTCGTCCAGTGGGGCTTTGAGTATTTGACCTTCGGCCGCGGCGCGCGCCTTATCACCGGTGTCGCCGCCACAGACTCGCTAGAAAAACCCGGCGCCCTAAGCAACATGGGGGACGGCAGATAGGACGGAGAGACCGCGCTCTGGGGCTGAAGCGAATGCGTTGGTTGTTAGATGCGATCTTGCGTGCCAGTTGCAGACCGTCTTGAGGAAACTTCAGAAAACACATACGCCACACCCATTGGCAGCCACAGATACAGAAGTCCGGAGATGTCCCTATGGCGAGCATACAGTGACATAGACTTCCAAGCCGCATCGCGTGCTGCGATGATCACGAAGTACCCTGCGAGTACGATGGCCATTTGACGTACCTGCCTTGGCGCCTGTTCCTTGTAAAGGACAGGGTAGAGCAAGCAGAGAGCCAGCAACACGCTGGCCATGGTCAGGTAAGTGTCATATGCAATGATCCAGTGAGTTGGCCACAGTCCAGGAGACCGCCTGGCTTCGAAACACGCAACTATGGCTAAGCCTGTTGCCAAGCAGATACTTCCGTTGCGAACATGTCTTTGGAGATTTTCAGATAGCAGTGTTTTTCCGTAAAGCCCGGCAACTGCACAATAGAGCAAAAGCGTCAGCACGCCATTCATCCAGATGTAGGAGTAGTTGTACGCGGATGATGCAATTCCACTACGGAAGACGACCACCATCCAAAAGGGGTTCGTTATTAAAATCGCGATAAAGTAGACAGAAAATGCCAGGTAGTGACGAAATTGTCCGCGTATCGCGATGAGAGCTGCCACAAACCCCGCGAGCAGCGTAGACAAAATCCAGATCGCAAAGTCGGGCGGACGGATCATGCGTCCCTCTAGCCTATTTTATTGGCACATCGTAGCGGGTGCAGGACAGCCGAAACGAAAAGTGTCCAGATGTATACGCGAGTTGCCTATAGCTGGAGCGAGAAGCCGTTACGAACCACGCGGGCCCCTTTCTATCCGCACGCCACTCGCAGCGTGAAAGCGCGGATTCGGCGCATGCAGTTCACAATACTCGGTGATAAAATCCACCGTTCGCGAGGGGAGTAGTCACGATGCGCAAAGACCCGTTTGCTTTTCTAAAACAAGGAGCCAAATTTGCAACTTCTTGCGCAGTGATCGTTATTCTCGCCGCCATCGGGAATTCCGCGGCTCGGCCACAACAATCAAATACTCCGGACTCGGCCATCGAGCGTGGACATAAGCAGTTCGGGCAAGCCTGTGGTTTCTGTCATGGCGCGGACGGCACAGGCGGTCGAGGGCCAGATCTTGTTCGCTCCCCGCTGGTCGCGCACGACGTGAAAGGAGACCTGATCGGCAACGTGATTCGCCAGGGCCGTCCGGACAAAGGTATGCCGGCGATGCCTCTAACGGATGCGCAGGTGAGCGACATCGCAGCGTTTCTTCACGCGCGGGCCGCCGCAGCCCTAAGCTCGAGCGGACTGCCTGAGGCGTATCCGGTGGAGAAGCTGCTCACGGGTAATTCCGACGCCGGAAAGGCGTTCTTCAATGGCGCGGGCGGCTGCAACGGATGTCATTCCCCCACGACTGATTTGAACGGGGTCGCTAGCAAGTATTCTCCCATCGATCTCGAAGCCCACATGCTTTATCCAGGCGGCCGCCATACCATCGCGACTGTAACGCTGCCCTCCGGCGAGCAAATCAAGGGTCCACTTGTGCATGCCGACGACTTTGTGGTTTCGCTGCGCGATTCATCGGGTTGGTATCGGTCCTTTTCTCGTGATGGGGTGAAGATAGAACTGCAGGATGCCCTTGCGGCACATCGTGAATTGCTCGGTAAGCTGACGCAGTCGGATGTTCACAATCTCTTCGCGTACTTGGAAACTTTGAAGTAGGGAATACAGAAACCCAAGTCATAAGACAGGAGCCGGAATGATTCTTAGTTTCCGTGGAGAGATGAAAAGCGCGCGCGATTGCGAGAATCGGCGTGGCCGTCACACGGGCCTCCCTGTCGCCATAAGACGGGCCAGCGCCTTTCTCTTACCACTCCTATTCGCTTTGTGGCTGCGTCCGGCGCTTGCTGGAGCTCAAGAGCTCGACCCTGCCGCTCTGCTCAAACCAGCGACAGATACCTGGCCAACGTATAACGGCGACTATTCAGGACGGCGCTTCAGCACGCTCGATCAGATCAACGCGGGAAATATCAACTCGCTCACGCTTGCCTGGGTTTTTCAAACGCACAGCGCGGCCATCAAATCGACTCCGCTCGAAGTGAACGGCATCCTCTACTTCTCCGTGCCCGACAATGTTTGGGCGGTGGATGCGCGCTTCGGCCGCAGGATTTGGCATTACGAGCGAAAGTCCGAAGGCGACCACATCGGCCATCGCGGCCTCGCGATGTATAAAAATTGGCTGTACTTCACGACGCCGGACGCGCACCTGGTTTGTCTCGATGCCAAGGATGGCACGATGCGCTGGATCGTCGAGCTCGCCGATCCGAAGCAGGAATATTTCTCGACGATGGCGCCGTTGGTCGTGCGCGATCACATCATCGTCGGCGTTTCGGGAGACGTTACGGACATTCCCGGCTTTCTCGAATCGCTCGATCCGGAAACAGGGAAAATCCAATGGCGTTGGAACACAGAGCCGGAGCCCGGTCAGCCAGGTTCCGAAACGTGGCCCAAAGATAGCGACGCTATCCTCCACGGCGGTGGCATGACGTGGATGACCGGAACGTACGATCCTGAGCTTAATCTCCTCTATTGGGGCACGGGCAATCCGAATCCCGTGCTGGCGGGCGAAGGACGCCCCGGCGACAATCTTTACACTTGCTCGATCGTCGCTTTGAATCCGGAAACAGGCAAACTCGTTTGGTATTTTCAGCCGTCGCCACACGATGTGCACGACTGGGATGCCGTAGAGACGCCGATCCTGTTCGATGCCGAATTCAAAGGCAAGCGGCGCAAACTTCTAGGCCAAGCCAGCCGCAACGGATTTTTCTTCGTGCTGGATCGGACGAATGGGGAACATCTGATCACTTCGCAGTTCATCGATCAGACCTGGGCCTCCGGCGTTGACTCGCGAGGACGCCCAATCGCCAAGCCCGAGGCTACGCCGACTCCCGATGGTGCTCTCGTCGAACCGGGGTCCGACGGGTCCACCAACTGGATGGCGCCTGGCTTTGACCCGCAGACTGGACTTTTTTACGTCAACTCCCGCCGCCTGTTCAGCATTTTTTACAACACGGTTACCGGAAAAGCGGAAGGGTGGGGAGGCCGCGACCGAAACCTGTGGGGCAATTCCACGATGCGCGCCCTCGATTACCGCACCGGCAAAGTTGTGTGGAACCATGAGCTCGGCGATGGGGAAAGCATTGCGGGAATTCTGACAACAGCTGGACATCTTCTTTTCAGTGCCGACAACTCGGGAAATCTATTGGCACTTGACCCCGCCACTGGCAAAACTTTGTGGCACCTGAACGCCGGGGGCAATTTGGATGCTTCACCGATGACTTACCAACTCGACGGGCGACAATACCTGATTGTTGCCGTCCAGGATATTCTCTACGCTTTCGCACTTCCGCCCGCGCCGCAATCTCACTGATCATTCGCACAAGGCTCTTTTGCCGTGGATAGAGCGAGTTAGATTGGACGAGGGGCAATTGGTGAGAGATGGTGCCGGGGGCCCGGGCTGCACCGTTCGCCTGCACACATTCAGCCTTTTGTTAATCGCATGAGTGGGAAGGCGAAGAGTAAGAAACTATTTTCATCCGGCAGAAAGGTCCCAAGCTGTTAGAGGAATCTCGGCCACAGGCGCCTGCTTATGTAAGGAACATCGAGAAGGGAAAAGAGGAGAAAAAATCTTGGTAGCAGTAAGTTTTTTCGGAGTCGCCCGGAAGAATGAGACCACAGTGGGAAGACAAACCAATCGACCTCGGCTCCCCTCCCTTCGAAGGCAGCTGGGCCAGGGCTTAGTCGGAGTCACCGACAACTACTTCGCTTCTGGGTTGGGAGGCTGGTCACGTTATGAATCTCTGGCTGATGGCAACTTAGTGGTTCGCAGGCTGCGGCTTTGGAGGCTCGGGCTTCGGAATACGCAGTGTCCAAGAAAAGCCAAATACCATGGTCCGGCCTTGCGGACGAGCTAGAGCGTGGTACTCATCGTAGTATTTGAAGAAGCCCACCAGATCCTTTGCCGGAAAGATGATATTGGCCTGAACACCAACGGCGTGCACGGAGTAGTACGGAATGCAGCTCTCGGGAATAGCGATGCCCCCCACGGTCAAGGTTCCGGTGCCCTTCGAAGTTTGCCATTGGTCATACCCAACCAAACCGAGTTGGGCCAGTATGCTCATGTCCTTCTTCAGAGGGAGAACCTGCCCGAATCCCCACTCCGCGGTGAAGGTATGTCCCGGTGTTATGTCGGTTCCACTCTTTTGCCCGTGGAATTCCAAGGCGGTCGCCAAGTTTGCGGTGGTCCCCTTGTTCTTGGTGATGTAGACCGTGGTGCCGCTGGTTATATCGTTGCCCCAATATCCGGAGCCCACGTTGTTGTTGGCTCCCTGAGTGAATCGGCCCGTCGGAGCGGTAAAGGCGTATCCGACGTTGACATCCGCATGCTTCAGGTGCCAACCCAAATTCAATGGCTGGACGTATGTATCAGCAAAACCTGATCCACCCCCGCCGCCGCTCAGATTGGTTCCGGTGATGTTAGCCACTAGCTCGCCGCTCGCGTAGCTCAGTGCGACGTAGGGCATGAAATATCCGCCAAGGAACTTATATTTCGGGACGTAATAAATAATGTTCTCATCCACCCAGAACGAATAAGTTCCATTAATACCGGGAATGCTGTTTCCGGCGGGACCATTTAATTGACTGGCGGAGTAGTTGAGAGCCAGGTTGGCGTAGGTCAAGCCGGGATCGGGAATCACACCGGCGTTGAGACCAAACTGTCCTGGCACCCATTGCCCCTTCTGTTAAGCAAACGCGGATGAAGCAGCTCCCAAGAAAGTGCAAATAAGGAAGCTGGTCGCGAGCTTAATTCGAAAATTCACCTGGAGTCTCCTTCGCGCCTAAATTTCTCGACACG
The DNA here is from genome assembly GCA_035272765.1 of Candidatus Acidiferrum sp. Taxonomy (GTDB): domain Bacteria; phylum Acidobacteriota; class Terriglobia; order Acidiferrales; family UBA7541; genus Acidiferrum. The sequence goes on from DATEQG010000097.1 coordinate 23,784, forward strand.
CGATTTGCCGGGTTATTTGGGTTTTGCATAGCCGTTGAACTCCTGGCCCGGTTTTACATTCGGGTACTGGGCGACGCTTCTTTCGTACGCACCGATGTACGGAAAAATGATTTCCATCATCCAGCCAATGTCCATCTTGTCGCTGAAGAGACTGTTTCTCTCGCCGGGGTCGCTGCCGAGATCGAAGACCATCGGAAACTGCGGCGTGACGATCGGCTTGTCGAAACCTTCGCTGTAGCGAAACCACACCTTGATGTTGTGTGACTTGACGGACATCAATGATCCGTCGGGTCCGAAGAATAAGAGACTATCGCGACCGGTCGTCTTGCTCTGACCGAGGAGGAATTTGGAAGCGTCGATGCCGTCCATGGGGCGGTCTGTGGGCACTTTGTCCGAGGCACCCGCGAGCGCAGCAAACGTTTTGTACCAGTCATGGGCCGAAAGCATTTCATCAGTGACCACGCCTGCCGGCACCTTGCCGGGCCAGCTCACCATCGCCAGGGTTCGCATTGAGCCTTCTGTTGGCGGGGTAGAGAAGTCTCCGCGCCAAGGTCCGTTCGAGCCGCCGAATCCCAGGGCAGGCACAAAGATGGCCGCGTTGTCGCTGGAGAGAACGATCAGCGTGTTATCCGCGATCCCGGACTCCTTCACGGAGTCGATGACCTGTCCGACCCGATAGTCCAACTCAGCGATTAGATCGGCATAGAGCCCCAACCGATTCGGATCGGTCTGGTCGAAGGCAGGATGTGCCTTTTCCGGGGGATGCAGATGAGAGAAGGCAATGTAGGTGAAGAAAGGCTTGTTAGCTTTGGCGGCGCGTTTTATGTAATCAGTGGCTTTGGCCGCAATAATCTCGTCAAGTAGGGGACGCACCTTCATGTCGAGTTCCCCGGTCGCGGTGGACTTTTGGCCCTTTTTGCCTTCCCAGAGCTTGGGCGTCTCTAGCCCGTGGGCCTTGGCCAGCGCTCGGTACGCCGCGTAAGCCGTATAGCCCGCCTCATCGACGGTGTTCTTATAGCCCCACCACTCATCGAAACCTTGATCGTTCGGCAACCGGCCCTCGACCTCACCTAGATGCCACTTCCCCCACATTGAGGTCGCGTAACCAGAGTCCGAGAGCAACTCGGCAATGGTGTATTCCCAAGGCGTCATGCCGCTCTTCCCTTGCCCGGGGATTGGCACCGTGAAGGTGCCACTTCGGACCGACTGGCGGCCAGTCATGATCGCGGATCGGGAAGGTGTGCACTGCGATTCTACGGCGTAGTTGGTGAAGCGAATGCCGTCGTTGGCTAGCTTGTCGATGCGAGGGGTCGGCGTGCTGCCACCGTAGACGGAGAAATCACCCCAACCGACATTGTCAACCAAGATGAACACAATGTTGGGTTTTGGGGGTCGGCTCTCTTGAGCATGGGCGTGTCCAGCCAGCATGGCCAGGGCGAACGCGCCCAGTGCTAACGCGCCCAGTCCTTTCCAAACTCTTATCTTCATTTCTTGCCCTCCGTTTCTAAACTTTTCATGGGAGGTTTCTCTTCGAAAAATATCGCTTCCCCGAGTTCAATCGTCACGTGTGCGCGGCTGCGGCTGAAATGCAGGAGGCGAATGTTTTTTCGAGCAGGACCGCGTCAATCGTGCCGGCGGCGCCAATCGCTACGATCTGCGTGCGCGGTGAGCGCTGGCCCCATTCTTCTTGAATGGAAATGTCTACGCGCCTGCCTACCACCTGCAACACTGCGCGGCGTTGCGGCGCGTCGGTGCTGTAGATCACCCCTTTAGCACGGTAAACACTTCCTGGCAGCTTGCGCAATGTTTCGCGCAGGGCTTCGAGCCCCAACGGCTGGTCTGTTTCGTAGCTCCACGTGCTGAACACTTTCGAGTGGTCCTGTTCGTCGTGATTGTGTCCGTGGTTTTCGTCATGACAGCTCGAGTCTGTGCAGCAGTGCTCGACGGCGTGCGAATTGAGACCTGCTCGCACAGGATCGAAGCGACCGACACCCAAGAGGATCTCGTAGGGCACCTGGCAATAATTGGTTTCGACGATGCGCAGACGGTTGAAATATTGGTCGAGCCAGGCTCGCACTATCGCGACCTGCTCGGGACCAGCCAGATCCACCTTGTTCAAAATAAGCATGTCTGCAAACCCGACTTGCTGGAGCTTGAGTTCCATCAGGGGCGGATATTCGGGGTGCGCGAAGACCTGGTCTGCGTCGACTACGCAGATGACGCTGTCCAGACGGATGCGGTCGCGCAGATTGGCATCGGTGAAAGTAGCAAAGATACCGCTGGGGTCGGCGACGCCGCTGGCTTCGAGCAGAATGAATTCGATGCCTTCTGGGCGTGCAAGCAAGGCGTCAACCGATTCGATGAGGTCGTCGCGAATCTGGCAGCAGACACAGCCGTTGGACAGGCTGATCATGTTATCGTCCACACCGACGACGAGCTCCGCATCGATATTGATCGCGCCAAAGTCGTTGACGAGGACTCCCACGCGCAGACTGTGATTCCCGGTCAGGATGCGATTCAGCAGCGTCGTCTTTCCCGCCCCGAGAAACCCAGTCAGAATCGTGATCGGAACGGTTTTGCCGTTGTCTTCAATGATTTCCATTTTGCGATTTTCCTCTCAAGGAAGAGTACCGCCGCGACACGTGCGACGGGACTCTGGGACCACAGGGCTATTTCTTGAATTTGCTCATATCTATTCCCATGACCTTGGCCATTTCGACCAGATCGACCAGTTGCGGGTTGGGAAGCTTGGTCAGCGGCTGGCGGTAAACGTCTGGCGGATAGTACTTGTGCGGATCGATTTCCAGGTCGCGAGTCAATTGCTCCTGCTGTTGTTCACGCGGCAACCTCGGCTGTGGAACGACGCCCTGGCCGGTAGCGAGCGGCAGTGGGTCACCAAATAGTAGAGTCGGAGGCGGCAAAGGCTGGCCTGCGAATCCTGGCAGGACCGCGTCGCGTTGCCAGATGGCGTCCTTGGTTACGTTGACGGTGACGACGTCCGGTGCACCATAGAGGAAGAGCCCCTTCCAGTGAGCGCGAATGTCGGCGCTTTGCTCGTTGAGCGTGTCGTCGTCAAAGGCCAGGTGCGTCGCCATACCGACCCGAGGGTTGACTTGGTTGATCAGGTAGCCCGTGGCGTAAGCCACCGTATGGTGGATATCAACGGTGTAGTTGTAGAGGAATTCGGGCAGACCGTACTTGAGCATGTTGAGGCGCGACAGGTCGGGCTGCAACTCGGTCACAAACACATCCACTCCCTTGGCGTACTTGGCGGTCAGGTCGTCTGGCCGGCCGTCTCCGGTCCACACGAAAGAAAGGCCGTTCCAGTCCAGACGGTAAGCAGAGGCGCCGTCTTTTACGTGCGAGCGGCGCCAATGGCGGACGGTTACGCCGTTTTTGTCGTAACAAATGCCGTTCTCGTCCTTCCAGTCGAACTCATTAACCTCAATTTCGTAACCGTCGCCAATCGGGCAGGCATCGAAGGCTTCCAAGTGCCACTTGAGCATCTGCTTCATACCGGCGACCATGCCCTTGGTGCCCAGTTCCGGTGTGCGCCCGGAAGGTCCGGTAACCCGCAGCGGCATTCTCCACCGTCCTGACCAGGCAGAAAATGGTAAGAGATAAGACAGATCGTGATAGTGGTCCACGTGCAAGTGGGTGATGAAGATGTCGTTGATGCTCGCGACCGGGACGCCCATGGCGAGGATATTCTTGACGCAGCCTGGGCCGAAGTCGAAGAAGAACCGGTCGCCGTTGCCCAATTCGACCATGATGCAGGTGCCAGCTTGATCACGACGGGGCGGAAAGGGGCAACTGCCGACGAACGAGATGCGCATCTCATCCTTACCAAGAGGCTCACTGCCTGGGAAGTAGTTCATGCGGCTGCGAACCGATGGCGTTGGCTGGTAATAGGGCGGGAACTGTAGGCCCTTACTCGGTCCCCCGCCGTACGGATTCACGGGCATGGACGTGCCTGCCTGCGCCTCCGCAGAACTCGCGTCGACAGCGGATAATCCAACCGCTGCCGCACCCGAGATTACCCCTTTAAGCATCTCGCGCCGGTTTATATCGTTTTTGGGCCGGTCGTTTGTGTCGTCGTCAATTGCCATCAGTGTTCTCCTTTTTACGTCTTTGTTCATCTTGGCTCTCGTGCCGCACTACAAATTGCACTCGTGCCCACAATCCGAAAATGGTTTCGAGACTCTTTTCGAGCACATGCGCTCCGTGTTGCAGAACTCAGTGTTTCCCTGGCGAATCGCGTTTGAGCTTTTCCAATAAGTTGAGCAATCGCTGATAGGCAGGAGCGCTCTGTACGACCACTTCAGCCTTGCCGTTGACCGTCAGCAGCTCGGGGCGGCCGGTACGCCTGAGCCTTTTGAGGTGGGATTTCGTATTACGGCTAAAATCTGTAAGCGAACCGATGTCCTCTGGTCTGATCATGGCTGCTATCTCCGCCGATCCGTTCACCAGTGATTCAGCTGCGAATCGCAGGTGAATAATCTGTTGGCGAAAGGTAACGGAGTAGTTTCTGAGCGTCTATTCAATTTCGGCAAAAATGAAAAAATTCCCGGAGACATTCCAATTGCTACGTGGAGCCTGTCTCTTCCTGCTTGAATTGGCTTCGTTGTGATGTACGTGACAACGACAAGCGGCTATCGTCGAACGGCCCTATTGAATACGCTCGGGAGTACGGCGAGGTGCTGCGGAGAAAAACTTATTGCGCCTGCGACTAATGACTGCGGTGGAGAGTTTCGGAGGGGAGTTCGCCAAAGAGGAAGCGATAATCCCGGGCCATACGCCCGAACTGCCAAACGCCGAATTGAGTGGCAATTTCGGTGACTGTTGCCATAGAGGGATCGGCGGCTGTGAGCGCTTTCCGAATTTGGTGGAGTGATCTCCGATTTAGATATTGCACCGGCGGTAACCCGAAGTAGCTCAGAAAGGCATCACGAAGTGTTCTCTCAGACACACCTGCCGCGGTGGCGAGCTGTTCCACAGTTAGGCACTCGCAGTCATGCTGTTCGACGAAATCCATAGCCATGCGAATGATCAGTGTTCGCGGTACCGCATGGCGGCCAAGTGTGGGTTCGGCTGCGCACGGTGCGGCAAGCAAGTTGCGCACCTCTCGGAGCAGTTTCTGCCCGGCTGCCCTCTGCCCAGCGGCCGATTCCAGGACCGCAGGGGCTCCCAGAACTAGCGCTTCGAGTTGCCCAACGACCGATCGAAACCTCATGATCCGCTGACGTGACACCTGAAAAAACCCGCGATTGGAACCCACGGCGGAGGTCACATCTCCGTTTGCGTCCGCAAGCACATGATTCGGAATATAGAGACCGCACCAACTTCTAGCAGCGGGGGCGGTGGCTAAGCAGAAATCGGCGCCCGGCGCTTCGACCAGCAGCGAAAGTTCGTCACATTGATGCCCGTTCCAGCACCAGGCCTCAGGCGTCCGGGTCGGAAGGAAGATGGAGACGCCGCCCGCCCTCGGGGCTCCCTCTACGACCGCTTTGGCCTCTGCCTGTCCCCATTGAATACTTAAGTTCTGGAGAACCAGGCTGGTGAGCACCCAATTTTCACCGGCGGGCCCGAGAACCATCGGGCGCATACTTGCGAACCGGAATGCGTCAAAGAAAGCCTCGAACGAAGTGAAGGTTTGTGTGGGCATCTGGTCTCCGCAGGCCCAAGATGTCGCAAGATCAAAAGTACGTGCGACGATGCCCAAAGTCTTGCGGCGAAGTAACTGTCAAAAGTAACAGGCCGCGCGCCTCGAACAGAGGACTTAGCCCAAGTTTTGACTCCGGGTTATGTTGCGACATCGAAGCCTTCATCGAGTAAACCCCAACACAGGAAATGTCCGATAGTTCGACTACGCACCCATTGAATTAAGTGCCCGGGTCAAAGCGGGGAGAGACCTTCTGCATGACACTGAAAAGAAGGGCAGTCGTGAGGCCAAACAAGATCCATCCGTTCAATGCCTCGAGTGTTCCCATAAGTTGCCAATGCAAATCCAGATGGATGTCCGCATGTCCGTACGTGGTCATCGCGCCCAGCGAATAAAGCATTGCGGTCTTTCCATCGGGAGCTGCCCCCAGCCAAAGGAACGCGGCGGCCCAAAGCGATGTTTCAAACCCATGAAGGACTGTGGCAAAGAGTGCAGTGGAACCCACGATCACCGCGGAGAGTCCACGGGAGATCATCGTCTCCTTCCTTGCCTTGAGAAAGAGGGATAATCGCTCATAAAGGACTCCGAGGCCGAAGGCATGGATCACCACGGTTGCCGCAATAAGTGGCAGACCCCAAGCCCAATCCGCGCTCCAGGGAGCGATAATTCCGGAGTCCATAGATAACCTCTCTTGCAGACACTTGCCGATTATGGGCGCTATCACCATACCGCCACGTTAAAGCGAGGGGCAATCTTTTCGAGAGATTACCACCCTGTGAAAGTTAGCTGACCAGCCCGAGTTTTTTACCAGTTTCAATGAGAGAGTCTACATCTTTTTGATCGGACTCATCGGACCGCCACATAGTGGGCGCCATTGCCCACGTCGTTTCCCGCGGCGCGTGAATGTACCACCTCCAAACCTGAGTTTTCCGACTGCAGCCATCGTACGGGTTCCTTCCGAGCCTTTCGGTTTAGCGACAGCTTTTTATCCGCCCTCATCTCTGTTCTCCTCGATGGAAAAAGAGGATTCGGCTCGGCCCGGTGACAAACGGTTTAAGAAACTCTCCAACGGAGTCAAGGGACTTCAACCACGAGGTCCTTGCCGCCACACTAGTGATCGCCAGCACCGGAGCCATGCATATCGACGGGCACGAAGCGTCAGATCGTTAGCGGCCATAGCTTGCCGGACCGAATTCCGGACCACACTGGCAAGAGCGAGAACTCTAGACATATTTCTGGCACTGGCGACGCGTCGAAGACGCACTCAGGGCTTATCGGGACTTAGCCCCATCAGAAGCTATACGGCGAAAAAGGTCGGCTTCAATCGCGTTTTACAGCGCTGTCCTGAACGGCTTGCCACTCTGCTGGCGACAAGCCAGAAGGTCCCAAGCGAATCGTCAACTTGATCAGTTTTCCAGTGAACGTAAATGGAGGCTGGTAGTTGTCATCATCGACGCCAGTGCCAGTGTCCGAGCCAACATCAAATGTCTCGCTCGCTGCCAGTGTGAGAGGGATTGTGCGGGAAATTTTCTGCCTGGCGACTTCGACGCCATCGACCTCGATCACGCCGGTGCCACTCTTGCCGAGACCGGGCCCGTCGTACTTGAAGTCGAAAACGACGGTGTGCTTCCCAGGCGAGAGTATTTGTGCGCTCTCAACCCGCTCTCGAGCTAAGTCAAATAGGTCATAAACAAAAACCGGCTTCCCTTTAAGGAGGTAGAACGCCCATCCGGCAAAGCGTCCGCCCTCGGTTACGA
>DATEQG010000098.1:0-95265 GCA_035272765.1 Candidatus Acidiferrum sp.
TACGACACCTACGAAAAACTCGGCGCCCATCTGAGAACTCTCGAAGGCGTCCGCGGCGTGCATTTCGCTGTCTGGGCGCCCAGCGCTCGCCGCGTCAGCATCGTTGGCGACTTCAACCGCTGGGACGGCCGCGTCAATCCCATGCGCGCCCGCGGCTCTTCCGGAATCTGGGAACTCTTCATTCCAGAACTCGGCGAAGGCGCCATCTACAAATACGAAATCATCGGCGCAAGCGGCGCGATGCTCCCCCTCAAAGCGGACCCCTACGCCTTCCGAGGAGAGCTTCGCCCGAATACCGGATCGGTCGTCGTTAACCTGGACACCTATCAATGGACCGACACCAAGTGGATGAACAGCCGCCCCGAGAAAAACTGGCTCGAATCACCGATCTCCGTCTACGAAGTGCACCTGGGCTCCTGGCGCCGCGTCCCCGAGGAAGGCAATCGCTGGCTGACCTATCGCGAACTCGGCGATCAGCTCATTCCGCACGTGAAAGATCTCGGTTACACCCACATAGAGTTGCTTCCCATCATGGAGCATCCGTTCGATGGCTCCTGGGGCTATCAGACGATTGGCTACTTCGCTGCCACCAGCCGCTACGGCTCTCCCGCTGAATTCATGGAATTTATTGACCGCTGCCATCGCGCGGGCATTGGCGTTTTTCTGGACTGGACTCCCGCGCACTTCCCGCGAGACACGTTCGGCCTCGCCCAGTTCGATGGCACGCATCTTTACGAGCACGCCGACCCGCGACAAGGCACGCATCCCGACTGGGGCACGCTCGTCTACAACTACGGCCGCAACGAAGTCCAAAACTATCTCATCTCCAACGCTTTATTCTGGCTCGACAAATACCACATTGATGGTCTCCGTGTGGACGCCGTTGCTTCCATGCTCTATCTCGATTATTCCCGCAAAGCCGGCGAGTGGATCCCCAACGAATTCGGCGGCCGCGAAAATCTTCACGCCATTGCCTTCCTCAAGCGCATGAACGAAGTCGCTTACGGCCGCTTCCCCGGTGTTCTCACCATCGCCGAAGAATCCACGTCCTGGCCGAGCGTGACCCGGCCCACGTATTTGGGCGGCCTCGGCTTCGGCCTCAAATGGAACATGGGCTGGATGAACGACACGCTGAAATATTTCTCCACGAATCCGGTCCATCGCAAGTACGAGCACAACAAGCTGACCTTTTCGATGCTCTACGCTTTCTCCGAAAATTTCATGCTGCCCTTCTCCCACGACGAAGTCGTCCACGGAAAAAACTCGCTTCTCCACAAAATGCCCGGCGATCTGTGGCAGCAGTTTGCAAACCTCCGCCTTCTGTTCGCATATCAGTGCGCCCACCCCGGAAAAAAGCTCCTCTTCATGGGCCAGGAACTCGCTCAGCGCAGCGAGTGGTACGAGGCGCGCAGCCTGGACTGGCACCTCCTGCAATACGATTCTCACAAAGGCGTCCAAAAGCTGGTCCGCGACTTAAACAAGCTGCTCGCCGCGGAACCCGCGTTGCATGAAGTCGATTTCAATTGGCAGGGTTTCGAGTGGATTGACGCCAACGACGCCGACAACAGCGTCTTCGCGTTCGCGCGTCATGGCAAAAAGCCCGAAGACTTGCTGATCGTCATTCTCAATGCCACGCCGGTCGTCCGTGAGGGCTACCGCATCGGCGTTCCTCAACCGGGTTTCTACTCTGAAATCCTGAACACGGACGCCGCTGGATACGGCGGCTCTAACGTGGGCAATCTGGGTGGCCAAAACGCCTCAGATCAGCCCTCGCAAGGCCGCGCGAACTCCCTCTGCCTCACCTTGCCCCCTCTAGCCGCTGTCTTTCTGAAGTGGCAGCCGAGCTAAGCCAACCACGCGCCCGTCTGGCCGATCTGCTCTCCCGCAGGAGCACGGCACACCCTGCCCGAGTTAAACAAGCTGCGCGGCTTCGCGGCCTACCCCCGTCGGCCTCTGTCCTTCGTTTCAAACGAAAAGGTTGTTAATACCGGAACTTTTCCGGCGTCTTAAACGTATCTATCGCCAAATGCCTAAAGGAGGCATCCCGCTATGAGCACCAGCACCCGACGCCTGCTCCCCGTAATGGCTTTCCTGGCCGCCGCATTCCTCTACGCCCCGCTGGGCGTTCAAGCCCAAACAAGTGCAAGCCAATCAAGCACATCCGCCCATGGAGATCGCTGGCTGCACGTGCGCGTCATTAGCACCAATTCCAAAGGCGAGACCGTCCGCGTAAACGTTCCTCTCGAATTGGCGGAGAAGGTTTTGCCGGCCATTGACCACGATCGCCTCCACAACGGCAAAGTGCGTATCGGATGCATGGATTGCGATGGAGTGGATATTCGCACCATTTTTGAAGCGGTTCACTCGAGCAAAGACGGCGAGTTCGTGACGGTGCAGAGCAATGATGCCGACATCAGCGTAATGAAAAAGGAAGGAATGTTGTTCGTTCACGTCCACGACAAGAACAAGCCCAAGCATTCGCAGGTAGAAGTCAAGGTTCCGATGAAGGTCGTCGAAGCACTGCTCTCTGGATCCAAAGACGAGCTGGACATTGTGGCTGGATTGCACGCGCTTGCGGGGCAAGGCGATGTCGAGCTGGTCTCGGTGAAGGATGACGACAACACCATTCGCGTCTGGCTGGATTCCAAGAACATCACCACGGACTAAGCAGTAAGGCTCTTGTTTTTAGGTACGGAAAGGATCTCGCGCAGGGAGCGAGAGACGGGAAAGGATAAGAATCATGGTACTGCTCGCGAAGATCGCTCTGGGTTTTGGGGCCACAGTGGCGTTGGCGGGTGCTTATACTTTTCGCGAGGGCTTGCTCCGCGTGGATGTCGACGAGACCCGCGGTCAGGGACACCACGTCCATGTCTGGGTGCCGGCGGCAATCGTTCCAATGGCCATGCATTTTGTCCCGCGGGATAGGATGCGCAACGCTGGAGAAAGGGCTGCTGACTTTATGCCGTTGGTGCATGCGGTTTCAAAGGAGCTGCAAAAATATCCGGAGGCCGAACTGGTTGAAGTTCACGACGGCCCACAATACGTTCGTATCCGCACGCATAACGGCAATTTGTTGATTGATGCGGAAGAGCCAGGTCAAACGGTGCATGTCTCGTGCCCGCTGTCCACCATCGATGACGTTTCCCGCGAGCTTGCTACCTTCGCTCCAGCTTCCTAAAATACAGACTCTCGGAGACAAACGCCTTCAGCAGGAATTCTCCTGCCTTTCTTACCCTGTATTGACTTCAGAACGCACAGACTTCTCGGTGCCCGACCTTCGGCATCACTGCGGGTTCTGTTGTTGCTGCTTTTGCATCTGCTGCTGCATCATCTGACGCTTCATCAGTTCCGGATCGAATTTCGTGGGGGTACCGGTGATGTGGTCTTTCGCATCAGTAATCGCCTTCACGAGGATCATTGAATTCGTTGGCGTAGTTTCCTTCACTAAGCTCATAGGAGTGATCTTGGAGCTGACCCAGACGTCGCCTTTGCCGTCGTCTTTGGCCCAGTGATCGCAGAGGAAGGTGCCGGCCGGGACCGTTATGGTCTCCGTTCCCACTTTGTGCCACTTCTCCATTTCTTCAGTCATGTGAGACCGCTGCTGAGCGCTCGGGTTCATGGGCATTTCCATGGCGGGCTGGCCGGGCTGCTGAAAGATCATGCGATGAAACTGGAAGTCATCCCTTGTGACAAGCATTTTAGCGTAGACCATCCCGCCAGTTCGTTGATCGGCGTGGCCAATCTCGAGCCAAAAGCCGTCCTTACCGTCGACGGATTCCTGGGCGACCACAGTCATTTCGATGGTGCTTTTCTTTTGGTCGCGTTCGGTTTCATAGACGGCGCCATTTCCAACTACGGGCTTGAAAATATCGGCAATCGCCGGCTTCTTGAAAAATTCCATGCCCATCTGCGCGCGGACGGCGGTTCCGACCAGCAGGCAAAGCACAACGGCTACTAGCAATACGTGCAGTCGCTTCATTCTGGAGCTCCTTTTAGTGAGCAGCGCCGCCGAGAGGGCGGAAATCTCAAGCGCGGAAAGGCTGGAGAGTGCCCCAAAATTATCAGTTCGGCGGAGGCGAAGCAATCGGCACGGAAAACTCTAGTATCCAAAAAGAATATGGCCTTGGTTGCCGAGAGCAATCTGCGGCAGAGTGAACTCGCACGAGAGAAAGAACTTATTCGTAGGCCAGAGCGACAACCGGGTCGTAACTCGCGGCGCGCAGTGCCGGATAAATGGCGCCGATGGAAGCGCCGACGAGCGCCAGCAAAGCGGCGGAAAAGACCCATTGGGTGGTAATCAAGATCATCAGGCTGGGATTCGTCTCTTGCAGGATGGCCTGGAAGGCAAACGTCAGGACAATTCCCAAGACGCATCCGACGACGGCGAGAAGGAGGGTCTCTCCAAGCAACATGCGGAGGATTCCCAACCTGGAAAGACCTAAAGCTTTGAGGATACCGATCTCGCGAGTCCGTTCCATAACCATGGTGTGCATATTCAGAAGCACGACAAGAAAGCTGATGACCAATCCAAGTCCGACCATGCTGCGCGTAAAAGGTCTCAATTGAGGAAGATTGGAAGAGCTCATAAGAGTCACGAGTTCGTAGGTGGAGCGGACACTGTCCAGCGGGCTGAGCGCAACAATTTGCGCGCGGGTGCCTTCGGTGTCGCCTTTGCTGCGGACGTAAAACATGGAGACACGTTTTTCCGCGCCGGCAATGTCCTGGGCGGTCTTCAGAGGAATAAAATAACGCGCGCCTTTGCCGTGAGCCACGATTCCGCAAATGGTAAACGAATGATTCAAAAGAGTGATTTGCTGTCCCACCTTCAAGTGTTTGGTTTGAGCGATGATGTCGTCGGCGATCGCTTCGTCGGAGGATTCGAACGGGCGTCCGGCGCGGAATAAGAATCCGCGACTGAGGGCGTTGAAGCGTTTGTAGTCGATGCCGTAGACGAGGGTCAAGTTCTTTGGTTCCGTGAGGATAAGCGTGGGGGCGACTTCATCGACGCCGGGGAGCGCGGCAATTTTGTCGGCTAGAGATTCCTGCATCACTGCACTGGAGAACGCGAAGAAAATAGAAGAGTTGGGTGGCTGGACGAGAAGATCTGCTCCGACACCCTCGACACGTTTCCCCCACTCCGACAGAATTCCCGAAGTGAACCCAACAATGAGCAGAACCAAAATCACTTGGATGGCGATGGCGATCACGCTGAGGCAGCTTCGCAACGGGCGAGCGACGATATTTCCCCACAACATTTGCAAGAGCGAGAAAGTGCCGTCGAATGTTTCATTCATGAAGAAGTCCGAAGGGCCACTGTATCATCCGGGTTTAGCAGCGGTCAAAAGTATGGAAGATCGGGCAGGCAAGAGTTGTGCCGAACGGTAATAAAAATATTTCTGCACGATTAAGTTTTCAACACATTTGTTGATAAGTGTGTGGAAAATCGGCTCGCGCTGGCAGCTAACTTCACTTTCTTCAACGTCCTGCTCCTGTTTGCACTATTCCAGTGCAATCGATTTTTTCCTCGGCGGAATTTTCCGGCGACACGAGAGCGGTTGCGCAGCGCAAAGCTCGCAAAATCAGATCACTGCGTCGGCTGAACACGGAAATATTTGCGAAGCTGCGATGTTCCGTTGAAAATTTTGCTGTTCGAAACAAATTAGTACCACTTCGGAGGTCGTTCGAGGCGAACTTTGATGACTTGATGAGGATCGGTGATGTCGTACCAGCGACCGTAGGTCTTCCAACCTTCCGCAATAATTTGGACCAGAGCGCGGCCGAGAGGGGCTTCAGCGACATGCGCGATGCCATCGCGGTTGGTTTTGACGTTTAGTTCGACTTTCTTGTCCTTCTTGATGGCGTGCTCTTCCACGTACTTCACATAGACGCTGGCGTTTTCAACGGGAACGCCCTTTTCGCCGCCGGTGACTTCGATCGTCAATCGGCTTGGTTCTTCAGATGGTGCGGGAGCTTTTGCTGGGGGCGCGGGCGCATCCTGCGCAGCGATACAAACCACAACTGCAATCAGCATGATGAGAAAAAGGGTAGCGAATCTTGACCGAGTAGATTTCATGTTCCTGTGGACCCCATCCGTCATGGAAATACGCTATGGCGTCAAGTTACTCCGCTGAGAGCTAAGATGCAAACGCGGGCCTGGATGCTGCTCGGCTGACGCCGGATTAGTGAGGCTAACCGATGTATTCCACGCAACACGGCTTTGCGGCGAGTTTGACTCGCTGGATTTGGTCCTGTAACTTCGAAAGAATCTGCCCTGCAGGTAGTTGAGAGCCGCAAGCGCAGCGATGTGCCGCTAGTCCCGCAACTTCCACATTGCAGTGGAACCGCAGCAGCATTTCCGCGCTGCAAAAGGCCAGCGGCTTGGCGATAAGGCTCGCGAAGTAAGAGGAGACCACAATGGGATTTGCCACGAACGCCATTCACGTAGGTCAGGAGCCTGATCCAGCGACGGGTGCGATCGTTGCGCCGATCTATCAGACTTCGACGTACGTGTATGAGGAGCTTGGCAAACACAAGGGATATGACTACGCGCGGTCCAACCATCCGAACCGGAAAGCGCTGGAACGTACCGTCGCAAAGCTGGAAGGCGGACATAGTGCGTACGTTTTCACTTCGGGAATGGCGGCGATCGACGCGGTCTTCCGTCTGTACCGGCCTGGCGACCATATAGTGCTATCTGAAGCGGTCTATGGGGGCGTGTACCGGCTTTCGACCCAACTGCTGGTGCACTTCGGGTTGGAGTTTAGTTTTGTGGATACGTCGATTCCAGCGTGCGTGCTGGCGGCCTTGCGGCCGAATACCAAAATGATTTACATCGAGACGCCGACGAATCCGACGATGCGCGTCACGGACATCGGGGCGATCGCGAAGCTGGCTAATGAGCGGAATGTCACGCTGGCGGTCGACAATACGTTTCTCAGTCCTTATTTGCAGCGGCCCATCGAGCTTGGAGCCCAAATCGTTGTGCACTCGATGACGAAATACTTGAATGGGCACAGCGACTCAACCGGGGGAGCCGTGGTGCTGACGCGGCCGGACGACGCGGAGAAAATTTATTTCATTCAGAGGTCGGCGGGCGCAGGGCTGGCGCCGATGGATTGCTTTCTGATTTCGCGGGGGCTGAAGACGCTAGCCATTCGTATGTTGCAGCACAACGCCAACGGGATCACCGTGGCACGGCACCTGGATGCGCACCCGAAGGTGCGGAAGACGCACTACCCGGGGTTGCCGACGCATCCGCAACACGATATTGCGCGACGGCAACAAAAAGGGCCCGGAGCGATGATCGCAATTGATTTGGGCTCGCTGGAAGCGGCGCGGCGATTTTTGAACCAGTTGAAAATGTGCTCGCTGGCAGAAAGTTTGGGGGGAGTGGAAACGCTTGTGTCGTTGCCGGCGCAGATGACGCATGCATCGATGCCGACAGAAGTCCGAGAGCGGATAGGTATAACGGAAGGATTGGTTCGGATTTCGGTGGGAATCGAAGACGTGGAAGATATCATGGCGGATTTGGATCAGGCACTGCTGTACGTTTGATTTTCCTTTTGGGGCTAAGCGTTATTTTGGCCAGCGGATCACTTTTTGTATGTCGGCTTCGATAGGGCGGGGGCAGCTTGGGGGCGCGAGCAGGTGGCCGATGTCGACGTCAACTGCAGTCCAAGATAGAAAATCAGTCTGGCAATCGTGGCTGCTTACCCCAATGGCCGTCTTATGTCTACCTGCGGATTGGCTTGGAGCCCTCTGGTTTGCCTATCATCTTACTGCTAAAGAAGGAGCGCACAGCCAAACGTACAGCATCCTAATATTTACAACGTACATGATTGTCGCTGGGTTTGGCCCTTATATGTGGGTTCTTGCATCCGTCCTCTGGTCCATCCTGATTTATTCGGACGCGCGGGGTCTTACAAAAGGGATCGCTTCGGCCTTGCTGCTCCTCGCCTTGCTTGGAACCTTCAAGGCTGGATGGGTAATTGGGCTTCGACCTTGAGTCGTCAGCTGTTGAACGGCGAGGCGGCCTTAACCCCATAATATAGCGAATCTGAGTTTGCTCCGAGCGCCGCGGCCACCGCGGCTGTTCCATTCTTCTCCTGAAGCAGAATTCTGCCTCGAAGAGATTCCAGTTAACGCGTTCGTGCTGGAGTAGGGGCGATTGTTGATGGACTAGGTATTCTCGTTGAGCCAGTCGAGGTACGCTTTCGAGCCGGCGACGATGGGCAGGGCGATGAATTCGGGGACTTCGTAGCTGTGGAGGCGCTTTACTTCCCTTTCGAGGCCGCCCAGCTTTCTTTCGGTGGTTTTGATTAGAAGCAAATACTCGCGTGCTTTTTCCACTTTGTCTTTCCAACGATAGTAGGAGTCGACGGGGCTGCGGAGAATGTTGACGCAGGCGGCCACGCGTTTTTCGACGACGCTGCGGGCGATGAGTTTTGCCTGAATGGGATTGGCGCAGATGACTAGAACCAAACGATAGGTTTCGGCGGGCTTCATGGGGCGGTCTCCAATCAGTGAATCCAGTCGATTTTGCATATAGGGCGGGGCAAGCCCCGCCCCTACAGTGGTGGGCTTTGCCCGGACAGCGTGAGCCTCTTCCGGACAAGGTCTGTTTCGCCCCACCTGTGTAGAGGTGCTTCGTATTGGAAAAACTCGGATAGAATACGACGCTATGAGCGCTTCACCTACATTGAATGCATCGCCGATCAAGTTCGGCACGTCCGGATGGCGCGGGTTGATTGCCGACGATTTTACGTTTGCGAAGGTGCGGCTAGCGGTGACGGCGATCGCGGAACACGTGAACAGCAAAACGAAGAATCCGACGATCTTGGTTGGGTACGACACGCGATTTTATTCGGAAGAGTTTTCGCAGCTGGCGGTGGCGATTTTGCAGCAGCACAAGATTCGAACATTGCTCTGCGAGACGTTTACGCCGACGCCTGCCATTGCTTACGAGATCCAGCGATCGAAGCTCGATGGCGCGATCAACTTCACGGCCAGCCATAATCCCGCGCAATATCATGGGTTGAAGTTTTCTTCGGCGGATGCAGGGCCGGCGCTTCCTGAAGTGACGAAGGATATCGAAGCGCGCGTGGCAAGAATCATCACTAAAGATGGCGCGCATCCTACTTCGCCTGCGGTTCCTTCGGGCGGAGTGAAGACGGAGACGGTGAATCTTCGCGAGAATTATTTGAAGCGGCTAGGCGAGTTGGTGCGGTTCGACGTGCTGCGAAAAGCGAAGGTCAATTTCGTGACGGACGCGCTTCACGGTTGCGGAGCGGGATATCTGGATCGGGCTCTGGCGCAGCACGGCGTCACGGTGCAGGCGAGGCGGACGAATCGCGATTGTTTGTTTGACGGGACGGGACCGGACGTGAGCGAAGAAAATCTGGCGCCGTTGCATAAGGCGGTGGTGGATTCAGGCGCGGCGGCGGGATTGGCGACGGACGGGGATGCCGACCGTTTTGGAGTAATCGATCGCGACGGGACGTGGATTCAACCGAATCATATTCTGGCGCTGGTGTATGACTACTTGGTGGAGACGCGCGGATGGAATATGGCGGCGGCGCGTAGCGTGGCGACGTCGCAATTGATCGATGGGGCGGCGAAGTCGCATGGTCAGAAAACGTATCAGACGCCTGTAGGTTTCAAATATATCGGACAACTGATTCGCGAGGACAAGATTGCGCTGGGCGCAGAAGAGAGCGCGGGATTGACGATCCGCGGGCATGTGCCGGAGAAGGATGGGATTCTGGCGTGCCTACTCGTGGCGGAGATGATTGCGGCGCGGGGAGCATCGCTGGGCGAGCAGATTCGTGGGCTTTTCAAGAAAGTGGGATGTGAATTCTGGCCGGTGCGCGAGAATTTGCACCTGAGTGACGAACAAAAGGCAAACGCGGTGAAGAAGGTGGCGGTGGACGCTTCGACACTGTTGGGGCGGAAAGTTGTATCGATTGACCGCACGGACGGAGCAAAATTCAGTTTTGAGGACGGCTCGTGGATGCTTTTGCGGCTGTCCGGGACGGAACCGTTGTTGCGCTTGTATGTAGAGGCAAATAGCGCGGCGGCTTCCGCGAAATTGACTGGCGAGGCAACGAAGTGGGTATTGGAAAGCTGAAGAAGAAAGTGAAGAACGTGCCGATCGAAGAGAAACTGCGGGCGCTAATGCGGCAGTATGGACGCGGGCTTTTGGGCTTGCTGGTGTTGGTGATGATTGTGCACGACGTTTTTGGGACGCACGGATTTTTGGCGATGCGGCGGACGCAAAACGAGATCAAGAAGGTGAAGGCGGATCTCGATGCGCTGAGCAAAGAAAATGCGGCGCTCGCGCAGGAAGTGAAGGATCTAAATAGCGATCCGCGTTTGATTGAGAAAATTGCGCGCGATGATTTGGGTCTGGCGCGGCCGGGCGAGATTATTATCAGGATTCCGCAGGGGCAGCAGCTGGAACAGAGTCCCGTTGTGAAACGCTAGGTTGAGCTCTCGAACAGGCTCAGTTCCCTATCGACTAATTCCTTACTGAAAATTCATTTTCTTGGGCGGGCCTGTTAGGTCACTGCAGCCCCGAGGCTAGCTTTTGCGCTTTGGCGTGGCGATTCTTCCAGTTAGTCCGCAGCAGCGACAGCACTAGCATCGCGAGAAAGATGACGAGCAGGCCCAGGCTGGCTTGAAGGACGCTGCACTTGTGTTTGGGTAGGATTGAAAAGCGACCATACACAAATTCAATGTGCACCCAGTAGACCAGGAGGGAGGTTTTGCCTAACTGGATGATGGGACTGAATCCCATTTGTGCCAGGCCCCAGCGGCACCAAGCGTAAACGCAAAACAAAATAATCAGGAGAATGCCACAGCGCATCAGGAAAAAATTTGGACTAGTGTGCCAGTAGTCGTAGACGGAATAGAGCTGCAGATGGGATTCGTCGAGCTTGATAGAGAGGAAACAGGCAAAAATGCCCATCCCACCCAGCGCTGCAAAGCTGGCACCTTCGAACCGCTTGGCGATGTTTGTAAAAAGGAAGAAACCTACGGCCAGGCCAACGAACGCGAAACCTGACCAAGGGAAGAGTGGGAAGAGCCACGGTTGCGGATGGCCGAAAATGTGGACGCCGTTGATATAGGACTCAAGCGGCCAAGGGAGCTGGCGCGGTCGATAGGTGGTCCAGAGGAACGGAGTCGCCATGGCCACAAGTGTCGCGACCAGCAGGCTCGCGAAGATTCCGCGGTTTCGCGATTTGGCAACGATTTGCGGGAGGGCAGTGGCGTTTGCAGGGCTGTGATCGGCGACGAACCAGCAGAGAATCCCCATCAGCATCATGGAGAGGCCGAGAATGTTAAGGATATCGACGCGCAGGAGATCGGTCCAAGAAACCCAGTGGTAGCCGAGAGCGTATTCCTGGATACGGAAAAGCAGGCCCAGGGCGAAAATTTCGGCGCCGCGGCCGATGGTGGTTTTTGCGATTTCCAGATTGGAGGCACCTTTTTCACGGAGACGTTCTGTGACCAGCGCGAAGGAAATGCCGGCAAGAAAGATGAAGAGTGGGGCAGGGAGCGTACCGCCGAGTTGCGACCAGACAAAGACGGGGGAGTTTCGCGCTTCCGGACTGAGCCAGGAGTCGTAGCAGTGGGTTTGAAACATCAGGACGCAGGCGAGGCCGCGCATCCAGTCGATGTAGGAGAGGCGTTTCATTGCTCGCGACTGCCAGGCAGAAAAATCATTTCAGCAAAACGCATAGGGTTCGGCATGGCTTTGAGTTCGGTTTGGGATGCGATGTCTATACGCTACAATCTTCTCTTTCTTTTTGAATGTTAAGTAGACAATTTGCCAGCGACGCGCCAACTCGGTGTGCTTCCTATGCTCGGCCTCTGGGCCGGGTTGTGCCTTACGGGAACGTTTTATGCCACCTGGCACGGCTATGGCGGCCGCGAATTCGCGGCCACGCTGACGGCATTTGCGTTCTTCTTTCTGGTGCTGCTGCTTTTCGCCGCGCGCGGCGTTGCTGACGGCGTTGCAGCGCGCTTCGGCCCAGGCGGAGGCATCGCGCTGGGCGCCGTCGCGTTCCTTGCATACCTGATTTACGGGCTGGGGACAAATACTTTTACTTTGGCGCGGGCTGGAGCCGTGGGGTGTCTCGTTTTTGTGCCGATGGCGCTGACGGCGTCGGCGGAGCGCAAGCCAGGCGGGACGTGGCAGGATTTTTTGACGCTTGCGGGCGTCTGGGTGGCGGTAAAGTTTGGCCCGTCGCATTGGCTGTGGCCTTATCCGGGTGGACGCCTTGCTTATGTTTTCATGGTGCTGCTAGCGGTGAACGTGGCGCTGGCAGTGTTCGTTCTGATGCGGCGTGTGGATGGGATTGGCTACTCGATTGGTTGGGGACGGCACTGGGGATTCTTCACACTCGGAAGTTTTGCGGTGTTCGGGTGCATTGCCATACCGTTGGGCACGGCGATGCGTTTCATCGCGTTTGCGCCGCAATGGCATGCGTGGGGTTCTCTGCTGTTCACTTCACTGGGAATTTTCTTTTTCACGGCGTGGCCGGAGGAGTTTCTTTTTCGAGGGTTGCTGCAGAACATGCTTTCGCGCGCGTGCAAAAGCGATTTGGCGGGGTGGTGGACGGCGTCAGTGCTGTTTGGGTTTTCGCACATCACGAATCTGGGATTTCCGAACTGGCGGTACGTGATTCTTGCGTCGATTGCCGGGATTTTCTACGGGTGGACTTGGCGGAAGACGGGGTCGATCTTTGCGTCGGCGATTGTGCATGCGTTGGTCGATGTGACTTGGCACTTCTTGTTCCGAACGGGATAAGGCGACATTTTTACGGCGAAACGAAGACGCGTTTGGGCCGTCTGTTGTGTTTAGAGTTCAAAACGGCCGGAACATAAGACGGATTCCAACGTACATGTAAGCAGCGGAGGCTCCCGATGGGAACGTTGCGGCAGGACATTCAATTTGCGCTTCGGATGATGCGCAAGAACCTGGGATTTACGACGGCGGCAGTGCTGTGCCTGATGCTGGGAATTGGAGCCACGACAGGGATTTTTACGGTCGTGAATGCCGTGCTGCTACAGCCGCTTCCCTATGCGCATCCCGAGCAGCTGGTTCGCGTCTACACCGAGTTTCCGACGTTTCCGAATGGCGGACTGCACCGTTTCTGGACTTCGGGGCCAGAATTTTTGGATTTGAAGCGTGACACGCACTCGTGGGCGACGCTCGATGTATGGGTCACCGGAGGAGCGAATCTAGCAGGCAAGGCGCAACCTGAGCGAGTCACGGCGGCGTATCTGAGCGGCGGACTTCTGGAAACGCTGGGCGTGTCTCCAATTAAGGGGCGTTTGATTGCACCATCAGATGATGTGCCGGGAGCCGCGGTCGTCGCGGACATTTCCTACGGGACCTGGGAGACCGTATTTGCGGGAGATCCAGACATTATCGGCCGCGAAACGCGGCTGGACGGCCTGAAGTGCACGATCATCGGCGTGATGCCCAAGGGTTTTCAATTTCCGCCGGGGGAGCAGGATCCACCGCAAGTCTGGAGCGCGTTGCAGCTCGACCCGGCCAAGCCAGGCGGGCGAGGTTCGCACAATTACTACCTGCTGGGCCGAGCAAAGCCTGGCGTGTCCGCAGCGCAGGCACAGGGTGAGTTGGCAGCCCTAGTGCAATCTTATGGGGAACACAAAGCCCCGAAGACCCACAGCTTTGATCCGAAGAGTCACACGCTCGTGAGTTTTCCGTTGCAGGCGGAAGTTGTTTCAAGTGTGCGGCCGGCTTTGCTCGTGCTGCTGGGAGCGGTGGCGTTTGTTCTGCTGATCGCCAGCGTGAATGTCGCAAACTTACTGTTGGCGAGAGCCGAAGCTCGGCGCAGGGAAATTGCCATTCGTGGAGCGCTGGGAGCAAGCCTGGCTCGGCTGGCGAGGCAGTTTGTGACGGAAGGAATTTTGCTGGCGTTCTTCGGAGGGCTTCTGGGTGTGGCACTGGCATTTGCAGGAGTGCGGCTGGTTCAGCTCACCAATGCTGGGGGAATACCGCGCGCCGACGAAATCGCGATGGACTGGCGAGTACTTGCATTTACGCTGGTGATGAGTTTGTTGACCGGAGTGTTTTTTGGATTGGCGCCCCTAGTGCCGCTGATTATGAGCGGAATTTCCGAATCGCTAAAGGACACTGCGGGAAGTACGACGGCCGCAGCCGGCGCGCAGCTATTTCGCCGGGCGCTGGTGGCCGGCGAACTGGCGATGGCTTTGGTACTGCTAATCGGCTGCGGACTAATACTGCGAGCTTTTTGGAAGCTGCAAGAAGTCCACACCGGCCTTCGCCCGGACAATGTGATTACGATGCGCGTGTCGCTGCCTAGTGGTACGTATACCGACAACGCAAAAATCACGGATTTTTGGACGAGGTTGGACGCACGACTGACGGGTCTTCCGGGAGTGCAATCCGCCGCATTAGTTTCGGGACTGGCGCCGATGCGGCCGCCGAATATGAACGACACGGACATCGAAGGATTTGTGATGACGAAGGACGGGCCGATCCAAAACGTGGATTTTTATCAGGCGGTGAGCAAAGACTACTTCGCGACGATGGGAATCCGGCTGATGGATGGCCGTCTGTTTGACGACCGCGACGGAAAGGATGCGCCGCAGGTCGTCATCATCAACAAAGCGATGGCAGCTACTTTTTGGCCGAACCAAAACCCCATTGGGCGGCGTATCCGTCCCGGCGGAACCAAAGAATGGTGCCCTGTAATCGGAATCGTGGACGACGTGAAAAACGCCGGACTGGACCGGCCGGCGGGAACTGAATTGTATCTCCCTTACCGGCAGCCGGCTGGCGAGGGTAACACGGACATGTTCGTGGTTATGCGAGCGCAGGGAGGCGATCCGCGGTCTTTGGCGGGAGAAGTGCGCCAACAGATGAACGAGATCGATCCATCGCTGCCCCTTGCGGATGTGCGGCTCATGGAAGATGTGCTTTCTCGCGCGCAGGCGCGGCCAAGATTTCTGACGCTTCTGCTGACGCTTTTCTCCGTAGTTGCGCTGGCTATAGCGACGGTGGGGATTTACGGAGTGGTTTCATACTCGGTGGCGCGTCGCACGAAGGAATTTGGATTGCGCATGGTGCTGGGCGCACAAACGGGCGATGTGCTCGGACTGGTGATGAAACAGGGCGCGGGGATGATTGCAATAGGAGTTGCGTTCGGCCTGCTCCTCGCGATCTTCTTTACGAGGCTGATGGCGAGCCTGCTCTTTGGCGTGACTCCAACGGACTTGGCGACGTTTGCAAGCGTGACCGCCGTGCTCTTCGGAGTCGCGCTGGCAGCTTGCTATATACCAGCGAGGCGCGCGACAAGAGTGGACCCGATTCAGACACTTCGGTATGAATGAATGCGAGACTCTTCTGAGCGGACTGGGACTGGTTGAAGCGATGGTTTCAGGAGGTTGCGAAGGCCCAGTTGGCGCATGAAGCCTGACAAGCCTGAGACAAACGTACGGTCGCTGGCCTGATACGAACGGCGGAAACCCCAGAAGCGCGAATCGCAGTCATCACAGCGATAGGGCCAGACGAAGGCGAAGCGGAACCAGACTCGCTCGACGAACCCTTTTCTCGTAGATCTGCGCACCGAACTGCTTTCGCAGACAGGGCATTCGCAGACTCTCTTGGCAAAAGTGAGATGCATGGAAATCGACCACCCTCCGTTTGTCTAGGAACAATTATGAGGAGGCGGCGCCCTTCAACAATGAAAGGAACGGCAGTGTTGTGTGCTGCTGATATCCTGACCGTACGAACAGTTATAGCTATTTATACGGTACGGGAAGGGTACTGGAGGGACTTCGGGGTGCGCGATGAAGCGGGTTGTGGGATAGTTCATCCAAGGGAAGGCGTAGCGGGCCAAACCTGACGATTTCAGGAGAGGAACAAACAATGAAAGAGATGACTGCGGATAACGCGATGTTCTTGTTGCAAGGCGTATATTTGCCAGCGTTGAAAAATGAGAGCAAATTGACGAAGAAAGTAATCGAAGCGGTGCCCAACGAAAAAGCCGACTACCGGCCGGATCCAATATCGAAGAGCGCGATTGAGCTGTTGAGGCACATTGCGGCGGCGGATATTCGCTTTGTAGATACAGTGATTACGGGACAGTTCAACACGGGGGCAGTCATCCCAGAGGGATTGAAGACACCACCGGAGATTGCGGCGTGGTATGAGCAGCGACATGCGGAAAAGTTTGAAGCGTTGACAAAGCTGACGGGCGAACAGTTGATCAAGATGGTGGATTTTCGAGGGATGTTTCAACGGCCGGCAATAATATTTCTAATGTTGGGGCTGCACCACACAATTCACCATCGCGGGCAACTGAGCTCCTACTTGCGCTGTATGGGCGCCAAGGTGCCTTCGATTTACGGCGAAAGCTACGACGCTGAGCAGGCGAGAAAAGCGGCGCAGGCGTAGCTGCGTTCCATTTCCTGACTGATATTTTCGGAAAACGTTCGGTGCAAATCGCAACTTGGACGCGCTTCCCTTGTTTCATGAATAGCTGACCTGAAGAGTCAAGTAAGTCCCAGCGGACTCTACACGAATCGCCGTATCGTCAGCCACAAAGCACGGATGAGAAGCTGCGAATCCTGAGGAGGATTGCGAAATGTTCCGAATAAAGGGATTTTTGGGGACCCTGTTCTTGAGCGCGGCCATGCTTGCGCCGGTGTTAGCAAGCGGATGCGCCGCACACGCGCGATATTACGACGAGTATCACGCGGATTATCATCCTTGGAACGACGGTGAGATACGCGCGTACCGCGTATGGATAGGGGAGAGACATTACGAGTACCGCGACTACAATCGGCTGAGCAAAGAACAACAGCGCGACTATTGGAACTGGCGCCACGATCACCCTGGCAGGTACTAATCTTCTCTCTAAGTATTGAAAAGACCCTATTCGGGCCGACCAAAGCCTGGTCATGAGGATGCAAATTGGGGAGGCGGATTCCTATCCGGCTCCCCAATTCATTCCAGGCATATAAAATTATCAAGCGCGCGGAAGCAACGCCCGGGCAGACCGCACCAACTTCGGAACGCCAAATTAACGCACAACGCCGCTGAGTGGGCTGGAAGCGGAAGCGTAGAGACGCTTCGGCATGCGGCCGGCGAGCCAGGCTTTGCGGCCGGCGGAGACGGCTTCGCGCATCGCCTCAGCCATGAGTACCGCATCGGCGGCTTCCGCGATAGCTGTGTTCATAAGCACGCCATCGGCGCCCAATTCCATGGCGACGGCGGCATCGGAAGCGGTGCCCACCCCTGCGTCGACAATCATGGGCACTTCGGTGATGCGTTCGCGGAGGATGCGCAGATTGGCGGGATTCTGGATGCCGAGGCCGGAGCCAATGGGCGCGGCGAGCGGCATGACCGCGGCGGCGCCCGCATCGATGAGTTTGCGTGCGGCGATCAGATCGTCGTTCGTGTAGGGGAGAACCACAAAGCCTTCCTTTACGAGCACGCGCGTGGCTTCGATAAGCTGCTCGGTATCTGGGAAAAGAGTTTGCTGGTCGCCGATGACTTCCAGCTTTACCCAATGGGATAGGCCGACTTCGCGAGCGAGACGGGCGGTGCGAATGGCTTCGTCGGCGGTGTAACAAGCAGCCGTATTCGGCAAGATGAAGATTTTTTCGCGATCGATGTAATCGAGAAGCGACTCCTTCGAGCGGTCTGTGAGATTTACGCGGCGGACGGCGACAGTGACCATGTCCGCGCCCGAAGCGGCGTGAGCGCGAGCCATTTCCGGAAAGCTGCGGTATTTGCCGGTCCCCACGATCAAGCGGGATTTGAAGGCGCGGCCGGCAATGATCAGTTCGTCAGACATTGGTATCCCCACTGAGATTTTAGACCCCCACGGGCTTGGGGACAAACTGGAAGAACAATCCATAGCAGCGCTTTAAAGATTCCCGTCGGAAAAACACAAAACTGTGGCTCGCCTTCGTCAGTTCTGCAAAATGGGGCGGGGCTCGGAGACGTCGGCGTAGAGGCGCTCGATCACATCGTGAAGCTGCTGCTCCACGACGCGGCGCCTGAGCTTCAGCGTGAAGGTAAGGCCTCCGTTGTCAAACGTGAAGTCCTCCGGCAGAAGCGCAAAGCGCTTGATGGTTTCATACTGAGCGAGGTTGGCGGTCAGGCGCTTTACTTCGCCCTCGATGAGCAAGCGCACAAAGGGATGCTCAACCATTTCCGTATTCGAAGAAAACTTGATTCCCTGCGCCGCGGCTTTTGCCGCGACCGTGACGGGATTCGGCACGATCAGCGCCGAAATAAATTTTCGCTTGTCGCCGATAACCATGGCATTCAGGATGAATGGGCTGGTCTTCAGCGCGTTTTCAATCGGCTGCGGCGCGACGAATTTGCCCGCGGCGGTCTTGATGAGATCTTTTTTCCGGTCCGTGATGAACAGATAGTTATCTTTGTCGAGGTAGCCGATGTCGCCGGTGCTGAACCAGCCGTCCGCGCTCAGCACTTCCCGCGTCGCTTCGGAGCTTTTGTAATAGCCTTGCATGACGCACGGGCCTTTGGCGAGGATTTCGCCGTCTTCCGCAATGCGAAGCTCGACGTTGGGAATGGGCTTGCCGGAACTGCCCATCCGGTTATCCGGATAGTTGGAAGTCAAAACCGGGGCCGTTTCCGTGAGGCCATAGCCCTGGTAAATCGGAACGCCTACCGCCCAGAAAAACTCGGCAAGTTCTTTGGCAAGCGGCGCGCCCCCGGAAAAAACGAGCCGCAGCTTTCCGCCGGTTCCCTCGCGAATCTTGGAGTAGACGAGTTTATCAGCGAGTCCCCAGGCAAGCTTTACCTGGGCGTTGGCGTCCTTTTCGCCGGAGCGCCACAATGCGGAACGGCTCGCGACTTCCATCGCCCAGTCAAATATCTTTCGTTTATAACCCGTCTGTTTGCTTCCCTGCTCTATCACTCGAGTGTAGATTTTCTCGAAGACACGGGGTACCGCGGCAAGCAGCGTGGGCTGAATTTCGAGGAGAGCTTGCGCGACATGCTCGACCGCCTCGACGTAAGCGATGGTTACACCGTGAAAAAGATGGGCATAGTCGAGAGTGCGGCCGTAGACGTGGGCGAGTGGAAGGAAGGAAATGGCCACGTCATCCTTCGATTCGAATTTCACGTTGGCGCAGGAGTCCGTGACGTTCGAACAAAAATTTGTGTGCGTCAGCATGACGCCCTTGGGTTCGCCGGTCGTGCCGGAGGTGTAGATGATGGAGGCCAGTTGGCCGGGAAGGACTTGCGACGAGCGCATGCGGTAGGCCGCGACATCGGCGCCACCTGCGGCGGCGATCAGTGTTTCGTAACGGAGGTAATCCGATGGCAGGTCGGGGCCGCAATCGGCGAGGATGATTTGCTCCAACTCTGGAAGCTGTGTGCGAACAGCCTGCAACTTGTGCATTTGCGCGGAACCCGCGGCGAAGACAAATTTTGCGCCGCAATGTTTGAGGATGTAGGTAATGCGCTCCGGCGATTCGTTGAAATAGATAGGAACGGTGACGCCGCCCGCGCCAGTGATCGCGAAGTCGGCGGTGTGCCACTCGGGGCGATTGGCGGAAAAAAGGCCGACGCGGTCGCCGGGCTTCACGCCAAGTTCGACAAATGCCGTGGATAGGCCCGCGACGCGGCGCAAGAATTCTTCGGAGGCGATTGGCTTCCAACCATCGGCGGCACGGAACATTTGCGCGCGCGGGTTCGGCAGGGAGTCGACCGCGTTGAGCAATCGCGAGGGAAGCGTGCCGTAGTTCATTGGAATCCTTGACTCTACCCTAGGCCATTTCGGCGCGCAATCCGACTCCAGTACTGGTGGATTCGCTGACGGTAAATAGCAAGCTTCAGTTTGACCTAAGCTGCCCTGGATAAGCTGGCTTGTGAGCGTCGAACCACGTATTCGCTTCTTTTTGGGCAGTAACTATTTGTTCGGTGCTCAGGCGAGTTTGCATACCCTTCAGTGCGATCTTCGCCTTTGATTTGTTCTCTCCGCCCCCTCGTTCCGCTGCAACCAAAAACCATTTGTACGCCTCAACCTCGTTCTTTGGCAGCCCCGTTCCGTCCCGCAGCATGGCTCCGTACTCCAATTGCGCGGGTACAAGACCCCATTCTGCTGATTTGGAAATCCATTTTGCGGATTCAGATTCGCTCTGCTTAGTACCAAAGCCCGACTTGTACATCAGTCCCACTAGCAATTGAGAGAGTGGATCACCCTTTGAAGCCGCCGGGAGCAGTAACTGCATGGCCTTACCATAATCTTGGGATACGCCTTGCCCCTTGTAATACATTTCCCCTAGAGCTGCACTGGCTGGTCCGAACCCCTGACTCATGCTCTTGTCGAACAGCCTCACCGCTTCTGGTAAGTCTTGCTTCACCCCGTCACCCTGCTTGTAGATTTGAGCGAGCATGAACTCCGCAGTAGGATCTCCTTGCTTGGCCGGAGCCAGATACCATTTAGCTGCTTGAGCGTCATCCTTGGCAACACCAAGGCCGAGGTGGTACATGGTACCGAGGTTAATTTGGGCGGCCATGTCACCCTGTCCTGCGGCGAGTCTGTACCATTTCACTGCTTCTCCGAAATCTTGCGGCAAGCCTTGCCCGGTTCGAAAAACATCACCGAGTTGCACCTGAGCGGCCGCGTCGCCTTTCTGGGCAGCCTGTCTCAAGGAATCTAGAGTGCCTTGCCCCATCGCATTTAGCGCCGCCAGGCCAAGTAAAAAGATAAAAATAAATCCGTTTTTTGCTTTCATAGTTTTGCCTTTGGGTTAACACAAAGATTGTAACATCTCGGATTTAGCTCTTTGGGACACTTGGAGCTCATGAACTCCCGATTGACACATAATTTGAAACTGACGGACTATCCCATTGTTAAGCATGGCCAACGCGTCAGGAAGGTGGACCGGGCCCCTGTGGTGCGGAAACAGGCGCTGCGTTAAAATGAATCGCGGAGCTTCTTGATGAGCGCTACGCTTTCGGGAACGGTGGCTGACGGGGCTTTGTCGCGCGGGCCTTTTCGCGCGGCGCGCGGGACGACGCTTTCCTGCAAAGGGTGGCAGCAGGAAGCGGCTCTGCGCATGTTGATGAACAATCTCGATCCCGAGGTGGCCGAGAAGCCGGAAGATTTGGTGGTTTACGGTGGGACGGGGAAAGCGGCGCGGAATTGGGAATGTTTTCATGCGATTGTGCGGTCGTTGAAGGCGCTCGAATCGGATGAGACGCTCTTGGTGCAATCGGGCAAGCCGGTGGCCGTTTTCCGTACGCATGAGTATGCGCCGCGCGTTTTGCTTTGCAATTCCAACCTGACGGGACACTGGAACAACTGGGAGCGATTCAACGAGCTGGACCGCGCCGGGCTAATGATGTACGGGCAGATGACCGCGGGCAGCTGGATTTACATCGGCACGCAGGGAATTTTGCAGGGAACCTACGAAACCTTTGCAGCGGCAGCTCGAAAACATTTTGGCGGCGACCTGGCCGGCAAGCTGGTGGTGACCGGCGGCATGGGCGGGATGGGCGGCGCACAACCGCTGGCCGCAACGATGAATGGCGCGGCGTTTTTGGGGATTGACGTCGACCCGGAGCGTATCAAGCGGCGAGTGAAGGGCGGCTATTGTGACGTGATGGTGACGAGCCTCGACGAGGCGCTGCGCATTCTGAAAAATGCCGTGAGAAAGCGCGAAGCGACTTCGGTAGGGCTAGTGGGCAACTGCGCCGATTTGATTCCAGAACTGGCGAAGCGTGGAGTTGTGCCGGATCTTTTGACCGATCAAACGAGCGCGCACGATCCCATTGGTGGCTATGTCCCGAATGGCATGTCGCTCGAAGTCGCGCTGGAGCTGCGCAAGAATAATCCGCAGGAGTACCGCAAGCACGCGCTTGCCGCGATGGCCCAGCACGTCCAGGGCATGCTTGATTTGCAGAAGCTCGGCGCAGTCACTTTTGATTACGGCAACAATATTCGAACGTTTGCATTCGAGCACGGCGTCAAGAACGCCTACGACTTTCCGGGATTTGTCCCGGTTTATATCCGGCCGCTTTTTTGCGAAGGCAAAGGGCCGTTCCGCTGGGCAGCACTTTCCGGCGAAGCTTCGGACATCGCGCGTAC
The DNA here is from genome assembly GCA_035272765.1 of Candidatus Acidiferrum sp. Classification (GTDB taxonomy): domain Bacteria; phylum Acidobacteriota; class Terriglobia; order Acidiferrales; family UBA7541; genus Acidiferrum. Next base: position 22,134 of record DATEQG010000098.1, read on the forward strand.
GGACCAACTCGTCCTCGAAATGTTTCCGCAGGACGAGCACCTGACGCGCTGGATCAAGCTGGCGCAAAAACGCGTGAAGTTTCAAGGGCTGCCATCGCGGATTTGCTGGCTGGGCTACGGCGAGCGAGACAAATTCGGCCTCGCGCTCAACGAACTGGTCGCGCGCGGCGAGCTGAAAGCGCCGGTAGTGATGGGGCGAGATCATCTCGACTGCGGCTCGGTCTCTTCTCCGTATCGCGAAACGGAGTCCATGCTCGACGGTTCCGACGCGGTTGCCGATTGGCCGCTGCTCAACGCCCTCGTGAATACCGCCAGCGGCGCGTCGTGGGTTTCCATTCACAATGGCGGCGGCGTAGGCATTGGCTATTCGCAGCACGCCGGACAAGTCACGGTCGCCGACGGCACAAAAGAAATGGCCGCGCGCATCGAACGTGTGCTGACAAACGACCCCGGCATGGGCGTTGCGCGCCATGTAGACGCAGGATATCCGGACGCAATCGAATTCGCGAAAAAGACCGGCGTCAAAATACCCATGCTATAGGGCGTATCTTCTCCGTTTGGCCGCGCATCGTAAACACTCAGAAGGTGCATCGAGGAGGAAGCATGTACGTCATTTTAGGTGCCTCAGGAAACACGGGAAAAGTTGTCGCAGAAACCCTCTTGGACAGCGGCCAAAAGGTGCGAGTCGTGGGGCGCAATAAGGGGCGCCTGGAGGGATTTACTGTTCTTGGCGCGGATGTGTTCGAAGCGAACGTCACAGATTCCGCCGCTCTGACGACGGCTTTTACGGGAGCGCGGGCGGTGTACGCGCTGGTGCCGCCCGATCTGGCCAGTAAGGATTATCGAGCCGACCAAGATGCGGCATCGGCTTCGATCGCCAAGGCGCTGGAAGCCTCGGGCGTGACTCACGTGGTGGCCCTGAGCAGCTTTGGCGCCGATAAGCTGGACAAGACGGGGCCTGTTGCTGGACTCCACATAATGGAGGAAAGATTTTCACAAATCCCAAAGCTAAATGCTCTTTTCTTGCGGGCCGGATACTTCATGGAGAACCTGCTGGCGCAGGCGGGGATCATTAAGAATTTTGGAATGATGGCCGGGCCGGTCGACGCAGATATGAAGCTGCCGATGATCGCCACTTACGACATCGCCGTGGCGGCCGCAGAGGCGCTGGCCAAACTCGATTTCGCGGGGCACCAGACGCGCGAATTGCATGGGCAGCGCGACTTGAACTATTTGGAGATGGCGAAAATCGTTGGCGCCGCGATCGGGATCCCAAATTTGACTTATGTTCAACTGCCTGCCGACCAGGTGATTCAAGCGATGACGCAGATGGGCATTTCGAAGAATATGGCGACGCTCATTTGTGAAATGGCGGACGCATTGAACAGCGGGCATATGCGCATGCTTGAGGCGCGGTCGGCGGCGAACACGACGCCCACGCAGTTCGAGGAGTTTGTGCACAGAGTGTTTGTTCCAGCCTATAAAGGGCAGGCTACGAGCGCTTGAAGGTAGGACAGACACTCGTATCTTTCCGGTTTTTTTCACATGGTCAGCACAGAAGCGAGAGGTAGGCGGGAATGCCTGTCCCACTCGTGCCGTGCACGATCCTTTTCTATCCGGCATAATAGCCGGGCCTTGCCAACTTCCCTGCTCATCACCGGCGCCTCACAACTTCTAACGCTGCTGGGCCGCGGCCCACGGCGCGGTGCCGCGCTTGCCGAACTCGGTCTCATCAATGACGGCGCGCTTTTGGTGCGCGACGGCTTGATCGCCGCCGTAGGGTCGCGCGCGAAAATCGAAGCACTCCCGGAATCCAAGGCTGCGGAAAAGATGGATCTCGGCGGCCGCGTGGTGCTGCCTGGTTTCGTCGATTCCCACACCCATCTGATCCATGCCGCGAGCCGCGCGGAGGAATATGAGCTGAAAATCGCTGGCGCAAGTTATGAGGAGATTGCCCGCAAGGGCGGCGGAATCTTGAACTCTGTAGAAAAACTACGGGCGGCCACCTCGGATGCTTTGAAGAAGCGGGCACTCCGGGCGCTTACGCAATTCGCGGCTTATGGCACGACCACGATTGAAGCAAAAAGCGGATATGGCCTGGATGTCGCGAGCGAGTTGAAGATTCTCCGTTTGCACAAGGAATTAGCCACGGAGCAGCCTCTCGATATCGTATCGACGTTCCTGGGCGCTCATGTCGTTCCCGCCGAATATCGTGGATCCTCTGCAGGGGTGAATAAATACATTGCACTGCTCACCGAGAAACTGATCCCCGAAGTGGCGGAAGAAAAACTCGCCGAATTCTGCGACGTCTTCTGCGATCGAGGTGCGTTCACTCGAGAGCAAGCCAAACAAATTCTTGAAGTTGGCAAGCAGCACGGCCTTCTGCCCAGGCTGCACGCGGAACAGCTTACGCGAACGGGAGCAACACAACTTGCCGTGAAACTCAGAGCGGCCAGTTGCGACCATCTCGAGCAAGTCAATTCCAGCGACATCGCCGCTCTGGCAAAGTCAGAGACCGTTGCCACGCTCCTGCCCGGGTGCGATTTCCATCTTGGCCTCGCGAAATACACTCCAGCCCGCAAACTAATCGATGCGGGGGCTATCGTTGCCCTTGCCACGGACTACAACCCCGGCACCAGCCCCACGCTGAGCATGCCCATGATCCTCTCGTTAGCCTGCACGCAGCTGCGCATGACACCCGCCGAGGCCATCGCCTCCGCGACCATCAACGGGGCCTATGCCTTGCGCCGTGAGAAATCCATCGGCTGCCTTGGGGTTGGCAAATTGGCGGACCTCGCCGTCTTCGAAGTGGCCGATTACCGCGAAATTCCTTATTATTTTGGTATGAACACCTGCTGGTTGACCATGAAGCGGGGTGTTGTGGTCCATGCCGCCGACAAAACCAAAGCCTAGCCCGCGGAAAAGACCGGAAAAAAAGATTAAAGTCCTGCAAGTAAAGAGGACGCAGCAGAAGTCTTTGTTGTTGGAGTACTTTTATCCCGCATTGGGAATTCTCTTTTTGGTCGTGACGATTTTCCTGACAGGTTTCGACTTCACTTTGTACGAATCGGCGGTCATTGGGATCTGGATCGTGGGCATCCTCTTTTGTGTCCGGCAGGTAGTTCGATTCGTAAAGGGCGAACCCGCTCCGAAGAAGGCAGAGAAAAAACCCTTAGCGTCGCTGCCCTCAAAAAAGTACACTCCGCCCGCCTTGCCCAGAGTAAGCAAGGATTTCCGTCCGATGCCGCCTGCGGGTGACAAAAGATATCCTCCGCCGAGCCCTTTTATTAAGCCGCCAAAATAATCCGCGAAAATCTTGGCCATCTCGCCAACAACTTTTGCGGCGCGCGGGTGGCTCTAGAGGCACAAAATCTCCTATGATGGTCTGGTGAGACGCGAGGGACACGTTTGCGATGAAACGATTGATTGAATGCGTGCCGAATTTCTCCGAGGGGCGAGATCCCGCGAAGGTGGATGCCATCGTCTCGGCGATGAGCGGCGTCTCCGGCGTTTATGTTCTCGATCGCGAAATGGACGCCGATCATAATCGCTGCGTAGTCACGCTGGCGGGCGATCCGGATGCCGTCGCCGAAGCTGCTCTGCGCGGCGTAGGCAAAGCCATGGAGCTGGTCGATCTAACGAAACACACCGGGGCACACCCGCGCGTGGGCGCAGCGGACGTTATTCCCTTCATTCCCATCGAAGGGGTCACCATCGAAGATTGCGTCGCATTGGCGCGGCGAACCGGCCATGAAATTTGGGCGCGCTATAGAATTCCGGTGTTTTTCTACGAAGCGGCTGCGGTACGCCCAGACCGCGTCAATCTCGAAAATGTGCGCCGCGGCCAGTTTGAAGCACTCCGCGAGGAGATGAAGCACAATCACGACCGCCAGCCGGATGTTGGCGAGCCAAAGGTGCACCCGACGGCCGGTGTGACGGTAATTGGTGCGCGCAAGTTTTTGATCGCCTACAACGTCAACCTGAACACCTCCGACGTCGGCATTGCCAACAAAATTGCAAGAGCCATCCGGTTTTCTTCCGGAGGCCTCCGTTACGTTAAATCCATGGGTGTGGAGCTGAAAGCGCGCAATCTTGCCCAGGTCTCGATCAACCTCACCGATTTCGAGCAAACTCCCATGCACCGCGTCTATGAAATGGTGAAGCGCGAAGCAGAACGACACGGGGCCATGCCCGTGGGCAGCGAAATCGTCGGCCTGATTCCCAAAAAAGCGATTGAAATGGCCGCGGATTTTTTCTTGCAGCTGGAAAACTTCTCCCCCGCGCAAGTGTTTGAAAATAAGCTGGCCGCTGCGCTGAGCGGTGCACCGCTCGAAGCAAGCAAGGACGGCAAACTCGCCAGCTTGGCGCGCCCGTTCCTGGAAGCTGTGGCGGCGCCGACAGTGACGCCAGGAGGTGGCAGCGTTTCCGCCATGGCTGGCGCTCTAGCGGCTTCGCTTGGGCAGATGGTTGCGGGACTTTCTCGCAAGAAAAAGTCTCAAGCTGCATATGTCGACCAGCTGTCAACAGAGCTGGATACCCTGCGACGCACCGCGGACGAACTCGCGGAAGCGATCGACCGCGATGCGGCATCCTACGAAGCCGTATTGGCTGCGTCCAAGCTTCCGCAAGAAAATGCCGAAGAAGTGCAAAAACGGGAATCTTCGATTCAATCCGCCACAAGGGGTGCAGCGGACGTCCCACTTCAGGTGGCAGAGCGGTCAGTTGCCCTTTTCGAACGTTTGGGACAACTGGATGCTATCGTCGCGGCATCCATGAGGTCAGACTTGGAAGTGGCACGGTACATGGCCGCGGCTGGAGCACGAGGGGCTCTAGCCAACGTCGAGATCAATCTCGATGGAATTACCGACAGCGCCTATGTGGCGCTGATGCACACAAAAATCGCGTCCCTTCGCGAACGATTGGGGAATGCACCCCGCTCGACGACCGCGTAGAATAGATCTTCCCCAGCCATTGAAAGGAGTACTGGATGAAACAAACAGCGAATTTAAGCCCGGCCCGCGTGGGGCCGGCGGCTTACAAAATCTTGGGCGTTGGACTCTTGCTTGTCATGGCGCTGACTCTGCCCAAGCCGGCGCAGGCCAGCCGCCTGGGCGCGGACGTTATCGGCATGTTCCCCAAAGACGTGGGCGAGTTTGGCTACGCCGACCTAAAGAAAGCCCGCACTTTGAAATGGTTTCCGCAATTGCAAGAGCAAGTGCTTCCCGAACGGTTTCGCCAATTCGAAAAATTTCTCGCTTCCACAGGCAATGATCCAAACAGCCAGGTTGATGAAATCGCCTGGGCTCTCGTTGCCGAAGGAATGACCACCAAGACCGAGGGCACTGGCTCGGACGCGGTCCCCAGCGGTGAGCAGATGGTGGGCATCGCGCTGGGCAACTTCAACCAGGACTCGACCGCCTCCTACTTCAAGAAACAAAAGCTGCCCACGACATCCTTTCACGGCTATACGTTTTACGCATTTGGTACCGGGACCGGCGCCACGGACCTTTTCTTCGTATTCATCGATGCCAGCACTGCCGCATACGGGCACAGGAGCATCCTCGAGAAGATGATCAGCGTGCGTTTCGGTGACGAAGAAGGTCTGATGCGCAACGACAAGTTCTTCTCCCTGATCAATGAAGCCAACACGGGCAGTTCCGTGTGGCTGGTCACCAATCCTGCCTATACTCGCTTGGCGATGCAGCAATTGGCTCCTGAGATTGAACAGTTTCCGGAAGCTGCGAAGCTCGTGATGCGCATGCAAAACTCCATCATCAATATCGAAGCCGGCAGCGACCTCGAAGCAAAAGTCCAGGCGATCTGCGGTTCAACCGATGACGCCAACACGCTGGGGCAGCTGCTTCAAGCGGGATTCCTCTACAAGCGTTATCAGGCGCAAAAAGACAATCCAGACCTGGCTGCCTTGCTCGATCAGGTTCGCATTATACCGGGAGGCGACCGCGTGACTCTGAACATGTCCCTGAGCGACGATCAAATGACTTCGCTTATCAAGCACAATACATTTTCTTTCAAAATGTAGCCTTGCGGCGATTTTTGCCATAGAAACACAAAGGGCCGGACACGACACTGTGCCCGGCTCTTTTGTTTTTCAGAGAGAATTACTGGATGGGCGGGAGGTGACCCAAATACTTCGTCAAACGCGTGATCGCCAATCCGCCGCGCGTTTCGTACTGGACGCGGTCTACCCCTCCTAGCCCGCCCGAAGCGCCAATCTGCGTCGCAAATCCGGCGATTCGGTCCAATCCCACTGCCGGCTCCGAGCCACCTTCATGAGCCAAAGCGACTTCAATTCGATCTGGAAAACGCGAGAGCCTCACTTGCAGGCGTTGCCGCTCTCCGGTCAGATGCTCAAATGTTTCCTCGCAAGCAGCGACAATGGACTTTTGTAACTCGGCCGCCTCTTCACTCGTCAGACCAGCAGCCTCCGCCAAGTATCGCGCGGCGCCCCCTGCCGCGGCCGCCAGCCGCACATCGGGATCGATCTGCAACTCAATGCCTTTGGCTTCAGAGGTCACTAGTAGTTGGTCGCGAGGGGGACGTCGCAAGCTTCCCGGCAGTCCGGGCAATAGTACAGGCCGTCTGCGCAGAGCTTCACATTAATCTGCCCCTTGCAAATCGTGCAGTACTTTTCGCAGTTGCAACTGCCTTCCGTCTTGTCACACTGAACGCAAACGACAGGACCCTGCATAGAAGCCTCCTTGAAAACTGTACCTGACGTTGGCAGAAGCCAGCAAGCTGGACATTCGGGCAATGCCGCGTTTCTTCTATTACATCGGCCGTCGCTGCGTTGTGCTTCCGCGTTCAGCCACGCTTGCCCGCTTTGCCCTTCTTTGACGCGTTTCGAAGCGCATGTTAGAATCGATTTCTGCTTGAGCACACGGAATGGAATCCGTCACGACTCCCATCATCACCGAACTTCGCAAGACACCGCTTAACGCGGTGCACCGCCGCTTGGGCGCGAAAATGGTGAATTTCGGCGGCTGGGACATGCCCGTCGAGTATCCGGCGAGCGGCGGCTTGGTCGCGGAACATAAAGCAGTTCGCTCGGGCGTCGGTGTTTTCGACGTCAGCCACATGGGAGACATCCGGATTCGCAGCGGGAGCGTTCCTGGGGGAGCTCTGGCCGCTGTACAGCATCTCAGCATGAACGACGCCGCAAAGCTAACGATCGGCCAGGCGCAGTATTCGGCGATGCTCTATCCCAATGGCACGTTTGTCGACGACGTGATCGTCCATCGTCTCGACGAAGACGACTATTTGCTGGTGATTAACGCCGGTACGCGCGAAAAGGATATCAACTGGGTTCGCGAAAACACAAAAGGTTTCGACTGCGTGGTCGAAGACTTGAGCGACGTGTACACCCAGCTCGCGATCCAGGGCCCTCGCGCACAAGAGCTCCTGCAGAAACTGACCGACGCCAATCTCGCTGCCATCAAGAATTATTGGTTCACGCACGGCACAGTATGCGGCCTGAAGAACACGCTTATTGCACGCACCGGCTATACCGGCGAAGACGGCTTCGAGATTTATGTGCCCTCCCACGCTGCCACGAGCGAGATGGTGTGGAATCAGGTGCTCGAAGCCGGGCGCGAGTTCGGCATAATTCCCTGCGGCCTCGGCGCTCGCAATACGTTGCGTCTTGAATCGAAAATGGCGCTTTACGGCCACGAAATCAGCGATAAGATCAACGTTTGGGAAGCTGGCCTCGATCGCTATTGCAAAATGGAAAAGGCTGATTTCATCGGCCGCGCCGCTTTGGAACGCGCCAAGGCCGCGGGTGTCACTCGAGCGTTGGTGGGCCTCGAGATGCTCGACCGCGGCATCGCGCGGGATGAATATTGCTGCTGCAACGAAAACGGCGAGATAATCGGCGTGGTCACCAGCGGCTCGCCCTCTCCGACGCTTTGCAAGAATATCGCGCTCGCTTATGTCCCGCCCGCGATGACGGCGCTTGGCACACCCGTCTATGTTCAGATTCGCACGCAGAAGTGCAAAGCCCAGGTCGTCGCGACGCCGTTCTACAAGCGGCTGAAGAAAACTGTGGGGCCGCAAGCCGCAGCCAGTGTCTGACAAGAGTGAATTTATAACGCCCGCGTTCTGTCCGCGGCGATAAGGAGTGATCCAATGGCATATCCTGCGAATTATCGCTACACCAAAGAGCATGAATGGGTTGACGTAAAGGGTCACGTGGCCGCCATCGGCATCACCGATTACGCGCAGCACGAACTTGGCGATGTGGTCTTTGTCGAATTGCCAAAAGTTGGCTCGAAGATCGAAGCCGGCAAGACCTTCGGCACCGTCGAATCCGTGAAAGCGGTGAGCGATATTTATGCACCTGCCTCGGGAGAGGTCGTCGAAGCCAACGGCGCTTTGCATGACACGCCTGAAAAAATCAATACCGATCCGCACGGCGCAGGCTGGCTCATCAAAGTGCGGCTCGCCAATCCCGCGGAGATCAGCGGCCTCATGGACGCGGCTGCGTACGAAACCTACATCGCCTCGCAAAGTAAGGAAGCCTCGGCCTGATGCGCTATCTTCCGAAGAGTCCCGCCGAGCGGCAGGACATGCTCGCCGCCATCGGCGCAAAATCCATTGATGATTTGTTCGCAAGCATTCCGGAACGCTACCGTCTTCGCGAAGCTTTGAAGTTGCCCGGCCCGCTCTCTGAAACCGAAGTGATCGACTTTTTCAAGGCGCGCGCTGCGGAAAATTCCGGCGGCTACACCAGCTTTCTTGGCGCCGGCGTTTACAATCATCTTCGCTCCGTGGTCACCGACGCCATCATCCAGCGCGGCGAATTTCTTACCTCCTACACTCCGTACCAGGCAGAAATCACGCAGGGCACGCTGCAAGCCATCTTCGAGTTTCAAACCCTGATGTGCCAGCTCACCGGCCAGGAAGTCGCCAACGCTTCGATGTACGACGGTTCCACAGCCACGACCGAAGCCGTTTTGATGGCCGAGCGGCTCACCGGCCGCAGCCGCATCCTCGTCGCGCGCTCGGTGCATCCCGAGTACCGCGACGTGCTCAAGACCTACGCCAAGAATTCTGGGCTGCACGTGGAAGAAATTGGCTACGCCGCGAACGGCACGCTCGATCAAAAGGCTCTGCAAGCCGCGCTCAGGACTGATGTAGCAGCGGTTGTGGTCCAATCGCCGAATTTTTTTGGCGTAATCGAGACGCTCGCTCCGCTTGCAGACGCCGCACACGCTTCCGGCGCGCTCCTGGTAACCACCATCACGGAGGGCGTTTCGTTAGGCTTACTGCGTCCACCCGCAGAAGCCGATATCGTCGCCATGGAAGCTCAAAGCTTCGGCTTAGCTCCGAGCTATGGCGGACCATTCGCCGGGGTAATTGCCTCGCGCGACAAGTTTGTCCGGCAAATGCCCGGCCGTCTTGCAGGCCAAACCACCGATTCCGAAGGCCGCCGAGGGTTCGTCCTGACGCTGGCCACTCGCGAGCAGCACATCCGCCGCGAGAAAGCGACCTCCAACATCTGCACCAATCAAGCGCTCTGCGCGCTGGCCGCAACGGTCCACCTCACGCTCCTCGGCAAAGAAGGTCTGCGCGAGATGGCTCATCAAAACCTCTCGAAAGCACAATTCGCTCTCGCTGAACTCGAAAAAATTCCTGGAGTCCGCCGTGCCTTCGGTGCCCCATTTTTCAATGAGTTCACCATCGAGCTCCCGCGTTCCGTAAAAATCGTAAACGCCTATCTCCAACGCGAAAAAATCATCGGCCCATTTGTCCTGGGCACCGCCTATCCCGAACTCACAAAGCACGCGCTCGTCTGCGTCACAGAGACCACGCCACGCGCCGAAATCGAACGTTTCGCCGCCGCCCTGCGCCGCGCCCTGGAGCAACCTATCTAAGGGAACGAATTTCTTTGTAGGGGCGCAGCACGCTGCGCCCCTAGAAGCACGATCTCAACAATGACCGACAAAATCAAAAAAGCGACGACACACACGAACCAAAACGAAGGTTTAATCTTCGAAAAATCCTCCCCCGGCAAGCGAGCGTTCGAACTCCCTCCGCTTGACGTTCCCGCGGCAGATCCAGCAAAAGCATTGGGTATCAGTCACCGCCGCGAAGGAGTCGAAGGCTTCCCCGAAGTCAGCGAAATCGAAGTCATTCGCCATTTCACCCGCCTCTCCACCTGGAACTATGCCATCGACCTCGGCATGTATCCGCTGGGCTCCTGCACCATGAAGTACAACCCGCGCGTCAACGAATTTGTCGCCCGCCTCGACGGCATCGCCACCGAGCATCCTTATCAGCCGCAAGAGCTCTCCCAAGGCTGCCTGAGAATTCTGCAACTCCTGGAAAAGTGTCTCCTCGAAATCACCGGCATGGATTCCGTAACGCTGCAGCCGGCCGCCGGCGCACAAGGCGAATTGACCGGTCTTCTCCTGATCCGCGCCTATCACGAAAAAAACGGCAACCCGCGCAAAAAAGTTTTGATTCCCGACTCCGCCCACGGCACGAATCCTGCTACAGCGGTGATCGCTGGATACGAAGTCGAAAACATCAAATCCGAATCCCACGGCCAGATCGATGTCGATAAACTGCGCGACCTCGTCACGCCAGATGTGGCTGCGCTGATGATCACGAATCCCTCGACTCTCGGCATTTTCGAAGAGCGCATCCCAGAAATCGCCAAAATTCTGCACGATAAAGGCGCTCTCCTCTACATGGACGGCGCCAACATGAACGCCCTGACCGGCATCACGCGCCCCGGCGATCTCGGCGTCGACGTCATGCACCTCAACCTGCACAAAACCTTCTCAACGCCTCACGGCGGCGGTGGTCCCGGCGCTGGCCCGGTGGTGATGAAAAAAATCCTCGAACCGTTTCGCCCCGTTCCTATCCTCGTGGAAAAAGAGGGCGGCCGCCTCGCTCTCGAACAAACCCGCCCGGACTCCATCGGCAGGGTAAAGGCCTTCAGCGGAAATTTTGGCGTGCTGGTTCGTGCACTGGCGTACATCCTTGCCTACGGCCCTGGCGTGCGTCAGGCCACCGAAGACGCCGTTCTCAATGCCAATTACATCCGCAAGCATCTCGAAGGCGTTTTCGATTTGCCCTATTCCCTGCCCTCGATGCACGAAGTGGTTTTCAGCGATGCCCTGCAAAAGAAAAACGGCGTCAACACTATGGACATCGCCAAGCGGCTCATCGACTACGGCTTCCATCCCTACACTACCGCGTTCCCGTTGATCGTTCCCGGCGCGCTGATGATCGAGCCCACCGAATCCGAATCCCGCGAAGAATGCGACCTCTTCATCGATGCCATGCGCTCGATCGCCGAAGAAGCTGCCACGAACCCCGAACTCGTCAAGACCGCTCCGCACACCACACGCGTTCGCCGTCTCGATGAAGTCGGCGCCGCTCGCAAGCCTATCCTGCGCTGGAAGCCTCAGGCCGCTCTCAAGGAAGCCGCGGACTAAATCGCAGACTTGCCCCGGTCGTTCTTGCGGAGCCTCCGCCTTTTCCTTCGAGGCACAGCCGAATTCGAGCGCCATGTCGGTGCGGAAAACATCTGTTCAAGCATCGCCGACGCTCTTCAACGGGCCACCACGCTACACAGAGTGCAAGGGCCTCCCGCACCGGAGGAGTTGACCAGCAGGAACGTCTGACACCAAAGACGGCCCGACGCCCAGTTCCACGCGTGTCCCGGTGCCTTCACAAAGCAAAAAGGCGGGCGTCTCATCGACGCCCGCCTCACGCAACTCGAATGTCACTTTCGATTTTCTACTTGTTGCCGAAGTCGATTCCAGGCAGCACGGGTGTGCCTTCTTTCTGCACAGCTTGCAGGCTGTACGGATCGAGGCCCAGTGCTTTCAGGATTGTGGGGGCAACTTGCATTGTCTCCACCGGAGTCGTGATTGTCTTGGCGCTAAACTGCGGGTTTGACACCAGCATGATCACGTTTACGTCGTCGTGCGCGAACCCACCGTGCTCAGCTAGTTTCTTGGTGCTGCCCGAGTAGGTAACTCCAACATTAGGCGTCACAAGGATATCCGGCGTGCGTGGATCGCCATTTGGCGGCAGTCCCGGCGCATTGTAAATCTGCGTGATGCCTTGTCCCCAGAAAATCTGGCCGATTCCCGCGATATTGGAGGAGGTGGGCGACTGAGACTCGAGCATCTTAACCGCGTTCGCTGTCGTGCAGCTGCTGTTCAACCACACGAGAGAAACGTCATCTTCGGTTGGGCCGATACCGGTGGGGTTTGACGGCGATTCGGAGAAAGGCAAGCAGCCGGCGCCATCTAAAATCGTGGCTGGCGACGTCGTTATCGGTCCGGTTGAGGTAATGCCGGTATAGCGTGCGGAATCGATGGGGCTCTGCCCGTGTTTGGCGGTGATAATGATGAGCGTCGAGTCATACAAGCCATTGCTCTTCAGCGCGGCAACCATCTTGCCGATCGACGCGTCCGCGAACTCGATTTCGTCAAGTAGCGACTGCGTTGGAGTCCCTTGTGCATCCAGATAGCCGCCGGTAATCTTCAGCGACTTCTCGATCAGCTTTTGCCCGATGCTGACCACTTGGAAATTCATCCCGAGTATGTTCGGAACTGGCGCACGAGACTGTCCGTTGTGCGTCTTTCCGTTGATCTCGTTCAGAACTGCGTTTACCTTGAGCGTGTCGTAGCACTGGATGTTCTGGAAGCTATCTGTCCAGGCGTTCGAACCGGAAACTGTGGTTTGGTCAGGCAGCGGATTGCAGCCAGGAACTCCGGGGAGATTCACCGGGATGGAATTAATGTCCGGCGCGTAGTAATCGTCGATGTTCGTTCCGTCGCCCGGACCGGATACCGCTGAATAAGACGGATGTTTGTCGGACCACGCCGTGTACCCACCGGCGGCATGGATGACGCCAAAAATCGTGTTCGTCCTCACGAAATTCCACGGATACACCGGCGCGCAGCCCTTGCTCGGGTCGCGGATCAGCTTTCGTGGGTCAATCGAGTTAATTCCCCCGTCCCCGCTCGGTGCTCCGCCGTTGAGCTTCGTTTGATCGATATCGATGCCTTCGTCATACTCCGTCGTCGTCCCGGTCGGAGCTGCTCCTGGCGTGCAAGTGCCGCCGGCCAACCCATTACCCGTGGTGATCGTCGGAGGAGCTAGCGTGCGGTCATAAGCCACATCATAAAATGCGCCTACTGTGCGCGGCGAGCCGCCAGTCATCAACGCCATCAATCCTGGAAACGAATCAGAAGTCTTCGAAGTAGCTGTGTCCAGGTAATTCACGCCCGTCTCGCCTAGTTCCGCGAGAGTCGGGCAATACGGTTGGCCGCCGTCGACACCGCTAATTCCCTGAGAGCAATTGATATAGTCCAACGCGTGCATTCCATCGACGCTGATGAGCAGAACGTGGCGAATGCCGCGCCCGCCCCAATCGTTGTGATGGTCGCCGTCCTGCGCCCCTGCCAAAGGCACCATCGATGTGGTCAACAAAAAAGCTGTTGCGAAAGCTGCTACGGATTTCATGCGGATCATTAGAAAACCTCCTCGATTGGGAGCAATAGCAGCACCGCGTTGGTCTGTCGTGAAACTACCGTTAATAGTTGATGGCGAGCGAGGCTGAAAAAATCGCGGTTTTGTGGTCAATCACTGCGACAACGAGCGTCGCTCCTCCCGGCGACTCTCGTTACCTTTGAATTCCCAAAGAAATTCATAAAGAGAATTTTTCCGATGCTTCACGCTACGGTTACATTTCATTCTCGGTCCTGTAACACACTAGCCTCACACTCTACGACCAGGGATAGTACTCAGGACCCTTCGCGGCCCCAGAGGCGTCTTGCTTGGAACGAAGATTGTGCGCAATGTCTCCGTCTTCATGCCTCCTTTGTTCCGCGTTTGTGCACCGAATTTGCGGAATCGCCGCAGGTGGCCCGAAACTGCAGGACGCGGGGCCGATCCTGGCACCACAGGATTAGCCGAGATTTCACAGAGAAATAACGCCTGCGCATACTTTGGCGACTATCACCCACGCGGAGGATTCAAATGAAGGCTAATAGGCTAGTACTGGCTGGAGTAGCAGCGGCGGTAATGCTCGCGTCCGGAGCGCCGGGAGCGGATGCTGATACAGACAAGCGCGGCTCGAACCACATCAAACATGTGTTGCTGCTGAGCATTGACGGCATGCACGCCGTGGACTTCTATAACTGTACGCGCGGTATTGGCGCGAACAGCGGGGATCCATACTGCCCGAACATGGCGGCGCTGAGCCGCACGGGTATCAACTATGTCGGTGCCATTTCGTCAAAGCCCTCGGACTCTTTTCCCGGGATCGCAGCGCTCGTCACCGGCGGCACGCCAAAGTCAACCGGGCTGTATTATGACGTGGCGTATGACAGGTCACTCGATGGACCCACCATCATGACCGGCACGGGTCTGGCTCCGGGAACTTGTAAGCCTTTTGCGGCGCCGACCGGAACTACCACCGACAACGACCAAGGCGTGGACCTTGACGATACCGCGTTGAACGGTGGCGCGCCGAACGCCTCGCCGACCGAGGGCGGCATCGCCTCGCTCGACCCCAACAAGCTCTCGCGTGACCCATCGAAGGGTTGCGCCCCGGTCTATCCCTGGAACTTCGTTCGCACCAACACTATCTTTGGCGTCGTCCATGCCGCTGGCGGATACACCGCGTGGATCGACAAGCACCCATCCTATTCGATGGTCGGTGGGCCCGGCGGCCAAAACCTGAACGACTATTACTCCCCTGAGGTGGACTCAAACGTAATTCCACTGCCCGGAGTAACGACCCCACTAGGCCTCTCCTGCGCCACCATCCCGGACTCGAGCAGTCTGTCCGGCTGGAATTCCAGCTTCGCCAACATCCAGTGCTATGACGCGCTGCGGTTGAATGGTTTGCTGAACCAAATTGCGGGCAAAACGCACAACGGCAAGGCCGCGGAAATTCCGGCGGTCTTCGGCATGAACTTTCAGTCCGTATACACTGGCCAAATCCTCATCGAGCCGAACCTAGGCACAGGCGGTTACCAGAACGCCGCTGCTTTCCCCAACCCGGAACTTGTGAGTGAGATCGCCTACGTCGACACCTCCATCGGCGAACTCGTCAACGCGCTTAAGCACGCCGGTATCTACGACGATACGCTGATCATCATCACCGCGAAGCATGGTATGTCGCCCATCGATCCGAACTTGTTGGTCACCGGCCCTCCCACTACTCCGGCCACGCTGCTTAGCAGCGTCATTCCGGCATCTGAATCGCCCCTGACTCCAGGTGGCATCGGCGCCACCGAAGACGACGTCTCAGTGCTTTGGCTGAACCCGGGCGAGAGCGTGTCCGCCGCGGTACAACTATTGGAAAGCAATGCGGCAGCCATCGGCCTCGGCGAGATTTACTACGGCCCGACCCTGGCGCTGAACTACAACGTCGGCGGTCTTGGACAGGGTCTGGATCCGCGCTCGCCTGACATTATCGTGACACCCAATGTGGGCATGACCTACATTGGGGCCGGCTCGGCCCTCGGAGATCACGGCGGTTTCGGCCATGACGATACGAATGTCATGTTGCTGGTAGCTAATCCAAGCTTTTCTCCGCAGACGGTTTCTAACGCCACGACCACCACGCAGGTCGCGCCCACGGTCCTAAAGGCCTTGGGCCTCGATCCGCAAGCCCTCGACGCGGTGCGCATCGAAGGCACGGCAGTACTTCCCGAGGTTGCGGCGCAGCTTGCAAAACAGCAGTAAGCCGAACAGTTATCAGGGCGAGAGGGGCCGCGCGGTCGCGGCCCCTAGTTCGTCTACTCCCACAAGCCCTTGAGTTTCCCGCGACTTTCCGGCCTCGGGTCTATAGGCGCCTTCCTACTTCTGAAATCTCACGCTGTCGAGAATCGACGCAAACGTCTTGTCGTACTTCTCATAATCCTTCTGGGGCGCAACGAACACGAAGGACACCAACCCTTCCGGTCGAATCACAGTGATAAGCCAATCCGTCTCTGCGCCACCTGCCGGCGATCCATTGTCCAAGTACGTTGAAAGCCCCGGTTGCCCATTCACACGCACGCGCCCCGGCTGCCGCGCGATCTTCATCTTCGGATTGCCCTCCTGCAGCGTGCCAATCAACTCGTGCGTGGCTCTATCCAGCGCGTTCGCATCGCTCGCGTCCATCTGCACCTTCGTTACATCGACGATGATTCCGTAGGCGAGTCCCCCCTGCCCATCGTTAGCTTCCATCACCCCGCCGTCCGGCGCGAACGAAACACTTTTATTCTCTTCATACTTTCTCCAGTTGTCCGGATATTTCATCACATACGCGCTCGCCTGATACTCCGCATAATTCGCCGAAGGCGCAGGCGGCGGACCCATCGGTCTGGGACTAGAGTTGCCTGCAACCAGCGTTCCTTTTTTTACTACCGGCAGCGCCAAGACCTCGCGTTTGATCGTTTCGAACTCCACCGAATCTTTCTTCATCTTGGCCGGCAGCCCGCCAAGCTTGTCAATCTCCTCGTCCACTCGCTCCACGCGGCGCTCCGGGTTCGGATGGTCGGAGAAAAACTCCGGCGGGTTCTGCCCTTTGCTATCCGCCTCAATCTTTTCGAAAAACTGAGCCAGCGCCCGCGGGTCGTACCCCGCATCGTAAAGCACTTGCGTCCCCACGACGTCTGCCTGCGTCTCCGCTGCCCGCGAATACCGCAGCAGCACGCCTCCCGCGCTGAATCTTCCGAGTTCCGTCAGCAGCGCTCCGCCTGCGTTTTCCCCAAAAATAACTCCGAGGATTCCCACCCCCGCCTGCGCGGCCTTGGCCTTTGTGGCCTCGGCTGTGCCGTGCCGCAGCGCCACGTGCGAGAGTTCGTGCGCGATCACACCCGCAAGCTGCGCCTCATCGTCCGCTGCCTCGATCGTTCCCCGGTTCACGAACACATACCCGCCCGGCAACGCAAATGCGTTGATCGCCTTGTCATTCACGCAATGAAACTCGAACGGGTACTGCACTCCTCCTGTGGGCAGTTTCACGATCAGCTTCTTGCCAAGCCCCGTCAAGTACGCGTCCACTCTCGGCGCGTTACAGGACGGCAGCTGCTTCTCCGCGTCCACCGCAACCTCTTTGCCAAGTTTGATGTCTTCCTGCGGAGAATAAAGATTCCATCCCGCCTTGAACTGTGTCCGCTGCGCGCGCGTGCACGGCGCGATTAAAAGGCACAGTGAAGCCGCAAAGATTGCTCCCAGCGTGCGTAGCAAGCTCGCCCCCTTCAGTCAATTGTTTGATGATTGGCGAAAAAAACGGTTTCGTTCTCTCCGCGCCGACCCAATCGCCCCGCTCGTTAGCACGGCGCAAGGCGCGAACTGCATTGCGATTCTCGCCGCGCCGCGCACTGTCGAGCACAAAACCACCGCCGACCGGCTCAAGCCAAGTCTCCGCCGTTCTCGATAACTTTACACTGCGCCGCCATCAAAAGAAAAAGCCCGGGAGTCATTCCTCCCGGGCAATTCACAAATCAGAAAGCTGGGTTAAAGGCTCGCTTAACGCGCCATCCGGGGTATCGGTTCAGGCCCGATTGCGGCAGAGGGTGCTTCCACGCTGCGGCCGCTTCTTGCCTGGGCAGTCCGCGCGGTGACGACTGGTTCCGGCCGCCTCGCAGGCATAGCCAAATTCTCTCCTTCGCGAACAAAGCTCAATCCTTCATTAACCTTGTTCCAATCGATGCACACCAGGTCTCCCAGGTGGACCTGCTCAGTAGCCAGCAGATTTGCCAGGGGATAAACCACGTGCCTCTCGATCGCCCTCTTCAGGTGCCGGGCTCCATACCGCTGGTCAGTTCCTTCCTGCAACAAAAACTCTCTTCCCGCCGCCGTAACTCGGAATAGGAACTGCCCCTTGGCCGTCTCCAAAACCCTCTGCTGCACTTGCCCGAGTTCAATCTCCAGCACTTCCTCGAGCTGTTCCCGGCGCAAGGGATGGAAGACCACCACTTTGTCCAACCGGTTCATAAATTCTGGCGAGAATTTCCTGCGCGCGGCTTCCACGGCCGTTCGCTCAACTTTTTGGTCAAGTCCAGCAGCCGGTTTGTCCTTCGGCTGCACGAAGCCCATTCCGCCTTGCATCAATTCCGATATCTCGCCCCCACCCAGGTTCGACGTCAGGAAGATCACCGTCTGGGACAAGTCCACCCGGCGGTTATCCCCAAGGGTCAAAGTCGCTTTATCTAACATTCCGAGCAGCAACTGCCAAAGGGCATCGGACGCCTTTTCAATCTCGTCAAACAGCAGGAAGCTCAGCTTTAGCTTCTCCGTATGGCTCTTGGACAACTCCTCTTGGGTGATCAGCGGATGAGTTTCCCGGTGTCCCAAATATCCTGGAGGCGAACCAATCAGCTTGGCGATCTCATGCGAGTGCTGGAATTCCGCGCAATCCACCTTAATCACCGCGCGCGCATCTCCAAACAGGATCTCTGCGGCCGCTTCCACGATTCGCGTCTTTCCCGAACCCGTCGGACCGAGGAACAACAGGTTCCCCACAGGTCGTCCGGGCGAGTTCAATCCCGCGCAGAACACCTGATACAGGTCTACGAGTGCCTGAACCCCTTCCGTCTGTCCGACGATCTTCGAGCGCAACGCTCCTTCAAAGTCTCGGCTGTCGGTGCTGCGAATGGTTGGATCCAGTTGCTGTCGTGCGGCACTTTTCATGGCATCGTTCCTTCCGCGTTCTGCTGCCCAAGACGCTCCAGGCGTCTCAGCCATGTGCTGGAAGGGAATAGAGCATGGGAACTGCCAATCCCAGCTTGCGCCCTGGCCTTTGCAAACCGGCACAAACTCAACGACATACAAGTGTTGCAATTATGGAAACCGTCTCACGCCGTGAGACAGTGTTTCAACGGTGCTCAAAGTGAGAGGATGAAACAGTTTCTGTCAACCCTCAAACGACAAAAAGGGGCGCATCCAGCTTGGCGCGCCCCTGAGATCCTTAGAATTTATTGTTTTCTCTAACGATCGCTCTTCTTCCGTCCCTGCGGAGCCGCCGCAGGTGCCACCGAGGGCTGCGCCGCTCGCAATTTTCGTTCCCCGACCACTACCTCCGGGGTCGGATCCGCCGTCTTGCCATCTTTTGCTTCCACCGACGCTGCAACTTGCCCAATCTGGGGCACCGCCGGAGTCACCAGAGCCCCCTCGCCTTCTCGAGCGAACGTCAACTCCTTGTGCGAACGGTCCCAATCGATGCACACCAGGTCTCCCAGGTGCACTTGCTCCGTGGCTAACAGATTTGCCAGCGGATACACCACATAGCGCTCAATGGCCCTCTTCAAGTGACGAGCTCCGTAACGCTGATCCGTTCCTTCCTGCAACAAGAACTCTCTTCCCGCGGTCGTCACGCGAAACAAGAACTGCCCTTTCGCCGTCTCCAATACCCTCTGCTGCACTTGTCCCAGCTCGATCTCAAGTACTTCTTCAAGTTGTTCCCGCTGTAACGGGTGAAAAACCACCACTTTGTCCAGACGGTTCATAAATTCCGGCGAGAACTTCCTTCGTGCCGCTTCCATCGCCGTCCGCTCCACTTTTTCATCCAATCCCGTGGCTGGCTTGTCTGTCGGCTGAACAAAGCCCATTCCACCGTGCATCAGTTCCGTAATCTCTCCGCCGCCCAGGTTCGACGTCAGGAAGATCACCGTTTGCGACAAATCCACCCGGCGGTTGTCCCCAAGGGTTAGCGTCGCTTTATCTAGCATGCCCAGCAGCAACTGCCATAGGGCATCCGACGCCTTTTCAATTTCGTCAAACAGCAAAAAGCTCAGCTTCAGTTTGTCAGTATGGCTCTTAGCGAGCTCTTCTTGCGTGATTAATGGATGCGTTTCCCGGTGGCCCAAATAACCCGGAGGCGAGCCAATCAATTTAGCAATCTCGTGCGAGTGCTGAAATTCCGCGCAATCCACCTTAATCACCGCGCGCGCGTCTCCAAACAGAATCTCCGCCGCCGCTTCCACAATGCGCGTCTTGCCCGAACCTGTCGGTCCCAAGAGAAGGAGGTTCCCCACTGGCCGGCCCGGGGAGTTCAATCCCGCGCAGAAGACCTGATACAGGTCCACCAGCGCCTGCACTCCTTCCGCTTGTCCGACAATCTTCGAGCGCAGCGCCGTCTGAAATTCAATCGTCGTGTTGCTGCGCAAGTTTGGATCGAGTGGCAGTATTTGGGAGCTCATGGTCTCCTCCTAGCGGCCATGCATCCGCATGGTCGCATGACTGAACCGTCCGCGCTTCCGGTCAAACTGGCTGAGTTTAACCTGAAGTGTGGACTGCAAAAGCCGTAGTTGCACCAACAGCTCTCGCGCCACTGTGGGCGTTTCAGAAATCCGGAGAAGCGGCGGAAAGAGGTCCGCCAATTCGACGTTCAGTGCTCGCAGGTTGGATACGAGCTTTTGGATCGCCGGAGAGCTGGCATCGGCTAGATCCACTTGACTGTTCGTCTGTTCCCGCAGAGCCCGCCAATTCAGCTCCACGAACGGGTGCTTCTTGGAAACTTCCCGCACCACCGCGTCCGTGATCCGCGCGCGTTCCCCAAGCCGCGCAAGATGCAGTTGCCGCACTTTTCCGCCGCGGCGCACATTGTGCACCAAGTAAAACGAGTTCCCTTTCCGGCGGACAAAAGCCATGACATCACCTCAAATCATCGACTGTGACTGTAGTGTACTTACGTTCCACTACGCCGTCAATGAACGTTCCGTACTAGCCCGAACGGTTACTTTGCATCCGTGATGCGTACAACGTAACGAATTTGCTTCCGTTTCGTTCATTAGTTTTTTCGCTTTGTTTCATCGGTTCCATGCATCGTCGGCGTGCTCTCCACTTTCCTGCTCTTACTTACTTAGATGCGCGGCGCTTCGTTTTGATTGTTAGCCTACTCACTCACGGCTTGTTGCACTACTTACTCGCCGCCTCTCGCTTCAAAAGCACTTCACTTCATAGAACACTGCAGCGCCGATTATTTCTCTTGTTGCCCTTCTCGCCTGCTCTTACGATGTCTGGCGTACATTCCCAGCGGCTTGCGCTGGAGCCGCTGGGCAGTTCGCATCAAGGAGCCAATCCCCTTTGTCTTTTGATCCCGTCTACAAGCTCGTGAAACAAATTCCTCGCGGCCGGGTTCTAACCTATGGAGCCCTTGCTAAAGCCTTGCGCCTTCCTGGCGGCGCGCGCACCGCCGGCCGCGCCATGGGCGCAACCCCCTCGGGAAAAGGCATCCCCTGGCACCGCGTCCTCGGCGCCAACGGCAAAATCCTGATTCGCGAACCCTACGCCTCCCTGCAAAAAAAACTCCTCGAATCCGAAGGCATTCCCGTCGTTGAATCCCGCATCAACGTTAAAAAGCATCTTTGGACCCCGCAGCGCCAGAAATCCTCTTCAGCCAAGAAAGCCCGTAGAGCGCTCACCTCCCGGTGAGCGAGTTATATGCTGCTGGGCACCAAATCTATATCCTAGGAAAAGGAAGCGTTCATTGCGCTACCGCAATCACGGATTAGCTTTCTCGAGAGGATAGCCCCGACAAAAAACCGCGGCGCCGGCGCCGAAAGGTAGCCAGGCCGATGGTGCCGAAGGCCCGGTTCTTCGTGCTTTTTGTTTGAGGTAACATCGCAGCCCTGAACTGCGTATAAAGAGGTATCTCCTCGGTGCTTTTTCTTCGGCGTGATGGAGTTACTCATGACGAGCCGACAGACTGGGGCTTCACCAGACACGAATCTTGTTTCGCATTTGCTGATAACACTCGCCTCCCTGGCCGCGGGCGCGGCCTTTCTTGCGCTATGGTTCTGGTTGCTGCCGCCGTTGCTGGGCTTTCGCATGGACACGGCCGGCGCGATGCGCTGGCGCTGGGTTGCCGCCATTCCCTCCGCGTTGGGTTTTGCCGTGGCGCTCCGCTGCATCTGGGATTTCGGATGGACGGGGCGCGGTACACCCGTACCCATCGCTCCCCCGCAGAGGTTGGTCGTAGTGGGTTTCTACCGCTATGTGCGCAACCCGATGTATGTGGGCTTCTTCGTCGGCTGGGTCAGCCTCTGGGTGATCTTTGGCCGCGCCAACTTCACGGCACTCACTTTGGTTTGCGGGACCATGGTGGGAGTTGCGTTGTTCGTCCAGTTCTACGAGGAGCCAACCCTCCGAAGACTGTTTGGCGCGGACTACGAAGAGTATTGCCGCAATGTTCCCCGCTGGATTCCGCGATTGCGCGCCTGGAACCGGTTTATGATCTGAACTGACTTGAATAAGTCATGTTCTCAATTTAACCTGTGCCTCACGGGAGGAATGGTTTCATGCGCAACCACATTCGTACATTTAGGTTCGCCGCCCTATTCGCCGCCGCGAACATCCTTCTTTCATTTTCCGCCTCGGCCCAGCAAGTCCCGCAACAACTCCAGCCGCCCGCAGGCGAACAACTGCTGCTCCAGGTTCATGCGAAAGGTGACCAGGTCTACATCTGCAAGGAGGGCGCCACGGAATTCTCCTGGGGGCTGAAAGCTCCCGACGCTCAGCTCTTTGACAAAGACGGCAAACCCTTCGGCAAACATTTTGCCGGCCCCTCCTGGGAAGCGAAGGACGGCAGCCGTGTCACTGGCAAAGCCGTCGCCAATGTGCCTTCACCCGACGCC
The DNA here is from genome assembly GCA_035272765.1 of Candidatus Acidiferrum sp. Classification (GTDB taxonomy): domain Bacteria; phylum Acidobacteriota; class Terriglobia; order Acidiferrales; family UBA7541; genus Acidiferrum. The sequence goes on from DATEQG010000098.1 coordinate 44,756, forward strand.
GATTCCATTCCTTGGCTTCTCGTCAACATCGTGAGCCACGAAGGCACCGGCGTGCTCTCCCGCGCCACATCCATCCAGCGCCTCAACACCAAAGGCGGCAAAGCGCCCACATCAGGTTGTGGCTCGGTGAGCGCGGGCCACGAAGTCCGCGTGCCGTATTCCGCCGATTATCTTTTCTATGCCCCGAAGTAGTCCGCGGCAAAGCCTCCGCCCATAGCGGGGAAAGCAAGCACTTGCGTTATCCTAAGGGGCGCCTTTGCGTCGCTACGATGTAGCAATCAATGCCGATGGCAAATCTGATCATTCAAGTCGAAAACTTGGTCAAGAGCTACGCCGACGTCGAAGCCGTTCGCGGCGTCAGTTTTTCCGTCGAGGAAGGCGAAGTCTTCGGCCTGCTCGGTCCCAACGGCGCTGGAAAAACCTCGACGGTAGAAATTCTCGAGGGCCTGCGCGATCTGGATAGTGGCCGCGTCTCTGTCTGCGGACTCGATCCGCAACGCAATTCGCGAGCTCTGAAACACGAAATCGGCGCGGCTCTGCAATCCACTTCCCTTCCCGATAAGCTTCGGGTGATGGAAGCCCTCCGGCTTTTCGCAAGCTTCTACAAACGCCGCCGCAATCCCGAAGAGCTACTCAAGCGCTTCGGCCTCGAAGAAAAGCGCAACGCGTTCTACAGCCAGCTTTCTGGCGGCCAAAAGCAGCGCCTGGCTCTTGCCATGGCTTTGGTCAACGATCCCAAAGTGCTCTTCTTCGATGAACCCACCGCCGGTCTCGATCCGCAAGTCCGCCGCGAAATTTACGACATCATCGAAGAGCTCAAGCACGAACGGAAAACCATCGTCATGACCACGCACTACATCGAAGAAGCCGAGCGCCTCTGCGACCGCGTGGCCATCGTCGACCACGGCAAAGTCGTAGCCCTCGGCACGCCGCGCGAACTCAAAACCCGTTCCGGTGGCACTACGCGCATCGAAGTCCGCCTCGCAAAGCCCGAGACCGATGGCGCCCTAAAAAGCCTGGAAGGCGTAGCTGATGCCCGCGAACTCGATGGCGCCTACGTGATTCACTCTCATCGACCTCCAAAAACGATTGTCGATCTCGTGAAACATCTCGAAGCCGAAGGCAACGAACTTGTCAGCCTCGAAATTGCCTCACCCTCTCTCGAAGACGTCTTCATCGAAATGACTGGCAGGAGGCTACGCGATTGAGAAACTTCGCTACTCTCACCCGCATGCGCATGCAGCTCGCCATGCGCAATCGCATGTTCTTTTTCTTTAGCGTTGTCTTCCCGCTTGGCATGTTCTTTCTCTACGCCGGGGTCTTCGCCAAGGGCCATCCCCGGCTAGTCTCCTACTTCCTGGGACCTGTCATTGCCTTCAACGTCATGGGCAGCTTCTGGGGACTCAGCGCGGCTCTTGTCACGTTTCGCGAACAAGGGATTCTCCGCCGGTTTCACATCGCGCCGGTCAGCGCCATCGATATGCTGGCTTCGAGCGTTCTTGCAAACTTCGTGCTCACCCTGCCGACGGTTTGTGTGGAGTTGCTCATGGCGAGGCTCATCTTCCATGTTCCTGGCTTTGGCAATCTCATCTCTCTGGCTATTTTCGTGGCCGTTGGTACGGTCGCCTTCGGTTGCCTCGGTTTGGTTGTCGCCAGTGTGACCAACACCATGCAGGAAACGCAGGTAATCAACCAACTCATCTGGCTGCCGCTGATTTTTCTCTCCGGCGCGACGCTACCCTTGGCGTACTTGCCAAAGGTCGCTCAGAGAGTCGCGGTTTTTCTGCCCGCCACCTATCTCGTCAGCGGCCTGCAAAGCGCTTTGTATTTGTCCCTTCCCTTTTGGAAGCTGTTCGTCCAGCTCAGCTCTCTGCTCATCTGGGCCATGCTGACATTGTTCGTGGCCACCCAGCTATTCCGCTGGGAACCGGAAGCCAGAATTCCGCGGCGCGCCAAACTCATGGCCGTCGCCACGGCGCTGCCATTTTTTCTGCTCGGCGTTTGGGAGAACGGAAACGGTAAGATTCTTGCTCAAGCGCAAGCGACGTTTCGTTCCTTGGACTCTCCAGACAACGATCAAAAGCAGCCCAACCCTCCGTCACAAGAGAAGAACAGCCCCTTCTAATGCTTCGCGAATCCACGCGCCAATTTGGTTTTTGCACTGGCCACCGCGTCCAGTACACTGAATTGACGCTCTCCTTCGCGTACCGTATTCTGCCCTTTCAGGCTTCACCGCGAGTGGCGCCATATAAAAGGACAACACCATGCCCGTTCAAAAAACCGACAAAATCTGGCACAACGGAAAGTGGATCAACTGGGACGACGCCACCCTCCACGTTCTTTCCCACGTCGTGAGCTACGGCTCCGCCGTCTTCGAAGGCATTCGCTGCTACGACACGAAGCAGGGCCCCGCAATTTTCCGCCTTCGCGAGCACATGCAGCGCCTCATCAACTCCGGCAGGATCTATCGCATGGAATTGCCTTACTCCCTGGATGATTTTTGCAATGTCGCAACCGAATTGGTTCGCGTCAACAAAATGAATGCCTGTTACGTCAAGCCCATGGTTCTCCGCGGCTATGGTGAAGTCGGTGTGAATCCGCTCACTTCTCCGATTGAAATCTACATGGCCTGCTGGTCGTGGGGCGCCTATCTAGGCCCGGAAGCCCTCACCAAGGGCGTCGAAGTCGGCGTCAGCTCCTGGACGCGCATCGCGCCCAACACGCTGCCAGCAATGTCCAAAGCCGCCGCGAACTACATGAATTCGCAGCTCATTCGCATGGAAGCTCAGTTCAATGGCTACGCCGAAGGCATCGCGCTCGATTCCGGCGGCCACGTCAGCGAAGGCTCTGGCATGAACGTGTTTCTCGTTCACGACGGCACGCTCTACACGCCGCCGCTCGCCACCAGCATCCTGCCCGGCATCACGCGCAACACTGTCGTCACGCTCGCGGAAGATTTGAACATCCCCGTGAAAGAACAAGTCATCCCCCGCGAAATGCTCTACATCGTCGACGAAGTCTTCTTCTGTGGCACCGCCGTCGAAATCACGCCCATCCGTTCCGTCGACAAAATCCAAGTCGGCAAAGGCGTCGCCGGCCCGGTCACGCGCCGACTGCAGGAAGAGTTTTTCGCTCTAACCAGCGGCACCAAGCCTGATCGCCACAACTGGCTCACCCCGGTCAACGCGCCCGTCGCGGCCGTCTCTCGCTAACGGCAGCCTTCGCCTCTTGTGGCCGGCTGTTCCGGATTGCGCAATATGCGGAGATGTTTGGAGAGCTGCGAAGCAGGAGTTAAATCGTGATCCGGCTAACGGAGACGCCAGAAGCCCCCTCGTCGGGAACGGCAAGCTGGGGACGCAAACTCAGAAGAGTGCTTTTCATCGCCATCATCGGTGGTGTCTCGCTCGCGGCGCTTCTTGTCATCGGCCTCGGAATAGTCTTGTGGACTTTGAGCCCACCCTCCCTCAATACGCTTACAAGGCGCTTCCCAAATCAGCGCCGCGACCTCGAAGCTATCATTTCAATGTCTGACCACGACGCACAACTTATCTCTATTGACCCTTCCTGGCTCGCAACCCTCAACCATCAGTACCTGGAATACAGCCCCGAAACGGGTATTACACAAGAACGTTGGGAAGAATACCGACGCCTATTCTCCCGGAACAACATTTCGCAAGGTATTCGACGTGACCCCGAAACGAAGGACGCCTTTGTCATAGTCGGCTCATTCGGTCTGTTGAATCGTGGAACCTCGGCGGGTTTCCTTTATTGTGGTCCCGGCCCGAACCACGTTTACCTACCGTGCTCCTCTTCACAATCATCCGGAGAACATTCCTTTGAACCAGGTGATGAGGCATACTCCTTCCGCAAATTGAGTGATCGCTGGTTTGCTTACAGCGAAGGTCCAGGCTAAGAGCGTTCAGGTCTTGATAAACGGCCAAGTTGGAAACTAGCCACTGCTCACTCTGCGAAGGGCTGGCATTTCTCTTCACCTTCCAGATAGAATCCTTCCCGGTCGCAGCGGGCGCCCTTCGTTCCCCGGCCGCGAGGCCTTTTGGTGTACAACCTAGCGCCTCCGCCGACGAGACGCTTCCGCAAATCCTCCTCATTCCGATGTTCGCTACGGCACACATTGGGCTGGTACTAGAGTTTTTCTACTTCGGGACTTTTGGGGGATTCCTCAGCCCCTCGCTTTCCTCCATCCTACACATTGTAATTGGGGACGCGGCTCACCAGGCCCGCAGCTTATGAGCACTCCGCAGAATCGCTATGAAGTTCTCGAATCGCTGGGCACAGGCGCCACCAGCCGTGTCGATAAAGCACGTGACACCGTTATTGGACGCACCGTCGCTCTAAAAACCTTGCTTCGCGGTTTTGGCTCCCGGGATCTCCAGCAACAATTTCTCCGCGAAGCCCAGATCATCGGCGGCCTCTCGCATCCCCACATTGTGGCCCTTTTCGATGTCGGCACCAACAGCGAGGGTGCGCCCTATTTCGTTATGGAATATGTCGAGGGAAAAACACTGGAGTGCTTCTTCGACGCTGGCCCTTTGCCTATAGCTCGCGCCGCCGTGTGGGCGGGGGACCTTGCGAGCGCCCTCGGCCAAGCCCATCGCGCCAATGTCATTCATGGCGACGTAAAGCCCGCCAATATCCTCGTGACCCTCGATCAACAAGTGAAACTCGGGGATTTCGGCATTGCCCGCTTTTCGACGCAGGCCTCCGGTAGCGGCAATCTGATGGGCACTCCTGCTTATCTCTCGCCTGAACAGATTCTCGGTAATCTGCAGGATGGCCGCTCCGATCTTTTCTCTTTGGGCGTCGTTCTTTACCAGATGTCGACCGGCAAACGGCCCTTCGACGGCGATTCCGTCGAAGCCGTATGCGCGCAAATCATTTCCAGCGCCCCGCTGCCGCCCTCTCATCACAATCCTTCGCTCCCTACCTCGTTTGACCAGGTGGTCCTGCGCTGCCTGTCAAAGAACCCCGGTGACCGGTTCCCCACCGCTGAGTCTTTCGCCGCCTCTGTCTACCCCTTCGCGCGAAACACAGAATCTACACCTTTGCACTCCAGCTCCAACTCTAGCGTCGCCAAACGCCCCAATCTCACCTGGTGGAACCGGCCTTTTCGGCAAAAAGAGCTATGGACGGTTGCCGCCGTTCTGCTCCTCCTCATTGCCGGAGCTTCGATTGTCTCTGCGCTTCGTAAACACGCCATCCCTAGCCCGGCCGCCTCTGCGGCCACGGTCGATCGCCCTGTCGTCACCGCGGCCCCGAGCGCGCCGTCTCCCTCAATCTCTATTGCGGCAACCAGTCTCATCCCCTCTGAGACCACGGCTTCGCCGTCGGCCGACGCTTCGTCTGCCTCCATGAAACCCGAATCGCAGCCTCCACACATCTCCACGCCGTTGACTTCGAAGATTTCTCCGCGGGCCAAATCATCCACACCAGAGCAACACCGCTCCGATTTGACCACTGGGCCGGCGCTTCGGGCACAGCTTGGACAGCCTCTGGCTGTCGCTCCCTCTAGTAGCGCCCAGGTGCGTAGTCCCAAGCAACTCGCTTCTCTTAGCGTCGAGATCGTCTCCGCCGTCGCCGAGGAAACCCTCGCGGTCTACTCCGGCCAAGACCTCCTCATCTCTACTCGGCTTGACGCCGCCCATTTGGGCGAATCTCTGCATTTCGACTGCCCTCTCTCCACCGGGGCCCATCCCCTGCGCGTCGTCCTGTACCGCGCCGACGAGAGCCTGCACGTGCAAAAAGAAGGCTTCGCGGAGATTGTCTCCGACGGTTCGAACATTCTTGATATTCGCATCGACCGCCGTTCGAAATTTCTCATTCATAAGGAAGCCACGCTGGAAGTCAGCTGGCCAAACCCGCGTGCCGCTGCTGAGGGTAAATTCTCTTCTCAACTCGCAGCCGTCTCCACTCCTTCAAAATGACCTCAGGTTGGAATCGCATAGCTGTTAGCTTTTTCTGCTGGTCCGCAAGTGCCTGGAAACGCGTTATTCGGAAACGGATGAGCTAGCCAGTTTCCGAAGGGCTGGCGTTTCTCTTTGCGTTCCAGATAGAATCCTTCCCGGTCGCAGCGGGCGCGCTTCGTTCCCCGGCCGGGAGGCTCCTTGATGTACAACCTTGGGCAGAAGCTCACGGCGGAATTCCTCGGCACGTTTGCTCTGGTCTTCTTCGCGGCAGGCGCGGCCTGCGTGGACTGGTACCCCCACGCATCGAACGCCCTCGGACTTCTCGGCATCGCATTGGCCTACGGCCTTGCCATGGCCATCATGGTTTGCGCGCTCGGCCACATCTCCGGCGGCCATTTCAATCCAGCCATCACCATTGGCTTCTGGGTCACCAAGCGCCTGAACACGATCGACACGATAGCCTACTGGGCCGCCCAACTCGCCGGAGCCACTGCCGCCGCGTTTCTCCTCAAGGCAGTCATTCCGGAAGACACTTGGCACGCTGTCGCCCTCGGCACACCCATGTTCGCGCACGACTTCACGCGCCTCAACGGCATGATTCTCGAAGGCATCACCACGTTCTTCCTGGTGCTCACGGTCTTTGCCACGGCCGTCGATGAACGTTCTTCGTTCCGCCCCGTCGCCGGTTTCGCTGTCGGCCTCAGCATTGTGCTGGGCGTCATGGTGACCGGTCCTTTCACTGGCGGCGCCCTCAATCCCGCTCGCGCTTTCGGTCCCGCCCTGGCCTCCTCCCACTGGCAAAATCACGGCATCTACTGGGTCGGCCCCCTCGCCGGCGGATTCCTGGCAGGCTTCCTCTACGATTCCCTCTTCCTAAAAAAAGCCTGAACGAACGTCCTTCTAAACGCTTCTGTGATCGACTTTGTAGGGGCGCGGCATGCTGCGCCCCAGCTTGCCCAAGCGTCCTGATCGAGATCCTTTGATCACGAGTCACGAATCACCAGTCACAAATCACCAGTCGCCAAAACACTGTCCTTTCGTTCAGGTGACTACCGCGCAACCCTACAGACCGCCTTTCTTGCCCGTCCCCTTTTCGGGTGTTAACGTCGCAAGTCAGTCGTATTCTCGCGGAGCTCACAACGACATGGCAATTAGCATCGACGATCTTCTCCGGCGCGCCGTCGAAAACAAAGCCTCTGACTTGCACTTGAAAGTTGGCAACCATCCCTACCTGCGCGTCGACGGCCTTCTCGCGCCTATCACCGACGTCCCCCGCATTACGCCGGAAGAAATGCTCTCCATGGCGTTCAGCATGATGACCAACCGCCAGAAACAAAAGTTCAAGGAAACCGCCGAATTGGATATGGCGTATGGCGTCGCTGGCCTCGGCCGCTTCCGTGTCAACGTTTTCCAGCAGCGCGGCAACGTCGGCATGGTTCTCCGCGTCATCCCCACCAAAATTCGCACCATCGAAGAACTAAATTTGCCGAACGTCATTGGCAAAATTTGCGAAGAGCAGCGCGGCCTCGTTCTCGTAACAGGAACCACCGGTTCCGGTAAATCCACGTCGCTAGCCGCGATGATCGACCGCATCAACGCCAACCGCTCCGATCACCTCATCACCATCGAAGACCCCATCGAGTTTCTGCACCGCGACAAGCGCAGCTTCATCAACCAGCGCGAAGTGGAAGTCGACACCGCAAACTTTTCCACGGCCCTGCGCGCTGCACTTCGTCAAGATCCAGACGTGATTCTGGTCGGCGAAATGCGCGACCTCGAAACCATTTCCACCGCCCTGCTCGCCGCGGAAACTGGCCACATGGTTTTCTCAACGTTGCACACTCTTGACGCCACGGAAACGATTCAACGTATCATCGCGGTCTTTCCGCCGCCCGAGCAGAAACAAATCCGCTTGCAGCTTGCCGCCACGCTCAAAGCCATCGTCTCTCAGCGCCTCGTGCGCCGCGCCGACGACAAAGGCCGCGTCCCCGCCGTCGAAGTCATGATCGCCACCGCGTACATCCGCGATTGCATCATCAACGCCGACAAAACGCGCCTCATCCACGACGCCATCGCCGCCGGCACCAGCCAATACGGCATGCAGACTTTCGACCAGTCGCTCTTCGATCTCTACACCAAGCAACTCATCACCCTCGAAGAAGCGCTGCTCCGCTCCACGAACCCGGACGAATTCCAGTTGCGCATCCAGGGTATTCGCTCCGCCGCCGACTCCGCCCGCGAGGAAATGGAGCGCCAAATGGCCGACTTCGAGCGCTTCGCCCGCAAGTAGTTCGGCTTTGTAACGGCGACCGACGCCGAAAAAATGCGAAACTACAAACATATTCCGACCGTACTTCGCGCCGCAGTACTTTTTCTTGTGACTGTCGGAATCTGTGCGCGCTCAAAAGCCGCCGATCCCTGCAATCTGTCGGTAGTTCCTCAAGAAGTTCGCGCCAAGCTCGACAAGGATTATGCGGACTGGCAGCCCGAACGCTTGGAGCAGCTAGACGAAGATGACCGCGCGATGTGGATCAAGGCTCGTCCCAATGATTGCCCAGGCATCGCCATCGGACACTTTGAATCGAAGACCGAGTTTTCTTTCGCTTTCCTGCTCGTCTCCAAACCGGACCGAAAGAGGGCCGGACTCCTCATCCTAGTTTTCTCGCGCCCTGACGTTTCTGCTCCGTATGTTCCGCGCACCATCAGCAAGTGGAACGTGGGTCTGTTCTACGAAAACTCAGATCAGGTGATTGCGACTGTTCCGCCTGGACACTACGCAGAAGCCCAAGGTCCCCACAAGGTGCAGACAGATCTAGACGGCATCTCGTACGAAGTAATGGAAAAAGGCACCATCCTGTACTACTGGAAAAACGGCCGCTACCAGGAGCTCGCAACGTCAGACTAGTTCGCCCACGAAGTACGCGATCCCTCTTTTTCCTCTACTTCCTTTACCTCCTGTACTTCCCCTTTACATCTTTCTTCCCTTACTTCATCTTCTTCTCGTGTTCTCCAAGCCCCGCCAAGTCGAGTCCGAAACCGAGCTTTACGACGCCGCCGTTCGCGCCCTCATGCGCCGCGCGTATTCCGTCTACGAAATGAAGCAACTCCTCGGCCGCCGCACCGAAGACGACAAGCTTCTGCGAACCGTGATGGACCGCCTGAAGCGCGCCAAATGGCCGACTTCGACCGCTTTGCCCGCAAATAAAGCCGTCCCAGCCAGCGCCCTGGAGGTGATGGGCGAGTGGCACGCAGGGGCGCTGGAGCTCTCTCGAAAAAGTCTCTCTTCTAGTCAGTGGGGTTGCTGCATCCGTCCTTCTTGCCAAAGGAGCCGTTTATGACCGCGCCTGAATGCCGGCCCAACCGCCGCAGTTTTTTGAAAATGAGCGCAGCGGTAGCGGCAGGATTCTCCGGGCTTCCTCGTCTTGCCCAACCAGATGCCGAAGAATCCAACACCATCGTCGGACCCAGGAAGGGCTACACGCCCGAGATCGGCACGCTCACGTCCATGATGGACTTCATGCGTTGGCAGGTCATGGCCTCGGCGAAGGGTCTGACCCAAAATGATCTGGATTTTCTTCTCGACGACAAAGCCAATACGATCGGCGCATTGCTTAATCACCTAGCCGCTACAGAAACCTACTATCAACTGAACACTTTCGAAGGAATCAAATGGGACGCTTGGCCCGACGCTATCAAGCAGAAGTGGAATGTAGCCATGGAGCTGGGGCAGCCTGCGCGCAAGGCGATTAAGGGCAACAGTCTCGACTACTATTTAAATCTTCTGAAGCAAGGTCGCGAAAAGACGCTCGCCGAGCTTCGCAACCGCGACGACAAGTGGCTCATGGCCGTCGACAAAGACTTTCCGTGGGGACCCACCAACAACTACTGCAAGTGGTTCCACGTTATCGAGCACGAATCCAACCACAACGGCCAAATTAAGCTCCTTAAAGGCCGCCTCCCTGGTGCCAAGCCCTCCGAGTAGCCATAACCTCCGCCGTAACAACGGATCAACTGTCGACTGTCAACTTCCTTTCCTCTATGCTTCCTCCATGTTCGGCAGGCCGCGCCAAGTCGAAACTGAAACGGAGCTGTACGAAGCCGCCGTCCGCGCCCTCATGCGCCGCGCCTATTCCGTCTATGAAATGAAGCAGCTCCTCGGCCGCCGCACCGAAGACGACAAGCTCCTTCGCACCGTCATGGACCGCCTGAAGCGCGCCAAGATGATTGACGACGAGCGCTTCGCCAAACAATTCGCACGTCAACGCACAGAAATCCGCCGCCAGGGCAAATTCCGCATCGCGCGCGACCTCCGCGCCCGCGGCGTCCCCGATCGCCACATCGAAGCCGCCCTAGCTGACGCCGCCAGGGAAACCGACGAAGCCGCCATCGTCCGCCAGCGCCTCGAACGCAAGCTCCGCTCCTTCCGCGGCGAAATTAACGAAAACAAAATGGCCTCCATGTACCGCAGCCTCCTCCGCGCCGGCTTTTCCGCCGACGTCGTCCGCAGAGAATTGAAGGCGATAACGCGCGAGGAAGTTCCCGAGTCAGACCCGCAGCTAGAGGACTGAGCCCAGGATTGTCGCGAAATTCGCTTTAGAGTGCTGCGTTAAGCACGAGCCGGTATTTTCGGTAGTCTTCCCCCGAGCCGAACCAATCTGGAAGATTTTCCAGAAACACCGCGCCAAATTTCGCGTTGAGCGCCTGGCTCCCGCCAGGCCGCGCGTGGCCGTAAACCACGTCAAATCCTTTGCCAGCCGCCAGACCTAGCCAATGGGCCTTCAAGATGGCTCCGTATCCCTGCTTTTGAAAAACCGGCAGAATCGTGTTGGAAAAGCAGCACACTGCTTTTTCTTTTTCGTTCTTAGGGAGCAATAAGAGATCTTCGATAAGTTCGCTGGAGCTAGTCAGCGGGATCCCGTAGGATTCGCCCGCGAGCTCGCCATCGACGAACATCCACACAAAGAACGCTCCCGGCGTGTCCCAAACTTCCCGCTTCTGGGAAAGATCGAGCTGCAGCCCCGGGTGATATACAGCTTCAAAATCCATCGTTCGTTCCAGCGGAACCGCATAGTCAAATTTGATGACTCCCACTGCAACCCTCGATTCTAGCTAGTTTGTAAAGCAGAGTGACGCGCTCTGATTTCCGGGGATTTCCTCGAAATGAGAATAGCAATAGCCGCCTCCCCTCCGCTCGCAAATTCCCAAGTATAGGGACCAAGCGGCCAGACGCGCCAAGCCGCTCAAGAGCGGCAAGCCTGCTGTACTCGGCACATTCCTTCCCGCTATGTTAGGATTTCTCGGCTCACTTCTCGTGTAATTTTACGTGGCAACCAAAATCAACGGGTTCGCAGAGTTTAAACCTACATGCCGATGACGAGCGATGTTCTAGTGATGGGAGGCGGAGCGACGGGCCAGCTTGCCGCCGCATATCTGCACATGCGCTTTCCGAAGCTGAAAGTGTCCGTAGTGGAAGGCCCGCACAAAAATCGCCCGATTGTGGGCGAGTCTCTTGTCGAGGTAAGCGTCGATTTCCTTTTCGAGCTGGGGCTCGGCGCCTACCTGGTGGAAAAACACTACCCGAAATACGGCCTCACCTATTATTTCAAGCCCGATATCGACAATCCCGCCGATCGCACTTACATCGTCGACGAAATCCCCACGGCTCCGCCCATTCTCTCTTTCCAAATCAACCGGTTTACCTTCGATAAAGAGGTTCGCGACCGCAACATGGAGAACGGCGTCGAGTTGATCGACGCCACCGTGGCTGGCGTCGAAATCAACACCCGCGATGGCCTCCACACGGTGACTGTGCAAGACCCCGGGGGCGCAAAACAGACCCTGAGCGCGCGCTGGCTCGTCGATGCCACCGGCCGGAACCGCGTGCTGCAGAAACACTTGCAACTCCAGGAAAAGGTCACGGAACAGAAAGACGTCTTCTGGTTCCGGCTAGCAAATTTCAATGCTGAAATTCTCAGCCACATCCAGGCCATCAAGACGCCAAATCGCTGCTACGTTCCTTATTACGCCACGCATCACTTCTTTGGAAAAGGCAATTGGATCTGGTACATCCCGATGCGCTCCCCGGAATACGACTCGCTCGTCAGCATCGGCATCACCTATCGCAAGGACGTCTACCCTCACGGCGAGGTGCGCACGATGGAGCAGTTCCTCGAGTGCGTCGGCCGCGAGCATCCGGTCCTCGTTGAGCTGATCCGCACCGGCTCAGTGGTCGACACGAACTACTACAACTCCTACATGTGGGAATGCCGCCAGCGCTATTCCCACGATCGTTGGTACATCATCGGCGATGCGAGTGATACCGTCGACCCGCTCTACAGCGTTGGCCTGGCTCTCTCGACCCTGCAAATCCGCCAGATCGCCGCGATCATCCAGAGAGAATTGAACGGCTTCGACACCAAGGAGTTCACCAAGGATCTCGATACCGTCATCGCCGCGTTTCAACGTGGAGTAACGCGGGATACTACGCGGCTCTATGCGTGCATGGGCAACGCGTATCAATGCCATCTGGGCGTGCATCTGGCGGTGACCAAGCTTTTTCACCTCGCGCTCCCGTTAGTCATAAACGACTACGTGTGGGACCCTCTCGGGGCCAAACTGATCAACTGGTTTGCCAGCCTCGAAACACTCGAGGGCGATTCCAAAAAAATCCAGGACCTGATACGCGAAGTTGCCGCGAATCCTAAGAATCGCACGCTCGAAAACTTCATTAAAGTACAGTCTGGCGTTTCCATGAACTTCGGGTATTACGAGTTTCATCGCGAGGAAGACATCGCCGCATCTTTGTCGAAGATGGCGTTCCACCTGGTGCGCTTGCGGCTTTCTCTACTCAAAAAGCTCGGCTGGCGCGCGTTCTTTAACTTCAGCCAGCAGCGAGCATTGTTGAAAGACTTGCTGCGTGGTCTGCTCCTCGTGCCCTTCTTCGGCAGTAAATTGCGCCAAAATAAGCTGGTCCGCATGATGTTCAAGTCGCGCGAAGCAAAGCCCGCACCCGCGAATTCCAGCTCCAACGCCTTGCTAAGCCGCAACCTCGGAGACTGACCCAACGCACGCACATTCATCCCCGTCGTAGGGGCACGATACATCGTGCCCCTCTGCAATCCCCGCTGATCGTTTCCTACGGCTTGGTCGTCTTTTGCAGTTGCTTTTCCGCTTCTTCAATCGCCGTACGGAAGACGTCGACGGCGGGAACCTCGGGCGAATGCAAGGCGTCCTTTGCGGTATAGCGCCATGAAGGAGCCCGCTCCATTGGATTCTCTAAGCGAGCATTGAACACAGTAAACGTATCTTCAGTCGGCCCTACTTCCATTTGAGGATGAGCCGCCGTGTTTCCGGAGTCGGGTTGGGCGATATCTGGGGGATGGCCCTGCTGCCCAGCCACGCGGATCCCTGTGTCGCTTGGCTGAACAATGATCGGACGATCGTTGGTAGGCACGCCGCCGACGGTCTGCTGCACAAGTTTTCCGTTGCCCTTGCGTACCACAATGATCAGGTCCGCGGTCCCCACGGTCATGGCCAGGCTCAACCGGCCCCATTTTGTGATAGCCCTCTCAACGTCTCCTTGAGCGGTTGTGTTGGCTAAAGGGGCGTCTGCGGGGATTCCCGCGTCTGGATCGATGAGCACAATCGCAGTGTGGGCTTTCAGAACGGCGGGCGGCATCGTCGGCTTTTTCTTGCTTTCGGCGATGGCCACACAAGCGAGGAGCAGTACAAACGTTAGGAGCACGCGCACGCGGATGGGCATAAGAGCCTCCCTGCGGCAAACACTGCGGGCATTATAGACCGCAATACCATAGACGCGTAACTCTCTGGATCGGTAACGCCCTTCTTAGGGCCTAGGTCATAGTCTGGCTGCGAGATTCTAGCCAGCGATAGTCTCGCGTTCGCCCGCTCTGTTTGCTCGATTTCCCCCATTACACCTCGGCGAATAGCATAGACGTTGGTACAGCTGACGCTTAGGAAACATGCTGCCGTAGAGTGAAACCGGCGAGGTATGCGGGGGATAACATTTGAATATGAAGATAAGAATATCGTTGATCTCAACTGCGATATTGCTGTTTGCCATCGGGGGCTACGTGATCCCCAGATGGAAATATTGGTACCCTGCGCAAGCCAGCTCTTGGGAGCCCGCCCGCGCTGAGCAGGCCACTCCTGAATCCACGGTGAATTTGATGTTCCAGATAACCGATCAAGGCGGCGAGGCGGACGACCCCAAGGCAGTGATGGATGACCGGCTCGATACCATGCACATGATTCAGGGAAAGGAAAAGATGACGCCGGAGGAACAAAGATATGCCGGGCTCTTTTTGGACAACGAGCGCAGCGCGGCGATCTACGAAGCTCTGCGGGGCAGCTTAGCAACCTCAGCGCACATAACGGCAAACAACATGACCGGGGATTCCGCAGTGATAAGCGCGACGATGAAAATCTACCCCGATCACACTGAGGATTGGGTGCCCACGACGTGCACGGTCGAGCTTAAAAAGCGAGGGCCCAACTGGTACGTGGACGATCTGAAATCGCCGCGCGTACCGGACGGCGTCTACCAGAAATTCAGGCAGAAAATGGGGGACGCGAAGTGAGTCGGCGCCGAACGAGCGAGCTGTGCGCAACGTTGCCGTCTCGCAAGTCGGATCTTAGTGATTTGTCGCTGGCTCAGGAGCCACGCAAAAATGCCATCTGACGCTGCCGAGCCTAAGTCTAGAAGCAAATCGCCGACGGGTGAGCGGACTGTTCAGCCGGAGTTTGGCTCAAACAGAAAATTCTTCGCCAAGGCAATTAGTCTCTGACGCAGCTCTTTCTTCCATCAGGAGCCGTAAAGACGTGCTCGCCGCCCGGGCAACCTGTATCGTGGCTATCTCGAGCGCGGGCGTCCGTAATTCTTTGATCTTCGGCTCGTCGTGCTTCCTCAGCCCGTCTTTCTTCATCCGTGCGCCGACTGGCGTCTTGGCCCGGATCTCCCGTCGCGCCCGTTGCGCCCTGCGGTCCCGGAGGTCCTGCCACCGGTGCAGCCGCTGGGGCAGCCGTGCACCCAGCCATAAATAGCGCTAGCGAGAACGCGCCCACAAGTAACGATGTCTTCATTTTCATTTGATTTTCCTTCTCGGCGCCGCTCTATTTAGAACGCGTCAGCTTCCGACCGATGCTTGCAGCTAGGATGTTACCCATAGTGCTGCGCTCGGCGCTGTCCGCATTCGCACAGTTTTGAAGCCTATTTGGCGCTGGGCATGGCTGGGCCATCTATCCAAAGGACTTATCTCGGCGGGGCACGCCAGGCTGCCCCGGCACGTATTTCTCCGAGCCCTCTGCCGAACTCTGTTCCCTCTGCGTTAAAGCTTTTTCTTACTTTGCCTTACGCGCAAAATGCCGCCGATTCGAACCATGTACCACACAATTAGCTATTGACATGCATATCATTTTGTGTTATCGTTCGTTATGATATTCGCGTTCCTACCCCTCCGAACCCTCCAAACGGCCCAGCCCCGAGCTGCTCTGCGCACACGCAGGAATTCCCGCAACTCCAGTCCCCTCAACTATTTACTTCATAACTCGCGGATACCCCCCGGGTGGGGGGTATCCAACCTCGCGACAATTGCCGCACTCCCCCTCCTCTGCCATAATCGTCCGTCTTACCAACGCCACACACTCTGCCAACGCACAGCGAGGACATCCGCGAAGCCATGACGCCTTCTGAAACCAAGAAAATGAGCGGCAACGAGATCCGCGAGATGTTCCTCCGCTTCTTCGAGAGCAAAGGCCACCGCCGCGTCCGCAGCTCCTCGCTCGTCCCCCACGGCGACCCCACCCTCCTCTTCACCAACGCAGGCATGAATCAGTTCAAGGACGTCTTCCTAGGCCTCGAAAAGCGCGACTACAACAAAGCCACCACAGCACAGAAATGCGTGCGCGCCGGCGGCAAACACAACGACCTCGAAAATGTCGGCTTCACGCGGCGGCACCTCACTTTCTTCGAGATGCTCGGCAACTTCAGCTTCGGCGACTACTTCAAGCGCGACGCCATTAAGTTCGCCTGGGAGTTGGTCACCAGCCCTGAATGGATGGGCATCCCTCAAGACCGCTTGTACGTGACGATCTTCGAGGGCGCCGATGGGATTCCGCGCGACGATGAAGCCGAACAGTACTGGCTTGAGGTTGGGGT
This sequence comes from Candidatus Acidiferrum sp., assembly GCA_035272765.1. GTDB lineage: Bacteria > Acidobacteriota > Terriglobia > Acidiferrales > UBA7541 > Acidiferrum. The sequence goes on from DATEQG010000098.1 coordinate 60,857, forward strand.
TCCGAAAGATCGGATTCTCGCAATGGGGCCAAAAGAAAACTTTTGGCAGATGGGCGACACCGGCCCTTGTGGGCCCTGCTCGGAGATCATTTACGAGCGTACCGAGGTCACCGATTACGACAAGAACCTTCCCTTCGGTGAAGATGACGCCCGCTACGTCGAGATTTGGAATCTGGTCTTCATGCAATTCGACCGCTCCGCCTTGGTGGACCCCGCCACCAAGGCCACAACCTACAAGCTAACGCCGCTGCCGAAGCCCTCTATCGACACGGGCATGGGACTTGAACGGATCACCACTGTCCTTCAGGGCGTCATGTCCATCTACGACACCGACCTCTTCGTCCCTCTAGTGAAGCGGGCCGCCGAACTCTGCGGCGTCGATTTTCAACGCGAAGAAAAACTAGAAGAAGGCAAAGGCGGTGCCGCTTCCCTCCGAGTCGTCGCCGACCATGCTCGTGCTACAACGTTTCTGATTTCTGATGGAGTGCTCCCATCAAACGAAGGCCGGGGCTATGTTCTTCGCAAGATCATCCGGCGAGCGATTAGCCACGGAAGATTTCTCGGCAATTCTGAACCCTTCCTGTACAGGATGGTCGAAGGCGTCGTCGCCCTGATGTCTGAGGCCTACCCAGAATTGTTGGAGTCGGCCGCCCGCGTTTCCAAAGTGACTCGGGAGGAAGAGCGGCGGTTTTCAAGTACCCTGGACGCCGGACTAAGAAAAATGGAGCCGCTTATAAAAGACGCGCGACCCACCGATGAGGAAACTTTGCAGCAACAGCTCGTCTATCGCGATGGCTCTGGTGGCGAGTTGCGGGGCGAGCCTGACGAACGCCGGGCCACCGCCCGGGCCTTGTTGTCGACATCTGACCGCGAGGCGCGCCTTCGGATTCTAACAGAACATTTTGAGCCACTGATTGAAGGATTCAAGTCCGCTGATGTACAGCGTGAGGATTTGCAGGGTGAAAACATGTCCGACGTTCTCAGTACTCTAGAACAAGGTGTGCTAGCCAAGCCGGTTCTCAGAGGCGAGGACGCATTCAAGCTCTATGACACATACGGACTGCCCGCGGACTTCATGATGGACGCAGCTAATGATAAAGGGGTGTTTTTCGATCTGCACGGATTTTTCTCAGCAATGGAAGAGCAGCGCAAGCGCGCGAGAGCGTCTTGGAAAAAGGGTGCCCCGCTGCTGCTGGCGGTTCCCGCTTATTCCGAGGTTGCTGACAGGTTTAAGACACAACTGGACTTCTATCACGACACGAGCGCGAAAGACTGCCGAATCGAAGCCATTATTGTGAAGACTGACAGAGTGTCGGAGTTGCGCGCCGGCCAAGAAGGCGACGTGTTCCTCGACCGCACCGTGATCTACGCCGAATCGGGCGGGCAGATGGCGGATACGGGCGCGTTTTACGACAACTCGGGCGCGCAGCTGCTCGCCGAAGTGACTGGCGCGTATTACCCCGTTGCAGGACTTGTGGCGCATCGCGTAAACGCGAAGGAAACTCTGCGCGTCGGCGATCGCGTCTCCGTCATGGCCGATGCCGAGCGCCACGCGCGCATCATTCGCAACCATTCCGGCACGCACCTGGTGCATGCGGCGCTGCGCAACATATTGGGAACACACGTGAAGCAGGCGGGCTCGCTGAACGCGCCGGAGCGCCTGCGCTTCGACTTCTCCCACTTCGCCCACGTCGACGCCGAGGAGTTGAAGGACATCGAGCAGCAGGTCAACGACGAGATCCGCCACAACACGGAAATCGGAACCGAGATCACGTCTTTGGACAACGCGCTCGCCTCCGGAGCGCTGGCTTTCTTCGGCGACAAGTATCCCGAAGCCGACGTTCGCGTCGTAACGATTCCCGACGAACGCTCGCCGAGAGGCTTCTATTCCAAGGAGTTGTGCGGCGGCACGCACGTCCACCGCATCGGCGATATCGGCGTCCTAAAAATCGTTAGCGAAGGCTCGGTCGCCGCAGGAGTCCGCCGCATCGAAGCCGTCACTGGAATCGGCGCCCTCGAGCACTACGAAAAACAGGCCCAGATTCTCTCGCAGGTAGCCAGCCGCCTGAATACGAGCGAAGATTCTGTGCTGGCCACTGTCGAGAAGCTTTCGGCCACCGTCAAGCAGCTCGAGAAGGAACTGGAGGGCCAGAGGCGCAAGGGAGCCCTCGGCCAGCTGGACCAATTGGCAGGCCAAGTCCAGACCATCAAAGGCGTCAGGCTGATTGCAGCAGAAGTCGCCGGAACGGATAAGGAAAGTCTTAGGCAATTGGTGGACTCTCTCAGACAGAAAATTGGGTCGGGTGTAGTGGCCTTGGGCACCGTCGACGACGGAAAGGTGGCCCTGATCGCCGGCGTCACCAAGGACCTCACCGCTAAAGTCCATGCTGGCAAGCTGATACAGGCGCTGGCAAAAATGGTAGGCGGCTCGGGCGGCGGAAGACCCGATTTAGCGGAGGCTGGCGGAAAGGACACAGCGGCCTTAAAAAATGCCTTAAGTACCATCCCCGCGCTCCTGGAACCGTTGCTATGATGCTTCCCAGCGCCAGAAGCGTGTCCGGCGGGAGACGCTTGCGGGGCTGCAATCTAGCCACGTCATCTCCCGGCAAGAAGGGCACGGCTTCGCAGTTAGCAAGACGAGTCAGCCTCGGCACCGTCTCAGAGGCAACACCTGAAACGGCCGGGCTGCCCCGAACACGGCAAGTGTGTCATCCTAACCAGGTGCCACATCGCTGTAATATAAAGAGTTGGCATCACCGTTGCACAGCCTTCCCTGAGGCCAGATGACGAAACGCACGGCAAAAACGGCTAGCATCTATTTGGGAGCATTCGCTTTGTGCGCAGCCTCTTACGCGCCTGGGGCGAGCGCCCAGATTGCCAGGACTGTGGATACCAGCGGGCGGGAAATGTTCGTGAACGCCGATCCGCCGATTACGGTCAAATTTGCGGCCGCCAAGTCGCGCAAAACCATCTACCTCCCTGCGGAATCTACATTTATGGGCGCGAGCCGCCCGGCCATGAGCATCGACCGGGACGGCGCGGAAAAGCTCGTAAAGGAAGCGGCAGAGAGGCACAACGTGGACCCAGCTTTGGTCCGCGCGGTGATTCAGACGGAATCGAACTGGAATCCTTCGGCTTATTCCCGCAAGGGAGCAGGCGGACTCATGCAGTTGATTCCAACGACGGCACAACGGTACGGTGCAAACGACGTGTTCAATCCGCAACAGAATATCGACGCCGGGGTTAGACATCTCAAGTGGTTGCTGGAACGATACAACGGCAACCTGGATTTGGCCTTGGCGGCGTACAATGCGGGTGAGGGGGCTGTTGATCGGGCTCACGGCATCCCTGCATTCCGAGAAACTCAGAACTACGTGCAGAAGGTACAGGATGCGTATTTCAGGCCTGGATCGGGTCGTCTTGAGAGCGCGTTTTCTAATCCGCGCGCCATCCACAGAGAAGTCGATCCTACCGGACGCATCATTTTCAAAAACGATTGAAGCTTGGAGTGCGGCAGCTCTGCTGCCGCTTTTCTGTGCCCCGGCTGATTGCCGGGAGTTGATGGCTAAGCCATCCTTGAACGGAAAGTCCGCAGAGGCTCGGGGTTTCCATTACACTAATGTGGTTCGCAAGAATGTAGGGCGCGCATGTTGGGGGTCCGGAAAATTTTGAACAGGAGCTTCGCCCGGCTTTCGCCAGTTTTTGTAGCGCTGGGGATTGCAGTGGCCGCGGTCTGTGGAAATCCCTGCGCGAGTTTTGCGAAGGCTGCGGCTGGAGACACGCCGGCAACCAGCGCGGTGAAGCGCGAGGCCGCAGGAGCGCAGTTTGCGCGGGCGGAAGAGCAGCGCGCGATTTTGAATGGGAAGCCAGTGGAGAAGCGCAAGCTGGCGGAGTACAAAACGGTTGTTGCCAGCTATCGCCGCGTATATTTGATTACGCCGCGAGCTCCGGAAGTGGTGGATTCCCTGTTGTCGGTCGCCGAACTGTACACGGAAATGGGTGACAGGTTCGGGCGCAGTTACTACCAGTCGGCGGTGGATTCCTATCTATTCCTTGTGCATGAATATCCGGGAAGCAGGTACAGCCAGGATGCCTTGCTGCGCATTGGAAAGTTGCAGAGAGATCAACTGGGTGATAGCGCTCTGGCGACGCAAACGTACGAAGATTTCTTGAAGAAATATCCGCATTCGCCGCGCAAGCGCGAGGCCCAGGAAGAGCTGGCCGAGTTGGCGCTGCTGCAGCGCAGCGATGTGCCGGCGACTGCGTCGATTGATCGGATATCCACGAAAAACATTCCAGAAGCTCCGGCCGCAGCCGCGCCAGCGGAGGCAGAGATACCGGGGCCAGTTCACGGAGGGGTTGAGGCCACGAGGCGAAGCGGTTCCGAGGGTGCGCCGCGCATCCGGCGCATCAGCGCAAGCGCGAATGCCGACGCGACGCGGGTGACGATCGACCTTGAAGACACGGTGCAATACAGCTCGGCGCGGATCGCCAATCCTGACCGGATATTTTTCGATTTGCATTCGGCGCGTTTGACGCCGGAAGTGGCGCGGGGAAACGTGCAGGTAATCGGGAATCTGCTGACGGCGGTGCGCGTGGCTCAGAACCAGGCGGGCGTGGTTCGCGTGGTGCTGGACGTGAATGGAGTGAAAGATTACGCGGCGTCGCTGCTGAGCAATCCGCCGCAGCTGGTGATTTTCCTGTACTCGACGGTGCGGAATGGCGGGGCGATGCGCACGGCGAAAGCGAAACCCGCGAACCCGCAAAGCGGCGCGGACCAATTGAGCGAGGACACGATTGTCTCCTCAGGGGATTCTGCGAACGTAAAGAGCGTTTCCGAGAAAAATTCCGGGATGGATTCCGGCGTCTCACCCTCGAATGCAATGACGCGGAGCACAGGGGCGTCTGGAAAGAATTCTCGTAGCAAGCAATTCAGTTCGTCGAGTGCGAACACGGCCGCAAATGGCAATACCAAGCCGGATTTGATTCAGCCGAGCAGTGCGCCGCAACCTACGCGGGACGGACAATCCACGTTGACGCGTGCGCTGGGGCTGAAGATTGGGCGCATCGTGATCGATGCAGGGCATGGCGGGCACGACACGGGAACAATTGGACCGACCGGGTTGATGGAAAAGGATTTGTGCCTGGATGTGGCATTGCGGCTGGGGAAAATTATCCAGCAGCGCCTGCCCGGGGCGGACATCGTCTACACGCGGTCGGACGATACGTTTATTCCGCTGGAAGAGCGGACGAATATTGCGAATCAGGCGAAGGCCGATCTTTTTATTTCCATTCACGCGAATTCCAGCCAGGATCATGCGGCGCGGGGCGTCGAGACGTACTACCTGAATCTGAAGGGATCTGCGGAGGCGATGGAAGTGGCGGCGCGGGAAAATGCGTCGTCGGACGAAGGCGTCCATGACCTCGAAGACCTGGTGAAAAAGATTGCGCGGAGCGAAAAGATCGACGAATCGAAGGAATTTGCCGGGGATATTCAGGACTCGCTGGCGAAGCGCATGCAGAAATCAAGCAAGTCCGTAAAGGACCGCGGCGTGCGCAAGGCGCCGTTTGTGGTGCTGATTGGCGCGGATATGCCTTCGATCCTTACGGAGATTTCATTCCTCAGCAATCCCGCGGACGAGAAACTGTTGAAGCAGCCGGAATACCGGCAGCGTGTTGCGGAAGGGCTGTATCAGGGCATAGCAAGTTATCTGCAGAGCTTGAACAGCATGACCTTGAACCTCCCCGGCAAAAGCGCCTCAAGCCGGCCTGCGACGGCGACTCCAGTTGAACAATCCCGGAACCAACGGTAATCTGTTGGTGTCTAACAAAGGCTAGGGATGCGACGCCATTTTCTATTCGTTTGCGCAGCTGCTCTTCTGAGCGCGCCGTGCCTTCTCGCGCAGGGACCACTCCTTCCAAGCCAATTCGGTAAATGGTCAAAGGGCCATTGCCCGGACAAACCCGCAACGACCGTTCTGGCCGCTGAGGCCGTACAGCACGACAATGTTTCCTGCGAATTCAGTTCGGAAGGTCAGAGCGTCGTGATATGGGCTGGCAGCTTCCACGACCCCAGCAGCGCTTACGAAGTCTACACGGCCATGGTCAGGCCTGGAATGATGCCGACCAACCTGGGCCAGTCGGCGGCGTTCGATAAAGATGGAGTGCTCGTTCAGGTGGGCAAGCTGGTTCTGTCTTCGACAGCGAATATCTCGAAGGATGACTTGAGCGCACTCGTGAAATCGGTGGAACCGCGCAGTGAGAAGGGGCCACTTCCTCCGATCCGAACCTATTTACCAGTCATGGGCAGAATGGTGGGCTCAGAGCGCTATGCGCTGGGACCGGACGCATTTCGCGGGGCTCTTGAGACACATGGCAGGAACGACTTCGCGGTGCTGACGGATGCGGCCGGATTCAATTCAGGCGCCGAGGCGATGTTCGCGCGGTATCAGACGGGCAAGGATAGCGGAGTTTTGCTGCTGCTCGAGTACCCGACTCCGCAGCTAGCGGAACAGCATATTCATCACCTCGAGGAAGTGCTTCCGGCGGCGGCGAAAGAGGCTGGGACGGCGATCGAGCGAAAGGGTTCGCTGCTTTCGATGGTGCTGGCACCAACCTCGGCGGAATTCGCGAAGAAGCTGCGAGAGGCTGTGGACTATGAGACGCAGGTGACGTGGAACGAAGCGAGCCAAACGGCTACCGATCCGCCAATTACAAGCATCATGGTGAAGATTTTCATTGGGACTGGCATTTTTATGGTGGCGGCGGTTGTTTTGGGCATTGCATTTGGCGGCGTGCGCGTGGTGACCAAGAGATTCTTCCCCGGCAAGGTGTTTGACCGGCAAAATCAGATGGAAGTTCTGCAACTGGGGCTTTCCGGCAAGCGGATTGATCCGAGCGATTTTTACTGAGCTTTTGGCCCGTTGCGAGAACGTGCGGAATACGGAGTCGTGGGGCACTAAGTAAGGCGGCAGCGGGGCTGCCGCACTCCAGATAAACCCCTTCCAGAAATATAACCAGCTTGTTTTCTAGGCGTCTAACAGGGACGCTTTGTTTTGCGTCTTGGTGGAGGGGTGAAGGTATCGTAAAATTTGCTGTTACGCCCGGGGAGAAGCGCCCAACTATGCGGGGTTCAGACTCAGACAAAGTGAAGAGCGGACGGCGAAGGCACCGGCTGATGCTGCTGGCTGGCGCTGCGCTCTTTGCAGTCGGCTGCGGCCAGAAGACCTCGGCGGGGGGCCCTGGAACGGGCGGGCCGCCGGCGATGCCCGTGCAGGTGCAGGTGGCGCAGTCAGTGCACATCCCGGACACGACGGAGTATTTGTCCGTGCTGAAGTCACGGCAATCCGCGGTGATCAATCCGCAGGTGGAAGGGCAAATTACAAAGATATTTGTGAAGTCTGGCGACGAAGTAAACACGGGCACGCCACTATTGCAGATCGATCCGCTCCGGCAGCAGGCGACGCTAAATAGCCAGGCAGCTACGCTGGCCGCGCAGGAGGCGAACCTGCGGCTGGCGAAGATTCAGCTGGAGCGGGCACAGAAGCTGTCCGCGGCGGGAGTTATCAGCAAGCAGGACTTCGACAACGCACAGTCCAATTTCGACGCGGTCGCGGCTCAGGTCAAAGCGCTCGAGGAGCAAGTGGAGACCCAGAAGGTGCAGTTGCAATACTACAAGGTGAGCGCGCCCGCCGACGGCATCGTCGGAGACATTCCAGTGCATGTGGGCGACCGCGTGGCGGTTACAACACTCCTGACGACGGTGGACCTGCCGGGAGCTCTCGAAGCGTACATCTATGTTCCGGCGGACCGAGCTAAGGATTTGAGGCTGGGATTGCCGGTGCGATTGCTGGGCGAGAACGGCGAGTCCGTCTCCGATACGCATATTACGTTCGTTTCGCCACAAGTGGAGACGGATACGCAAACGGTGCTGGCCAAGGCGGCGGTCGAGAACCCCAAAGCCAAGCTGCGCATCGCCCAACAGGTTCGCGCGCAAATAACGTGGGGCTCGCACGAAGGGCCGGTCGTGCCGGTGCTTGCGGTGCTGAGGATCAACGGACAGGCATTTGTCTTTGTCGCGGTGAACGAAGGAAAAGGAACTGTGGCGCGACAGAAACTCCTAAAACTCGGCGACACGACCGGGGATAACTACACCGTGCTGGACGGGCTAAAGGCTGGCGACCACATCATTCTTTCCGGCACGCAATTTCTGCAAGACGGCGCTCCCGTCCTGGAGCAGATTCAAGCAAGCGCGAAACCGGGCGACGGCAAGAGCGCCGCAACGCGCTAGGTGCCGCAATCCTGATGAGCGGCACTCTCTCACTCCAAATAAAGGTGGAAACCGGCCTTGTTCGTTGATTTCTTTATACGGCGGCCGGTGTTCGCGACGGTGTGCGCGCTGATGATTATTCTCGCGGGCGCGATCTCGATTCCTTCACTGCCCGTAGCGCAATTTCCAGATTTGGCGCCGCCGCAGGTCGTGGTTACCAGCGTGTATATCGGTGCGAACGCGCAGACCGTGGAGTCGGCGGTAACGATTCCGCTGGAGCAGGCGATCAACGGCGTGCCGAGCATGAAGTACATCACGTCTACGAGCAGCAACAGCGGCGCCAGCACGATCACGGTGACGTTTGACGTTTCGCGAGACGTCGACCTCGCCGCGGTCGACGTGCAGAACCGCGTGAGCCAGGCGCTGGGCCGTTTGCCGAATGAAGTGAAAAACACGGGTGTGATCGTCACAAAGCAGGCCAGCGGATTCGTGTTTGGAGCGGGAGTTTATTCGGAACACGGCGAGTACGACAGCCTCTTTCTGAGCAATTACATCGACGTTTACGTGCGAGATGCGCTGAAACGCGTGCCGGGCGTGAACGACGCGTTCCTTTTCGGAGAGCGGAAGTACGCGATGCGCGTGTGGCTCGACCCGGCACGCATGGCGGAACGGGGTCTGACAGCCACGACTGTTATCAATGCATTGAACGAACAGAACGTGCAGGTGGCCGCTGGACAAATCGGACAGCCCCCAAACGCAGGTGAGCAGTCGTTTCAGATCAGCGTGAGGGCCGTGGGCCGGCTGACGAGTCCGGCGGAGTTCGAGAATATTATTTTGAAGACAGGGACGGGCGGCACGCTCGTGCGACTGAAGGACGTGGGCCGCGCGGAACTGGGAGCAGAAAATTATGACGTCCTGGTGCGCTATAACGGCTACGACGGAGTCGGTTTTGGTGTAACACAGCTTCCGGGGGCCAACGCGCTTGATGTGGATCGAGCGGCGAAAGCCGAATTGCTGAGGTTGTCGAAGAGTTTTCCGCCCGGACTAAAATACGCGGTGGCGTTTGATTCCACGACGGTGATTGGCGAATCGATCCAGGACGTGCTGATCACGCTGGCGCAAGCCATCGTTCTGGTCATCGCGGTGATTTATCTTTTTCTGCAGGACTGGCGGAGCACGCTGATTCCCGCGGTCACGATTCCTGTTTCGCTGATCGGCACATTCGTTTTCATCAAACTGCTGGGCTTTTCGATCAACACGCTGACGCTCTTTGGAATTACTCTGGCGACGGGGTTGGTGGTCGACGACGCGATCGTGGTGATTGAGAACGTCGAGCGGCACATCATGGAGGGCATCACCGAGCCGCACAACGCGGCTTCGGTGGCGATGAAGGAAGTGGCTGGCGCGGTGATCGCTACTTCGCTCGTGCTCGTGGCGGTGTTTGTGCCTGTTGCGCTCTTTCCCGGTACTACCGGAATTCTGTTCCGGCAATTTGCGCTCACCATCGCGTTTTCGGTTTCCATTTCGGCATTTAACGCGCTGACTCTGACTCCGGCGCTGTCAGCGATTCTGCTGGGGCGGCATCGGGAGCGCGCGGAAGGAAGAATCTTTCATGCGTTCAATCGCATGGTGACTGGCGGAACGAATTTGTACCGCAAGGCTGTGCATCGCGTTATCGGCTGGCGATGGGCGGCAGCACTGGTTTTTTTCGCGGCGCTGGGGTTGACGTACTGGATTTATAACAAAGTGCCGCGCGCGTTTATTCCTGAAGACGATCAGGGGTACATCATCATCGCGGTGCAAGCGCCGCAGGGCGCGTCTTTGCAGTACACGGTAGGGATTTGCGCAAAAGTGGAAGAAGCGCTTTCGCATGTTCCCGAAATTTCCGGCGCATTCTCGCTTCCCGGGTTCAGCCAGTTTGGCGGTGCGCCGAATCGCGCGGTGGTTTTCAGCAGCTTGAAACCTTTCGCGGAGCGCAAGGGAGAGCAACATTCGGCGGCGGCGGTCATCCAGCGTTTGCGCGGACAGTTGTTTGGGATTCAAGGAGCGCTGGTCATTCCGTTTAATCCTCCGGCGGTGCAAGGCCTGGGGCAATTTGGCGGATTTCAGTATGAGCTGGAAGATCTCGGGCGGAATTCGCTGCAAACGCTTGCGGATACGGCGAACAAACTGGCGGCGCAAGGAAATGCCGGCAAGGATTTGGTGGGTTTGTTCAACAGTTTTACAGCAAACGATCCGCAGTATCTAGTGCAGATCGACCGGGAGAAAGCGAAGAGTTTGCAAGTGCCGCTGAGTCAGGTGACGGACGCACTGCAAGTTTACATGGGCTCGGTTTACGTGAACGATTTTGATTTTAACAACCGGTCGTATCGCGTGTACGTGCAGGCGGACAGCCAGTACCGCTCGAAGCCGAAGGACATACAGCAATACTACTTGCGGTCGGACACGGGCATGATGATTCCGCTGGACAATCTGGTCACCGTCGAGCCTACGCAAAATGCTCAGGTGATCAGTCACTACAATCTATTCCGCTCCGCGGAAATTGATGGATCGGCAGCGCCAGGCCACAGCTCGGGTGAAGGGATCGCGGCGATGGAGGAGCTATCGAAGAAAGCGCTGCCGCAAGGTATGACGTATGAATGGAGCGGGCTTTCGCTGGAGGAGATTCAATCGGGAGGCAAGGCGCTTATTTTGTTTGGGCTAGGGCTGGTTGTGGTGTACCTGACGTTGGCGGCGCAGTACGAAAGTTTTGTGCTGCCGTTCATTGTGCTGATGGCGGTGCCGATTGCGATTTTGGGTGCGCTTGGGGCGCAGGCATTGCGGGGATTGCAGAACGATGTTTTTTGCCAGATTGGTTTGGTGATGTTGATCGGGCTTGCCAGCAAAAATGCGATTTTGATCGTGGAATTTGCGGAACAGTTGCGCGGGCAAGGGATGTCGATTGTTGAGGCGGCGATTGAAGCGGCGCGGATCCGGTTGCGGCCGATTCTGATGACGTCGTTCGCGTTTATTCTTGGTGTGGTGCCGTTGGTGCTGGCGCAAGGCGCGGGGCGCGCGGGAAGAATCTCCGTGGGTACGACGGTGTTTGGCGGCATGATTGCCGCGACGACTCTAAACCTTCTATTTATTCCCGTGCTTTACGTGATCGTGAAGAGTATTTTTCCCGGCGGCAGAACGAAGACAGCCGCGATCGAGCACTAATTTCCTTCCCTAAACGAACAATTCATTCCCGGATTTCTTCTTGAGCAGAAGAGTCATGCTCGACTTCACTGCTTCTTGAGCAGGCACATGCCTGACCACGGGCGGTCGCGGCGGGACTTTTCCGTTTCAGGGAAAAGCGCAGCAATTCTGAATAGAAGCGAGAGGCGCTTCAGTCGCGCGGCATTTTTGAGAAGCGAGCGGACGTCAACGGGGTTCCAGCCGTAGGGGATAAAGAAGTTTGGTCCTTCTGGAGGGGCAAATTTGAACGGGGCCGCTGTGTTGAGCTGTTTGTCCATTCTTTTTGCCAGCATGCGAAGAAGGCCCGGCGAGGCGATATCGAGAACCCAGGACTGAAAGCTAGGAGGGGCGGCAAGATCTTTGGCGAGGCCGGCGACATCATCGGTGCTTAAATAAATGAGCAGGCCCTCGGTGATGATGATAGCGTTTTTGGAGCGGCGGCTGAGTTGGGTGAAGAGCTCGCGGCGTAAAGTGGCGTTGGATAGATCGAGACGGATACGCTCGAGAGAGCAGACGGGTTTTTCGTCGCGTAGAATTTCTTCCTTGTAGGCCAGTATTTCGGGGAGATCGACTTCAACCCATTTGAGAGATGCGGGAAGTTGCATGCGGTAGGGGCGCGCGTCGAGGCCGGCGGCGAGGTTAATGACCATGTCGACGCCTTTCTGGACCTGCTCGTTGATGAATTGATCGCCGAGCCAGGTGCGCGTGATCATGCTCCAGTCGTTGTCGCGACCGAGCGGCATGGATTTTGCAATTTGTTCACCGCGTTCGCCAGCGAGGCGGCGGGCGAAGGGATCGCGGAAATGCGCGTCGGGGCGCTCGGTCTCACGGGCGCGATAGACAGCGACCCAGCGCGCGGTGTCGGAGACGTTGCGAATCAACGGTCCGGAGTTCGCTTCTGACGAAGCTTCCGCTGGAGAATTTGGTTCGCTCAAGTGTGCGCCTCGGGCGGTGGGTGAAAGGAATCGTTCGAAGTTTAACTGTTGAGGACGCGCTTCACAACTTTGGTAGAAGAGAATCTCACAGGGGAGGCAGAAACGGAGTCGAGATCGGCCGTCCGGCCGGACTGCGTCATCCGTTCGAAACACGGATGTCGTATATAATCGCGTCCGGCGGCCGCAATGAAACGCTGCGAATTGCGGAGATTGCTGGCGAAAAGGCGGAATGCGTGAATTTTGAATTCAGCGGGAAGACCAGAGAGCTGCAACGCCGGTTGCAGGCGTTCATGGATGAGCATATCTATCCGAACGAGCAGCGGTTCCAGGAAGAGATCGATCGCGAGCGATGGAAGCCGACGGGAATCATCGAAGAACTTAAACCCAGAGCGCGGGCGGCAGGATTGTGGAACCTTTTTCTGCCGAATGATGAGAGTGGAGCGGGACCGACGAATCTGGAATATGCGCCACTGTGCGAGATCATGGGTCGAAGCGTGATGGCTGCCGAGGTGTTCAATTGCTCAGCGCCAGATACTGGAAATATGGAAGTGCTGGCGCGCTACGGGACAGCGGAGCAAAAGGAGAAATGGCTGAAGCCACTGCTGGAAGGCGAAATTCGATCGTGTTTCGCAATGACGGAACCAGAAGTGGCTTCTTCGGATGCGACCAACATCCGCGCCAGCATCGTGCGAGATGGCAACGAGTGCGTGATCAACGGCAGGAAGTGGTGGACTTCCGGAGCGGGAGACCCGCGATGCAAGATCGCGATTTTCATGGGGAAAACCGATCCGGCGGCTGCAACTCACAAACAACAGTCGATGATTCTGGTGCCGCTTGACACGCCGGGAGTAAAGATTGTGAGGCTGCTGACTGTATTCGGATACGATCATGCGCCGCACGGGCATGCGGAGATCGCGTTCGAAAACGTGCGTGTGCCTGCTTCGAACATGCTGCTTGGCGAAGGGCGCGGATTTGAGATTGCGCAGGGGCGGCTAGGCCCGGGACGCATTCATCACTGCATGCGGTGCATCGGAGTGGCTGAGCGGGCGCTGGAGACGATGTGCAAGCGTGTGCAGGCGCGCGTCGCGTTTGGAAAAACGATCGCGGAACAAGGAACGATACGCGCTGATATCGCGGCGTCGCGGATGGAGATTGAGCAAGCGCGGCTGTTGACGCTGAAAGCGGCGTACATGATGGACACCGTGGGAAACAAGGAGGCGCGGGGGGAAATCGCGATGATCAAAGTTGTGGCGCCAAACATGACTTTGCGTGTCTTGGATCGAGCGATCCAGGCGCATGGAGGGGCGGGAGTTTCCGCGGATACGTTTCTTGCCGCGGCCTGGGCTAATGTGCGCACTTTACGGCTGGCGGATGGACCGGACGAAGTACATTTGGAATCGATCGCCAAGTCAGAGCTTAGAAAATGGGGGAAAGCGCGGACGCAGGCGGATTGATGTGTGCCACGGCGTGATCCGTCGTTCGCGCTGCTTTCTTGGAGGCTAATGTGGCGGCAGTGATCGTGGAAACACCGGAGTCTTTGAAAGAATATGTGGGCAAAGAGATCGGTGTGAGCGAATGGCTGACGATCACCCAAGAGCGCATCGCGCAATTCGCGGAGGCTACCGAAGACCGGCAGTGGATCCATCTTGATCGCGAACGCGCCGCACGCGAATCGCCCTACGGAACAACCATTGCGCACGGTTTCTTGACGCTATCGCTGATCAGCCGGTTTATGAAAGATGTGATTCAAGTTCGAAGCGGGACGGGAATGACTGTCAACTACGGGTTAAATCGTGTGCGATTCCCTGCTCCGGTGCGCGCGGGCTCCAACATTCGCGCACGCGTAACCCTCCTAAGTGTCAAAGAAATTCCTGGAGCGTACGAGAGTGTGTTTTCCGTGACGATTGAGAGCGAGGGTGGCGAGAAACCTTGTTGCGTTGCGGAATCGATCGTGCGTTATTACCTGTGAGCGCCAGCGGCAGTTTCACGCAAATTCGGTACTGAAAACCACAAAAGGATGAAAATGTCAGATTGCGCCGGTTTCGGCGGTTCGCAGGGCTGCTTGCAGAAGCAGTTTGATGCGATCAGGCATGGAGGCGAAGCGTTCATCGTGGGTCAAGCCTTGGTGATAGCGGTAATAAATCTGCTGAACGATGACGGCAATTTTGAAACGGGCAAAGACCAAGTAGAAAGCCATCTCGGAAGCATCGCGGCCTGTCTTTTGCGCGTAACGCTGGACGAGTTCAGCGCGACTGAGACTGCCCGGATAGGTAGTGGGTCCCCAGCGTGTTTCGAGAATTTCAGGGGGATCGCTGGCATCGACCCAGTAAGCAAGCGCGGAGCCTAGATCCGTAAGCGGGTCGCCGATCGTGCACATTTCCCAATCCAGGACGCCGATAATTCTGGCGAGATCGTTAGGATCGAGAACGACGTTGTCGTATTTGTAGTCGTTGTGGATGAGTGCGGCAGCGCCTGAAGCTGGCATGCGCTGTTGGATCCAATTCGAAAGGGCTTCGATTTCCGGGATTTCGTGCGTTTTGGAGCCATGGTAGCGTTCGATCCAGCCGCGCACCTGGCGTTCCAGATAGCCTTGCGGCTTGCCCAAATCGGCTAGTCCGACCGCGCTGTAATCGAGGCCGTGAAGCAGCGCGAGATTGTCGAGAAAAGATTCGCAGACGCGCCGCGCCACTGCTGGCGAAAAATGCAAGCCTGGCGGAACTTCTCTGCGGAGGATGACGCCGTGAATGGGTTCCATCAGGTAGAACGGAGTGCCGAGTACAGATTCGTCGTCGCAAAAAATAAGAACCCGCGGGGCCGGTGGATAGTGGGCATGAAGCTTGGAGAGCACGCGAAACTCGCGGCTCATATCGTGGGCAGTTTTGACTTTGCTTCCGAATGGGGGACGACGGAGGACCATTTCCCGCGAACCGAGTTGCAGAGAATATGTGAGGTTAGAATGGCCGCTCGGGTATTGGCGGACGATTAGCGATCCGGATTCGCTCGGGAAATGTGCGCGAAGGAAAGGTTCCAGCTTGGCGAGGTCGAGCTCCTCTCCTGGCCGAACTGCGGTCGTTTGATCTTCAAGGCCAGCCATGTTATCTCGCGCTTTTCCTCTATCGATAAGTCAGCAAAGCGGGATCATCCAAGTGCTGAAAGGAGTTGAACGTGCTCAGCGTGAAACGATCCGCTGAAAACAAAAATTCGCTGTACGAACAATTGCGAGGCATCCACGCTACTTGCAACGTGTCTTGCGGAGAAAGACGCAAGGCGCGCTGCACGGATACGGCGACAGGCCCGCCGGAAGTAAATATGGCGCAGGTCTCGCTTTTAGCTGCGGGAGAGAGGAATCGCGATAGGCCGCGATTGACGCGGGCGATGAAGGCCTCCCAGGATTCGACACCCTCGACGGATATTTCTCCGTTGACCCACATGGTCACAACCGTATCGAAGAGCTTTTGGAAGTTTCGGCGGCGCTGCGGGGGACTGTTTGCGGTTTTGACGGCGGCCTCGAGATCCCGGATGTGCGAGTTAACCTCGCAAAGTTGTGGCAGGCTTTTTTCCAGCACAACGTCGCCCTGGAATTCGTCAAATTCATCGAGGACGATCGATTCTGGAAAAGCCAGGCCGTGCTTGGCATAGGTCTCGCGAACGCCTCTTTCGGTGTCGCGATGGCGGAGGCGAGGACCGGTGCAAACACGATCGAACACGGCTTTGTGGCGAGCCCAGTACTCCCCCAGAACTCGCGCTTGGGTCTCTCCGGTTGCGGAGAGTTTGTCATAATCCGGCTCAAGAAAAGAAGCCTGTGCGTGGCGAACAAGAAAAACGCGTCCCATGCGTCACCCGAAAAAATCGCAAGTATTATGTTAAAGAACACGAACTAACGGAATAGAAATAAACGGAAACCGCGCGAGATCTTCGTTGTTCTAGGCAGTCGCGCTCTTTTCTTTGTTGAAATCTGCAAACTTCATGTCCTCTTCCGCCAGGCGCTTCAAAAGCGGAGCCGGCTCCCACAGTTCGCCGTGCTGTTTGTGAAATTCCTCGACGCGATCGAACACTTTTTTCAAACCGATGGTGTCGGCATACCACATCGGCCCGCCGCGATAAGATGGGAAGCCGTAGCCGTTGAGGTAGATAATATCGATGTCGACCGCGCGGAGGGCGTAGCCTTCCTCGAGGATCCGCGCGCCTTCATTCACCAGCGCGTAGACGCAGCGATCGACGATTTCTTCCTTGGAAATTCCCCTCTGCGGAATGCCGGCTTCGGCGGCCCATTTGCGGACCAACTGTGTAACTTCCGGATCAGAAATGGCGCGGCGGTTTTCGTCATATTTGTACCAGCCGGCTCCTGTTTTCTGACCGTAGCGGCCCATCTCGCAGAGATTATCTCCGGCGAATGCTTGCCGAATTCCGGGCTTCTCCAAGTGGCGATATTCTTTGCGGATTCGCCAGCCGACATCGAGACCGGCAAGATCCCCGACGGCAAGCGGGCCCATAGCCATGCCGAAATCGTAGAGCGCGGAATCGACCGCTTCCACGCTCGCGCCTTCTTCCAATAGAAAAACAGACTCACGGACGTAGGGATGAAACATGCGATTGCCAACAAATCCGCGGCAGTTTCCTACCAGTACACCAATCTTGCCGATTTTTTTCGAAAGCTGCATGCAGGTAGCAATGACTTCCTTGCTGCTGGCTTTGCCACGGACGATTTCAAGCAGGCGCATTACATTGGCGGGACTGAAGAAATGCGTGCCGATGACGGATTGCGGGCGCGAGGTCGAGGAGGCAATTTCGTCGATATTGAGCGTGGAAGTGTTGCTTGCGAGAATAGCTCCAGGTTTGCATACACGGTCGAGTTCGGCGAAGACTTCTTTCTTGAGCGCCATGCCTTCAAAGACGGCTTCGATGACCAAGTCGGCATTTGCGAATGCATCGTAGCTGAGTGTTGGCTGAATCAGCTTGAGCCGTTCGTCAACGAAAGGTTGAGTGAAGCGTCCGCGCTTCACCGATGTTGCGTAATTTTTCTGGATGTTCGCAAGGCCCTTGTCGAGCGCGGCCTGATCGGCTTCTTTCAAGAGCACCGGGATGCCTGCGTTGACCAAGACCATAGCGATGCCGCCGCCCATGGTTCCCGCGCCAACGACAGCCGCGGTGTTAACGGGGATCAGCGGCGTCTCCTTCGGGATGTCGGGGATTTTGGCTACTTCGCGCTCGCCGAAGAAAACATGAATGAGAGCTTTCGATTGATCGGAGAAAAGGCATTCCGTGAAGAGTTTGCGCTCGAGTGCGCAACCTTCCTCGAACGGGAGTTTTGTCGCGGCTTCGACGGCGTCGATAGCAGCGAGCGGCGCAATCATGCCGCGCTGCTTTTTGCGGGCGTTCTCGCGGGCAGCCGCAAAGATCGGAGCATTTTCTTCCGCGGAGCCGAGCTTGTCCTTGCGCGCGCGCGTTTTCCGCACGGGCTTGTCGGCGACTTCGCGCGCGAACGCGACGGCCCCCGTCAAAAGGTCGCTCTCAATCAAGCGATCGACGATGCCCGCGCTTAGGGCGTCTGCGGCCTTGATGGGATTTCCATCCGCGCACATTTCGACTGCTTTCGCGGCTCCCGCGAGACGCGGCAGACGCTGGGTGCCCGCAGCTCCAGGAATGAGGCCGAGCTTTACTTCCGGTTGACCAACCTGCGCGGCCGGCACGGCCACACGGTAGTGGCCACACATGGCAAGCTCAAGTCCGCCGCCAAAAGCGCTTCCGTGAATGGCCATGACGACGGGCTTGCGGCAATCTTCGATTTTCAAAAGGAGCGCAGGCAATTCCAATCCACCGCTAGCTTTACCGGAAGTGATTTTGCCGAACTCCTTGATGTCCGCGCCGGCAACAAATGTTTTGCCGCCGCCTATCAGCACGGCTGCCTTAACAGATTCGTCTTTGTCGATCTGTTCGATCGCAGCGGCGATACCTTCCGGCACGCCTGGGCTCAGAGCGTTCACTGGAGGATTGTTGATGGTGATTACGGCGATGCCGTTGTCTTTCGTAAGCTGAACCAGGTCGCTCATAGTTGGCCGCTCTTTCTCGGAAATCGTTTCTTAAACCTTACGCAAACGGGCCCGCGCGGCGGCTGTAGCCACGCAGGCTCAAGAGTCCTTTATAAGACTTCTCACTTACGGCTGGCAAATTCGGGCCGGATCGTGTCTTGTCCGCCCCAATATTTTTTGCGCAGTTCCCTCTTCAGAATTTTGCCGGTGCCCGTTTTGGGCAAGCTGTCGAAAAACTCCACGGAACGCGGCGCTTTGTAATGCGCGATGCGGGACCGGCAAAATTCGAGCAATTCTGCTTCCGTGGCTTGTGCACCAGGTTTCAAGACAACCAGGGCTTTCGGCACTTCTCCCCATTTCTCATCCGGAACGGGAACGACGGCAACTTCGTAGACGCTAGGATGCTCGAGCATCGCTTTTTCCACTTCGAGCGAAGAAATATTTTCGCCGCCGCTGACGATGATCTCTTTCTTCCGGTCAACGACAAGGAGGTAGCCTTCGCCATTGATCGTGGCCATGTCGCCGGTGTGAAACCATCCGCCTCGCATGGCTTCCGCGGTTGCTTGCGGCTGGCCCCAATAACCCACCATCACGACGTCGCTGCGGGCGACGATTTCGCCAATGCTTTGCCCGTCGTGAGGCACATCTTTGTCGTCGGCATCGACGACGCGAAGTTCGACCCCTGGAATTGCGTAGCCGGTCATCGCTTGGCCGATGAATTTTTGCTCGCCCTGCCAATCGAGGCCGGGCTTCATTCGTGAGACGGAGAGCGTGGGAGAAGTTTCCGTGAGGCCGTAGCCGGAGCGGCACGAAGCGCCAAGCTTTTCTTCAACTTCGCGCACCAGGGTGGGAGATGAAGCCGCCCCGCCAATATTAATGAGGCGCAAGCTGCTCAAATCATGTTTGGTGCGCTCCGGGCAATTGACGAGAGCCGTGGCCATCGCGGGCACAAGACACATGTTTCTCACGCGCTCCTGTTCGATCAAACGGAAAATGCGAGCGGTTTCGAACCGCTGGAGCATCACGTGTTTTCCGCCGGTCAGCGCCAGGGCATGGGGCGTGCCCCATCCATTGGCGTGAAAGAGCGGAATTGTGTGGAGTTGAACGGCGTCGGCCGTGGGATCGTCGGTGAGGCAGGCGTACAGAGCGTGCATGTACACATTGCGATGCGTCAGCATCACGCCTTTGGGAGTGGCGCTGGTGCCGCTGGTGTAAAAAACCTCGCAGACTGCATTTTCATCGATTTCCATGATATCGGCGCAGTAGGGTGTGGCGCCGGCAAGCAGGTCGTCGTAATTTTTTGGCGCGAGCCAATCTGCCTGAGCTGCGGCATCGAGAAGATAAAAATTCTCGATCGTTGTGACGCTTTGGCGAAACGAATCAACGACCGGGAGAAAATCTTTCTCGAAAAAAAGCACCTTTGCTCCGGCGTCGTTCAAAATAAAAGCTAGCTCATGGGGCGTCAGCCGGATATTTAAGGGAAGAAGGATGGCGCCGGCGTCGAGAACACCGTAGTAGGCTTCCAGCAAACGATGACAGTTCATGCTGAGAAACGCTACGCGGTCGCCGGGTTTCACTCCGGCTGCGCGCAATGCGCCCGCTAACAGAGCGGCACGCTTCGCAAATTCTGCGTACGTGAATCGCAGATCGCCGCAAACGACAGCGGTTCTGCGCGGAAATTGTTCTTCGGCGTATCGCAAACATCGAAGTGGTGTGAGTGGAATAATCATTTGGTATCCAACGCCTGCTAGGCGGTTTGTCCTCCATCGACGACCAGGACGTGCCCGGTGACGTAATCGGAGGCGCCGGAAGAGAGAAAGACTGCCGCGCCCTTTAGATCGTGGTCATTGCCGAACCGCCGCAACGGGATTTTCTTCAAAAATTCTTCCTTGTTTCGTTCTATCACGACCTGGGACATGTTCGTGGGGAACCAGCCCGGAGCAATCGAGTTTACCTGAATGTTGTGGATGCCCCATTTGCAGGCCAAATCTTTGGTGAAGGCAATGACGCCGCCTTTGCTGGCGTGGTAGCCGATAGCCTGGAATTCCGGCGGAGCACCATGGATGCCCGCAACAGAAGCGATATTGATGATCTTTCCGCGGCGCTGCGGCACCATGAATTTTCCGGCGGCTTGGGAAAAGAGAAAAGTACCGGTGAGATTCGTCTCGATCACTTTGTTCCAATGCTCGAGGCGCATTTCTTCGACGGGAGCGCCCCACGAAGTGCCTGCATTGTTGATGAGAATATCGATGCGTCCGAAGCTAGTCATCGCCGCGTCGACAACGGCTTGAACGTCTGCGGGATTTTTTACATCGCAGCTGAGAGCGAGTGTCTTTACTCCGAGATTCTGCAATTCCGCAGCAGCCTGCTCGCAACGCTCTTTCTTGCGAGCGCAGAGCACGAGATTGGCGCCCATTTCCGCCAGGCCTTCCGCCATTTGACGGCCCAGGCCGATGGAACCTCCGGTGATGATGGCCACGCGTCCAGTGAGATCAAAGAGTTGACGAACATTCATCGTAGAAGGCGTGCTTTCCAGTACTATCTGACGTATTGCGGAGACTCATCCGTTGCCTGCCGTGAGCGCAACAATTCGCGCATTGGAAAATACTAGAAGCGGGCGCATACGCCAAGCCCGAATTCGAATATCGAGCGAGCCGCAGCGGTTCGCGTGAGGCACCTAGTTACTCCGGGTTGGGAGGTGCGCTGCCGGGAGCGCCTCGCAAAAAGCTTCTCCCGTGGCGCTCTGTGCCAAGCAGCAGGAGAATGGCGAGCGTGAGGATAGTCACGATCTCAAAACCGGCGATGGCCCACTGGTAGCCGACGCGATCACGCAATGCGTACTCAATGTTATTCGTGGGGGAAGCCAAAAGAATTCCCAATTGATAGGTAAGCCCGGGCATCAATCCGCGCGTCGTATCCGCGGACATTTCATTCAGATGCACGGGAATGACGCCCCAAGCGCCTTGCACGCCCATTTGCATGAGGAACGGAGCGATAACGAGAACAGCCAAACTCCCCCCAAACGCCCACAGAGGAATGATGACCAAACAGAGTCCCATGGCCGCGATCATGCTCTTGCGCCGTCCGGCGGTCTGCGAGAGGTGTCCGAAAATAATGGCGCCGATTACGGCCCCAATGTTGTAAATGATCGCGATATTCGCGACGACGGCCCCCGAGAGGTGATGTACTTCCTTCAAAAAGTCCGGGTACAAATCCTGCGTGCCGTGCGACATGAACATCATGAAGGTCATGAGCACGACAAGATAGAGAAAGCGCTTCCAGTCGAGCATCACGGTGCGCAAAACTTGCCCGGTGCTGGCGGCGCGATGCTGCTTCCACGCTTCCGACTCGGGAACTTTTGCGCGGATGTAGAGCGCAAGCAGCGCCGGCAACGCGCCAATCCAAAACATCGGCCGCCAACCCCAAGCCGGGAGGAGAAAGCGCGCGGCTAGCGCGGCAAGCAGATAGCCGATCGAATAGCCGCTTTGCAAGATACCGCTCAGAATCCCGCGCCAACGCACTGGGGCGGCTTCCATCACAAGAGAAGCGCCAACGCCCCATTCGCCTCCCATGCCAATACCAAACAGGGCTCGCATGACCAGAAAAAAAGTGAAGTTGGGAGAAAAACCGCACAAGAGCTCTACTAACGAAAAATAGATGACATTGGCCATCAGCGGTCTGCGCCGGCCGTAGCGATCGGACAGCAGTCCGAAAATCAGTGCCCCGATCGGACGCATCGCAAGCGTAGCAAAGGTGGTGAAGATGATGTCTTTTTTAGAGACGCCGAATTGGCGGGCGAGGACGTCGTACATGAATACGACGACAAAAAAATCGAAGGCGTCGAGGGTCCAGCCAAAAAAACCGGCGAGAACAGCGTGGCGTGCGTTCGCTTTCGAATTAGCGGCGGGGTCCGTTAGTTGCACTCGAGGTGCCTTTGCCAATCTGGGATTGACGGCCAACCATTATAGACAAAACTTGCGCCCCGCTCTTGGATGGAACCCAATTGCATTTGGACTTCACGCGGGAAGGGATTGTCCACGAGTTTCAGCTCCGAAAGGAATTAGAAGAAGTCCAACGGCAAATGCCAGCGCAGTCATTGCGACGGGAATCCCTAGCGAGCCGTAGCGCTGCACTCCGCTTCCCACAAGAAAGGTGATTGCCGCTCCCCCAAATCGTGCAAAGGAGGTGGAAAAAGCAAAAGCACTCGCGCGGCACTCCGTGGGGTATTGTTCCGGCAGCCACAAAGTGTAGACCGCAAAGTTCGCGCCACCCAAACCCAGAAAAAAGAGGCACACAAAAAACCACGGAAGAGCGTTTGGTCCGAGATAGAAAACTTTGCCGAACGTGAGGCCAATGAACACCATCATGAGGGCAAAGAAGAAGCCGAGCGCGCCCCGGCGACCCAGCCGTTCGGCAAGCCAAGGCATCGCCAGGCATCCGAGAATGGTGGCAAATGCGACGAGCATGGTGGCGCGGGAAGCGAGTTGCGCGGCTTGAGGCCCAACACGACCCGCGGCTTCTGCAAGAGAGGTTACCGCTGCAGGGACGTAGACCGTTCCAGCCCAAAGCCCGCTGATTGAGGCAAGCATGAACAGCGAGTTCAGGATTGTGCGACGGCGCAATGCGGGTGAAAAAAGCGCTGCGAAGGGCTGGTAGATCTGCCAGGACCGAACGATTTCTGCCTTGGCGGACCAACGCGGGGGTTCCGTGACCCCATGACGTATCCACGCCAAGAGAAGCGCCGGCACACCTCCGACGGCAAACATGTAGCGCCAGCCATAGTGGCTGCCAATCGCGAAGTTGGCGATCGCGGCCAGAAAGATGCCGACGTAATAGCCCGTGTGCATGTAGCCCGCGCCGGCGCGGCGGCGGCTTTCCGGCCATTCTTCTGCAACGAACGTGCCGCCCATGGCCCATTCGCCGCCGATTCCTATTCCTGCGAGAAGGCGAAGGATTGCCAACTGCCAGACGTTGGTGACGAGCGCGCTGAGAAACGTAAAGACCGAATACCAGACGATGGTCAGCATCAAGGTGCGAACGCGGCCGAACTTGTCACCCACAGGCCCCCATAAAAAAGCGAGTCCCCAACCGAGCAAAAAGAGAGCGAAAAGTAATCCGCCGTAAAAACCAATGTTGCCCCTTGATGCGGCGATACCCGAACGAGGAAGAAGTTCCCGCAGCGAAGGCACCAGAACGAGCGCGTAGATAAAAGAATCCATGCCGTCGAGAGTCCATCCACCCCAAGCGGCCCAGAAGCCTCGAATTTGATTTCGAGTGAGCGCGACGCTTGGAGATGTCGGCACGGTCGAGGATTTAACTGGCATTGTGGGAGGCACTATACCAAAAAGCTTCGGCGTGAAAAGGGAGAAGTAGCGCCCCCAATTCCAATTTCATCGCAAAGGGCGGTGAGGTAGACTCTCTAATTCGTTTGAGACGAGTCTTTTTTTGGGACGGATGAATTGAGTTGCTGTTGACCGCGTACCGGGGAATAGTTGCGGCTGACCCCGCACCCCTTCGATGTTCTGCGAAAACCTCTCCCCTATGAAAACTCAAGGAGAAGCAGGGAATACCGAATCGAGCGTTCACGCGGTCCGAACCATTCCTTCGCTTCGATGGTGGATCGGCGGACTCTTGTTTGCCTCGACCGTCATCAATTATGTCGATCGCCAAACACTCTCCCTGCTCGCTCCCTTTCTCAAGCAGGACTACCACTGGACCAACACGGACTACGCCAATCTAGTGATCGCGTTCCGCGTAGCCTATTCCATCGGGCAAACTCTCAACGGCAGGCTGATGGATCGCATCGGCACGAAGCGCGGGCTCACGCTCACTGTACTTTGGTATTCGATTGTTTCCGTTCTCACGCCGCTCGCCAGAGGCTTCTACTCTTTCATGGGTTTCCGTTTTTTCCTCGGACTCGGCGAATCCGGCAATTGGCCCGGCGCAACGAAAGCCGTTTCGGAGTGGTTTCCCAAGCAGGAGCGCGGCTTGGCCACAGCGCTGTTTGACAGCGGCTCCTCGATCGGCGGCGCTGTCGCGACATTCCTTGTCCCGTGGCTCTACTTCCGCTGGGGCACGCGTCCGGCTTTTATTGTTCCCGGCCTGCTCGGATTTTTGTGGCTGATCGTTTGGCGCCGGCTCTATCACTTGCCTCAGGATCATCCCCGGATCGCTGGCGCAGA
The DNA here is from genome assembly GCA_035272765.1 of Candidatus Acidiferrum sp. Lineage (GTDB taxonomy): Bacteria > Acidobacteriota > Terriglobia > Acidiferrales > UBA7541 > Acidiferrum. The sequence continues at coordinate 85,491 of DATEQG010000098.1, forward strand.
ACGGCAGATGATCCTCGCAGACCGCAAAGAGGATGGGCCGCCCTCAAAAACGCCACCGCGGTGGCGCGATCTTCTAAAGCTTCCGCAAACCTGGGGGACTATCATTGCCCGGAGCTTCACCGACCCCGTCTGGTTTTTCATCGCCGATTGGTTTCCCATCTATCTCGTCGCCAAAGGGATTGCTCTCAAGAGCGGCTTGATCGCCGTCTGGGTTCCCTTCATCGCCGCCGATCTGGGAAATTTCTTCAGTGGCTGGGTTTCCGGCCGTTTAATTAAACGAGGTTGGTCGGTCGGGAACGCGCGCAAGGCGCTGGTGATCTTCGGCGGCATCGGCGTGACCTTGCTCATTCCCACCATCTTTACCGTGAACCTTTACTGGCTCACTCTCCTCTTCGCTCTGGCCACTTTTTCCTACGCATCTTTCACGACCATCGCCAACGTGTTACCTTCTGACCTTTACAAGAACGAATCCGTGGCAACGGTCAGCGGACTGAGCGGAACGGGAGCCGCGCTCGGTACAATTGTCGTTTTCGAATTGGCAGGCCATCTCTCCGATGCGCGCATTGCGACGGGGACGCATTTGTTCGACCCGCTCATGATTATCGCGGGTCTGATTCCCTTCATCGGGATGATTCTCGTGCTGCTGCTCGTGCGAAATACAAAAGCTACGGACCAAGGCCTCGTGCGCCGTATCTGAAGTGTTCCGAGGAAGCTTTTGGCACGTGCCGCGGCACGCGGCGAGGCTGAAGCGGCATGGAGCAATTACAACTTGAGGAGGATTGGTGAAAATTACGGATGCAAAGGTATTGATCTCTTCCCCAGGGAGAAATTTCGTCACGCTGAAGATCCACACCGACCAGGGAATCTACGGGCTCGGCGATGCGACGCTAAATGGCCGCGAGATGGCCGTTGCAGCATATCTTTCCGAGCATCTAATCCCGTGCCTCATCGGCCGCGATCCCTTTCAATCCGAAGACATCTGGCAATATTTCTATCGCGGGGCGTACTGGCGCCGCGGCCCCGTCACGATGGCGGCCATCGGCGCCATCGACATCGCGCTTTGGGATATCAAAGGCAAAGCTCTCAACACTCCGGTTTACAACCTTCTCGGCGGAAAGAGCAGGACCGGCGTCATGGTCTACGGCCACGCCAACGGCCGCGACATCGAGGAAACCATCGATGAAGTCGGCAAGTATATGAACCTAGGGTATCGCGCGATTCGCGCGCAATCGGGAATTCCCGGAATTCCGTCAACCTACGGCGTCTCGAAAGGAAAATTTTATTACGAGCCGGCGGAAAAAGGGCTACCGCCCGAGAATGTATGGTCCACTGAAAAATATCTGCTCCATGTTCCGAAGCTCTTTGGATTGCTTCGAGTTAAATATGGTGATGACATTCACCTTCTCCACGACGCCCATCATCGCCTCACACCGATCGAAGCTGCCCGACTGGGCAAGAGCCTGGAGCCGTATCACCTCTTCTGGCTGGAAGACGCCGTGACCGCGGAGTTGCAGGAGGGCTTCCGTATCGTGCGCCAGCACACCACAACGCCACTGGCGCTGGGTGAAGTCTTCAACACTATTTGGGATGCCAAGACGGTCATCACCGAACAATTGATCGACTACATTCGAATGGCTACGGTCCACAGCGGCGGCATCACGCACCTGAAAAAAGTCGCGTCCCTCGCGGAAATTTATCATGTCCTTACAGGCTGCCACGGCGCCACAGATCTATCACCGGTCTCGCTGGCCGCTGCTCTTCATTTCGATATCTCCGTCAATAATTTTGGTATCCAGGAATATATGCTGCACACAAAGGAAACCGACGAGGTGTTCCCGCACGCGTATTCCTTCAGCGACGGCTTCCTGCATCCGGGAGACGCGCCCGGCTTGGGTGTCGACTACAATGAGAAGCTCGCTGCAACATTTCCGTACGAACGCGCGTACTTGCCGATCAACAGAAAGCTGGACGGCACGATGTACAACTGGTAGTTCAGAGGAAAAGCGCAGCTTTCATCCGTCAGCCGAAATCATCGAAGAAAGAATCTTTGGTCGGAGAAAGAAACCATGGGATACAGCAAGCTCGATCTGAAAGGCAAATCTGCGGTAGTCATCGGCGGCACTTCCGGCATCGGCCGCGCGATCGCTCTCGGCCTCGCCGAAGCCGGCGCCGACGTTGCCCCCACTTCGCGGCGCGCGGATCAAGTCGAGTCCACAGCCCGCGAGGTGGAAGCGCTAGGCCGCCGCTCGCTTCGTGCAACTTCCGATGTCACCGATCGGGCTTCACTGCAAGCGGTTCTCGATGCCGCGGTGAAAGCCTTCGGCAAAGTCGATATCCTCGTGAACTCCGCCGGGCGCACGAAAAAAGCCCCGACGATCGATTTCTCCGAAAAAGATTGGAACGACATCTTTGAAACAAATCTCACCGGCATGGTGCGCGCGTGCCAGGTTTTCGGCCGGCACATGGCCGAGCGCAAGTACGGGAGGATCATCAACATCGCCTCGATCGGATCTTTTCGGGGAATGATGGAGGTCACCGCGTACTCCGCCAGCAAAGCTGCTGTCGCTTCGCTTACGCAGTCGCTCGCCGTCGAATGGTCCGCGCACGGCATCTGCGTGAACGCCATCGCTCCCGGAGTCTTCCGCACCGCGCTGAACCAAAAGCTGCTCGACGAAACGCCGCGCGGCAAGGAATGGCTCATGCGCACTCCCATGAAGCGCTTCGGCCAAGTCGAGGAGCTCGCCGGAGCGGCCATCTACCTGGCGTCCGACGCCGCCAGCTACACGACGGGATCGGTCATGGTCGTGGACGGCGGCATTCTCGCCAGCGGCGTAAATCAATAAACCAGTTGGAAAATTGGTTCCAGCCTTTTTCGCAGGGGGGCCTGAACGTCCAATCCTCTCGTAACAGATGACGATTTCGGTGATGCCTGGGGAATCTTCGAAGAAAACTAATCGATCTTGTAGGATTTGGGCGGCAGCAGGAACTGAAAGCCAAAGTAGCCGATGAAATAGGACTGATTGCTGCGCGCGGGTTCAAGGCTGCGGCCCGCCATGAGGAGCAGGATAACCGGACTATGGATTTTGTAGCGAGCACCAAAGCCTATCGTGGGCTGGCTTTCAGAGGGTTGGAATGTCCCTTGGGAATAGAGTTCCATGTCTACTTCGAATCTTGGAGTTACATCGTGGCCGAGGACCAGGCCGGTGATCCAGCCATCGGGACCTTTGTGGACGGCCTGATAACCAACTTCGAGATCAACGCCCACCGGGCCAAATTTCTTGGAGAATTCGACAGGAAGGAGGAAGGAATCATTTTGGGGAGTGATACCACGCCGGACAGCGTCGTTAGGGTTGTTCAGGAAGAACTGGGGAAAAATTGAAATGGAAAGCCCGTCCTCCCCGGCGTCGTAGAAGCGCCACTTGACTCCAGGATTGGATTGATTCATGCCAAATTTTGTCGCGGACGCGGGATTTTGGACGCGCAGCCAGGCGGTTTCGTAGGTGAGCTGGATGCGATCGCCAACGCCGAAATTGATGTCGAGGTCGGGTGTGTGCGATACCGACTGACCCGTATAGAAAAAGGGCATGTAGCCAACGTTGATCTCCCAATTTAGATTGCCGGGAGTGCCTGGATCATTGGTGTAGAAGGGCGGTCCGCCCTGTGCAAATGCGGAGGTGGCCGCCAACAAGAGGACGAGGAGCAGAAGTAAGTTTCGCAACATGGGAACGAGACGATAGGCAGATAACAGCCTCGGCACGCAGGCACCACCGCCGGCTAAAATCAGGGATTTTGGTCTCAAGGCCGTTCTCTCACTCCAATTGATAAGAATCTGAAAATAGAGGCGACTGGATCCTCCACGGGGCGAACCTTGCCCCAGCCCGTCTTTCAATTTAGCGATGATGAGATAAACGCAACATTAACCGGCCCGAAAACGGTCAAACTCTGGTGCTACCGAGAAGCGTAGCGGTGAATGTAGAACCGGAGGAATCGGAGCGCACCAGATCCAGCCTGCCGTGGTGAGCTTCCGCAATCCATCGGGAAATGGATAGGCCCAATCCGGCGCCGCCATCCGTCTCGGTACGCGAGCGGGCTTTGTCCGCGCGAAAAAAGCGCTCGAAAATGCGCGGCTGCACATCCGCGGGGATGCCTCCTCCGGTATCCATGATGCTCAAGGCGTATTCGTCTCCTTCATGGCGGCACCTCACCGTGACGAGCCCGCCTTCCGGAGTATATTTAATCGCGTTATCCAGCAGATTGAGGATCATGCGGCGAAGAAGAGATTCGTCGGCATGGATGGGACATTCGGCGGCCTCTTCGAACTTCAGAGAGATTTTTTTCGCGAGCGCCAGCGTCCGGGCCGAATGGACGCATTCGGCGGTAAGTTCATCGAGATAGAAATCTCGTGTTTGCAGAGGATACTGCCCGGCGTCCGCACGGGTGAGCGTAAAAAGGTCCTCGACGATGTGCGTCAGGCGCGTGGCCTCCTCATGAAGTACGCTGAGCGATTCACGGTATTCCTCCGCCGAGCGGGCCTGCTGGGAAAGCGCCACCTCCGATTCGCCGCGGAGAATCGCGACTGGAGTGCGCAATTCGTGCGAGGCGTCGGCCATGAAGCGCTGCTGGCGTTCGAAGGATTGGTTGAGCCGATCCAGAAGGCTGTTGAAGGAGCGCGCCAGATGGCCCAACTCGTCATTCTTGTTCCGAACTGTCAATCGTTCGTGAAGATTGGCGGCGCCGATGCGCCCGGCCTGGGTGCTCATCGCAACAACGGGAGCCAGATTTTTCCGGGCAAGAAAGTAGCCACTTCCACTGGCAAGCAAAATGGCAATCGGGATTATCCATGCGAATGTCGAGGTGACTTCTTCGAGCATTTCATGCTGCGGGCGAAGCGATTGCAGTGTCACCAGAGTGTAAGGCTGGCCGCCATATAAAAAGGGCCTTGCGAATCCCCGATAGCCTGATCTTTTTTCCCGGACATTGCCAAAAGGATGGTCAGCACGCGCGGAACCATCAAAAAAAAGCTGAAACGACCGGGAGGAAAGGAGCCCGGCGGGTGAAGAATCGGTCGCAGGACTTATTGGCGGCACATCCTGCGAGCTGACCGCCATTTTCCCGGCCGCATCAAAAATGGCGAAGACATGATCTCCAAAGCGGTGTTCCGTGATGGCCACCTGCGCGGCAAGCTTCAATGCCTCGGGGCTTGTCTGACCATTCGCTTCCGCTTGGAGGGTGGCGAGAAAAGCGTTGGAGAGTTCCACCAAGTTCACGTCGGTGCGCTGAACTGTGGTCCGCCAGAAGATGAAATAGGTGATGAGGGAAATCGCAACGAGGACAAGCGCGAGCACGCCCGTATACCAGAGCGTGAGCCGGACACGGATGGAATTAAGCATGGTTCTTCCGGGCCGGAATGCTTGTCTTGGCTCGAGTGCGCGGCGTGGCGTTTTCTTCGGGCGAATCGGAGGCCGGGGAATCCGCTTCAGGACCGAAGACGTAGCCTGCTCCGCGGCGGGTATGCAGCAGTGGCTTGGCCGAATCCGCATCAACCTTGCCGCGCACGCGATTCACGTAGACTTCAATCAGGTTTGAAAAGGGATCGAAACTCTCATCCCAAACATGTTCCGCAATTTCGGCGCGGCCGACCACCCGGCCAGCATTGCGCGCCAGGAATTCCAGCAGCGCATATTCCTTTGCCGTGAGCGTCACGGTGCGGCCGCCGCGGGAAACGCTCTGAGCGGCTGTGTCCAGCACCAAGTCAGCGACAGTGATTTTCGCGGGGCGAAGCTCGCCGGAGCGCCGCAGCAAGGCACGGAGGCGCGCGAGCAATTCGCGGAATTCGAATGGTTTCGTCAGGTAGTCGTCCGCGCCGTGGTCTAGTCCCGTGATGCGGTCTTCCACGGCATCGCGCGCGGTTAGCATCAAAATCGGCATGCGTTGCCCCGATTTTCGGAGTTCGCGGCAAACTTCAAAACCGTCGCGGCCCGGAACCATTACATCCAGGATCACGAGATCGTAGGGATTAATTTCCGCCTGATAGAGTGCGTCATCGCCGTTTGAGGCCACATCGACGGCATAGGCCTGTTCGCGCAGGCCTTTGGCCACGAACCGCGCAATGCGCGCGTCATCTTCAAGAAGCAGAAGCCGCATGCGACCATCATACGGCACGTCGGTGGGAAAATCAGAAACGCTCGCGGCACCATGCTTGCGCTGTCCCCTCCAAATTGTTGTAGCTAAAATGGCAAAAGTTGACGAGCCGTGAATCTATCGGCTACTCACTAGGACTTCACTTCTGCGGTAACCACGTTTATCAGGAGTTGAGAATTGCCTGTTCACATGAGCAAATCAATTTCCGCGGGGAAATGGTGGCAACCCCCAGAACATTCGGCGTCTGAAGTTTATTGCAGTGGTGAGGCGCCTGGCGGACCGACCTTCAGGTTAGCGGCAGCGGTGCCTTCACCGGCGGGTATTATTTTGTATTCCGCTGGAATCTCGAATAATGCTGGGTCAGGCTCGATCTGCCGTATATCGCTGATGACTGTCGTAATTTCTCTCTTCGGCTTGTCGCTCAATATGTAACCGCCCATCGGCGTGTCCAGTGAAATCGAGCACCAGTCTTCAAGAACAGATACGGGCGGCGCACCGGTTAGTTTTGCCTGAGCAGAGCTGTAGGTGCTCCAACGCTCACCTCGAATCTCTATGCCGTCGATCAATTTGTGCCCAAGGTCCTCAAACTTTCCCTCTGGGCCAACGTAGGGAGGGTTCTTCAAATCAATCTCCCGGCAATAAGGTCGGTCGGATATTTTGGGGGACAGAACGCGTTTGGTGATTTTGGCCGTCTGTCGGGCGGGCAGAAGAATTACAGAAGTGCCGCAGCTGTCATCAATCAAAATATCCCCCGGAACGTTCTCCGAAGGGTCCGCAGAGCCATCGTAAAATCGTTCTATCCTTGTGCGTCCAGCGCTGTCTCTAAAAAGGTTCGCCTTGGCCACTACCGTGCGTTTCGTGCCATCGCCGCCGTAGGTCACAATCGTTCTGATTGCCTTAGCCCGATATGGCGTTCCCTGCGAAGTGGAGACCTCGCCCTCGAACACTGTGCCCCTGTTTGGACATTGAGCCAGCGTGGCCCCTGCTGCGAAGGTCATCTCCAAACACAGAAGAATCGGCACAAGAACATTAGGCGGGGAGATAGCGGAAGAGTTCATTTGCTCTTACACTCCGTGGAAGTATACCACTCCGCACGGAAGCTACCGTTGCCGTGGCCACAATCCTAGTAAGTCAGGTGGTCTCCATGGGTCGACGCAACACTAAGCTCAAAGTCTAACTGCTGGAGTCTCAAAGGCTAAAATCGCTTACAAGTGTTGAGTCAAACGGGACATCGCCCTGGCTACGTTCTGATTGAGTGCAGCCCGACGGATCGGTTCTCTCGGGAAAGTGCTGTTAGATCAGGCTATTAGCAAGTGTCGCGTCGACCGGTTGACCTGGCACGCGAAACCGGAAAGGTTCGTTCCAGTACGAACTTGGGAGATTAGCCGGCTTATCGGAAGGTTGAAGCTTGATCTACCGGGACAATCTACAAGTGTGGCCTGGATGCATTCCCGATCTTGCAAGAAGACTGGCCGCTGCGCCGTCAAAACCAGCCCCCGGACGGCTCGAGGCCATTGAGGCGCAGATATGTGACGAGATTGCCGTAATGCAGGGCGTCATGATTTCCGACTTGCGTCAAGATGAACATCTTGTTCGTCTTGAAGCCGAAGAAGTCCGCCGGGTCATTGAGGTGCGCATCGGTGAACCCCGAGTACACGCCATCGCAGTAGTCGAACGCGCCTTTGAGGTAGGCGATGATCTCGGCTTTCGAGCTCTTCGCGCCAGCCATGGCGGGGGGCGCTTCACCCTTGGCGTTTGAGCACAAAATGTAGGATATATCCCCCACATGATTCAGGATCTCGGCGAACGAGCGAACCTCCTTCGTCGGCCGGTAGCTGTACTTGGACTCTGGCATCGCCTCCGCAGACTTCATGATCTTGTCCTGCATATTGCTACGAAAAATCGATAACGTCGTCGTCAGCGGATTCGGCGCCTTGATCGGATTGGGCAGGTTCGGCGAGATTTGGGCGTTGGCCAAGGACGCCAAGACGGAAACAGATACCATGCCGACAGTAACCAGGACGCGAGCAATGGATCGGAACATTAAGAATCCTCCAGCTTCTCCGGGTGGACAGCCCGAACCCCTGCTGTGGTCAAGAACATCTCTACGTCCGCCACAGCTCACTACTCCAAAGCATGAGCCGTTCAACGCTCCTTGTGGTCCGGTGTGATGACCACAGAAATGTTACATGGTTCTATGGGGATGCTGCAGGTATAGACGAAGTGGGATGGTGAAAAGTTTGGTGCGGGCCAAATCTTTCTAGGGATAGAGGGAGGCGATCACGGGGCTGGCTTTTACAGCCAACAACGGGTCGCCAAATTTCGAGTCTGTGCCGGGGAAGTTCTTAGGAACATGTTCATTTGAAACAAGATATCTGGAGCCGAGAGTGGGAGTTGAACCCACGACCTGTCGATTACGAAGGGGCACCTCAACTGCTACAATCACCCCTGTTTGCAGTCACTTACAGAAAAATGTGTTCCAAAATGCGTGAACACAGCAAGTTTTGGGGGATAAAATGAGGGAAGAATTAAGGCAGGAGATTCAAAGGAAGATTGCGGAGAGCTTCGACCGGGCACGGCAAGCCGCCCCGAAGCCAATCCTTGATGAAGAACGGATGAGGAAGCAGAGGGAGCAATTTGTCGAGCTACTTTTTAAGAGTGCCGAGAGGCAGCTAGGCAAGTGACCGACCCACGTTACTTGTCGTCCTCATCGAGTCCAACCAACTGTCGGAAATCCCTTTCTGCCTCAACTGAGCTTTCATATTGTCCGTTCTCATACCCTCTCTTGATAACGTCCAAAATCCGCTCAATGGCGCGGCGGCTCGCCGGGTCCTTGCCAACTTTGAGTTGGCTGGCTAAACGGTCAAGGAATTCTGTGCTCACCGTAGCGCCGCCCGAAGTCGCGGTTAGGCCGTCACCGATCTGCCCCGCACCAAGTGAAGAATGAACATGATGATTGCGAGCACTAGAAGTATATGAATGAGCCCAGCCGTAACATGGAACGCCAAAAATCCAAGCAACCACATTACGAGCAAAACCGCTGCGATTATTCCAAGCATCTCAGTCTCCTTTGGCATTCAACGACGTTGCCACATCGTTGCAGGCACGAATCTCATCGGCAGGATAGCAGCGCGGCGTGGGCGCACCATCGGGTGAGTTAGGTATGACATGTGGATTTTGCAGGTATGAAGAGATGCAAGCTGGTATAAAGACTTAGAAAAGCGCCTTGCTTGCCTTCTAATCGTTTGAATGGAATAATCCCAGAATGGTCATAGGCGACAGACTCCGCGAACTTCGCGAACAAAAGAAGTTTTCTCAAGGCGACATCGAAAAGCGTACTGGCTTACTTCGTTGCTACATCTCCCGCGTCGAGAACGGACACACTGTTCCCGCTGTTGCGACGCTGGAAAAGATGGCCCGAGCGCTGGAAATTCCGATGTACCGACTCTTCCATGATGGCGACGCACCAGCGAAAGCGCCTGCTGTTTTCAAACAGGAATCTTCTGATGACAGTCTGTGGGGCAGTTCAGGCAAGGATGCAAAATATCTAAGCCGACTACGCCGTCTGCTGGGTAAAGCCAAAGAGGACGACCGCAAACTTATTTTGTACACGCTTCAGAAGATGGCGCGGTAG
>DATEQG010000099.1:0-18651 GCA_035272765.1 Candidatus Acidiferrum sp.
GTGCAGGCTTCGGATTTGCGGGCTAGCGCGGGGTTGGTGCTAGCGGGTCTTGTGGCGAATGGGGAGACGGTGATTGAACGGGTGTATCACATCGATCGCGGGTACGAGGGGATTGTCGAAAAGCTGCGGATGGTAGGAGCTGACATCGAACGAGTGCACGGCTCAGGCTCTCACATTTCTGTGCCTACTCAGGGGACCTGAGGATGGGCGACGTGCTCATCGATCCATTCTCGGCTTTAAATTGAGACATCGGAGATGCGCCAATGGATGACGCCGAACATGAGCTGGCGCGCCAGTGTTACGGATACGGGCGCTGGGACGCTCCTTATTGGTTCATTGGCCTGGAAGAGGGACAAGCTCCCTGGGAAAACAACGATTTCTCCCAACGGGCTGAAGCCTTCCGCAAATTGAACAGGGACGGCCTATGCGACTGTCTCAGGTTTCACAAGGAAATCGGGGAGTGCCGCTGGCACGCGGCAAATCGTAAGAGTGGAAAAATCAATCTTCAGTCGACCTGGAAATACCTGATATTGCTCTTAATGGCTTTTCAGGATGGGAGAAAACTTACAGACGAAGAGAAGCGAAGGGATTTGCAAGAAGTATACCAATCTAGTCGATGGGGAATGGAAGACAAGGGGGTTGGAGAGACTTGTGTGATCGAGCTGTCGGGGCTGCCCGCCAACAGTTCTGAGGTATCCAGGAAACGCTCGGAGGAGACTCGAAAACTACTTAAAGACGTCCTACCGACAAGAATCGAACGCATTCAAAAAGGAATCATCGAGAGCGAACCCAAGTTCGTTCTGATGTACGGCATCACCGCGAAAGAACACTGGACGAGAATTGCAGACTTTCCGCTACAGGCCGACATTCCAAGGAAAATTGGACGCACAACCTATCTACTTGCGCGACACCCAGCCGCTCGGTTTAAGGGCCAAAAGAAGGATCAGTATTGGGTGCAATTGGGCACCGAGCTGCGGGAAGAATCTAGCCGTTCGCGAGTATCAGAGCAACGGTAAAGCGGAATCGGCAAATTGAACGCATGCAGTGGAATTGAAAAGGCCCCCGATTTTGTAGGGGCATTTTTATTGCACTATGTGCGAGGCGGTTGAAGCGGGCGGGGCAAGCCCCGCCCCTGCAGGTGCTTTATTCGTTCGAACCAGAGTCGCCACCAGAGTTCCCTTCGCCGCCGGTCGGGCCCTGATGGCCGCCGCCGCTGGCGGCTGCTTTTTGCTGTTTCTCGCGGGCTTCCTTGATTAGAGCTTTGCGCGAGAGGCGGACTTTGTTGCCCTCGATGGAGAGAACTTTTACGAGGACCTGGTCGCCCAGTTTCAGTTCGTCGCGAACGTCGCGGATGCGGTGTTCGGAGATTTCGCTGATGTGCAGAAGGCCGTCGGTGCCGGGGAAAAGTTCGACGAACGCGCCAAACTCCGCGAGGCGGACGACTTTGCCGAGATAGGTCTTGCCGATTTCGGCGGAAGCGGTGACGTCGCGAACCATTTGCAGGGCCGCATCGCCGCCAGCGCCGCTGGTTGAGAAGATGTGCACCGTGCCATCTTCGAGGACGTCGATCTTGACGCCAGTGGCTTCGATGATGGACTTGATCTTCTTGCCGCCCGGACCGATGAGGTCGCGGATCTTGTCCTGAGGAATCTTGAGCTTGAAGAGACGCGGAGCGTATGCGGAGATTTGCGTGCGCGCTTCGCTGAGCGTCTTTTCCATGGTGTCGAGGATTTGCAAGCGAGCCTTTTTCGCTTGGGCCAGGGCTTCGCGCATCATGCCGATGCTGATGCCGAGAACCTTGATGTCCATTTGAAGCGCGGTGATGCCCGCGCGCGTGCCAGCAACTTTGAAGTCCATGTCGCCGTAGTGGTCCTCGGCGCCGGCGATGTCGGTGAGGATCGAATACTTTTTGTCATCGCCAACGACGAGGCCCATGGCGATACCGGCACAAGGCGCCTTTAGCGGAACGCCAGCGTCCATAAGAGCCAGTGAGCCGCCGCAAACGGTGGCCATCGAAGAAGAACCATTGGATTCAAGAATGTCGGAAACGAGGCGCATGGCGTACGGGAAGTCCGCTTCGGGAGGAAGCAGGTTGACGAGGGCGCGCTGCGCAAGAGCGCCGTGGCCGATTTCGCGGCGTCCCGGGCCGCGAAGGAATTTCACTTCGCCGACGCTGAACGGCGGGAAGTTGTAGTGCAGCATGAAGCGATTGAACTGGTCTTGCTCGAAGAGCAAGTCCAGGCGCTGCATGTCTTCCTTAGTGCCGAGGGTAAGCGTGGCGAGAGCCTGCGTTTCGCCGCGCGTGAATAGCGCGGAACCGTGCACGCGGGGAAGCAGGCCAACTTCGCAGGATATATGACGGATCTGGTCGAAGGCGCGGCCGTCGGGACGGCGGCGGGCATTCAGAACGTCATCGCGGAAAATATTTTCGCGAAGCCGCTCGAGGGCGCGCTTAGTCAGAGCGCGCTTTTCGTCCATTTCTTTCTTTGGTTCTTCAGGGATGGCCTTGATAATTTCTTCCTTGAGGGCATCCACGAGGTGGTAGCTTTCGTGCTTGGGATGCTTTTCGGTATTGAGAGCATCGCGGAGCTTCGCGCCATGCTTTTTGTCCAGATCTTTGTAAATCCCTTCATCAAACGGCAGCGGCTTGACGACGACCTTCACCGGCTTGAGTTGCGCGTGCAGCTCCTTGATGGCAGCAACGATTTTCTTTACTTGCGCGTGGCCGAACTCGAGGGCGTCAACAACAGTTTCTTCCGAAACTTCGAGCGCGCCGGACTCCACCATGACGATGGCTTCTTCCGTGCCGGCAATGACGATGTTTAGCAAGCTCTTCTTTTGTTCGGCAACGGTCGGGTTGGCCACAAGCTGGCCATCGAGCAAGCCAACGCGCACGCAAGCAATGGGCTTCTCAAACGGGAGATCGGAGCAGTAGGAGGCAGCGGAAGCGGCGGTAACGGCGATGACGTCCGGATCGTTGTCGCTATCCGCGGAGAGCACCATGGCGACAATTTGCGTTTCATTGCGCCAGGATTCCGGAAACAGCGGGCGCATGGGGCGGTCAATCAAACGAGAGGTGAGAATTTCTTTTTCGGAAGGACGGCCTTCGCGCTTGAAGAAGCCGCCGGGAATTTTTCCGGCCGAATAGGTGTTTTCGCGATAGTCGACAGTCAGCGGAAGAAAATCTCGATCGTTGGCCACGGTCGACATGCAGGCCGTGGTGAGCACAATGGTGTCACCGTAACGAGCAGTAATCGAGCCGTTCGCTTGCTTGGCGATCTTTCCAGTTTCGAGAATGAGGGCGCGTCCCCCGATTTCGACAGAAACTTGATGTGGTGCTGGTGTGTTCGTGTTTTCAGACATAAGCAATCATTTCCTTTGGTCCCGGCCGAGCCGGAACATGTTCAGAGCGTCCACAGGAGTGACGACCGTGCAGGAAGAAACAGCCGCTTTGCGGCCTGGAAACCAATTCCCTGCTTCGAGTAGGTCGGCGTGAGCCTGGCCTGGACAACCCAGAGAAGAAAAGTGGAGAGAATTACGATGGGAGACAGTAGCTCGATCCGGATTACACCACGAGAAACACCGGCGAAAATGCAGCCGGGGGCCTGTTGATTTCACTGCCAGCGCAACCGAACATTGAGCAGACAGACACACTTCTTGTGGAAGATGTCAATGCGTGAAAACGCAGAGGCTTCTGCCCGATAAGGCTTTTAAGTGTTAGGCAGTTACTTGCGCAGGCTAAGACGTTCAACAATCTCGCGGTACCGATCCGGGTCTCGACGGTTTAGATAGTCCAGCAGGCGGCGGCGCTTATTGACCATCATGATCAACCCGCGCCGGGATGCGTGGTCTTTTACGTGGGACTTGAGGTGCGTTGTCAGGTAGCTGATCCGCTCGCTCAAAAGTGCTATCTGTACTTCCGGTGAGCCAGTATCTTTCACTTCCCGCCGGAATTGCTCGATCAACACCGCTTTGGCTGTGCTCAAGTGCCCCTCTCCGTCGTCCCCTGAATTTTTCCTCTTCTCTTCGACTCATTCAGGCTAACACAAATATGTTTTGAGTGTAAAGGAGTGTAAACACTCTTCGAGAGGCTTATTTTTGCCGGATCGAAGCAATGGCAGTTGCGTTGCGACCCTAAATTGGGTTGAATGCTTGCTGTGAGTGCAGAAATATTTGAGAGGAGAACGACCAATGCAAAAACGAATCGCGATAGTTGCTGGAGTTTGTCTGAGCTTAGGATTTTTGGCCACGCGGGCGAGCGGGCAATCCGACAAGAGCAAGCGTCCCAGCCCACCGGCGACAGCAAGCTGCGACTTGGGCGGAGGAAAAACGCTCACGGTGGATTATTCAAGCCCAAAGATGAAGGGCCGCAAGATTTTTGGCGGTTTGGTTCCTTACGGACAGCCGTGGCGCGCTGGAGCAAACGAAGCGACCACGTTTGTGACGCCGGTGGATTTGAAGGTAGGCGGAAAAGATGTGCCAGCCGGCGACTATACGATTTTCACGATTCCCGAAGAAAACAAATGGACGCTTATCGTCAGCAAGAAAACGGGTGAATGGGGAATTCCCTACCCCGGGGCAAGCTCGGATCTACTGCGCGTGGACATGAAAGCCGGCAAGCTTCCGGCTCCCGCTGAAGACTTCAAGATTTCCTTCGACAAGACCGGCAACGGCTGCACGATGAACATCGTTTGGGAAAATACCGTGGCGTCCATAGAAGTCGCCAAGAAATAGGACAGGCAGTCTTGCCAGTCCGGCCTTCCTTCGTTTGAAATTGAAACAAAGAGACAGACTTTTGTGTTCGTCTCTTCACGTAACGTTACGAATTTTTTGTGCGCACGAGCGAAAGAAACTCGTCGCGCGTTTGCTTGTTGTGGCGGAAGCCGCCGAGCATCGCACTGGTCACGGCCTGCCCATGCTGCTTTTCGACGCCGCGCATCTGCATGCAAAGGTGTCGAGCTTCGATAATCACGCCCACGCCTTCCGGGCTGATTTTTTCCTGAATGGCCGCGGCGATTTGGCTGGTAAGCCGCTCCTGAATCTGCAGGCGCCGCGCGAACATGTTGACGAGGCGCGCGACCTTGCTGAGTCCGATGACGCGTTTGTTGGGCAGATACGCGACGTGGCACTTGCCAAAAAAAGGCAGCAAGTGGTGTTCGCACAGGCTGAAAAACTCGATGTCCTTCACCACCACCATCTCGTCATAGGACACGCTGAATGTCGCGCCATTCAGAATGTTTTCCGCGTTCTGCAGATAGCCGCTGGTCAAGAATTTCAGGGCCTTTTCATAGCGTTCCGGGGTCTTGCGCAGGCCTTCGCGATTCGGATCTTCTCCGATCAGCTTGATAATTTCGCGAACGTGGCACGCAATCCTGCGCGCATCGAGCGGCTTCTCTTCGTTCAAGATGATTTCTTCGGTCGGTTTGGCCATTGGGTTTATCCCTCGAATCCTTCCGGATTGTCTCCCGCATATTCGAAACTGTTGTTGGACGTCTCCTGCACTCGCACGCGCTCGAGCTTCGCCTTGGGAAACGGCTTCAAGCGCCGAAAAATCTCGATGCACAGATTTTCCGTCGTGGGGACCGTGCCGCGAAACGCTGCGACGTCTTCATTGAGCGACTTGTGATCGAACGGCTCGAGGACTTCGCGCTCGACAAAGCCATCCAGGTCGGCGAGATTGGCAATCATTCCCGTGGCTGGATCCACTTTTCCCGACACAAGAACTTCCAAAATATAGTTGTGCCCATGCCCATAAGGATTGTTGCATTTTCCATAGATGCGGCTGTTCTTATCCTCGCTGAGCTCCGCGCTGTGCAGCCGGTGGGATGCCGCAAAGCGATAGCGCCGGCCCAGCTCGATCTTCAGCGCACCGTCCTGTGCGTTCGAACTCATGGCGCCTGGCCCCCCTCTGCACCGTTGCGATAGCAGTCGGCAAATAGATCCGCAGTTTCATACAGCCGTACGCGGTGCAACTTTCCTTGCTTGATCTGCGGATCGAGCAACCGCCAGATCACTCGTGCAATGTTCTCGCACGTCGGAATCTGTCCGGCCAGCTCGGGCACTTCGTAGTTCAGAAAGCGGTGGTCCATGCGCTGCATCACTTCGCGTTCGAGAATTTCCTTCAAATCTTTGAGGTCCAAAACCATTCCGGTGACCGGATCAGGCTCGCCGGCGACGGTTACCTCCAAGGTGTAGTTGTGTCCGTGTCCATGAGGATTGTTGCATTTGCCGAAGACTCGGCGGTTCTCTTCCGGCGAAAAATCGGGATTGTGGTAGAGGTGCGAGGCAGCGAACTCGATTTTGCGCGTGAGCAGGACCATGTCAATTGGCTTCTTTTACCTGGGCGCGCCGGGAAATGTTACGGGAACTTCCCGCCCTTTCCATTCCACTTTGCCCTTAGCGTGGCCGCGGTACGAAGCCCAGAGGACGCCCGCGTATAACGCCACCGCGGGCACATAATAAATGATGAATTTAAAGGGGTATTGGTTACGAGCTATCTCCAAACCGTAGGTCAATTGGCGTATCAGCAGGAAACAAACACCCAAAAGCGTCGCGACGGGAATTTTTATTCCAAGAAAAATGAGCGCGATGGGAATCCACGGAATAATGGACTCCATCTCGCGGAAGAGCGCGCCCGGAGTTCCGCCAACAAGCAGATAAAGATTTTTCTTCCAGCCTTGCCACATCGCGCCTAAGGAGCGGTACATTCGCACACGCACGATTCCCTGCCCCGGGCCGAACCACAGGCGAAATCCGGCCGCCTTTGCGCGTTTCGCGAGCGCAACGTCTTCCAGCACTTCCGCCGCTACGCTCGCGTGGCCCCCGATGGAATTGTAAGCATCGCGCTGGATCATCAGGAACTGTCCATTGGCAGCGGCGGCGGGCGAAGCGGGTTTGTTCACCTCATCATAAGAAAAATGTTTTGCCAGGCGGCTGTACACAAACGGGATGAGCGCTTTTTCGTACCACGTTTGCACGATTTGCTCTGGCGAGAAAGAAATCAACGCGACGCCGGCTTCTTGCGCGATTTGCAGTGCGCGAGCGGCGGCCCCAGGTAGCAACTCGGCGTCGGCGTCGGTGAAAAGCAGCCACGGGCTCTTGGCTTCCTGGGCGCCAAGGAAAACGGCGTTGTTTTTGCCGACCCAGCCTGCGGGAACTCCTTGGGTTTCCAGGAGCCTCAGGTGCGGAAATTTAACCGTCAAGCCACGCACGATTTCCGCGGTTTTGTCCGTGGACTGATCATTAACGATAAGAATCTCCGCGATTTCGGGTTGCACGGCCAACGATTCGATGCAAGTGGCGATGACGGCTTCTTCGTTTCGCGCAGGCACAATGGCGCTGATGGGCGGCGGCAGAGGCGCAGAGGGAAGGATCGAGTTTGGCGATTCGTTGGCCACGGCAAAGTCTGGGGACAGGGACCAGTTTTCGATCCCGGGCGGATGAGCTAGTATAGCATTCGATGAGAATCGGGCCGAAGATACTGGCTTGGGGAGGCTTAGCGGTCTTCCTGGGAATTATCGTGATTTTTGCGCTGCCGAGTTACCGGCATGGCGAGGCGTCTATCGCCGGTAAGCGCGCGGAGGATTTTGCGATGCAGCTCGACGGCAAGCCTGCGCATCTTTCCGACCTTCACGGCAAGGTCGTGGTGCTGAACTTTTGGGGGACGTGGTGCCAGGCGTGCATCGAGGAAACTCCCGCGTTGAACCGTCTGCAGAAATACATTGCTTCGCGCAACGGCGTTGTTCTCGGTGTGGCTGCCGATGAAGATCCCGCTGTTTACGAACAATTTCTCAAAGAGCACGGAGTCATTTTTCCGACCTACCGCGACCCCGCCACGAAAGACAATAATTCCCCTATCGCTGGATCTTACGGCACCTCGATGTATCCTGAGACCTACATTATCGACCGTCAAGGCAAGATTGCCCGCAAGATCATCGGATTCCAAGAGTGGGATTCGCCAGAAATGCTGGCGTATTTCGATTCCATCCTGGGCCAAACCTGAGGCTCACACTCAAACCTCTGTAGAGGCGGGGCTTGCCTCGCCCTCTGCGCCTCGCCGTTTCTCAATCCTCATCGGCCGTAATAAGAACTGCGCGCTAAAGTGAGACTTTGCGCAGGCGAAGTGCATTGGCGATGACCGAGACGGAGCTGAAGCTCATGGCAGCGCTGGCGAGCATGGGGCTCAGAAGCCAGCCGAAAATTGGATAGAAAACGCCGGCGGCGATGGGGATCCCCAACACGTTGTACAGAAAAGCAAAAGCAAGATTTTGTTTGATGTTGCGGATGGCAGCCCGGCTGAGTTTGCGCGCGCGAACGATGCCGCGTAAATCGCCCTTCACAAGAGTGATTCCGGCGTTCTCGATCGCAGCGTCAGTGCCAGTGCCCATGGCGATCCCAACATCCGCGGCCGCGAGCGCAGGCGCGTCGTTAATGCCGTCGCCGGCCATCGCCACAATCCTTCCTTGCTCGTGGAGGCGTTTTACAATTTCCCCTTTTTGTTGAGGTTGCACCTCCGCCTCGAATTCCCCGATTCCCAGCTCAGCGGCGACTCTGGCCGCTGTGGCGCGGCGGTCACCTGTCAGCATCACAACGCGGACGCCTTCGTCGCGCAATGCGCGAATCGCCGGCGGAGTCGAGAGCTTGATCCGATCGCTCAGAAAAAATGCTCCTGCTACTTTCCCATCAATCGCCAGATAAACGGTCGTAATCGCGGTGGAGGCGGGTACAAGAAGGGCGGACGGTTGACTCGCGACCATTTCGATTCCCTGCACCTTCAAAAAAGATGCTGTGCCCGCAAGAACGCGCTTGTTCAAGATGCGAGCTTCCACTCCTCCTCCTGCGGTCGCGAGAAAATCGCTGACAGGCGTCAGGGGCAGTTTTTTTTCCTCGGCGGCACGAACGATGGCGCGCGCCAACGGATGCTCGCTCGACCGCTCAAGGCTCGCGGCAAGCGAGAGCAATTCGTCTTTTGTGAAGCCTGCGCCCTCGATGACTTCAACGGCTTCGATTTGAGGTTTGCCTTCGGTCAGCGTGCCGGTTTTGTCGACGACGAGCGTGTCGACCTTGGCTAGCGTTTCAAGAGCTTCTGCGTTTCGAACGAGCACTCCGGCGTGGGCGCCGCGACCCACCGCGACCATGATCGACATGGGTGTCGCGAGGCCCAACGCGCAGGGGCAAGCAATGATCAGCACAGCGACGGCCGCGATGAGCGCGTGAGCGAAGCGCGGCTCGGGACCAAAGAGCGCCCAGCCCGCGAATGTCAGTACTGCCGCAACGATCACCGCAGGCACGAAATAGCCGGCGACCCGGTCGGCGAGGCGTTGCATCGGCGCGCGGCTGCGCTGCGCCTCGCTGACGAGTTTGACGATTTGCGCCAGGAACGTTTCATTGCCGACGCGCTCGACTTGCATCACAAAACTTCCGCTCGTGTTCAAGGTTCCGCCCGTGACTTTGTCGCCTGCAGATTTCTCGACGGGCATCGCCTCGCCCGTCACCATGGATTCGTCGACCGCGCTCGCGCCTTCCAGAATCACACCGTCAACCGGAACATTCTCTCCAGGGCGCACGCGAAGGGCGTCGCCCACTTTGACAACGTCGAGCGCGACATCCTTTTCTGTGCCTTCCGAAGCGACCAGGTGCGCTTGCTTCGGCGCCAAATCTAGCAAGGAACGAATGGCGCTGCTGGTTTGCTGGCGCGCGCGCAGCTCAAGCACCTGGCCAAGCAGTACCAGCGTCGTGATCACAGCAGCGGCTTCAAAGTAGGTGAATACGGCGCCATTCATATCGCGAAACGAGGGCGGAAATATTTGCGGAAGGAGCGTTGCTACAACACTTTCCAGATACGCAGCGCCAGTGCCCAAACCGATCAAAGTGAACATGTTCGGGCTGCGATGAATAATCGACGCCCAAAAGCGCTGAAAAAAGGGCCAGCCACCCCAAAGGACAACCGGCGTCGCAAGAACAAACTCGATCCAATTTCGTGCGCTGAGCGAGATAGGGAGTTTAAGTGCATCGCCGAACATAGCGAGCAGCAGGACCGGCAGCGAAAGCAGCGCGCTCACCCAAAAACGGCGCAACATCGAATCGTATTCAGGATCGGCTTCCACTTCGGCGAAAACGTCCATTGGTTCGAGAGCCATGCCGCAAATCGGGCAGCTTCCCGGTCCGACCTGAATGATTTCCGGATGCATCGGGCAGGTGTAGCGCGCGCCAGTGGTTCCGGCAGGAACGGCGTCAGAAGGTGGAGCGGTTTGGCCGGAGCGATCGCTGTGGCCGGGGCGCGATAGAAGTTCCCTGACGGCTTCGTCATGCGCCGCCAGATACTTTTGCGGCTCCTTTTCAAATTTTCCCGCGCAGCCCTTCGAACAAAAATAGTGGGGATATCCACCGTATTCGATTTTGGCGGCGGCCTTTTGCGGATCAACCAACATTCCGCAGACGAGGTCTTTCGCTCGGACTTCGCCAAGAAGATCTATGCGTCGCTGCTGAGGGGCGGACGTGGGAAGCTGTTCGGGCATGACCCTATATTAGATGATTCGCGGTTATAAGCCGCTACGCACGCAACTCTTGCACAGGCTGGTATAATTCCGGCATGACACTCATGGAAATCACTTACGAACTGCAATCCCCGCTGACGCAGGAGCAACTGCGCCTTCTCGGCGAATTTTCCAACACCTACGGCCTGCGCCGCTTCCGCTTCGATGAAAGCAAGAAGCACCTCTCGTTTGAGTACGACGCTTCGCGGCTGCGCGACACGCAGATCGCCCACGTGCTGGGGCGAGCGACGATCGCTGTCGCGCGCAAAGTCACCGAGACAGGCGCTCAGCCGGAATTTAAGAACTAAGAATGAGAGTGGTGCGAGAGCGCAGTTCTTTCTGGATTGGCCAGGGCTGCGCCAGGATTCAGCGGGATCTTTAGAATGAGCCGGCAACTAACCTGCCAGCTAAATACGGCAGCTAGCTTCAAGAAAATGAGGCCCCCGCTTGGGATCGGGGGCCTCGGAGAGTGCGTTTCGTTGTCAGTGTCGTTTTCACACCGACGCGTGGGGTCATCCATCCTAGCTTCCCTCTCAGAGGCAGGTGGGAACGAATTGCGAAAAGTGGCGAGCAAGCCCCTTCCCCCTCGCTCGCCTCTCTTCTCAACTCGTCATGTGAAACGCACTCATGCAACCCTCTATTGCACGGGCTGCGCCAATGTCGGCTGGGACCGCAGTTTCTAGCAAGTCTTTCATTAGCAAATACTTGGCTGAATTTAAGGAGGACGCGTTCCGCTCCAAATCCGTCCAGCCAGCCCGCCTTGGAACTCGGCAAAACTGATTCGGGAACGCACCCTTCTTTCGCTGACTGCTTCGCCTGTCTGACCCAGTTCCAGGACCTCAGTAACAAGATTTTCAGCCTCCTCGCGCTATCGGTTTTGTTGGACGGCGCCTTCAGAATCGGTATATGCGCATCCTCCCCGGCAAACAAACCTTCCTGCGGACTTTGGGGGTTGGCGCCGCGTCATTTCTCATCTGTTTTCTTGCGGGATCTCTGATTCTATCGGCGGACACGCCCGGAGAGTTGCGAACCGCAACCGTCGGCACTTGCTATTGTCACTGCGCGGAATCCGGCGGGCACCGAGCCTGCGTGAAGATGTGTGAATCGCCGAAATATGCTTCGCGTCGGTGGGCAACGACCTGCGCCAAGCCGCGACTCAAGCTGCCCCTAGAGAATCACGACGCGGGTCCACGGTTCGAGCATCCGGGCCGGAACGAAAGAGCGCAGAAAGCTACGCCAACGGCCGCCAGTTAAGCAGGCACTTGCGAGTCCACCGTTTGCCTGGCAGGCTGCTCGACGGTTTCTTTTGACTCGCCCAAAAGCTTGGCTAACATTTCTGGAATCTCAAAGATGGCACGATTGTCGAGTGCCGCGACATTTTTCCGAAATTCGGCCAGTCGCGCAGGATCCAGCATCTGGCGCACGCCCTCCACGACTTCCTTAAAACTGTGGAGGACAATGCCCACGCGCTTTTCCCTTACCCATTCCGCGTTGTAGCGTTCCTGTGGCAAGGTCCAGGCATTGCATTCAATGAGCACTGGGAGCTTGCGCACCATGGCTTCGGCGATGCTGCCGGGGCCAGGCTTGCCAATCAAGAAATCCGCGGCGCGCATCAGCTTATGGACCTCCTTGGTGAATCCAACAACATGCACGGGCATGTTCCATTTTCTGGCGTGAAATTCTGCCGCCAGCTCTTCATTGCGGCCGCAGATCATGATCAGCTGCAGTGGCAGACCTGCCGTATTTAACAGTTCGGTTAAATACAACATCACCTTGGAACCGTGACCGCCGAACAGGACGATGGCGGTCAGCAAATCGGGTTGCAATCCCATTTCTTTGCGAAGCGCAACCGGATCGACGTTGTCTTCGACGTAAAAGTCAGGGCGCAAAATCATGCCAGATGCCTGAAAAATATGGGCTTGGTCGTGGCCAAAGGCGCGCGCTTGCTCGACGGCACGCTCGGTTCCGGCGATGACGTATTGCTCCTTCATTGGCTCGATCCAGAAGCGCGGGGGATAATCGGCCAAGTCCGTGATGAGGGTGACGAACGGTCGTCCAGGGTAAACAGCCTTCCAGCTTTCGCAAATCTCGCGATTAAAGTGCGGGATAACGGAGACCAGGAGATCTGCCGGGTGTTCGCGCCAGAACTTCTCGAGCAGACGTACCATCGGGCCATGGAACAGGCGTATCGTAAGTTGCAGCACCCTCAGGAGATATTTGCTGCCGAGGGTCCAGCCGTTCTGCAGCATGATGTTGTATTGCTGCTGGATGCGGATACCGGTCAATTTACGCAGCACGTCCAAGCGGTCGGTCAAGTCCTGAAACTGCACAAGATCCACCTCCCAGTCTCGCCCTTGCTGGGCCGCAATTGTCTGGAGGGCGATGGCAGCATTGCGATGTCCACCGCCGCCGTCGTGGAAGACAACGTGGATTTTTCTCATGTTTGAGATTCTGCCATGTAAATTTCGCTGAGTGCTAAGAGCATGCTCCATGCCATGTGGATAACTTTGGAAGTCCAATGTGCTCAAGGAGTTCCATGGACACATTAACCTACAATTAGCGACCTCTTCATGGCCTGTTCATATCGCTGGTTGACAATAATATCATGCGCTGCGACCTCCACATTCATTCCATCGCATCAGGCATGTGTGACACTCCCGTTTTCCGACGAATCTGCCGCGAGTCGTATAACCAGCCCGAGGAAGTTTACGACCAGGTGAAGCGGCTTGGAATGTCCATCATAACCCTAACTGACCACGACTCGATCAACGCCGGGGAGGCTCTTCGGAAGTACCCCGATTTTTTCTTGAGCGAGGAAGCGACAGTGCAGATGCCTGGGGGAACCCAGATGCATCTGGGAGTTTACGGCATCACGGAACGCGACCATATTGAGATCCAGCGGCGGCGTAAAGACTTCATTTCGTTGATGATGTATCTCACCGAGAGAAAGCTGTTCTTCAGCGTGAATCATGTTTTCTCCGGTCTCACGGGACGCCGCCTCGATGAGGACTTCTCGTGGTTCGCCTCCTATGTGCCGGCCTTTGAGACACGGAACGGTCAGATGTGGCCGCAGGCCAATGAGAGCGCGGCTCGGCTGGCATCCCGGCTTGGCAAGGTTGCTATTGGAGGAAGCGATTCGCACACGATGGCGGGCGTAGGGCGCACCTATACCGAGGTTCCCGGCGCGCGCACCGTCGACGAATTCCTCGCTGGCCTTCGAGCAGGCCAGGGACAGGTGCATGGAGACCATGGCAGCTACGCCAAGTTGACTGCGGACGTTTTCCGCATCGTTTGGGGGCTGTGGACGGAAAAGCCCTGGACTCTGGCACTTATGCCGCTAGCGCCGCTGGTCCCTGTTGTCACGGCAAGCCACTGGTTTAACGAGATTCGTTTTTGCCAGAAGTGGTCTACTGCCATCGAGCGCGGTGAAAAACGCCGACGGATGTTTTGGGATATGGATTCTAGCTTCGAGGCTAACTGGGGCTAGATGGGCTAACTATCATGGCTGTCGCACGCACTGTTTGGGGATACATCGAACGGCGGGACTACCGCCTGATGCGCCGCATGAACCGCTGGCGAGCCCCGCGGTGGGTGCGTGTGTGGATGATCCTGGCCACGCGGATGGGCGACGGGTGGCTGTGGTATGGGCTTGGGATCATGCTGCTGATCTATGGAGGCCCACAAAGATTTTTCGCGATTGGGGCAGCAGGGAGTGCCGCGGCTTTGGGCATTCTCGTCTTCAAGGCCTTGAAAAGCCTCAGCCAGAGGCCTCGGCCGTGCCAACTGGAGCCACACTGCTGGTCGAAGGTTCTGCCTCCGGATCGGTTTTCGTTTCCGTCGGGGCACACAATGACGGCATCCTCCGTGGCGCTGGTGGTGAGTTACTTTTACCCTTCGTTGGAAGGGGCGCTCTTTTTCCTGGCTGTAAGCATCGCCTTGTCCCGCATCGTTTTGGGAATGCATTTTCTGAGTGATGTGCTGGCTGGGATGGTTTTGGGCGTGGCGCTTGGATGCGCATCGATTACGACGTTTGCTTCGCTTGGATGGGTTTAGATTTCGAAGGGCTCGCGGGATCTCCGGAGCATTTGCCAAAACATCCCATTTGAGCCTCGCTCAATAGAGAGTCGTGCGCGTGGCTGAGAAAAGCGGCAGCGGGGCTGCCGCACTCCAAATCGCTTCCATGCAATATTACGCGAACTCCGTCATTTGCGCTTCTAAGCGTTCGTAAGCTGCGAAGAGGGCACGGCGTGCCGTGCCCCTACGATGGGCTGCGCGGGCTGCGGATAGCTACAAAGGTTTGGGGTGGGCGGCAAGAGCTTCACGAAATGCTGCGAGATTGCTCTTGTCCACCGTGGCCGTACCGGTGTCGACCCAAGCGGGCATCGGGGGCGCGGGCGCCGTGCGCCAATCTTTAAACTCGTGGACGGCGTTGTGGTGGAGATCGTCGGCAAACTTCAGACCATAGTAGGCCATGATGTAAGGTTTCTGCACGATAGTGGCGTTAATCCAGCCCTTTTCAATGGCGTCGAGGGTCTCTGGATCTTTGTCGAAGGAGACGATGGCGATTTTGCCAGTCAAGTCCAAGCGGTGTAAGGCCTCGGCAACTCCCGATCCGCCGGAAGCCTCGAGACAAATAACACCGTCAATCTTTTCTTTCTTTGCTAGGAGCGCAGAGACGCCGTCATTGGCGTTGCGGGGATCTCCTTTGTCGT
The DNA here is from genome assembly GCA_035272765.1 of Candidatus Acidiferrum sp. GTDB lineage: Bacteria > Acidobacteriota > Terriglobia > Acidiferrales > UBA7541 > Acidiferrum. The sequence goes on from DATEQG010000099.1 coordinate 15,248, forward strand.
CGATGGTTTGGACAATTTTGATGCCGGGGTATTTCTTGAGAGCTTCGTTGACGCCGCGAACCCGCTCGTCCAAGTTGAGCTGCCCTGGTATGGAGATGAGGACGACCTGACCTTGCCCTTTGAGAATGTCGGCCATGCGTTTGCCGCTTTCCTGGCCGGCACGGAAGTTATCCGTTCCGACGAACATAATGCGGTGTGAATCTGGGGCATCGGCATCGATGCAAATGACGGGAATGCCTTGCATCACCGCGCTATCAATCGCGGGCTTGAGAAGCTGCTGATTCATCACAGAAACAAGAATGCCCGCGGGATGCAGGGCAACCGCTTTTTGAAAAGCGTCCAGCTCTTCCTGTGGCGAGAGTGTGGTGGGGCCATCCATTTCCGCTTTGACGCCCATGCCCGTTGCGGCGTCGCGCAAGCCTGCCTCAGCTTCTTGCCAGTAGGGCAAGCCGATGTTTGCGGAGATCAAATAGTATTGCTCATCTTTTTGGTGATACGGCTCCTGGCAAGCGGCAAGAGTTGCGCCAAGAATAACAGCCAGGATCGCCACGCTTTTGGGTTGGAGTTTCATTGGAGGTCTCCTTTGCACAAAGTAGCGGCTCGGGATCGACGAAAAAACTAGAGACCCGAAGTTCCTGGCGCAAGAGGGTACCACAAGAGTTGCAGAGTACGACTGCTGGCGGTGCAAAAATCCTTCGGCCGGCTGTCGATGACAGCCGTCGCTCCACTTGTGCGATCGTATCGGTTTGGTAGCTTCGAAGGGATGCGGGACTATTAGGAATCTGTTTTCTGTAGTCTTCTGATAGGGATTTCACCTGATGGTTTCTCGGCTGTGATCTTTACAAAGACGAAGAGGAGCGATTCTGGAACCGAGCCTGCCAGCTTTGAGTGTGAAGCGCAGAGACTTGGCGGACAAGACTGCCCGTCGGTCCGAATTAGTCTTCCTTCTGCAAGTTTCGCGGCCGGGGCTTTGGAGCACGACAGCGTTGTTTTATCTGATGCCGCTGGGGCGCGTGGATTTTCTGCATTCGAGAACGCTTTGGCTGGAACTTTTTTACGTGTTATTTCCGCTGGGATTTCTTTTGTATGGCGTGAATGACATCGTGGACGCTGAAGCGGACCGGCTGAACCCGCGCAAGGGTACTTTTTTGTTTGGCTCGCTGGGTGTGGCGGATCAGCTCGCTGGATTGCGATGGAAAATCGCGGCGATCCAGGTTCCTTTTCTGATTGGTTTCTTTGTTCTCATAGGCCCACGCATTTTCGCTTGGTTCGCTGCTTTGTTGCTGGCTGTCGCGCTCTACAATGCGCCGCGATTCGGATGGAAGAGCCACCCTCCTTTCGACGTTTTGATTCAAGCGAGCTATTTGCTGGTGTTTGTGCTGAGCAGCTGGCTGGACGGTGCTCCGCAGCTTCCGTGGCAGACTTTTGTGTTTGGCGCGATGTTCGCGATGCACTCGCACATTTTTGGCGAAGTGATGGACATAGAGCCCGACAGGCTGAGCGGGCGGCGCACGACGGCGACGTTGATCGGCGCGGTGCGTTCGAAGTTGCTTATTGCGGGGTTCTTGTGCGTGGAGACGGTGCTTGTTTATATCTTTTTCCGAGATTTAGTGATCGCCGGATTTCTTGGTTTTGGAGCGGCGTGGTTTGCGTTGGATGCCTTGTTGTTTTGGAAGAATCGTCCGTACAGCCCGACGGCGATGCGGCTGTTTATGTGGGGCTGGAATGCGGCAGCGCTTGCCGGGATGTTTTGGAACTGGTCTAAGGGCAGCTTGACGCACGTGCGACACATCGCAAGGCTCTGACCATGCAAAGCCGCCGCATTCTCGAAATCAGTGTGGAGAGCGTCGAGGCGGCAGTGGCGGCGGAGCGCGGCGGGGCGCAACGCATCGAATTATGCAGCGATGCGCGGGTTGGTGGCACGACTCCGGGTCGCGGGTTGTTGCGCGCTGTGCGCGAGCGGGTGCGTTTGCCTATTTTTTCGATGGTTCGGCCACGCGGCGGGAATTTTATTTATGCCGAGGCAGAGTTCGAGGCCATGCGGGGCGACGTTGAAACCGCCCAAAAAACCGGTATGGACGGGATTGTTCTGGGGGTGCTACTAGCCAATGGGGAAGTGGACATCGAGCGTACTAAAGAACTCGTCGAGCTGGCGAGGCCACTTCCCCTAACCTTTCATCGCGCGTTCGATGAGTGCGCCGATTTGCGCAAATCGCTGGAAGACGTGATCGAAACGGGGGCGGCAAGGCTGCTCACTTCGGGAGGAAAGAGGACGGCGCCGGAGGCGTTGGGAGTGCTTAGCGAACTGGTTCGAATCGCGGGAGAGCGGATTGTGGTGATGCCAGGAAGCGGGATTCATGCGGGAAATATTCGAGAAGTGATGAAGAAGACCGGCGCAAGGGAGTTTCATGCGGGGTTGAGTTCGGTGGTGTCGAAACCGGCGGACGAGCCCGGTGCTTTTGAAGACGAGGTGAGGAAGCTTGCAGTTGCTTTGCGCGATTGCGATTGAACCGCCGGAGAACATTCGGCTAATTTCTGATTGAGTGTGGCGCGAAGAAAAAGGAAAGAGGGCACGGCCCTTCGAAGCTCAGGGTAAACGTGCCGTGCCCCTACGATCCGAGAAAACCGAAGCATTGGGAAGGACGGGCGGGGCAAGCCCCGCCCTACAACAGATGAGCGCTCAGGCTTTTTGGGCCTGGCGGCGGAGGAATGTGGGAACGTCCAGGTCGTCTGCAGGGACTTCGTGGCTGACGTCGCGAATGTTTTGCTGGACTTGGTGGACTACGTTAGGGAGCGTTTGCTGCTGCGGGACAGGCTCTTCCACTTCGCGGCCGGCTTTCCACGTTTTGGGCAGGAACGATGGCTTTTGCTGAACATTCTTCTTGTTGGCTTCCTTGAAGCCGGCGGCGATGACCGTGATTTTCACGGCGTCTTTCATCGAGTCGTCCATGACAGCGCCGAAAATGATGTTGGCGTTTTCGTGTGCAGCTTTTTGGATGACGGACGAAGCTTCGTGAACTTCGTGCAGCGTGAGGCTGGAGCTGCCGGAAATGTTAATAAGGATGCCTTGGGCTCCCTGGATGGAGTTGTCTTCGAGGAGCGGGCTGGAAATGGCGCGGTTAGCGGCGTCGATGGCGCGGTTTGTTCCGGTAGCGATGGCGGTGCCCATCACGGCGTAGCCCTGGCCATGCATGATGGCTTTCACGTCGGCGAAGTCGCGATTGATGATGCCGGGGACGGTGATGATGTCGGAAATACCTTGAACGGCTTGGCGGAGGATGTCATCGGCGATGCGGAAGGCGTCGAAGAAACTGGTGCCGCGTTCGACGGTGTCCATCAGGCGCTCGTTGGGAATGACGATGACGGTGTCGACCGCGCCGATGAGTTCTTGGAGAGCTTGTTCG
>DATEQG010000100.1:0-4583 GCA_035272765.1 Candidatus Acidiferrum sp.
TGTGCGTCTGCCGGAACTGCGCAAAACAGTACCAACACGGCAATGGACAATACCGCGGCAAATGTCGCTTTCATACTCTTCTCCCTCACTGGGCAGGTTGCCCGGCCTCCGTTGGTGCCTTCCCTTACAGCTTGAGGAGAAACTCTGGCGGGGCCGATAGTACTTTCGATAAATTGTTTTCAATTCATTACTTAGGAGTTACAAACAGGAGTTTCTTCCGGAACTGGTGTGGAAGCGCGGGGCCGAGACGTTCGACTGGATATGCGGGCAGCAAGGAATGCCGGCAACACGCAACCGCGCCCGGCGTGTCACACGGCTGCGCATCGCCTTCGCAGGGGTTCACACATTCTCAGCTGACTTGGCCGTGTTCGTGGGAGACGTTTGCGCTGTTTGCTTCGGTTTCCCGTGGTCATCGGGGTGCGCGTAGACTTGAAGCCTTCCGAATACTTCCAACGCGGCTTCGCGTCGACCGGCCGCCAGGGTGCGTATCGCGCGATCCGTCGAGAGACCCGGCGCAGTGCTGGGCGACATGAACTCATGAGCGGTTTGCCCTGCAATTTGTTAGAATCTGGGCACATAGGGTGTGATCCTTGGAGCGGCTGGGCAAATACGAAATTATCTCGGAGATTGGCCGTGGGGCCATGGGCGCAGTGTATAAAGCCCGCGACCCTCTCATTGGCCGATTAGTAGCCGTCAAGACCATTACCTCGGGATTGAGCCCGCAAGCCAATTCGCTGGAGCGCTTTTACCAGGAGGCGCGTTCCGCCGGCGCCCTCCAGCATCCGAATATCATCACGATTTACGAGTTGGGCCAGGAAAAGAGCACGCCTTTCATCGCCATGGAGTACATCGAAGGCGGCAGCCTGGATCATTTCATCGAGCAGCGCGAGCCACTCCCCATATCGGTGAAGCTCGGCTATATCGTGAGCGTTTGCGATGCTCTCTCCTACGCCCATCGCCACAACGTCATCCATCGCGACATGAAACCCGGCAATATCATGGTCACGAAAGAGGGCGTCGTGAAGGTCGTGGACTTTGGCATTGCCCGCCTCACCGATATGTCCCTCACGCAGCCGCACATGATGATCGGTTCTCGCGCTTACATGTCTCCCCAGTTATACAAAGGGGATCGCGCCGATGCGCGCTCCGACATCTGGGCGGTCGGCGTCACGCTGTACGAATTGCTTGCCTATCAGCGCCCATTCAAGGGCGATAGCGAAGCCGAGTTGATGTTCCACATCATGTCGGACAACCCTCCCCCGCTGCAATCGCTGGGGGTGGAATGCCCGGATGAGTTGACGAATCTCATTCGAATGATGCTGGAAAAGAAAGCGGAAGATCGCTACCAGTCCATGGAAGATGTTCTGCGCGACCTCGAGCCGCTGTGGAAAAGCGCCCAGCATGCCACGGTCGCCGGTTTGCTGGCGGATTCCGAGACGCTGGTTGCCGCCAACGATTTGCAGAGAGCCCAGGCGCTCCTCCGAAAGGCCTTGCAGATTGATGTAGCGAATACCCAGGTCAAGAGCCTGCTGGAAAAAGTCACCGCCAATCTACGCCGCAGCCAGATTCTTCCCAAGCTGAACGAACATCTTGATCGCGGCCGGGATTTCTTGCAGTCCGGGAAATTGCGCGAAGCCCGCAGCGAGGCAGAATCCGCCCTCGGCCTGGATTCGCGCCACGAGCCTGCCCAGCTTCTCTTCTCTCAAGTCGAGGCGGCCGCGGCCCGCGCCCAGGAAGTCGAGCAAAAGCTGCGCCTCACAAAGCAGCGCCTGGCTGAAGGGGCGGTTACCGAAGCAGCCGCCGCGCTAGGTCTGGCACTTCAATTGGACGGCGGCAATCCCCAAGCCCAGGAATTGCTGCGCCAAATTGACGAAGAGCGCAACCGCCGCGAGAAGCGCAAGAAACTCAGCGAGGTATTGCATCACGCGCGGACTCTTTGGACAGCTCTCAGCTACGAAGAATGTCTCTCCGTCCTTTCGAATGCCCTCAAGGAATATCCCAACGAACCAGAGTTGCTGAAGCTCCAGGAAATGACCGTTCACGACTTGGAAGATTTACAGAAGCAGCGACAACTGGGCGAAGTCCGCAAGTTACTTGGGCAACAGGAGTTTGCCGAAGCCAGGAAGCGGATCGAGGAACTCGCCAAAAAGCATCCACAGGACTCCGCCGTCAGAAGCTTGCAAACGATCGTAGTGGACAACGAGCGCGAACAGCAGAAGAGCATCCGCTTTACCGGGGAGATCGCCGCTTTGAGGACGTTGCTCAGCAGCGGCAAGCTGAAAGAGGCCCTCGTCAAGGGCGAAGCGCTTCTCCGCGAGTATCCCGAGGAATTCGAACTCAAGGAACTTGTGGACTATGCGCGCGAGGAGACCGCACAGCAGGAGCAACGGCAGAAGGAAAAGGACCTGGAAAAACAGATCCGCAGCCTTCTGGAGCGCGAAAGCTACAAGGAAGCCGAAGCCGCCGCCAAGCGCGCCGCGCAGGAATTTCCAAAGCAAGAGATATTCCGAAAGCTCGCCGAAGAAGCCGGGCCGAAGAGACAAGTTCAGGAGCAGAGTGAGCGGTCGCGGCGGGAAATGCAGCGGCGGATCGAGGAGATCCACAGCAAGCTCAATCAAGAGAAAATCACGGACGCCATCACGTTAGCCGAGCGGACCATCGTTAATTTCGGTCCGGATCCGACTGTCACCCAATTGTTGGAGACCGCAACCAACAAACAGGCGGACCGCAAAAAGAAGGAGAATCAGGATCATCAGATCGCCGCCGCGCAGACCATGATTGACGCCGGAGACTTCAACGGGGCCACACAGTTCTTGAAAAAGGCAATGGCCAAACAGGTCTTTGAGCGCACCGACCCGCGCGTCCAAAAGCAACTGAAAACGATTGCAGAACAGTCCGCCTCGGTCATGGTTCAGGCGCCGGCTCAGCCGTCCCGCTCGCCCGTCAAGCCCCCTCCTGGCAATCTCGCTGCAGACAGCGGCCACAAGGAATCCAAAGTTTCGGCTGCCGCCGTAAAGTGGCAAAGGTTCGTCGAATGGTGCGCGGAAAAATGGCCCGGCATTCGAGCTCAGGCGATGGCTCTCCTAAAAAAGCCAGCGGTGCTGGCAAGTATTGGCGGAATCTTGCTCCTGATAGTTGGGATTGCGGTTTTTGCGGGGCGCTCGCGAGGTCCTAGTGAAAGGGAGAAAGCGGCCCGCAATCAGGCCATGCAACTCTGGAATGATCGTCAATTCGATCAGTCGGAGCGGGCCTGGCAGAATCTCGAACAAATGCGCGGCTTCTTCCAGGCGGATGCGCGGCGCCACCTCGACGAGATCCAGCAAAAACGCGAAGCGGAGAATAGCCGATTTCGTGAAGGCAGTTCCTTCAAAGAGCAAGGAAACTACGACGCCGCGGCCCAAGCCTTCCAGGATGTGGCCAAGATGAATCTGTGGCTGGCCGACGAAGCGCAGCGCGAACTCGCGCTCATCCACCCCGTGGAAAACCCGGAAGACGTTCACACCACGGAAAAACAGCACTTCGTTCAGGGCGAACAATTCTACAAGAGCGGAGACTTCGAAAACGCCCGCAGGGAATTTCAAACCGTGGAGGGTTTGAACGTCGCGGACTCAACGTTACGGCCGCAGGCGGAGAACTACCTAAAAAGAATGCGGCAGGCCGCCGATACGAAGAAACTGTATGAAGCCGCGCTCGCGGACATCAAGAATGAAGAGTGGCCGGACGCTCAGCAGCAATTGCAGGAAGTGGTAGACCGCAAGGGCTTAATGAGCGCTGAAGCGAAGAAAAAGCTCGCGGACGTCGCGGCAGCGCAAAAAGCAGTGGTGACCTTCAACCAGACCCTGCAAACAGGCGCGTTTCGCAACGCAAAGAGTCAACTTGACAACATGCCGTGGCCGAAAACCAGGGAAAAACTTCTGCAGGATTTGCGGTCCGCCGAGCGGTCGCAGCAGAAAGACCTGCGCAGCCGCGCGGAGGCCCTGCAAACCAGCAGTGATCTCGCTGGTTTGGCGCGGCTCCAGGACGAGCTGCACATTTTTCAGAGCCGCATCGAGGATCCCGATGTCGACAAGTGGGCCAAAGAGCTTGATGAATGGCTCACCAAGAACCAGCAGAAATTACGCAACGAACAGGGGGACAAAGCCGCTTTCGAGGCCCTCGTCACGGAGTTCAACGCAACAAAACAAAAGGGCGATTTGATCCGCATGAAGAACGAAGTTCTCCCAAAATTCCAAAAGATGGCCAAGGGTTCCGGAGCTTACCGCGATCAAGCACAAACTTACGTAACCAGCACCATTCCCGCTGCGATGGACGGTATGATAAAAACACTGGGCCCCGGGAAAGTGTTGGTTCCACCGATCGTGTGCACCGGGGAGCAGAGCGCCGCCGTTGCTCCGGTAAATCCGCAGGGCATGACCTGCGCGAAACTGGACGCAGACGTTTCGGTGCAATGGTTAGAGATGCCCATGGTTGAAATGCCGAGTTCGGCGAATCAACCGGGGAAACTGCCGTACACGCTTCACCTGATCGTGACCGTCGATCCGAGTGGAAAGGTAAAAGTCGAGAAGGACGGGAACGCCGACAAG
>DATEQG010000101.1:0-30257 GCA_035272765.1 Candidatus Acidiferrum sp.
ACTTGTGATATAAAATTGGTTGCCGTACTCCTTGAGCTCGTCCAGAAACACTGAGGGAATCTTGAGACGCCCCTTCTCGTCGACTTTCGCCGGACAGTTTCCCCGCAGCTTCATAGATCCTATTCAATGGCTGGTTTTGGACGCCCAAATTGCTTACGTTCACGATTGCCCTCGAGAACGCCTGGATAGCCCCGGGAGAAGCTCTACTTTGCTCTACTGCTAACCACTCTCTCCCACTTCTTGCCACATAATAGGTGGCTTTCAGCCTTTGTCAAGAGAAAACATGAGGTCTGTTAAAAAATTTGTATTTTCTCACCGTGCGGCAAAATTAAACTTTTCCCTACTACAGGTTGTGGTTTTTCTCGTGCGTCATCTCTACCCTTCGTGGGTGCGCTCGCGGCGCCGCAACACATCCTTTTTGTGCGAGTTCTTCCAACTGATTTGGGTTCGTGGTACACTCAAATTCGTAATGAATTTTGAATCTCGCATATCCGAAGGAGCCATTGCCATGGAATGGACTACCCCTCAGCACGAAGAGATCGATCTCAACTGCGAAATTAGCTCGTACGCCAACGCCGAGCTGTAATCCCTTGACCGCGCCCAGCGGTCATTTGTCGACGTGCCGGAATGCGCGTTAAAATCCTCGGCTCCGCAGCCGGCGGCGGTTTCCCCCAATGGAATTGCGCATGTGCTCAGTGTATGGGTGTGCGCTCCGGCACCTTAAAGACCCGCCCGAGGACACAGACCCAGGCCGCCCTCTCTGCCGACGGCTCTCGCTGGTTTCTTCTGAACGCTTCCCCAGACCTTCGGCAGCAGATCCTTTCCTCGGCCGATTTCGTTCCTCCCCCGGGATCGCGAAACACGCCAATCCATGCAGTCGTGCTGACCAGCGCCGATGTGGATGCCGTTATGGGCCTCCTCCATCTGCGAGAATTCCAGCCACTCCAGATTTTCTCCACGATGGCTGTCCGGCGCATACTTACGGAAGAAAACGGTCTTTTCCGCGTGCTGGCGCGCTCAAATCCTCCCGTTAAATGGGAGACTCTCCCGCTCGATCGCCTGATGCCTCTAGTCCCTCCTTCGCCTGCGGATAAGAAAAGCGGACTCTTCTGCAAAGCGGTGCCGCTGAACGGAAGCTTCCCGGATTACGTGAGCGAATCTCTGCGCAATGGCCTTGCTCCGGAAGAGGCGGTTATCGGTCTGACCTTTGTCTCCAAGGAAAAAAAGCTTTTTTACGCTCCTAGCCTGCCCGGCATCGGAGATCATTGGTTGCGCAGTGTCGAAGAGAGCGATTTGGCGATCCTCGACGGCACTTTTTGGAAGGACGACGAACTAAACTCCATCCGCAAAGGAAGCAAGTCCGCGCGGCAGATGGGGCATTTGCCGCTATGGGGCGACCGTGGCCTACTCCGCCAACCATTCCGCGCGAGCAGGACCCGTCGCGTTCTCATTCACCTCAACAATACGAATCCCGTCTTGAATGACGAAAGCCCGGAATCGCGCATCGTCCGTGATGCCGGGTGGGAAATCGCCTATGATGGAATGGAACTCGCGATATGAGCCAAGCCCAAGCCATCGATGCGCCCCTGCTTTCGGAAGCCGCCTTCATCGCCGGTTTTCAAGCCATTGGGGAAGAGCGCTACCACCACAAACATCCATTTCATGCGCTCATGCACGAAGGAAAACTGACGCGCGGCCAGCTCCAGGCTTGGGCTTTGAACCGCTACTACTACCAAAGCCGCATCCCCATTAAGGACGCCGCGATTCTTGCGCGCAGTGAAGATGCCGCTTTCCGACTCGCATGGCGAAAGCGCATCATCGACCACGATGGCGACGGCGTGAAACCTGGCGGAATTGAGAAGTGGCTGCGGCTCGTCGAAGCCACGGGGCTATCCCGAGACCAAGCCCTTCGCGACGATGGCATTCTTCCCGCGACGCGCTACGCCGTCCAAGCCTACGTGGATTTCGTTTCCATGCGCTCGCATCTCGAAGCCGTCGCCTCTTCCCTAACCGAGCTCTTTTCAAAAAAGCTTATAACACTCCGTATGGATCGCCTCCGCCAGCACTACCCCTGGCTTTCCAGCGGCCTGGATTATTTCACCGGCCGCCTAACACAAGCTCCCGAAGACGCCGACTTCGCTCTGGCTTGGGTCGTCAAACATGCAACCACGCGCGAACAACAAGACCTTGCCCACGCCGCGCTCCGCGCCAAGTGCGACATTCTATGGGCGCAACTCGACGCCCTCTATTTCTCTTACGTTCAACCGGGCTGGCCCCCTCCCGGCGCCTTTCGGCCCGCGTCAGAAGCAGGTTCGGTATGAGCATCGATCTCGAAAGCCACCCGCGTCTCGCCCCCGGCTGCCGCATGAACGAAAAAGCTCAGCAGCCACGCACATTATTGATGCCGGAACGCGCCTTGCGCCTGAATGGGCCAAGCCTGGAAATTGTCGAGCGCTGCGACGGCAAACACACCGTCCACCAAATCGTCACCGAATTGCAGCAACTCTATTCGAAGGCCGACCCGGCGAAAGTCGAACAAGACATCCTCGGCTACCTGGCTCTGCTGCAAAAAGAGCGCGCGCTCGACTTCGAGCCGTAGCCCGTGGAGTGCGGGAGCCCTGCTCCCGCTTTTCGCAATTTGCGCCACACGCACATGACATCTGCTATCACCAATCCGCTAGCTCTAATCGCCGAACTAACGCATCGCTGCCCGCTCCACTGCGTCTATTGCTCGAATCCACTCGAGCTTGCGGCCCGTGCTACAGAACTCTCCACGGAAGACTGGTCTCGCGTCTTCCAGGAAGCTGCCGCTCTCGGCGTTCTACAAGCCGATTTCACGGGCGGGGAGCCCCTTACTCGCCCCGATATACTTGATCTCGTCCGCGCCGCGCGCTCAGCTGGCCTTTACGTAAATCTCATCACTTCCGGTTTGCCGCTCGACGAATCACGCCTCGAATCTCTGATCGAGGCTGGCCTCGATCACTTTCAATTAAGTTTTCAGGGGGCCCGCGAGGAGACCGCGCAAGAAATCTCAGGTACGAAAGCCCACTCGCAAAAACTCCGCGTTCTCGAATGGCTCAAGCGTCATCGCATCGCCGTCACTCTCAACTTTGTGATTCATCGCCGCAACATCGCTCAACTGCCGGAAATGCTTGCTCTCGCCGAATCTTCCAACGCCAGCCGCGTCGAGTTCGCTAACGTCCAATATTACGGGTGGGCTTTCGCCAATCGCGATGCCCTTCTCCCTACGCGCGAGCAGCTCACAGAGTCCATCGATTTCCTAAGAAGAGCGCAGGAACGGCTGGCGGGAAAAATCAAGATTGAATATGTCGTTCCGGATTACTACGCAAAATATCCTAAGCCCTGCATGGGTGGCTGGGGGCGCAAACTGATGCTCATCACGCCCAGTGGCGCCGCGCTTCCCTGCCACGCTGCGCGCGTCATTCCCGGTTTGTCATTCGAAAACGTGAAGAATCGCAGCTTGCGAGAAATCTGGGAAGTCTCGGACGCGTTTCAGAAATTCCGCGGCGAAGCCTGGATGCAAGAACCGTGCAAGACCTGTGACCGCCGCGCGTTGGATTTCGGCGGATGCCGTTGCCAAGCTTTTCTGCTAGCGGCCGACGCCAACGCCACCGACCCAGTCTGCTCACTGGCCCCGCAGCGCCCCAAAGTCGACGCCATCCTCACGGCTATAAATGAAACCAACTCCATAGGGGCGGGGCTTGTTTACCCCGGAGGAGCCCCGCCCGCTGATGAGCCGCTCACCAAACCCGCCTTGCTCTACCGCCCAAATCCTGCTTAAGCCGTTGCGGGCGCTTCCGGCTGCCGCTGCAGCGGCATCACAACGCGAAAAATAAAAACCATGCTCCCCAAAAAACACAACGTCCCAAACACCGCCAAGGTATATGGCGCTCCAATGTGTTTCGCGATTCCCCCCGCGATGAGCGACCCGATGGGCTGCACACCCATGAACATCGTGGCGTAAACCGCCATAATGCGGCCGCGCAGTTGGTCAGGCACGCGATTCTGCAGAGTGGTGTTCGTGGCCGCCATCTGCACCGTAGCGCAGAATCCGACCACCAAGAGCACCGCCATGGAAAGCCAAAAAAGCCGCGACTGCGAAAAAATCACTAATCCAACCGCGCAAGTCGTCGATGTCGCAGCAATCCACCGGGCCAAACCCTTGTAACTGGTCCTCGCCGCAAAATGCAGCGCTCCCAGCACGGCGCCCACGCCTGCCGCGCTCATCAGCAAACCAAACCCTTTAGCGTCGCGATGCAAAACTTCACTTGCGAATATCGGCAGAAAAACCGAGTACTGCAAACCGAGCAGGCTAAGCATGCTCAGAAGCAGCAGCGTCGAACGGATCGGCAAATCGCTCATGGCAAAGCGAAATCCCTGCATCAGACTCTGGAACGGAGAACCCGCTTCCTTCTTCGATTCTCTCTTGACGATGCGCATCGCCAGCAGCGCCCCGATTACCGCGAGAAAGCTCACGCCATTCAGAAAAAAACACCACGCCGGCCCCTTCCACGCAAGCGCAAAACCTGCAATCGCCGGCCCGACCACGCGCGCACCATTAAAAATCGAAGAATTCAAGGCAATCGCGTTAGGCAAATCCTCTTTCACGACCATCTCGACCAGAAACGCCTGCCGGATCGGCACATCGAAAGCATTCACCACGCCCACAAGAAACGCGATGAAGATCAGCTCCCACACCTGAATAATGTTCGCAAAGGTCAAAGCGGCGAGCACGAACGCCAGCACCATCGAAACCGTCTGCGTCCAGATCACGCCGTGATGGCGGTTGTAGCGGTCGCCGATGTAACCGCCGAGCGCGGCTAGAAATAAAATGGGAACTTGGTTCGCAAAACCGAAAACGCCGAGGAGTGCCGCGGAAGCCGTCAACTTGTAGACCAGCCAAAGTTGCGCCGTCGTCTGCATCCACGTGCCGATGAGCGAGGTAAGCTGTCCTGCGATAAATAGTTGAAAGTTTCGATGCTGCAGTGCGCGAAAGCGCGGCGACAAGACGGGAATGGCTCCCTCCCCCTCGTTGGATGCGCGCAACGTGAAGTAGTCACGATGCCGCGAGAAGAGCGCCATTGTCAACGAGCGCGCAAAAATGGCTTCGCGCCCGCGAATGCCAGATTGGCCCAACCCGCCAGCCCTTGCTTTGTAGTGGCGCAGCATGCTGCGCCACTACAAAGGCGACCACGCGTGATTTGATTTTCTTCTGAGGAGGAAGTGCTTTCGTTTCGCGGATCTTGCTGCTGGCTGTTGGCTGCGAGCTATCGGCTTTCTTACTCGCCCGGCGGGTCGGGCGCACCGACATGCATGTGGCTCAAATCGCGGAGCGTGGCCTTGTCCTCTTCACTCATCCCCCTCGTAAAATTGGGGTCATTCAACCGCTGATTTTTTGCCGACTCGGGCATGTTTTGTAGCACGCTCAGTCTCTGCCGAATCGCCTGTCGCCGGTCCGCAGGCATTTGCCTCCACTTCGGCATTACGTCGTTCTTGATATGGTTCTTTTGCTCTGGTGTCAGTCCGTTCCAAATTGCCTCCCGGCGTTGCAGTTCTTGCCTTTGCGCTGGAGGAAGATTCCTGTACCTGTTGTTGTTCTCGAGGATCCGCTGCTTTTCCTGCGGTGTCAGATCGCTGAATTTTCTCTGCGCCTGCGGCGGCGTGTACGAGGACGGCGGGCGGTTAGGATTGTTGTTCGGATTAGGGCTAGGCCGCGGCACGGAATCCGGCCGGTTCGCGCCGTTTCCCTGCGGATTCCCCCCGCCACCGTTCGGCCGGTTCCCCTGCTGCGCGGGTTTCGCCGCATTCTTCGGTGGCTGGTGCTGCTGCTTTTGCTGTGGCCTCGCTTGAGCTTTCGGCGGATTGTGCTGCGGCGCAAAATTCGCGCGCCCGTGCTGCGCCATCGAAGGGCTGGCCAGTAGTGCGCCGAGCCCCATCGCCAGCAAACATCCTGCGAGTTGGAGTCGAAGTCTCATCAATTACATTGTTGGATTCTGGCTGTCGTTCTGCTGCTGATTCTGGTTTTGATCCGGATTGCTGTTGCCCGTATCCTCTGGCTGCACAGGCTGCGGCAAGTCCGTCAGTGCTCCAAAGTCCGAAAGCACATCGAAGTTCTCCAGCACCGGCAAGTCCTGATTGATCTGCGCTTCGTCCGCCGCCGTTAACGTCCTAGGATCAGGCGGCCGCGAACCAATCCACACCGTCGCCAGCAAGAGCAGCGACGCCGCAAATGCGACGCGCGGCGATGGCGTGAACCATGCCCACCAGCCCTGCTTCACCGGCTCCGCCGCTACGCGCGCGCGCACTCGGACGTCAAACGCCGCCGACGGCTCGATTTGCGGCACTTCCTCCAGCAACGCCGCCACCGCGCGAAACTCGTTCACGCGCAACTGGCACGCGCCGCACGCCGCGACATGCTTCTCCATCTCCAAACGTTCGCTCTCTTTCAAGCGCCCGTCCACGTACGCCAAAATCTTGTTTTCCATTCGCGTACAGTTCATAACTGCCTTCCTTCTCTACCCTGGGTCTACTTCTACCTTCCTTGCAGCGCGGGGCGTAGTTCCTCTACTTCCCTTGCCTCGCCACGAGGGGGGCTAGTTCCACTCGCAACGTTTCGTACGCCCGAAAAAGCAGCGATTTTAGCGCGCTCTCCGAGCATTCGAGAATCTTTGCAATATCTCCATAATCCAGCTCTTGATACTTATGCAAGAGCACCGCCGCTCGCTGTTTCTCCGGCAGCTTGTCGATCGCATGGCGGATCATCTTTTTCCGCACTTCCTCCACCATGTACTGCTCGATGTTCGGATGCTTCTCGGCAACGTCCAGCGGCTTCTCATCGCCATCTTCCGAATCAACGGTCACCGGCGCATCAAGTGAGACTTCCATCCGCTGGTGACGGTTGTCTCGTACCGAGTTCAACGCCAAATTTGTCGCGATCCGGAAAAGCCACGTCGTGAATTTGGCGCTCGGCACATAATCTTTTCGTGCTCGATACACTCTCAAAAACACTTCTTGCGCCAAGTCTTCCGCCTCTTCCCGCGCGCGTACCATGCGGTAGAGAAAGTTGACAAGGGGTGTCCTGTAGCGCTGGAGGAGAAGCTCGAACGACTGCTCGTCGCCCGCCTTCACGTCCAGCATCAGTTGGACGTCCGACCTGGCCATAGCCGCCACATTCTATCGAACCCTAGCGGGCTCTTAAAGTTGCAAATGGAACCGCCGTGCTAAAGCGAAGGTAGGGCGAAATCAAACATGGAATAAGTGCTGCATTATCAATACCGTGGCCACGCCAACGAACACCAACGCAGCCATCCTCCAATTTGGTTCCCGGTTCACTTCGGGAAGCAAATCCGTCGCCGCGACATAAAGCGTCACTCCTCCGGAAATCGGCAAGGCATACTTTAATTGGCTTTGCAGCACGCTCGTCAGCAAAACTCCCAGCAAAGTCGCTGCCCCTAACAACCCAGACGCGAGGATTGCGTTGCGGCGTCCTTGCCCGCTTGCGAGCACCAGGGACGCAACCGTGAAACCTTCCGGCAGCTTATGCAAGAACACCGCGACGAAGATCATCGCCCCTAGCCACACGGAAACGAGAAACCCAGCCGCAATGGCTACTCCGTCGAAGAACGTGTGAATGGTCAGCCCCAGCAAAACGGTCGTCCGCGCGTGATGATGGCTCACCTCTTCGCAATGCGTCTCTTCGCCAAAGTGAAAATGCGGCGCAATGGTGTGTTCAAACAAATGCACCAGGAAATATCCGAGCAGCACAAACACGAGCGCCTGCTCGCCTGCCAGATGGATGGACTCAGGAATCACATCGAGGAACGCCACGGCCAGCATATATCCGGCCCCAAGCGCCAAAAAATACTGTAAAAACTGCCGCGGCCAATCCCGCCGCACAACAAAATACCCGCCAATCAAATTCCCCGCCGCCGCGACCAGCCCCAACCCCGCCGCCAGCGCCGTCCGAAATGCCAAGTCATGTCCCATTGTAAGTGGCACAGGCTTCAGCCTGTGCTTACGCTCGCATCAGTCATGCGCTCGCCCCATCAAACACGTCATTCCGAGCGAAGCAAGGAATCTGCTTTTTCCTCTCTTCTCTGCGATATCTCTGCGCACTCTGCGTCTCTGCGTTATCTTTAGTCTTTTCTCTTTTCCTCTTGGCTTTTTCCTTTACTTCTTAATTTCATTACCTCTTTCCTTCATCCGCTGTGCCGAAACAAAATCACATCCCCCTCTTGCACGATATATTCCTTCCCTTCGAGCCTCACCTGCGCCTTCTCCCGCGCCGCCGCAATACTCCCCGCAGCCAGAAGATCGCTCCACTTCACCACTTCCGCCCGAATAAATCCCTTCTCGATATCGCTGTGAATCGCTCCTGCCGCCTTTTGCGCCGTCGCTCCCTTGCGAATCGTCCAAGCCCGCACTTCCGGCTCCCCCGCCGTAAAAAACTGAATCAACCCCATCAAGTCATACGTCGCGCGAATCAACCGGTTCAACCCCGGCTCCTTCAATCCGTACGAAGCCAAAAGCTCCGCCGCCTCTTTCTCATCCATCTCGGCGAGTTCTGCTTCCAGCCGTCCGCAAATCGCCACCACCGCCGAGTTCGGCTTCCCCTGCAAAGCGCCCAACTTGTGCCGCTCCACCGCCGTATCCAACTTGTCCGCTTCGTCATCGCCCAGATTCAACACATAAAGCACCGGCCTCGCCGACAAAAACAAAAATCCCCCAATCGGCTTGCGCTCCTCCGCCGTCAATTCCAGTTCGCGCAAAGGCTTCTCCGACTCCAAATGCGCTTTACACTTTTCCAAAACTGCCTTCTCGGCCAGCAAAACCGGATCGCTCTTCTTCTTCAAATCCTTTTCAAGCCTTTCAAGCCTCCGCAAAATCTGGTCATGATCCGAAAGAATCAACTCCAGTTCCAAGTTCGTCGCATCCCGTAGAGGATCAATACTACCCTCCGAATGCGGCACCGAAGGATCGTCAAACACGCGAATCACGTGCGCAATGGTATCCACCTCGCGCAAAGGAGCCAGCGCGTCGCGGTTCTTTTCCTTCTGCATCCCGCCCAAATCCACGTACTGCACGGTCGCATACGTAATCTTCTTCGGGTTATAAAGCTTCGCCAGCTCCAGCAGCCGCGGCTCCGGCACCTTCGCCACACCAACATGCGTAGCCGACCCGCCGCCCTTCCCCTCGACGTTCGCCTTCGTCAAAATCCGAAACAGCGTCGTCTTCCCAACCTGTGGCAATCCAATAATTCCAGTCTGCAAGCCTCACCCTTTCCCTACCACCTCATTTGCCTCATCCCAAACTCACCATCCTAGCACACCCCCATCGCCCGAAACTCTCCGCGAACCTCCGCGCACTCCGCGCCTCTGCGTTATCTTTGTCTTCTGTCTTTGTCTTCTGTCTTTCTCTTCTCGCTTCGTCGTTACCTCGTTACTTCTTTCCGTCTCTTCGCCATAATATCCAGCCGGGGCGAAAGGCAGCCCGCTTCTTCTCCAATGGAAATTACCCTCCTCGATCTCACCGCCTACATCGGCCTAACCGCCGTCGGCGCCATCACCATCAACATGCTCCTCGGCGTCATGATGGCCTTCCGTTATAGCCCCGTCCGCAACTGGCCGCATCGCCGCTTCAACTATTTCCGCCTGCACAACTGGACCGGCTACATCGCTCTAGTCGTCACGCTTCTCCATCCCCTCCCGCTCCTCCTCAACAAGTCCCCCAAATTCCGCGTCCTCGACATCCTCTACCCCGTCCACTCCCCACAACAACCTCTCGAAAACACCATCGGCGCCATCGCTCTCTACATCGTCGCGATTATGGTCATCACCTCCTACTTCCGCATCCAACTTGGCCGCCGCACCTGGAAAGCCTTCCACTTCACCGTCTACCTCGGCGCCATCGCCCTCTTCTACCACTCGCTCTTCACCGACCCCGACCTAAAAGGTGCCCCCATCGACTGGCTCGACGGCGGCAAACTCTTCGTCGAATCCTGCGCACTCATAATCCTCATCACCATGATCCTGCGCGCCCGCCACTCCCGCAAGAAAGCTCATCTCAAACAAGCTCCGCACTAAACCGTCCTCTCCTCGTAGACTTCGTCCAATAAGCGCAATTGTCACGACGCAAAGAGGCTCGACGGCGGTGGGTGGACCATCCAGTGCAAGGCAAAAATGGCACCTTTGGTCCACCATTTTTCCTGCGAACCGGGCGATCCGCGCGAAAATATCAGCGTGAACGAGCGCTTGCTCATTGGTAAAGGGATTGCTAGAAATGCAGTGGGGCTCTCGCCCCGCCCTTCAATGATTCCTCATCTATTTCAGAGAAAACTGTCCTCGCTCTTGACGGCAATCCTGGTATCTACGGTCTTCGCTTTCCCCGATTCGATTCGCGCGGATACGGAACCGCCTCAGGCGGAATTGAAGACATTTCGGTTGCACAATAGCCCGCATTCCGGGGACATATCCCCGGATGAAGAATCCATAGTCATTGAATGCACCATCAAATCGGAGGGAGGGCACGCTGGCACGAAAGGATTTGCAGAGGCTGTGCAGCTCTGGAACTTCAAAGACGATACATTGGTCGCTGAGTTTCGTTTGCCACAGATCGAAGTGAAAGCAGACGCGAATGGCTACTTTCGCGACCCCATTCCGGGTGAAAGAATCGTTAGATTCTCACGCAATGGAAACATGGTGGTGGCTCTAATGGACCAGCGCATCCACGTTCTGCGTGCGGCGGACATGGCGGAGCTTCAATCGATTCAGCTCTCTGCTCCGAAGGAGTCGAAGGTACGCGCTCTGGAGCTCTCTCCAACGGGTGATGTAGCGGCAGTCCTTTGGGTTACAGATGACCAGCACGGCCGAGTCGATATATACGACCTCGTATCAGGCTCATCTCTTCACAGTTGGGAGACTCCACCGGGGTGGATAGAATTCACACGCGGACTTGTGTGGCACCCAGATGGGAAGCTTCTTCTTCTGGCGATCCCCAATTCGTGGCCGTGCATGTCGCCCACCAGCCAACCTGACGTCTTCGCATTTGATGTGGCCACTGGCGCTATCAAATATAGGTTGACCACAGGTTTGCTAACGGGAAGCATCGCGGTTACCGCCGACGGTCGCGTGCTTGCAGTTGACGAGAACTGCTTAGGAGTCTTTGCGAATCACGATCCCAAACTTCGCGTATTTGACCTGTCTACCGGCAAGAAAATAGGGGAGGTCTCGGGAAGGGGGGCGGGTGTGCGCTACTCGGTCTCTATCTCTGGCGATGGCAGCAGGTTTCTCTCCTTTACAGGCAAAGTGAAGATGAAGTTCGATTGGGGTGACGGGGTCCCGCGGGACGAGAGGGTGGATGAAACATTTTCAGTGTGGAATCTTTCCAACTATCAAGGAATCGTAACATCGCAGAACTTGCCTGGTCTGAACGTGCAGGGGCTTCGGCTAAGCCCGAAAGGTGGGTACGCTGTATCTATAGGAAAAAGTTCGTTTATTTATCAGCTTCCACCGCGCTGACCCAACATCAATCCTGCAACTACCTTTTGTGTTCGTCGGAGACCTTGCTAATCTATCCTCCCTTTTCCAGATTGGAGCAATTGTGACCACGGCACCTCCCACTCCGTCCTTCGATCTCGCCGAAGCCATCAAACACCTCACGGAGCGCGACGAAAAACTAAAATTCCTCATAGCCGAAACGCAAGCCTTCCAAATGGACCAGGACCACCTCCAAAGCCCCTACGAAGCCCTACTCGAAGCCATCGCCTACCAATCCATCTCCGGCAAAGCCGCCGCCACCATTTTCGGCCGCATAAAAGCGCTCAGTTCCACCGGCCGCGCGCCCAGCCCGCAAGAAATGCTCAAGCTGCGCAAACAAGCGCTTCGCAAAGCTGGCCTATCCGGCGCAAAAGTAGTCGCCATGAAGGACCTCGCCAAAAAGACAATCGAAGGTGTCGTCCCCACTCTTGAAGACGCACAAAAACTTTCCGACGAAGAACTCGTCGAGCGCCTCACCTCCGTCCGCGGCATCGGCGCCTGGACCGTTGAAATGTTTTTGATTTTCCGCCTCGGCCGCCCCGACGTTCTCCCCATCCACGACCTTGGCGTACAAAAAGGCTGGTCCATCACCTACGGCAAAAAACACAAGCCCAAACCCAAAGAACTCCTCGCCTTCGGCGAACGCTGGCGCCCCTACCGCACCGTCGCCAGCTGGTACATGTGGCGCGCCTGCCACCGTGCCGGCAACGCTGCCATGCGCAAAATCCGCCCCGCCAAAGTCCGGCGCAAAGCGAAGCGGAAATCGGCGTCGCGAAATCTGAGCAAGCGAACTCGCCTCTAAGGGAGGGGCTTGCCCCTCCCCCTTTCTTTATTCGCCCAACGCCTGATCGCCGCCACAAAACTCTGCCGTCGATTTAATTTAGTGCCCGTCGCCAGCTCTCGATCATCAGATCGCTTGGGGGACTTACATGTCGCAAAAAGTCTGGATGATTACCGGCGCCTCTCGCGGCTTCGGATCAGAAATTGCCAAACAGGTGCTCGCTTCAGGCGACCGCGTCATCGCCACGGCCCGCAACGTTGCCAGCCTCGGGCATCTAGGCTCCTACGAAAGCCTTTTTAGCGTTGCTCTGGATGTCACCAACGAGGCGCAGGTCAAGGCGGCGGTCGACGCGGCCCTCCAGCATTTTGGCCGCATCGATGTTCTTGTGAACAACGCCGGTTATGGTTTGCTCGGCGCTGTCGAGGAAGCTTCCTCTCAGGAAATCGAGAATCTCTACCGCACCAACGTCTTCGGCTTGCTCAATGTCACGCGCGCCGTCCTGCCCGCGCTCCGCAAGCAGCGCTCCGGCCACATTATCAATATGTCCTCCGTCGGCGGCTACAGCTCCATGTTTCCCGGCTGGGGTATCTACTGCTCCACCAAGTTCGCCGTCGAAGCGCTTTCCGAGGCGCTTCACGCCGAGCTTGCTCCTCTCGGCATCCATGTCACCGTCGTCGAGCCCGGTTATTTCCGTACCGATTTTCTCGACAGCTCTTCCCTAGCCCATAGTTCTCAGATTATCGCGGACTACGCCGAATCCGCCGGTAAAATGCGTGATTTGGCCGCCGGCCGCAATCATGAGCAACCAGGCGATCCGAAAAAACTCGCCAAGGCACTCCAGCAACTCGTTAATACTCCGGAACCCCCTCTTCGCTTGCCTCTCGGAGCTGATGCGCTGGCGCGCATTGCACAGAAAAACGCCTTCGTGGAAGCCGAAACCGCGAAGTGGCGAAATCTCTCTGTGTCGACGGACTTCTAAGCCCTTCGCTGCCCCATATCCGCCGTTCAACCCCCATCTCCGGCCGTTTAGCGGATTCCGCTGGACGCGCTGGCCCGACTTCGGCTATTCTCCCCATCGGGCGAAGTTGCGCTCCGCCTTCCAAACATCCCCTTAGAATCAGCGAATCACACTTGCCCCTGCGTACACGCAGGAATCGGCGCAACTCCAATCCTTTCATGGGTTTACTTCATAACTTGCGGACACCCGGGGGGTGGGGGGGGCAGCAGAAACAAAATCTAGTGCGAGAGTCCTTGGATCGCGACTAACTCTCTTACCATCAGATATATAGCAGCAATTCCGGCCAGCAAAACGCCACTCTCGAGCGATACAGAAATCCCATGTAGCCGGCTAAATTCAGCCAACAGGGGGCTATCCGCCGCGGTTGCCTGAATCGACCCCATCTGCACTCTCAGAACAGCCATCCTTGCGCTCACCGTGTACTGCGAAATGGCCGTAAGCGCGATCATCACCACCACGCAGAGTGCCGCGGGACTTACAAAGCTAGCCAAAGCTCGTGTCCGGGCCAGACGCACCAGCAAAAACACGATTCCCAAGACAATGCCTCCAAGATGCATGCGCGTCAGCGAGAACCCGACGACGGCTCCAGCCTGGTCGCGGTGCGGCGCCAACACTCGAAAGGTGCCCGGCGCCACGACGAAGCTCAGGAACACGTCGCTCCCGAGCCACACGCTCAGCGCCAGAAATTCAACGGTGCGAAGAAAAGAAGCCACGGCGGGATTATACGCCGTTAGCGTAACCTCTGGAGTCGGATGGTCACTTAGACGGCCAATGAGGAATTTTTTCTACGGGCATCACGGGCTGCTCGCTGCCCTGTTCATCGATTGATGCAACCACCGATTGAGCACACGCACGCCTAGTTTTTGATTCGATGTACAGATTGATGCCAAAATGAGAGGGTTATGGTGGGCGACAAAGGACTTGAACCTTTGACCTCTCCCGTGTGAGGGGAGCGCTCTAACCAACTGAGCTAGTCGCCCGGCCTATACAGCCGCGACACTGCAAAGCACCATCTATCTATTTGTAGCAGGAAGGACCCGGGTTTTCAACAGATGCCGACGGCTACATCGCAGATCGTCTCTCAGCTTCAGCGCTCCATCTCCCGCGCGATTTACGGCAAGGAAGAGGCCATTCAGCTCGCGCTGATCACTCTTCTCGCCCGCGGCCATCTGCTCATTGAAGACGTCCCGGGCGTCGGCAAGACTACTCTCGCCCAGGCTCTGGCGAAATCATTTCACTGCACGTTCCAGCGTATCCAGTTCACTTCAGACCTTCTGCCGAGCGACGTTCTCGGCGTCAGCGTTTACAATCCCGAGTCACGCGAGTTCGAGTTTCGCTCCGGGCCGATTTTCGCCAACGTCGTTCTCGCAGATGAAATCAATCGCACCACTCCACGCACCCAGTCGGCTCTTCTCGAAGCGATGAACGAAGCTCAAGTCACCGTGGACGGCAAAACGCTGCAATTACCCCATCCCTTTCTCGTCATCGCCACACAGAATCCTGTCGAGCACCATGGTACGTATCCGCTGCCGGAATCGCAGCTCGACCGCTTCTTGATGCGCATCAAGATGGGCTATCCGTCGCACGAAACGGAGCGCGAAATCCTCCGCAAGCACATCCATGACGATTCCCTTGCGGCGCTCGAACCAGTTGCTGGCATCGCCGACGTCCTCGAAATGCAGGAATCCGTCGCCCGCGTGAAGGTGGACGCCAGCCTTCATGACTACGCCCTGGAGATTGTCAACCGCACGCGCAAAACCGAGCAGCTTGCCCTGGGTGTCAGCCCTCGAGGCACGCTCATGTTGCAGCGCGCCGCGCAAGCCCGCGCCTTTCTCGATGGCCGCGATTATTGCTTGCCCGACGACTTCAAGCAGCTTGCCGTTGCTGTTTTTTCGCATCGCGTGGTGGCCAGCGCTCGCCACGCTTCGTTGCAAAGAAAATCGGAGACGACGGAATCTGTTCTCCGGGAGATTGTCGACTCCGTTCGCGTACCTCTGTGAGTCTATCCACGACAGCCGCGCAACTCTGGGCCAAAGCCGATCGTTCCGCTGTGCGCGCCTTCTTTGTCTCCATCGCCGCCCTCGCCGTCGCTTTGCTCCTCGCGATCTATTCCGGCACGGCAGCGGAACTCGGGCATCTGGGTCTCGCCATCGCCTCCGCGCTCGGCGCTCTGGTCGTCGCCGCGTGGGTAGCCGTAACGCTGGTTCCGGTTCTCGCCAAGCGCACGCCGCTTCGCTGGATCGGCTACAAAATGGAGTACCGGGTTACCCGCGAAGGCTGGATCTACATTTTGGGAATCTTTTTGGTCGCCGTCGCCGCGCTTAACACCGGCAACAATTTGCTATTTCTGATCCTCGCAAGCTTGATAGCCATCATCTTGATGTCCGGAATTCTTTCTTCAATCACGCTTTCCGGAGTCGAAATGCGGTTGCAGTTGCCCGAGCACATTTTTGCTGGCCAGCCGGTCCGCACGCTTGTCGAGGTGCACAACGAAAAAATCACGCTGCCGTCGTTTTCTCTGCGCGTCGAGGCTGTCCGCGGAAAAAATGCCGCGAACGCGGCCATGTTAGAAACGCCGGTCTATTTTCCTTATATTCCGAAGCACGACCGCGTGCAACAACACGTGCCGATGACATTTCCGCGGCGAGGTGTCTACTCTCAGGAAGCTTTCCGCATCGTTACGCGGTTCCCGTTTGGCTTTTTACAAAAAGCCCGGCGCATTGATTTGAAGTCGGAGGCACTCGTCTACCCCTCGGTCGAGCCCACGCGAGATTTCTTTGAAGTACTTCCCGGCATGCAAGGCGCGCTCGAAAGCCTGGCCAAAGGCCGCGGGCAGGATTTGTACGCCTTGCGCGACTATCAACCCCGCGACAGCTCCCGCCACGTCCATTGGAAAGCTTCCGCGCGACTGGGTTCTCTGATGGTGCGCGAGTTCACCCGCGAGGATGATTGCCGCGTCATTCTTGTGCTTGATCCGCACGCTTCTGTGGGGCTGGCCGCAAAAGACGCGGATGCCCGCTTCGAGTGCGCCGTCACCATGTGCGCCGCCCTCGCGTGGCACTTCTACGAACGCAATGCCATCCTGCAATTTCGCACCGCGGGCTTTGAAACGCCGCTCGTCGAAGCCGATGAGATCATCTTCGATATCCTGAAGCATCTCGCCACGGCAAAATCCCATCCGCCGGACCCGAAGCGCGCGCTTCTCTCCAACCTGGCCAGCCCGCCCGAAATTTTTCGCGTGATTGTCACCAGCGAATCACGCGGCTCCATCCCTTCCAGCATCTGGAACCAGTCCTGGGTCATATTTCTCGAAGATCTGGTGCCTTGATCGCTGCGCGTTTGGCTAAAGTTTTTACTCGTAGCGCAAAGCCACGATCGGATCGACGCGCATGGCCCGCCGCGCGGGAATGTAGCAAGCCGCAAATGACACGATAGCGACCACCACTCCCACCGCGGCAAAAGTGAACGGATCGCGCGCCGTGATTCCGAAGAGCAGGCTGGCAATCAAACGTGTGAGCACAAAACCGCCGGCCATTCCAACCGCTGTGCCCAGAATGGCTAGCTTCATTCCTTCGCCAACCGCCATTCGCAATACACGCCCTCGCTGAGCGCCAAGGGCAATGCGCACGCCGATCTCTCGAGTACGCTGGCTGATCGAATAGGAAAGCACGCCGTACACTCCTACAGCCGCCAGGAAAATGGCCAGCACCGCGAAGAGCGCCACTAAAGCGAGGTTGAAGCGCTGCGGCGCGAGAGATTTATCGATCGCCGCGTCCATGGTCTTTAGATCGTCGAGAGCAATTTGCGAATCGATCGCGGCCACCGACGAGCGAATCGAGGTGTACACGAGCGCGGGATCCACGCTGGTTCGCACCGCCAGGTTAAGCGTGCGGAGCTCGTCAAAGTTCTGGCTTTCCAGCGTGGCGTTTGGTTCCTGCAAATAGGGCGTGTATCCGTGTGGACCGGCGGGAGCTTGCAGCGATTGATCCTTCACGTCGGCGGCGACGCCAATCACCGTGCGCCAGAGGTCGCCACCATACCGGATGCGCTTGCCAAGAGGATCCTGGCCCGGCCAATACGTTCGCGCCGCAGTTTCGCTCACAATGACTACGTTGGGAGCTCCGACGATCTCGGCTGGAGTGAAATCGCGTCCCCGCTTGAGCGTGATGCCCATGGCGCCAAAATAGTCGCCCATGATCCAGCTCTGCGAGATGCTGGGCTGGTCATTTCCGGTGCTTTCGTTGCCATCGATGGTGACCGCATCACGTTCTTGCACATCCAGCGGCAAATCGGTGGAGAAGCCGGCCGCGCTAACGCCCGGGAGGTTTTCTGAGCGGGCCAGCAATTCCTTCCAGAAACCGCGGATCGAGTCGGCTTTGGAATACGCACGAAGCGGCAAAGCAATTGTTGCGGTCACCACGCGCTGCGGCCGGAACCCAGGGTCCGTTTTGAGCAGCATCGTGAAGCTTCGCGTCAGGAGTCCCGCGCCGATGAGCAACATCACGGCCAGCGCCGTTTGCGAAACAATCAGGAGGCTCTGCAATTTGCGCCGCCCGCGCGATGGGCCTCCGCCTCGGCCGCCTTCCTTGAGCGATTCGAGCGGATCAATGCGCGTGGCTTCGATGGCGGGAGTAATGCCAATGACAATCGCCGTCGCCAGCGACAGCACCAGGGCGAAAAGAAATACGTGCCAATCAATGCGAACTTCCTGCATGCGGGGCAAGCCAGCAGGCGCGAGCGACAAAATCAGCTCCATGCCCCAGCCGCCAAGCAAAATTGCGGCAAGACCCGACAGCAAGCCAAGGACTGTGCTCTCCGTAATCATCTGCCGCGCCAGTCGCCAACGATCGGCGCCCAACGCCGCGCGCAGAGCAATCTCCTTTTGCCGCGCGGTGGACCGCGCGAGCAGCAAATTGGCGACGTTGGCGCAGGCAATCAGCAGCACAAACCCTACTGCGACGAGAAGTAGCAGCAGAGGAAGGCGCACGTCGCCGGTTACAACTTGGCTGTACGGAGTCACGACGGCGCCAACATGCGCACCCTTAAAAAAGGCCACTAATGGCGCGGGGTATAGGTTTTCGACCTCCGCCATCGCGCGGTTTGCATCGCCCTGAGCCTGCTCGACAGTGATTCCAGGCTTGAGCCGGGCCACCACATTGTGGTTGTACATGTTGCCCCAGCCTTGCCTCTCTTCGGCTGTAAACGACATGGGCACCCACAGCTCCGCAGGAGTGATGCTCCAGACCCCTCCGCGCAGCGGAAATTCAAAGGTCTTTGGCATTACGCCGATAACGGTGTATGGCTGACGATTCAGCTGAATCGCTCGGCCGAGGATGGTTGGGTCCGCGCCGTACGTTCGCTGCCACAGTCCGTAACTCAGTACGACAACCGCATGGCCCGACTGGTCTTCTTCCTCGGTATACGTGCGGCCCATGAGGGGCGAAATTCCCAGCAGGGGGAAAACGGACGCGGACGCGCGAGCTCCCGTAACGCGCTCGGGCGTTCCTGTTCCGGACAAATCGAAATGTTTGTTGCCGTAAACTCCCATTTGCTCGAAAGTTTGCTGGCGCTCGCGAAAAGCGTTGTAGTCCGTCGCATTCATGGGAATGCTGGTGCTGAACCCGGGAAGCTTTTCGAGGATATAAACGATGCGGCCGGAATTTGGAAAAGGCAGCGGGCGCAACAGCACGCTATTTACGACGGAAAAGATCGCCGTATTGGCACCGATTCCCAGGGCGAGAGTCGCCACGGCGATCAGAGTCACGCTCCAGGATTTGAAGAGCACCCTGATCGCGTAAGCCAAATCCTGCTTGAAACCGTCCATGGTTCCTCCCGAGAATAGCCGCCGGCAGAAAAAAAGCTGCGAGCCGCAAGATTACCAGCAATGGGACGCCCATGGAGAGGAACGCAACTCGCCCGTTTTCAGTGTCTTAAAACATCCAGGGAAGGATTCAGATGCGATTGGCGTCCGATTTTGGGATTGACTGTCCGCTGCCGAACAAGCCCGACGGAAAAACTAGCCAGGCTGCTATCTGAGCACGTGTTTCCTCTTCTGTGGGAGAATCCTGGCTGAGATGCTCACCGGTGGCGAGGTCAAGAATTTCCGCAAGCAGCTGCTCCTCTGGTTTCGCCAGTTTCAGCGGGATTTGCCGTGGCGGCGCACGAAAGATCCGTACCGCATCTGGATTTCGGAGATTATGCTGCAGCAAACACGCGTCGCGGCCGTGATTCCTTACTACGAACGATTTTTGGCGCGTTTCCCGGATGTGCGCGCGCTCGCGGAAGCGCCGCAGGAAGAGGTGCTGCGGCTGTGGTCGGGCCTCGGTTATTACAGCCGGGCGCGAAATCTGCAAAAGGCCGCGCAACAAATCGTGCAGCAACACGGCGAACAATTTCCGCGAGAGGAAAAAGCTGTTCTCGCTCTTCCGGGAATCGGTCCTTACACCGGTGCTGCAATTCTCAGTATTGCCTTTGAGGCAAGACACGCAGTCCTCGACGGCAACGTCGCGCGCGTCCTTGCGCGGCTTGGCGCCCTGCGCGGCGATCTGCGGGAATCCAGGCGCTGGCAATCGCTCCAAAAGACCGCCGCGGAACTTTTGGATCCGAAGTCGCCGGGAGATTGGAATCAGGCCATGATGGAACTCGGGGCAATGGTCTGCACGCCGCACTCTCCCAAATGTCTCTTGTGCCCCGTTGCAAACCTCTGCCGCGCGCGCCGATCAGGCGACCCCGAATCTTTTCCAGAGAAACGCAAGAAACGCGAAGGCGTGCAAATCGTTCTCGCCGCGGCTGTTTTTTTCACCCCGCGCGGCCAAACACTTCTGCTGTCTCCGCCTCGCGAAAAAGGCGAGAGAAAGCCCGCTGCCGACGACGTCGCCACGCTCGTCTCGCGAATGTGGCATTTCCCCACGGTCGCGATTCGCAAGCATGCGTTGACGGAACTCCGGAGTTTTGTCGCTGACCTATTGCCCGCCCAGAATGGCGTGCTCCCCTTCGAGCCGCTCGCCCGAGTCCGTCATGCGGTGACCTATCGCAACGTCACGGTTCTTCCCTTCCGCGTCGCCATCGCAAAAATCCCGCACATCCGCGGCACAAAAAGCATTCCACTGAAAGATTTCTCGAAGCTGCCGGTCTCGAATCTCACACGCAAAATCGCGCGCGCCGCACTTTCAGAATCAGCAGCTGCCCCCGAGATACGCTCCAAGTTGCAGCTTTGAGCGTTATCGTTTCGCCCAGCCTCCAGCGCGCCGCGCCCTGCTGGTGCTAGGATTAAAGGGTCCCCTATGGCCGCCTCCGCATCCGTAACGAGTGTCCCTGCGCTCCCCGCCGAGCGTTTCTTCCGCACTTCTCTTTTTCTGCTCATGGCCACAGCCGTCGCCACTCTCGTCAGCACTGGAAAACTGGATCTGATCACGATGATCCTCGCGCCTTCCGCCGTGCTCTATAAAGGAATCCGCTGGTGGCGGCGCTGCCCAGCGGAAATTCCGCAGCGCGTCGCCACGCGTCTGGTCGTTGCCTACTTGTTCGTTTTCCCGTTGGACGTAGTTTTTCTTTCGCGCGCCTTCGTCTCATCCTCTTCCAATCCCGCACTATACGCCGCGCTTCTCGGCGCTATTCATTTTCTCCTGTTTGTCATGCTCATCCGGCTCTACAGCGCCTCCTCGGACCGTGATGCGCTTTTTCTGACGATGCTCTCCTTCGCGGGCATTCTAGCCTCCGCCGTTCTCACCATCGACACGACTTTCCTCGGACTTTTCTTTCTGTTCCTCTTGTTTGGCGTGGCTACGTTCGTCGGTCTCGAAATGCGCCGTGGATCCAAAGGCGCGATAGCGCCAGAAGTGGATGCGCGGCCTCAGCAAGAACGCCGCCTCGATCGCGCCCTGGTCCTCGCGGCGCTCAGTGTGGCACTCGGCGCCATGATCATCGGCGGCGCGCTCTTTTTCTTCTTTCCCCGTTTTAGCGCGGGCTATCTCGGCCGCACCAGTTTACAGCCGACGCTGATGTCGGGCTTCAGCGACGACGTGGAGCTTGGCCAAATCGGCGAGATCAAGAAAAATTTCACTGTCGTCATGCGCGTGCGCACCGGCAGACCGGTGGGGTATCCCACTCTGCGCTGGCGCGGCATCGCTCTCTCCACGTTTGACGGAAAACGCTGGTCCTCGCCCGACCGCGACTCGGTCACGATTCCCGCCGGAGTGAACGGCTGGATAAACATCATGGACCGTCCTCCCGAAGCGGATCCAACCGGGGCCAGATTGCACTACACGATTCTTCTCGAACCCATCGCGACGGACACCGTGTTTGCTCCTGCAAACGCAATCTCCATACGCGGAAATCTTTCCGGCGAGGGCTCCAACCCGGACTTGGGTGCGCGCCGCAGTTATATCATTCGCGACGCGACCGGCTCTCTCTTCAATCCTTTCCACAACTTCACCGCGCTGCGATACGAAGGGTTCTCTTCGCTGCCAGCGAGAAATGTGCCCAGATTGCGCGCGGCCTCGACGGACTATCCCCAAGACATTCGCGGCACGTACTTGCAGTTGCCGAAACTCGATCCGCGAATTCCGGAATTAGCGAGGGAGATCACGGCGCGCGCGCAGACACCCTTCGATAAAACCATCACCTTGGAAAGTTACCTGCGTTCCCACTACACGTACGATCTAAACCTCACAGGAAAACCCGGCGACGATCCTCTGCCACATTTTCTTTTCGAGACCCGCTCGGGCCACTGCGAGTATTTCGCTTCCGCGATGGCCATCATGCTCCGCACGCTGGGCATCCCCACGCGGGAGGTAAACGGCTTTTTGCCAGGCGAGTACAACGACCTTGGCGAGGACTACATCGTCCGCGCCAGCGACGCGCACAGCTGGGTGGAAGTTTATTTCCCCGGGAGCGGCTGGATGACTTTTGATCCCACGCCGCCGGGCGCTGAAGATGCCGGCGGTCTCTTCTCGCGCCTCGGCCAATACATAGACTGGTTCGAGCTTTCCTGGAACGAGTGGGTGATCAACTACGATTTCATTCATCAAATCCTGCTCGCGCAGACTATGCAGCGCAGCACGCGCACCTGGACGGAGATCGCGCGCACTTGGTTTGTTCACCAGGAGGCAAAAGGGCGAAAGTGGATGAGGTCCTGGAACAATGGCCTTCGCGTGCTGCTTCCTCTTGCCGTGGTGCTGTTCTTGATCACACTGCGTTTTGATTTGGTTGTCGCCCTGGTGCGGCGGCTGTGGCTCTCGTGGCAACTTCGTTCGCCGGAGCAGGCCCGCTCCAATCCGCAGCTTGCTTCGCGGCTCTACGGAGAACTCTTGTATTTGCTCGCACGGCGTGGCTTCGCGCGCCAGCCAGCGCAAACCCCGTTCGAGTTTGCGGCTGCAGTTTCGCAGCCGCGTGTCGCGCCGGCTCTGCAAGAATTCACGCAGCACTACACGCAAGCCCGCTTCGGCGGCGCCCCGTGCGACACGATTCGGCTGCGCGCGCTGCTCGAGCAAATCCGCTCGTCCTTCGCTTCGCGATGAGTGTTAAACGACGCATCTGGATTGCAGCATTGACTGGTTTATTTCTTTCAGACGCGCTCTATTTCCTTTTGTATCGCACGCACAATCGAGCGTTGGTCTGGCCGCAGGCGATTGGTTTGTATGTTTGCATGCTCCTGCGCGGAGTCCATTCAGCGTCCGAACTCGATTTCGTGGTAATAAGCATTCCGACGAATGCGCTTATCTTCGCCTTGATTATTTTTAGCTTGAGTAGCCTAGTTGCCCGTCGAAAAACT
Organism: Candidatus Acidiferrum sp.; assembly: GCA_035272765.1. Lineage (GTDB taxonomy): Bacteria > Acidobacteriota > Terriglobia > Acidiferrales > UBA7541 > Acidiferrum. The sequence goes on from DATEQG010000101.1 coordinate 23,127, forward strand.
ACGATCTAGCAGACGGCCCGCCGAAACCAGCGCGATTCCTGTCATCCTGGGTTGCCGTGTTAGAATTAACGATTGCGCAAAGGCGCTAATTTACTGCCTATGACTAAGGTCGGATTTGTCAGCCTGGGATGTCCGAAGAACCTCGTGGATAGCGAGGTGATGATGGGTATTCTTGCGCGCGAAGGGTATGAGCTTACGCCGCGCGCGGATGAAGCGGAGATTCTCGTCGTCAACACCTGCAGCTTCATCGAATCCGCGCAGAAAGAATCCGTGGACGCGATTCTGGAGATGGCGGAGCACAAGAAATTTGGCGCGGCGCGCAAGCTCATCGTCGCAGGATGTCTTGTGGAGCGCTTCCGCGAACAGATTCTGGAGCAGGTTCCGGAAGTCGATGCCGTTGTGGGAACCGGCGAAGTGGAAAGAATTCTTGAGGCGGTCGATGGCGATTTGCGTGTGTTGCCCGCTGCGCCGCCGGCGTTTCTCTATCACGACCTGACGCCGCGCGTCATCACCACACCACGCCACGCCGCTTACATCAAAATCGCCGAAGGCTGCGATCACCCCTGCACGTTCTGCATCATTCCTCAACTTCGCGGTGCATTCCGCAGCCGGCGCTTTGAATCCGTGGTGCGCGAAGCGGAGAATCTCGCGGCGTCAGGCGCGCGCGAAATCACTTTAATCGGGCAGGATACGACTTCTTACGGCGAAGACCTGGGCCTACGCGACGGCCTGGCGCAATTGCTCGAGCGCCTTGCCCAGGTGGAAGACTTGCTCTGGGTGCGCTTTCTTTATGCCTATCCGAATCGCGTGACGCAGAAATTACTGGACACGCTTGCGGCACATCCGCGCCTCGCCAAATACATGGACATGCCGTTGCAACACGCCAGCCGCAATGTTTTGGCGCGCATGAAACGCGGCTCGCACGGCGACGCCTTCTTGAAGCTTCTCGAACGCATCCGGGCGACGATTCCCGGCGTTTCACTGCGCACCTCGTTTATCGCCGGCTTTCCTGGCGAAACGGAAGCGGATTTCGATGAGCTTTGCGGCTTTGTGCGCGCAGCAAATCTCGACTGGATGGGCGTGTTCGAGTATTCCGATGTGGACAACGCGAACAGCTACGGGCTCGACGAGAAGGTAGACGCAGACACGATCACTGATCGCCGCAACCGTTTGATGGCCATTCAGAAAAAAATCTCGCGCGAAAAATTGCGCGCCTGGAAGGGCCGCGCAGCCACGGCGCTTGTCGAAGGTCCCTCGAAAGATAATCCGCTGGTGTGGGAAGCGCGGCTCGAAGGCATGGCACCGGATATCGACGGCAAGCTTTATTTGACCGACATCGAACTACCAGGTGGCGAAACGGCCGAGACGGGCGACGTCGCACGCGTCGAAATCCTCAAAGCTGATACGTACGACCTAATAGGCCGCGTCGTCGGGATTCTGCCGCAGCTCCGGCCCATCGCTGGCCGAATCAGCGATGCGTCTTCGGTGCCCAGCGTTCCGCCGGCCGAGAAGCTCCATCGGATTGCTACTGGCGCTCCGCTTCGCGTCCTTGGCTGAGCTATACTCACTCCCCAGAAACTGTGCTCTGCGGCCCCTGTCGCCTCCGAGTTAAAAGGAGCTTTCAACACAGAGTGCGCAAAGTTCGCAGAGAAGAAAAAATACCGGCATCGTGATTTGGCGTGAGGCGAATCACGAACCGTCGAGAGTTATTTCGATGAAACATCGCTGCCCTATTTGTAAGACGCCGACCGATTCGGAGATCAACGCGGACTTTCCTTTTTGCAGCGAGCGCTGCCGCGACCGCGATCTTGGCAACTGGGCCACCGAGAAGTACGTCGTGTCCGAACCGGCCTTCGATATGAGCGAGCTCGAAGCGGCTAAAGGCCCCGGTGAGCAAAAAGCCGCGGAGGAAGACGAGGATTTTAAGGGGTTCCGCAAGCCAGATGACACCATCCACTGAAATTCCTGGCGGCACGTCCGCTCCGCAAAAGAAGCCGCGGCTCGCGCTCGCCATAGCTACCGTGCTTGGCGTTGGTTACCTGCCCAAGGCCCCGGGCACTTTCGGCTCGCTCGTGGGGGTGGCAACGGCGGTGCTATCGGCAGTCTTTTTTCTGCACCCCTCATCGCCCCGGGGGCTCATCTCTCTGCATCCTCTAACGGATGCGGTGTTCAACGACGACCACTTTCTGGTTCCGGGCAGCGACATTCACAATTCCACGCTTGCCCTGCCGCTGCTGTGCGCACTCGGCCTGATGGTGCTCATGGCTGCGATCGGCGTGTGGAGTTCCTACCGGGCCGCGGAATTCTCAGGCATCAAAGACCCGCAATTCGTTGTGATTGACGAAGTCGCGGGGCAACACCTCACTTTGTTGCTGCCGTTGATTCCCATAGCGCTGCCGCATCTGACGGAGCATATGGACTTCTCCGCCTACGCAATCTTCTTTACGCTGAGCCTCGTAAATTGGAAATACCTGCTGCTCGGATTCCTGTTGTTTCGCCTGTTCGACATTTGGAAGCCATTCCCCGTGCGTCAACTTGAGAAACTTCCCCACGGTTGGGGCATTATGGCGGACGACTGGATGGCAGGCATCTACGCTGCTATCCTGTTGCGAGTGGCGTTACACTTTGGGTTGCTTGGCTGGGTATGAAATTCGGCTTTGGGTCTTCGGCAGAGAGGAACGGCATCCCCCGGATTGATAGAGTTGCGCCTGCCGCTGCCATTCCCGGCGGCGAAATCGTTATTCACGGCAGCGGATTCGCTTCGCGCGCTCACCCGCTGCCTGTGGTGCGTTTTGGCGAAGTGGAAGCCGGGCTGGCGCTGGCCAGCGAAAACCGGCTCATTGCGCGAGTCCCGGAGGGCGCGACTGGCGGAGTAGTCCGCGTCTTCAGAGCCGCGAACGAAAGCCAGCCGCACCCCGTTTCGATTGGCGTGCTCATCGCGGACAATCTGCACCCCATCGCCAATCCCGCAGTCGATGCGTTTGGCAATACGTACGTCACGTTTTCCGGAAACCGCGGGCAGCGCGTTCCCGTTTCCCTTTATAAAATTACGGCGAACTACAGCGTGAAACCTTTCGTCACTTCGCTGGTGAATCCCAGCGGCCTGGCCGTGGACCGCGCGGGGAATCTTTTCGTTTCCTGCCGCAACGACGGCACGATTCACCGGATTACGCCGGAGGGCCGCGCCGAACAGTGGATCGAAGGCATGGGCGTTGCCACGGGTATCGCGTTCGACCGCAATGAAAATCTTTACGTGGGCGACCGGAGCGGGACAATTTTCAAGATTAGTCCCAGCCGCGAGATTTTTGTTTTTGCGACCATCGAGCCGTCGCTCGCCGCGTATCATCTCGCGTTTCATCCAAGCGGCGATTTGTATGTCACCGGGCCGACGACATCCAGCTATGACCGGGTGTACCGCATCACGCAGGGCGGCGAAGTAACGACTTTTTTTCGCGGCCTTGGACGTCCGCAAGGGCTGGCCTTTGACCGCGACAGCAATCTTTATGTCGCCGCTTCCTATGGCGGCCGGCGCGGCATCATTCGCATCACGCCGCAAGCGCACGCCGACGTCGTGCTCAGTGGCTCAGGCCTCGTAGGCATGGCGTTGCAATCCTCAGGCCGCGCCATTCTCGCCACCACCGGGGCGCTCTTCACGCTGGACTGGGATGTCCGCGGTTTGCCACTGTTGGGATGAAGCATGAACAGGCCGCCCATCGAAGTTATGCGTGAAGGGTGCACGATACTCGATCCCGTGATGAGTGAACATGGTTTTTGTTTTACAGATGACCACTCGGGGCGTGGCAGCGGTGGGGACTATGCCAGCGCCGCCTATGTGAACGCAGATCGCAAACTAGAAATCCACTATCGTTACTCGCTGGGCCTGGTGACCTATCACTTCGGACAGACTTGCATTGACCATGAGTCTTACATGCATGCCCTTCTGGGGGACAAGAGGGACAACAGATATCCAGGTTTTTCGGATGATCCTTTGGCGGCCTTCCGCGATCTTGCCTATGACCTGCAGAATCTTGCCGCGGCCTTTCTAGAGGGCGACTTCAAGCAGTTTTCAAGATGTGCGGCCGCGGCGGAGCAATGGAAGAAAATCCCGGGAATCGCGAGGCTCCCATAAGTTGAAAGCAGAAATCATTGCAGTCGGTTCGGAGCTGCTCACGCCGGACCGCCTGGACACCAATTCGCTCTTCCTAACGGAAGAGCTGAACAAGCTTGGCATCGAGGTGCTGCGGAAGACGGTTGTGGGTGATAACCGCGACTTGCTGAGCGAGGCATTTCGCGACGCGCTGAACCGCGTTCCGCTGGTCATTTCCTCGGGCGGACTTGGCCCTACCGAAGACGACCTCACGCGCGAAACGGTCGCTGATCTTCTCCATCGCAAGCTGCGGCGCAACGACGAAATTCTTCGCTACATCGAGGGTCGCTTCCGCGCGCTGGGCCGCGAAATGCCCGAGGTCAATGTGCGCCAGGCGATGGTTCCCGAGGGCGCGGAAATCCTGGAGAATCCGCGCGGCACAGCGCCAGGCTTGTGGCTGGAAGATGGCGGGCACTTCATCGTGCTGCTGCCGGGGCCGCCGCGCGAGTTGAAACCGGTATTTCGCGAGCAGGTTTTGCCGCGCCTCGAGCGCCGCGCCTCCGGTGTGCGTATGTTTCACCGCGAGATTCGCGTCACCGGGCTGGGCGAATCGCACGTCGAACAGCGCATCATGGGAATTTACAAGCGGTTTCCCGAGGTGACCACAACCGTCCTCGCGGCACCCGGCGAGACGCAGGTCCATCTGCGCATCTGGACGGACGACGCGGAACACGCGAAAAAAACCTTGGACGAAATCGTCAGCGGCTTCGAGATCGCTCTCACCGACCGAATCTTTAGCCAAGACGGCTCCCCGCTCGAAGAAGTGATTGCCGCGGAACTGACATTGCACAACGCTACGATTTCCGCTGCGGAAAGCTGCACGGGAGGCCTGCTGGCGCAGCGGCTGACGAGCATTGCGGGCAGCTCTTTGTATTTCCTCGGCGGTGTGGTTTGCTACAGCAACGAACTCAAGACGGCATGGGCGGGCGTGCCCGCGGAGCTTATTCAAGCAAAAGGCGCGGTCAGTGCGGAAGTCGCGGTGGCTCTCGCGGAAGGAATTCGCCGCCGCGTGGGCAGCACGTTTGGCGTCGGGATCACCGGAATTGCCGGACCGGGCGGGGGCACGGAAGAAAAGCCGGTTGGAACGGTGCACATCGCGCTCGCGCATGCCGGTGGTGTCAAGGAACGCGGCGTGCGGTTTCCTGGCGATCGCGAATCCATCCGCTGGCAGGCGTCGCAAGCCGCGCTGGACCTGGTCCGCATCCACTTTCTCTATAACGGCAAACAGCCCACGAAGCGAGCCTGAGCGTGCGCCTTTTCGTCGCGCTGGAGATTCCCGGCGCCGTGCGAGACAATCTGGCAGCACAAATTAAGGAACTGCGCGAATTGTGCGCAAAAGCGGCGGACAAGCGGCCGAGATGGGTACGCCCGGAGAATCTTCACGTGACGCTCAAGTTCATCGGCGAAGTATCGCCGGCAAAGCTCGGGGGAATCCGCGGAGCGCTCTCGACGATTCGTTCGGATGCGCCAGTGGATCTGCAGTTCCGCGGGCTCGGATTTTTTCCCAACGGAGATCGTGCACGCGTGCTCTGGGCGGGAGTAAACGCCTCACCGAATCTGCCGTCACTCGCGGGTGAAATCGATCGCGTCCTCGAAACGCAAGGCGTTGTGCGCGAACGCCGCCCCTTCACACCCCATCTGACGCTGGCGAGGCTCGAGCCTCCCGGCCTGCACGAAACACTGCGCGCTGCGATCCAGAAGAACAGCGAGCGCGAATTTGGCTCGTTCCAAGCGCGCGATTTCCACCTCATCGAAAGCAAGCTGAAGCCGTCAGGCGCCGAGTACACTACTCTCGCGTCTTATCCCTTCACCCTGGAGGCCTAGCGCCAGATGGCCGAGCTGAACGCGACACTCCTCTCGATTCCTGTGGCTGCCTACCTACTCGGATCGATTCCTTTCGGCTTGTTGCTGAGCAAGCTTTTTGGCGCGGCGGACGTCCGCAAAGCAGGCAGCGGCAATATCGGTGCGACCAACGTCGCGCGCGTTGCCGGGCCGCTCGCTGGAATTCTCACGCTGCTGCTCGACGCCGCGAAAGGTGCGTTTGCCGTAATTCTTGCCGAGCGGCTGTCTGACCAGAGCTCTACTTGGATGATGATTGCCGGCTTGTGCGTTCTCGCGGGCCATTGCTTCCCGATCTGGCTCGGATTTCGTGGAGGCAAGGGAGTGGCCACGGCCGCAGGCGTTTTTCTGGTGTTATGCCCGCCCGCTTTCTTGGGTGCCACAATACTATTCCTGCTGGTCGTCGCTTACTGGCGGTTTGTGTCGCTGGGTTCGATCTCGGCGGCAGCGGCAATGCCCTTGCTTATCTATTTTCTCTGGGCTCCGCATCACGCCCCGCCTTACGCCGTCACGTTCGGTTCGCTGGCCGCGGCGCTGTTGATTGTCTACAGACACGATGCAAACATTCAGCGACTGGTCCAGGGGGAAGAGCCGAAATTTTCGTTAGGCAAGAAACAGGACGCGCCTTGAAGCGCGTTGCCATACTTGGCGGCGGAAGCTGGGGCACGGCACTGGCTATCGTGCTCTCCCGTGCGGACAAAGCCCATGAAATTTCCTTGTGGGTTCGCGACCAGGCGCTCGCGGAATCCATCCGCCGCGATCGAGAAAACAAGTCTTACCTCCCGGGCCATAGACTGCCGGAAACGGTCCAGGTCACTCATGACGCCGCCGCAGCCGTGGAAAAGGCGGGAGTGGTGATCGGGGCGATCCCTTCCGCTCATGCTCGAAGCGTCTACCAGCGCATCCTGCCGCACATGGCGCGAGGCACACCGATCGTAAGCGCGACGAAAGGGCTCGAGCCCGCCACCCACGCGCGCATGAGCGAAGTCATTTCCCAAGTAGTGCCGCCTAAATTTCCTCCGCGTATTGTTGTGCTTTCCGGGCCCTCCTTTGCCTCGGAAGCTGCCGCCGGCCATCCCACTGCGGTTGTTCTCGCCTCGAGTGACATCGCCCTCGCAAACGAACTTCAAGAGCAATTTGCCGTG
>DATEQG010000102.1:0-50861 GCA_035272765.1 Candidatus Acidiferrum sp.
CGGCCCGCGTATGATGCAGCATCTCTTCGATCGAAACCGGCAGCGTGCTGTCATACCCCAGCACCACCATCCCGACCGAATCCCCCACGAGCAGAACATCCACGCCCGCCTCGTCCAAAAGACGCGCCGTCGGATAATCGTACGCCGTCAAACATGTAATTTTCTGCGAACGGGAATTAAATGAGGAAGCCGCACCGGAAGATTTCCGCTGCAGCAGATCGGGCACGGTGATCTTGCCAATGCCCGCATTCGGAACAACACTCATGGTGGCCTCCGGTGCCGCTCCCTAACCGCAGGATACAGCCCTGTACCTCACCTTTACGCAGAATACCAAATTCCCCCTCCTTTGACCACACACTCGGCGGACCCAGTAATTAATGGATTTATCTGGTACACTCGCCGGTCGGAATTTCGTTAGCATTGCCTGTCCATTCCGGAGGTCACCCTTGCGCACGATTATCGCTCGCATCTGCGGTAGAAATCTCACACACAAAATCTTGCTATTCGCGCTGGCACTCGCTGTCGCGCCCCGCGCATTCTCTCAAGCATCCTCTGGCACTCCTCCCGACGACGCGGCCGTGCGCCAGCGCGTCGAGGATCTGCTCAAGCAAATGACGATTGAAGAAAAGCTCGGCCAGATGAATCAGCTTTTTGCCTTCGGCCCTCCCGCTACGTTTGACGAAGCCGTTTCCAAAGGCCAGCTCGGATCGCTGCTTTTCGTCACCGATCCCGCGCTGATCAATCACTTCCAGCATCTCGCCGTTGAAAAATCCCGGCTGCACATTCCTCTCATCTTCGGCTTCGACGTCATTCACGGCTTCCGCACGATTTTCCCTGTTCCCATAGCAATGGCGGCCTCTTGGGATCCGTCCGCCGCAATAAAAGCGCAAACGATCGCCGCGAAGGAAGCTCGCTCCGTCGGCATCGACTGGGCTTTCGCGCCGATGCTCGACATCGCGCGCGATCCACGCTGGGGCCGCATGGTCGAAGGCGCCGGCGAAGACCCCTATCTCGGCTCGGCGATGGCCGCCGCGCAAGTCCGCGGATTTCAAGGTGACTACATCGGCGCGCCCGATCACATCCTCGCCTGCATGAAACATTTCGCTGGCTACGGCGCCGCCGTCGGCGGTCGCGATTACGACGAAGCGTACATTCCCGAAACTCTTTTGCAAAATGTTTACCTCAAACCTTTTCACGCCGCGGTCAAGGCGGGCATCGGCTCGGCTATGAGCGCGTATCTTGATTTGAACGACGTTCCCGCCACCGGGAATCGCTGGCTGCTCCGTGACGTTCTTCGCGACGATTGGAAATTTACGGGGTTCGTCGTCAGCGACGCCAACTCCGTCAAAAGCTTGCAGAACCACGGTTATGCGAAAGACGTCTCGGAAGCCGCGCTGTACGCCTTCAACGCGGGTGTCAACATGGAGATGGCACTTGGTTTCACGGCCTATTCGAAAGGCCTTGCCGCCGCGCTTGAGAAAAATCAAATCACGGCGCAACAAATCGACGACGCCGTCCGCCCGATCCTCGAAATGAAAATCCGGCTCGGTCTTTTCGAACACCCTTACGTCGACGAAGCTCGCTCGAAACAAGTCCTCGCGACGCCTGAGCATCGCGTCGCCTCTCGCCAGGTTGCCGAGCGCACCGCCGTTCTACTTCGCAATGAAGGCAGCCTCCTCCCACTTAAGAAAGATGGCTACAAAAAGATCGCCGTCATCGGCCCCCTGGCCGATTCGCAAGTAGACACGCTTGGCTCATGGGCTTTCCAATTCGAACTACCAGAAACGGTCACTATTCTCGCCGGAGTTAAAAACGCCCTCGGCTCGCGCGCCGAAGTTAATTACGCTCAGGGCGTCCATATCCAGCGCAAGTTTCCGTCTTTCTTCGACGAAATCATGCGCATCCCGCCGGAGGTGCCATGGACGGAAGCTCAATCCAAAGACGAATTTTCCAAAGCCATCCAACTCGCGAGCTCCAGCGATGTCGCTCTGCTCGTCCTCGGCGAACAGCAAAAGATGAGCGGCGAAGCCGCTTCGCGCGAATCGCTCGATCTTCCTGGCGACGAAGAGCGGCTCCTCGAAGCCGTCGCTGCGACGGGCAAGCCCGTTGTGCTCGTTCTTCTCAACGGACGCCCGCTCGACATTAGATGGGCCTCCGCTCACATTCCCGCCATTCTGGATGTTTGGTATCCCGGCACGCAGGGTGGCAATGCCGTCGCGAATCTTCTTTTCGGCGATGCCGTGCCCGGCGGCAAACTTCCTTTCACCTGGCCACGCGATTCCGGCCAAATTCCTATCTATTACGCGCACAACACCACGCAGGCTCCGGAAAATCAAGCCAGACGCTATTGGGATGAGGAGAGCACGCCGCTCTATCCTTTCGGCTACGGCCTCAGCTACTCCACTTTCAGCTTCAATGACATGCGGCTCAGCAAAGCCAGCCTCAAGCCCGGCGAGACGCTCGACATTCTCGTCGACGTCGAAAACACCGGCTCATTCACCGCCGACGAAGTCGCCGAGCTGTACATCCATCAGCGTTACGGCAGCACTTCGCGACCTGTCCGCGAACTCAAGGGTTTCCAGCGCGTGACCCTCGCGCCGCACGAAAAAAAGACGCTTCAATTTTCACTTGGGCGAGACGAACTGTCGTATTGGAGTACCGCGAAAAAAGCTTGGGTCGAAGAGCCCTCGACTTTCGACGTTTGGGTGGGTCCCGATTCCACCACCACGTTTCGCTCGACCTTCAGCGTCACGGAATAGCAGCGGCGTCGCGGTAAAGCGGTCGCAACGCATCGCCATCTCGCACCGAACAGACGAAAAAGCGCGCGACAACTGCATCCGCATCGCGCGCCTTCGTCTTTCGGATCGTGTTTCTTCGCTCTAGTTTGCCGGAACGTGACGGACTGGAGTGGCCAGCGACCCCGGCCCGGGCTCCGGCGCGGGTTTCGGCATCTCAGAGTCCTTGAATCGCGGGACCATCTCGTCGGCCATCGCCAGCGCGTACACCGCCGAAGCAATCTCCACCGCTCCTTCTCTCACGTCCTCTTCGTAAATGCGCTCATACGTATCCAGATTCGTATGATGCGTAAACGAGCCATAATCAAACGGGTCCTGTGCCAAGCCAATCCCCGGCAAGCCCGCATTGTTAAACGAAGTGCTGTCCGTTCCGCCCGTCCTCCGGCTATCGGAAGCAAGCGCACCCGTGAATCCCCAATCTTCAAACGGCATCATCGCTTCGCGAACCATATCCGCCGCGCCAGCCGGCCCAAATACCCCCGCGCCTCGCGGCTTCCCCGTCCCGGAATCGATGTTGAAATACGCATCCAATTTCGCGTACTCCGGCTTCTGGCTCTCAAAGCTCCCAAAGTGCTGCTGCACATACGCGAGCGATCCGAGCAACCCTTCTTCTTCTCCGCTCCAAAGCGCGACGCGGATCGTTCGGCGCGGCTTCACATGCAACGCCGCCAAAATCCGCACTGCCTCGAGCATCATCGAGGAACCAATCCCGTTGTCCGTCGCTCCCGTAGCGTCATGCCACGAATCGTAATGCCCGCCGAGCATCACGATCTCATCCTTCTTGTCCGTTCCTGGAATTTCTCCAATGGCATTAAACGCCGTCGTCCCTTCCGGATACTCCTTGTTCTGAATGTTGACGCGCAGCGTCACGGCAACCCCGTCGCCAATGATCCGCGATATGCGCCCGTAATCCTCGTTGCGCATCACTAGCGTGGGCACGGCCCTCGTCCAGTCGTAAGTCCCGTTCTGCTGCGCGATGATGACACCGTGCGCGCGACCGGCGTCGTTGATCCGCACCAGCGCCCCGTTATCCACAAGAAATTGGTCCACCTGCCGCGAAACTTCCTGCCGCGTCAACTGGCCTTCCGGCAATTTCGGCTGCTCGGGAAACCGGAAAGGCCGCGGGTTCTTCGCATCGAATCGCGATTTCCATTCGTCTTCGGGCCGCCGCATCGGCGCCGGATTCATCTCCTCCGGCACTTCCACGTGTTTTCCCACAAACACGATGGCCCCGTGAACTTTGTCCTTCATCGCGTTCAAATAGGTATCAAGCTCCGCCTGCGTCGGCTGCTTCGGCTCCGCTGGCTTTGCTGCTGCCGGCATCGGTGGCGCAGCCCATTTCAGCTCAGGTGGCGGGGGCGCGCCGCCGAAAAAGTTAAATCCAGCGCCCGTCGGCGGCGCCAACCCCGGTGGCTGAAGCATCACGACCTGCGCCGTCACCATACCCTTCGTGCTCGGCGTCCACGCCAGCGGCATCACCATCAGCTGTCCGTGGAACGGCGTGACCGCATCCGCCGAAAGCTCCATATTTTCCCAGCCCGGCACCGGCGTCGCCGCGCTTGGAGGTTGAAACGTCCACGGCTCCAAATGCGTGTTCGCCAATCCCCATGAAGACATCGTCGCAATAGCCCAATCGTCCGCCGCTTTGAGATTCGGCGTCCCCGTCACTCGCGGTCCATGCACGTCCGCGATCTCATGGATGATCCACATAATTTTCGAGTTGTTCGTCTCTTCCGCGCGAATCAGCGTGTACATCTCCGAGAGGCCCGGAGCCTGCGCCGTCATCGGCACCGCCGCCAGCAGCAAGAAACAAATCAAACACACACACAATTTCCCCACGGTTCCTCCCTCAATGCCTGCGAATACGAATGTCACTAAATATTGCCAAACACGTTCAGTTTAAATCGCAAGGTCGCACGCCAATATACGCTCGGTCACTCCCGCAGGCAACGCGCGCTTTATGCCGCCAGCCACAGGGCACGGCGTGCCGTGCCGCTACGAGACGCGGGACAATGGGGATCATCCGCACTCGCTACTTTGCGGATTTTAATTCAATGCTAACCAAATTTCGCACCCAGCGCGCCGGCCGTTTGTCTTCCGTAACCACCAGCTTGAAGGGCCCGGACTTGGCATCTAGAGGCGCGCCGTTCATGGTGTCCGCGACGATGACTTCTCCGGAATGAAAAGTGGGATCTACTTCGGCGAGAGCGATTACGGCTACGTAGCCGTCGGAGCCCGTTGCAACGATATAGCCACTCAATGCTGCGCCGCGCAAATCGTGCCCCAAAGGCGCGCCCATTTTCACAAGCAAATCTGCCAACCGCACTCCTGCATAAGTCTCGTCAGCGTTCGAATGCTCGTTGTGAACCGAGACCGTGGTGCGCGGCATCGCCTTCAAGTCCGCTACTTTTAGCTTTAGCTCTTCTTGTTTGGTATAAGCCGAAACACGCAGCTCATCGCTTGGCGATGTACGTGGGCTTGCAGACGCACTTGGTGCAGCGGGCGCTTGCTGGGCGAAAAGCTCGCCTGAAAGAAACAAGGCAACGGTAAGCAGAGCAGGAAACACCCCGCAACTCAGAATGGCTCTATTCCTTTGCAATTTCATGCCGAAAGGATACTGCGGAATTCCAACGCTGTCAGCACCAACGGCGAGTTTGGCTCATCCATGGAGCGAGAGCCGCCGCTCTCCGCATTATCTGCTCCCTAACCTCGTTGCGGTGTCCCGCCGGAAAAGGCATAGCTCCTTCTTATTTTTGCTCCGCCGGAGTATCCCCCAAACAGCTTTCTCCTCTCCACCGAAATATTATCTTGAACATATTCTAGGCGCGTGGTTCCATGCCCTCGCGGTTCAAATCGCATAAGATCCCGCAGCACTCGGAGGGAAGTCATGAGCACGGCAAAAATCTTGAGCTTGCCGACACAAAATCCGACCCGCCGCCAGCTGATCGCCGGCGCGACTTTCGCACTCGGTAGTTTAGGCTTCGCCTCGGCGGAGACTTTTGCGCAAGCCACCCAAGAAATTTCTCACGGCGAGGAAGCCATTCATCAGGAGCCCGTCTTCAAAGCCAGCCGCAAACGCGTTTATGAAGCCCTCACCGACGCCAAGCAATTCCAGAAAGTCACGCTGCTCAGCGCCGCCGTGCAGTCCGGCATGGCGAAAGGCAACATACCAGCGGAGATCACTGCCGAACCGGGCGGCCCATTCAAATTCTTCAACGGATTTATCATCGGGCGGAATCTCGAACTCGTTCCTAACGAACGCATCGTCCAAGCCTGGCGAGTGGCTTACTGGCCTGCGGGTGCCTGGTCACTCGCAAAGTTCGTCTTGGTAGAGCAAGGTTCCGACACCAAGGTGGTCTTCGACCACACCGGTTTTCCCAAAGGCGACGCCGACCACCTGCTCGAAGGCTGGAACGGCAACTACTGGCAGCCGCTCGCTAAATTTCTAGCTCAACCTTAGGCCCAATCGAGCCCAGTCCTTTGTAGGGGTACAGCATGCTGTGCCCCAGCTTGCTGACTTAAGGCTTTTGTTTCTCCCCGCCACTTGCCTCAACTTGCATCCTCACCTTCCTTTGAAGATGCTCGAAAGCGGTGCGGTGCAAGCTAAATTCCGCGGCGCGCCTGGGCTCGTCCCTTCCACAAGCCGCCCTTACCCATCCAATAGCGGATGGCCGATAGCCACGTCGCATACGTATAAAACACCGCGGTCAACGGCAGAAGAGGCGCCCAAACCGGCGACAGCCGGTAAAAACGCACCGTGGGGAGGAACGAAAGAGTCATCAAAAGCAAAGCCACAAAACCAAGCGTTCGAGCCGTCGAATCCTGCGCAAACAGCAGAATCACGGGTGCAGCATATGTTAGAAACATCCCCGCGAGCGTCCCAGCCAGAATCAGCGCTGAGTAACGCAGTTGCGTAAACGCCGTCCGAGCAATTAAATCTCGAATCTCTCCAAACGATTTATATGCCCGCAAGCTCTCGCTCTTCCGCGTAAGCCCCATCCACACTTTGCCGCCGCTTTCCTTAACCGCCTTCGCTAGCGCGCAATCGTCAATCACCTCGCCTCGGATCGCTGCTAATCCCCCGATGCGCAAAAGCGCGTCACGCTTCAACAAGATGCACCCGCCCGCTGCTCCTGCTGTCCGCAGCTCTTCGTCCGCAATCCACTGTGGCGGATAAAGCATCAGAAAAAAATAAAGAAACGCCGGAATGAGCGCGCGCTCTGGCAATGTTTTTGCCTGCAGCAGCACCATCAGCGACGCCAGGTCCAATCTCTCTCGCTCTGCTCGCTCCACAAGCCGCCGCAGCGTGTCGGGCGCATGCGTCACGTCCGCGTCCGTAAACCAATAATAGGAAGGTACTGCTGAGGTTGCGGGCTGCAGCCCGGCGCCCGATGTCCCCGAGTCCGTAACACTCCCGTTGGAGACTCCTTCATTCAGCGCCCACAATTTTCCCGTCCAACCTGCAGGCAGCGCCGAGGAGCTCACAATCTTGACTCGCTCCCCCGCGGCATTTTCGGACGCGACCTGCCCAGCAATGACAGCGGTTGCATCCTCGCTATGATCGTCGACTACCACCACGGAATATGGGCCGGGATAGTCTTGCCGCGCCAGGCTCGTGACGACCGTCCCTATCGTTTCGGCCTCATTGCGCGCCGGAACCACGGCAACCACGCTCGGCCATTCGCTCAGCGCATCTCCCGCGGCGCCGTCGGCATCCAGCTTCCCGACCCGCCAGAACCACCCCCGTCCAAAGAAAAGATGTAGCCATATCCCTAACGTGATGATTCCAAAGAAGTTCGCGATATGCGGATGGAATAGAAGAGTCATCGGCAGGTGCAATCGAATCTCTCACGACCCGTAACCTTTTGTCACGCTTTGTCACGCAGCGGGCTGCGCGGGAGGGCGAGAAGGCCCGTATTTAACCTGGTGGTTAAATACAGGAGTTCAGGGAGGCGTTTGTATTTAGCCGAATGGTTAAATACAAGGCTTAAGCTTTATCGGCGGGTACGCCTGCGGCGCGATGGATGGCTTTGCGGATGCGCTGGTAGGTGCCACAACGGCAGATGTTGCCGCTCATAAAGTCATCGATATCGGCATCGGTGGGCTTTGGCTTTTTTGCAAGCAGGGCTACAGCGGACATGATTTGGCCGGACTGGCAGTAGCCGCACTGGGGAACGTCTTCCTCGATCCAGGCGATCTGCACAGGGTGGGTGCCATCGGCGGACAGGCCCTCGATCGTGGTGATTTTTTTACCACTGACGCTGGAGATGGGCGTTATACAAGAGCGCGTGGCTTCGCCGTTGATGTGCACGGTGCAGGCGCCGCACAGCGCCATTCCGCACCCGAATTTCGTTCCCGTCATGTTCAACACGTCGCGCAGCACCCAGAGCAAGGGCATATCCGGGCTGACGTCGGTAAGTGTCTGGGACTTTCCGTTCAATACGAAGGTGATGGCCATGGGGTCCTCCTACAGCAGACGGATATCGTACAACAAGAGCGTATTGATTGAAAATCTACGAAATATCGAGTAACCATTCGTTTCCGCGTCCATCGAGGCGTCAAGAGTTGGTCTGCGTTCTTCCTTGCAGCCGTGATAACCGGCGGCGAAGACCGGTGTGGTACTCTGTGGTTCGGAATTAAAATCCCTGATCACAATGCCATGAGAGCATGACAAAAACTCTTCTTCCGATCCAGGACGTCGCACGCAAATTGGGCATTCCAGAAAAATATTACGAACAAATTGGACCTTACGGCGCGAAGGTCCGCCTGGAGCTCCTTGCCGATCCTGCATTTGCGCGACGTGGGAAATTGATTCTCGTCACGGCGACATCTCCGACTGTCTCCGGTGAAGGCAAGACGGTTACCGCCATCGGGCTGACGCAGGGGCTGGCGCTGCTCGGCAAGAAAGTGGTCATCACCTCGCGCGAGCCTTCGCTGGGGCCAGTGTTTGGCATGAAAGGCGGCGCGGCCGGCGGCGGCCTCTCCCAGATTGAGCCGAGCGCGAAGATCAATCTGCATTTTCACGGAGATTTTCACGCCATCTCTTCCGCACACAATTTGCTGGCGGCGCTCGTCGATGCTCATCTCTTCCATGGTAACGATTTGAAGCTCGACCCCGAGCGAATTACCTGGCCGCGCACGATGGACATGAACGATCGCGCCCTACGGCGGATCGCGATTTCACTGGACAGCAAGAAGGAAGGCGGCGGGCGCAGAACCGGGTTCGTAATTACCGCCGCCTCGGAAATCATGGCGATTGTTGCTTTGGCGAAGAACCTGAAAGAGCTGCGGCAGCGGCTGGATGCCATCGTGGTCGGCGCGACGCACGAGGGGAAGCCGGTGCTTGCGCGGGACCTGCAGGCGACCGGCGGAATGATGGCGCTGCTTGCGGACGCCATTCTTCCGAATCTTGTCCAGACCACCGATGGTACTCCCGCATTTGTTCACGCCGGGCCTTTTGGCAATATCGCGCACGGAACAAGCAGCGTCATCTCTCAGGAGATGGGGTTGCGGCTCGCGGACTACGTTGTGAACGAAGCGGGCTTTGCGGCCGATCTAGGGGGCGAAAAGTACTTCGATATCGTGATGCGACAGTCCGGCATAACGCCAGCGGCGGCGGTACTTGTAACCACCGTGCAGAGCATCCGAAATCAAGGCGAAGGCGACCTAGAGCGCGGGCTGCCGAACCTGGGGAGACACATCGATAACTTGAAAAATTTTGGAGTTCCAACAATTGCGGCTATCAACCGGTTTCCGAAGGACACGGAAGCGGAATTGAACCGGCTGAAAGCGTATTGTGCCGAACATGGAACACCGGCGGCGCTTTCCGAAGCGTTCACGAAGGGCGGTCCCGGAGCAAAGGAACTCGCGGAAAGCGTAGTTGCGCTGACCACCAAGAATCCCGCGCCAGTGGTGCAGCCGGCTTATGGACTCGACGAACCGATTGTAGAAAAGATTCAGAAGGTCGCGCGAAAAATCTACGGGGCGAGCGACGTCAGCTTCAGCGATCAAGCCACGGCTAAGCTTCAGCAGTTCTCGGAGTGGGGTTACGCGAAGCTCCCGGTGTGCATTGCAAAAACGCAATATTCCTTCACGGACGATCCGAAAGTGCTGGGTGCGCCGACAGGATGGACTTTGCGCGTGACGGATGCGTCCCTATCGGCTGGAGCACGATTTATCGTGGTCCTTTGCGGCAGCATCATGCTGATGCCCGGCCTTCCCAAGGTCTCGCGGGCCGTATCGATCGACGTGGACGACTCCGGCGAAATCATCGGAGTTTGAAAAACGTCACGCGGACGCTCAACTACTACGAAATACGGCGTAGCGGGCGGTAAGCGATTCAGTTCTTTCCCGTAGCTCTTTCTCCAAAAGGATTGCGGAAAATTCTGACGTGATGTCCAGACCTTAGACCCAACCGCCATCGACCACGTAGCTTTGACTTGTGATCGCACTGCTGTCATCGGAAGCCAGGAAGAGCACGAGGCGGGCGACCTCTTCTGGCAGAAGCATTTTCTTCAGGGCCTGGTTGCGCAGGATCTCCGCGCGATATTCATCCGTGAACCATAGTTGCTTCTGGCGTTCCGTCAGAATGGCGCCGGGAAGCACGCAGTTGACACGAATGTTATGCGCCCCGAGTTCATGAGCCAGTGTTCGCGTGAGCCCCACAATCGCAGCTTTCGCCGTGACGTAGACCGGCAATCCTGTGGATGGAATGACCCAGCTGATGGAGCTCATGTTGATGATGGATCCTCGCCCCGCTTTCTTCATCGACGGAATGACCGTCTGACTTGCGAAGAATTGGTGCCTGAGATTCACTGCCATCGAACGATCCCAGGATTCCGCGGTAACCTCATCGATGGAATGGCGAGCGTCATTGCCTGCGTTGTTCACAAGCACTCGGATCGTTCCGTGACGTGCCTCAATCCCGGCGATGGCTTCGCGCAGCTTAGAAATATCCGTCAAATCGCAAGGCAAAAAAGCAGGAGCGTGGGTGCACCTCGATGAAAGGCCGGCCACCAATTGTTCCGCGCTCTTATGATCGATATCGAGGAAGGCGACTTGAGAGCCCTGCAAAGCGAAATGCTCCACAAGAGAAGCACCAATTCCCGTTGCTCCTCCGGTGATGAGGACCAACTGATCTCGCAAGCTCGGATAGACAGCAAAGCGCGGCTCAACACTCATGGTCAGGCGGCCCGTCTTGAGAACTCGCTTCTCGTTTCACGATCGGGAGGAGCTTGCCCACTCATCCATTGGCCGGCGCGTGCGCTTTGAAGATGGCGATCCGCTCGCTCGTTCAGCGGGCAGCCGGTGGGCGGTTTTTCTCCCAGGTTCACGGAAAGAAAGTCTACAACACGTCCGTGACTGTAAATTGGCAATTAACGACGACGAGTTGCCGGGGACGGCGTGGTGCGCGAACGGGTCTACCCGCGTAGAGCAGGAGCGATCGAGCGTGATGGAGGGGCTTCGGGTTCCACGCCGCGCCAGCCCACCGGGCGGCCGCTTACGGCTTCTTTCACCGAGCGGAACAGGACGACGTACATCAACTGGCGATAGTAAAAACGCTGGAGAAGGACAGGAACAAGCAAAGTCCAATCTTCATTTTTTTCCAGGGCAAACGCGAGAGCGCAAGTGAGCACATCGATCAGCAAGAAACCTAGGAAGAAGATAACGGATTTTTCGACGTCGGCAGTCGTCCAAAGCTGAGGGAGCTTTGTTATACGGAATTGCGCCAGGCCCCAGAGGAGCAAAGAGCCGAAGAACATCAAGTCGATGACCGGGGAGATCAGCGGAAGCACAAGTTGAAAGACGAAAATATTCGGCAGCGCGATCCAGCCGAGAGTTCCGTGCTTTGGCCGGAAGAGTGTGTCGCTGTGCTTCCAAAAAGATTGCAGCGTGCCGAAGGTCCAGCGAAATCGTTGGCGAATCAGAGCGCCGGCCGTCTCCGGCGCTTCGGTCCAGGCGATGGCTTCTTCATCGTAACTGATACGCCAGCCGAGGCGCCGAATCCCGATGGTGAGGTCCGCGTCTTCCGCAACGGTATCCGCGGTGATGCCACCCGCCGCTTCAATGGCCTGTTTTCGCCATGCGCCCAGCGCACCCGGGACAACCGTGATGCAATTCAGAAGATCGAAGGCCCGTTTTTCCATATTTTGGCTGGTGATGTACTCGAGCGCCTGCCAGCGCGTGAGCCATCTCGAGCGATTGCCGACTTTGACGTTGCCTGCAACGGCGCCGACGGTCGGGTCGGAAAAATGGCGCAGCAGTTTGCTGATGGCGTCCGGCTCGATTTCCGTGTCGGCGTCGATGGTGACGACGATTTCGGTGCCGGCCTCGCCCAGCGCGCGGTGCAGGGCTGCAGCCTTGCCGCGATTCACTTGATGGATGATGCGCACACGAGGATCATTTCCAAAAGAGGCATCGAGCAGCGGTCCTGTTTCGTCGGTCGAGCCATCGTTGACGACGATGACTCGGAGAGATTTCACATCAGAAGCGAGTACGGACGTCACTGTCTGGACCACGACAGTTTCTTCGTTGTGCGCGGGAATCAGCACGGTGACGGCGGGTTCCGGGACGGGCATCACGGCGTGGTCAGGGCGAAGCTTCTCAATCAACGCCAGAATCCCAATAACGACCGCGCGGGCGCTAACCAGAACGATGCCGACGATGAAGATCGTTGCGATGCCGAACCGGAACCACTGGAAGATAGCGAAGATGAAACCGTCCGCGCGCGCTTCGAGACGTTCTTGCGTCGAGAGCGGCAGCATCACTTCCGCCCGCGTTTTTCCGATCAAGTCTCCGATAGAGACGAACTGATAGCCGCGGGCGCGAAGTGCATCGATGATCTGCGGAAGCGCAGCCACGGTTTGGGCACGCTCTCCGCCACCGTCATGCAACAGGATGATGTTGCCCTTGTCCACCTGGCGCAAAACGTTTTGCACGATGTCGGCCGCGGGCATCTGATTCTTTCCGTCAGGCTCACTCCAATCGTCCGGATCGATTCGCTGGCCCACAATCAGGTAGCCCATATCCTGCGCGACAGGAAGCAGGGCGACTTCCTCGGCGTACTCAGGCTGGTGATCGATGCCGTATGGCGGGCGGAAGAGAATGGTCTTTGCGCCAAGCGTGCTCTCGATGAGGCGCTGGGTCAGATTGAGCTGCCACCTGAGTTCCGTCTTGGTGATTTGATCAAACTGCGGGTGAGTGAAGGTGTGATTGCCGATTTCATGGCCTTCCGCGAACGCACGCTTGAGAATATCGGGGTGCTCATCGGCAGCCACGCCGACCACGAAGAAAACAGCGGGTGCCTTTTTCTCCTTGAGGACGTCTAGAATTTCAGGAGTCCAGCGGGGATCGGGACCATCGTCGAAAGAGAGGACGACTTTCTTTGCCGTGGTGCCGCCGATTTGATCGATATCATAGGAGAGGGGATATTCCTCGTAAGTTTCGTCGGTGAAGAGATCGCTGTCCGCGTCGTAGAGAAAACTGCGGCGGCCGGCTTTGGGAACATCGGCAAAATGCCAAATGTCGCCGTTGCCTTCGAGCGTCAAGTCGGGCCCTGGCGGAATATCTTTGATTTTTTGACGAGCTGCGTCATCGGGGCGAGTGGCGTCCCAGATCGGCCAGATGGAGGTGTCCGAAGAGCCAAGCCGCCAGAGAGCTGTGCCCTGAACACCCAAACGCTCGCTCGCGCGAAGCTGGTTGTAAGCGGTAACGGCATCGAGCATCCAAACTCTGTGAACATGATTCTGCTCATCGGAGTAGGAGTAGTGCGGGTTTAGCGATGCCTCGTCGAAGTCGACGTCCGTTTCCGATTCGTAGGCGTGCAAGAGGGCTTCCTGAATGCTGAACTCCGCGCCGGACCAGGTCCCCTTCTTTGCTGTTTCGCCCCAGTCGTAAGCGTAGTTGGCAATGCCCACGACAATTTTTTGCGCCGGCACAACCTCCAGAATCTGGCGGAGATTTTCGACAAACCAATCTTGAGCGGCGATAGGGCCGGGCGGCGACGTCAGCCAGTGCTGATCGTAATTCATGAGGATGATGGCGTCGCACTGTTTGCCGAAATATTCGTAATCGTAATCGTCGTCGCGCGCGGGGAGAGCGATCATTAACTTTAGGCTGGCGGCGTGGAGCGAGGCTGCGAGTTCGGCGGCAAACTGTTTGAAGTGAACCTGGCTCGCTTCGGGCACTTCCTCAAAGTCCACCACGATGCCGGACTGGTGCGCCAGAACAGCATAATCGGTGACATTTTGAACCAGCAAACGCCGGGCCGCTGGATTTGCAAGCAGGGCGGCCATTTCGTCGATGTGCCAGGTATAGCCGTCATAGTTATCGAGCATGCCCATCATGGGCAATTCGAAGGAGGGATTGACAGCCTTCATCGATTGCATCCACTCGTGCAGCTCGTCTCCTTTTAACAGGGAGATGGATTCCGCAGGCGTCGCTTTCACGGGACGCGTCTGGTTGTGCGTGTAGTCCACGATGGTAATGACGCCGTCCGGCGTTACGGCATGCAACTGCTCGGGAATAAGCAGGTCGAGATCTTTATAGTGTTTTTTGAAAGAAGCCAGGCTATTGGCGTCCCAACTAACGTAGAACGCTGCGCGAAGCGGGTCGTAGCTTTCCGGAACTTTGCCGATGTTGGCTACGCGGCGTCGGCGGCCTTCGCGCCCCGCCACGGGTTTTTTCTTCGCAGCCGTTTTCAGAGCGTGAAAAGCAGGCTTGATTTCCGGCAACAGTCCAGCCGGAAGCTCGACGCTAACGACAATGGTGACAAAAAAATAGACGAGCAGGAGCGTCAGGAGCGCTCCCGTGATTTCCATGACACGGCGCGTGCGGCGCCATCGCGCGCGCTGAGCGTCGTAAAAGATAGGTCCGCGTTCTTTCATGAGTGCTTAGCACAACCCATACATCAATGCATGTAACCTGGCGGCATCGCAGGGAACTGGGCCGTGGGCAAGCCTAGACCGTCTGCACGTTTCCGTCTGCTCTATTGTAAGATGCGTTGCGTTCATGAAGCGAATTTTCTCGCATACCGTCGCCGCATTGGCAGCAGGCCTCTGCCTGCGGCTGTTCTTTGTTTTCAAGTTTCCCTTTGCTCCGACGGACACGGCGCTCTACGAACAACTTGCCACGAATTGGCTGCAGCATCATGTCTATGCCGTGACCGTGGACGGGGCGCTGCTGCCGGTCGATCTGCGCATGCCGGGCTACCCTGCGTTTTTGGCCATTATGTACGCGATAACCGGACGCACCGGCCCGGACGCTCGGCTCTATGTGACGCTTGTGCAATCGGCGGTGGACTTGTGTACTTGCTTGTTCACGGCAATTCTGGCGGGTTTGCTGGCGTTTCTGAGGCCGAATCCAGAAAGCTGGCGGCGCGTCTATACCGCGACGATGTGGATCGCCGCTCTGTGCCCCTTCACGGCAAATTATGCTGCCGTTCCGATGACCGAGGTGTTCGCGGGATTTTTCACCGCGGCTGCCCTGGTGTCGCTCATCGTCCTGATTTGGAGCGAGTGTGGCGGCAAGGCGGCGCTCTTCAAAGCCGAATGGGCTGCCAGGCACGCCGATTCGATATTTGCTGTTGCGAGCGGGTTTCTGATCGGGATGGGAACGCTCTTTCGCCCAGAAACGCCGCTTCTGCTTGTTGCGGCGTGGATTCTGCTTGCTTTAATTTGGTTGAGGAAGCGGCGATTTCTTTCTCTGGCGCGATTGCTGGCGTTGTTCGCAATCGGATTCCTGCTCCCGCTTGCGCCGTGGGTCGTGCGCAACGCTGTGACGCTGCACGAAGTGCAGTTTCTCGCGCCCAAGAATCTAAATATGTCCGGCGAATTCGTTCCGCGCGGATTCATGGCCTGGGAAAAAACCTGGCTCTTCCGCGTCAAGGATTGCTTTCTCGTGCCATGGAAGCTGGACGATGAAGTGATCCATCTGGAAGACATTCCCGCGCGAGCTTTCGACACGCCGGAGGAAAAGGACCGTGTGGCGGCGCTCCTCGAGCTATACAACAATGATGTCACGATTACTCCCGAGGAAGACGCGGCATTCGGCCAGTTGGCGCGAGAGCGCACGGCGCGGCACCCCCTGCGCACCTATCTGTGGTTGCCTGTGGCGCGGGCTTTCACCATCTGGTTTACGCCGCGCATCGAGCTGCTGCCATTCTCGGGGCAAGTCTTTCCGCTGAAGCAAGCCTGGCAAGAGGATCCGGTCGATCTATCCGTCACGCTCGGATTTTTTCTGTTAAATGCTTTGTACATCGCTCTTGCATTGTGGGGAGCATGGCGAATCTCGCGAGAGAGCTCCGCGCTCCGGCTGGCCGTCGCTCTGCTTCTCGGCTACATTCTGCTGCGTACAGCGTTTCTCACCACGATTGAGACACCCGAGCCCCGCTACGTGCTCGTATGCTTCCCGGCGATCTTCGCGCTGGCGGGACAGGTATTCGCCCGTTCTCCGAAACCGCTGGCTGTGAGCTAACGGTCCAGTCCGCCTAATTATTTTTCTTCGATGGGCTCGGGATGAATCGTGACTCGGTAGATTTGCGGAAATTTCTCCTTAACGCGGTCTTCCAGCGCTGCGGTTACATCATGCACTTGGGTAATCGGCAGCGCGCCTCTCATCGTGCAATGGCAGCCAGCGAGAATGTGATGCTCCACCTGGCGGACGCGCACGTCATGACAGTTTACGAGCTCGTCGAATTCGGAAGGCAAGCTGTTCAGGAAATCTTCGATCGCCCGGGAGAGTTGTTTCATTTCGCCGACACCCGCGTCGGGTGTGGCGATGTGGCGGCCGAGCGGCTCGATGTGAATATTTACGTCCGTTGAGCCATCGCGCAGCTTGCGAATTCCTTCTTCGAGTTCGGTGGCCTGGCGATGCGCATCGCGCAGGCTCAAGTTCTCATCTACTTCCAGATGAAGCTCGATGAAAAGTTGCCCGCCGTGCTGCAGCGCCGTGACGTCATGAATCGCCAAGCCCATGCGCTGCGCGACGGCGCGTATGGCTTCGAAAAGATGCTCACCCTGCGGTGCTCGGGGCTCCGCGTGAACCATGACGTCCGATGGGACAATCTCTCCGATGCGTTTTTCGATAGCGTCGCTGAGCGCATGCACTTGTTCGAGGCTGGCAGTGCGTGCCACGCTGACCGTTGCGTCGACGAAATGCCGGTTACCGGCACGCCGGACACGTACGCGGTCGACGTCAAGGACTCCGTCCATCCGGCCTACGGCCATGGCGATTTCCTGTTGCAGGCCTTTGGGAGCGACGTCCAGCAGCGCATCCATGGTTCGCTTTCCGAGCTGGGAGCCGACCCAAAGGATAATGGCGGCAACGGCGAGGCCTGCCAAAGCGTCCGCGTAAGCCAGCCACGGCAAGTTCCAACTCTCGCCGGCCCAGACGAGGCCAATGCCAGAAATGACGACCATGGTGCTCCACACGTCCGTTGAAAAATGGAGAGCGTCGGCTTCGAGTGCGTCGCTCGAGTATTTTCGCGCAACGTGCTTCAGTGCTCGTGCCCGGGTCACATCGATGGCCAGCGCCACAAGCAGCACCAGGATGGCGGTGATGCTCGGCTGAATGTGGACGCTGTGGAAGAAGAGCCGGTCAAACGCCTCGTAAATAATGTAGAGAGCGGTGAGGAGAAGTAGCGCTGTCTCAACGAATGCTGAAAAATTTTCGAACTTGCCATGGCCGTAGGGATGGCGTTCGTCCGCCGGTTCATCCGAGACCCGCACGGAGAGGAAGGTGATGACTGCCGCGAGCAGGTCCAAGCCGGAGTGCAGCGCCTCAGAGAGAACGCCCAGGCTTCCCGTGCGGATGACGAGAAATGCTTTCAAGGAAACCAGCAGCACGGCCGAGCCTACGCTCAACATCGCCGCCCTGCGCTTCTCGCGCGCCTCCTCGTTTTGCCGAGCCATCATCACAGTCTGACTAGACTACCTCAAGTGCCGTGAGTTTCCGCAGTTCGCGGAGATACAGCGTAGGCGGTTGCCAAGTGCGCCGCAGCGCGTTACACGAGTCCCAGGGTCCAAGCGCACGCCTGCGGGAACGTGTGCGAAATCGGGCCTGCTGCGGTATATCCGCTCCGGACACGCGTATAAGCGTTGGCACTTGCCGTTGGAGCTAAGACAGGGTATTTTCACGCAGCGTTGAGGGAGCCCTCCAAATGATTGTCTTTGTCCGGAATGCGGTCCTATCTTTTGCGGGGATGTTTGCGAGCGCGCCGTTGTGTCTTGCGCAGGCGCCGGCGGGTTCGCCTGCGGCAACCGTTTGGAACGCGCTTTCCGCTCCGGTGATGGACACTGCCAAATCCGCTCACGCCGAAAATATCGAGATCGTCCGGGACCACATCCGCATCAATCTAACGGACGGCACAATTCAGTTTACTCAGCCCGTCAACGGAGTTGTCTTCGGCGCTGTCTTTCACGGAAAAGGACGTCTGCAGGCAGAACCGCCGAATCCGCAAGAGGCTCAGCAACTCCGCCTGTTTACAAGGCAGGACCGGCTCAACGCGGAGTTCACCGACGCCACGTTCAGCTTCACGGACGGCCTGCTCGAGGAAGTCACGAAGCAAGTGAAATGGCAAGCTTCTGGTTCAGGCGCCGACGATCTCTATGCGAAACGCCTTAAAGACCGCGAGGACCTGGGGGAATCGTCCATGCCCCGGATGCTGCAAAGCATCCTGTCGGCGGATCGCGCACGCACCGCTTACTTTCTGGCGGATCTAAAAACGGAGAAGAGCTGGGTGGAAGTCCGCGATGATGCGCTGGACGCGGAAGACATCAGGATCGGGCGATGGGTGGATGTGGGGCCGCTCAAAGTATTCGACACCTGGATGAGTTTTCCCGCGGGCAGCCGCACGAGCGCCGAGGCCTGGAAGGATCCGCAAGCCAAGGAAGACTTCATTATTCGCGGCTACAAGATTGACGCCGTCGTAACGTCCGGGGCGGACCTGAACGCCACCGCGCACCTGAATATCGAGCCGCGTCTGGCGGGACAAAGCGTGCTCATCTTCGACCTGGATTCCAATCTGCGCCTCGAATCGGTAAAGGATTCCAGCAACAATTCATTGCCGTTCTACCAGGCGAGAGAAACAAAAGACCGCTATCAGTCCTTCGGAGATTATGTGGCGGTGATTCTCGCGCAACCCCTTGCCGCCGGCACGCCTTTGTCGCTCGATTTTCGCTACGGAGGAAAGCGCGCGATTCGCAAAGAAGGCGGAGGAAATTATTTCTGCGAAAGTACGGGGTGGTATCCCGGAAGGCCCAACAGTTTTTCGACGCGGTCCGATTTTGATATTACATTTCACAACCCCAAGAATTCCACCCTCGTAGCCACCGGCGGAAAAACTGGCGAGACCGTCGACGGCAATACTCGCGTCACCACCTGGAAAAGCGAAATTCCCCTTGCTGTCGCTGGATTTGCCTACGGCGACTACAAAGTCGTCAGCGATAAGGCGGGCGATGTCGCGGTGGACATCTACGCCAACCGCGAAGGCGACGACATCACGAATATGCTGCAGCGCGCGTTTGACTCCGGCCAGCTTGCGTGCGCCGTCGGAAACATGACTCCATCCGTCATGGCCAAGACCATGGGACAGGAACTGGCCAACACTGTTCGCGTTTTCTCGTCCTACTTCGGCCCCTATCCCTACAAGCACCTTGCCATCACGAGCTTGCCAATCAGCTATTCCTACGGACAAGGATGGCCGGGGCTGATCTATTTATGGTCTGGCTCCTTCCTGGATTCCACGCAGCGCAACTGCATCGGGCTTAAGGATGAAACCGCTCTCACGGACTTCTTCCGCGGCCACGAGAGCTCTC
This sequence comes from Candidatus Acidiferrum sp., assembly GCA_035272765.1. GTDB lineage: Bacteria > Acidobacteriota > Terriglobia > Acidiferrales > UBA7541 > Acidiferrum. Next base: position 19,610 of record DATEQG010000102.1, read on the forward strand.
ATCAGTGGTGGGGACATCGAGTCGGCTGGAAAAGCTACCACGATCAATGGCTTTCGGAAGGCTTTGCTGATTTTTCCGGAATTTTGTACGTGCAATACCGTGAGAGCATGAAGGAAGCATTAGGCGAATGGCGCAAGGAAAAAGAGAAAATTCGCAATAAGGATGCTTTCGGACGCTCGCGGGACTCGCTCGGTCCGATCTGGATGGGCGAGCGCATCCACTCTTCCATAACCGATCCCCGCGCCTACCAAGACCTGATCTATTCCAAAGGTGCATACATCCTGCAGATGTTGCGCCTGCAGATGATGAATCCACGCGACCAGGATTCGGAACACGCGTTCAAGGAAATGATGCAGGACTATTGCAAAACGTTCGACAACAAGCCCGCGTCCACAGAGGATTTCAAAGCCATCGTCGAGAAGCACATGACCCACGGCATGGATCTGGACGGAAATCACAAGATGGACTGGTTCTTTAACCAGTACGTTTACGGGATGGGCGAAGCACAATACACGTTCCACGCCACGACCGAAGCTACTGCCGACGGGAAGACGCACATCAAAGGAGAAATCACCCGCGCCGGAGTCCCGGACACCTGGAAGGATGCTATACCCGTCTATGCCCATATCGGAGATAGGACGGTAAAAATGGGGCTGATCTCCGTGACCCATGTCAGCGAGCCGTTCGACTTTGCGGTCCCCGGCAAAATCGACCGCGTCTCGATCAACGACTACGAAGACCTGCTAGCGGTAGTGAAGCAATAAGGGGGAAAGACCTTCCCGCTTTGCTGATTAAATTCCTTAAGGGTGGAAGCTCAGGACTTTGCGCGCGCAAGGAAGCGAAGCGACCGCGAGTTCATGCAGTAACGCAAGCCGGTGGGTTTAGGACCATCGTCAAAGACGTGGCCTAGGTGCGCGTCGCAGAGGGCGCAAGCCACTTCGTCGCGGCGCATTCCAAAACTCAAATCTATTTTTGTTACGACGTTTTCCTGGGCGATCGGCGCCCAAAAACTCGGCCAGCCTGTGCCTGAGTCGAATTTCGTCTCGGAGCTGAAGAGCGCGTTGGCGCAGCAGACGCAGCGGTAAAGGCCCGGCTCGTGGTTGTTGTAGTACGCGCCGCTGAAGGCCCGCTCCGTGTCCGCACGGCGAGTGACGTCAAACTCATCGGAACTGAGTGTGCGCCGCCACTCGGCCTCGCTCTTGACGACCTTGGCCACCGTCTCAACGCCCACGCGCGTTCCGTCGTCTGCGAATCTCACAATTTGTACAGGACCCGTATCGTTCTTTGCGGGCTTATTATCGGCGAGCGCAAAACGGCAAGCGCGCTGAACGCCGATGAGCAGACCATAGGCGCCAAGAGTTGCGGTACCCAGGATGAAGCCGCGTCGGGTCAGGTCATTCATGTTCAGAAGCTTTGCGGGCGCCTAAGCCCGCTCGATCTCTCGATGGCAGTCGCGATCACTCCGCCGTCATCGGCGGTGCTGGCAGCAATGGCAGACGCTTCGGCTCACCACGCGCTCCGCGGACCTCCAGGTCATCGAAGAGCAGCGAAGGAGCTATGAGCGAAGCGGGCAAGCCGCTTTGCGCCGAACCGAACGCGCCGAGTGCCGTGCCGGCAAAACCTGAAACCTGGCTCTGCATGTAGTTATAGACGAAGTCGTCGTTGCCGATGCCGCCGAGGTTTCGCAGCATTCGCGTGTTCAAGCCGATGATGCGCGCTCCGCGAACCATCTCCTCGCGTCCGTCATCGGGATAGATTTTGTAGACGATGAGCGGCAGACGGTCGCCAGTTCCGGCGCCGCCTCCAAAGCTTGCCAGCAATTCGGAAAAATCATCCTGATGAAGCAAGCTAATGGAAGGATTGTCCATCTCCCGCACCACCAGGCAGTAGGGCAATTTCTCCGAACGGCATGCGTCGAGAAATTTTTTCTTCAAGTCGGCGGGCGATAGTGTCTCCGTCGATTTGAAAAATAGATTGCTCATGGTGGGCTTGGCGTCATTCAAGAACGCCGAGCGGCCGTGGCCGTTGGAAATGTCGGAGTCTGGACCTGGCCGGCGAGACATCAAAAGCTCTTTGGCGTTCCCGTTATCCACAATCATGATTTTTTCCGCGCGGACCCCTTCATCATCCACGGCGTATGCGCCCAGCAAAGCGGTTCCGTGAGACTCTTTCGCGCCCGGATCATCAATCAAGGAAACGCCCGGGGGCAAAACACGCGCACCCATGCGGCCGACCCAGTCGCTCTTCCCGCCCAGCCCGGTAAGGAGTTGTTCCATAACAGGCGTGAAAGATACTGGCGGCCGGGCGCCATTGATCGCCGGCGTCAAAACCTGGGCCAGAAGCGGTGCAGCGGCGCGCGCTTCAAAGAGCACCGGTCCGGTGTAATCCTGCGCCGGAGGCGCGGCGCGAAGTGCCATCAGTTCCGTTCCGGTTACGTTCAGGGCTTTGCGCACTGCATCCACGCTGGGCAGATCAGCCGGCTTCGGGGCGTAGGTGGCGTACATGTGGTTGATCTGCATGCCATCGTCGGCAAGCGTATTCATGCCGGACTCGATCGCCGCGAAGCAGCGGTTCGTGCGAATTTCCGTACCCTCGCTGGTTAGCAAATATTCCGTGGCGTAAACCAGGTAGTAGGTCACGCGCGATTCGTAGATTTGCGGGAATGCGCGAAGGGTAGCGGAGGTCTCGCGAGCTTCCTGTTCCCAGTTGCGATTGCTCCAGTCCGGAGTGACCAGCGGCTCAATGAGCTGCAGCGGCGCCGCTTTCGCAAAATCATCGATATCGGACTGGCGGGCGAGGCTGCTCAAATACGCCTGCTTTCGTGAATAGGTTTCGACCGCTTCCTTGAACGCCTGGTCGGTGGCGATCCAGAGATCCTGGCGGAGGGAATCGTAATCACGGTCAATGCCGACGGAGCCAGTTGGGCCGATAAAGCCGCGGAATCCGTCATCGCTGATGAAATTAGAGCTGTCCAGCTTGTAGTCGCCGATGCGCGCTTCCACATCCATAAAACGATTGCGCGTGTGGCTTGTAGAGATCAGTGCGCCAAATTCACCGACGACCTCGCGCACGTCGAGATCGAGCAGGCGGTATTCCACATAGTACGGGCGCTGAGGCTGGGGTGTGCCCGGGATTTTCAGCTCAAGCCGGGTTTTCGAGCGCGCCATCTCGTCGCGCATAGCCTGCAGGGTGTGGTCGTTGTCCTTGGGAGCTTGCGCGCGGGTAACGATGCCGCAACTTAGCACTGCGGCTAGAATCGTGAGCCCTGCAAATCCTCGAGTGCGCTTCACTGCTGGCCTCCCGTTTTTGCAGGGTCATGCGCCGGCGGCGGCAGGATCGGCGGCCTGTCCGTGGAGCTCTCTTTCTTTTGCACTTCCAATTCCGAGGTCAGAATGGCGGGCGATGCGGCAGAAACCGGGACGGAGCCGGACTCCGCGCCGCAGTAGCCATTGAAGACTTCCGGCGTGTCGCCGGTGGCCACAATTTTCGTAAGTGCCGCGAGCGGCGTTCCCACGATATCGACGCCACGGACTAATTCATCGGGGCGGCCATCAGGAAACACTTTGTACACGACGAGCGGAAGAACTTGAAAAGCCTGCGGCTGTCCGCGCCCCGTGAATGTAAAACCACCAGCAATGTCGTCGATCAACAGTCCGAATGGTTTTCCCTGCGCTTTGATGAGTTCGATCAGCTTGGCGCGCAGTTGCGCGTTGGTGAGGGTCTTGCTGCTTTCCACGATCAGGTTGCCCTGACGGGAAACCGGCGTCGCGCCGAGCTGCCGGCGCCCATGGCCGTTGGAAGTGGGGAATCCCACCAGCGGTGAACGCGACATTTCGAAATTTTTCAGGATTCCGTGATCCACGAGCGTCACGCGTTGTGCAGGAACGCCCTCGTCGTCGAACTGGTAGTAACCCAACAGGTCTTCCGACCCGAGCTTCTGCATTGTGGTGTCGTCCACAATGCTTAGAAAACTCGGCAAAATGGGTTCGCCGACCTTTTTCGCAAAGGTCTGGCCTTCGGCAGCATCTTTTTGGCGGTGGCCTTCCGCGCGGTGGCCAAAGACTTCATGGAAGAATACAGCCGCAGCTCGCCCGGTCAAAAGCGCTGGTCCAACCGACGGCTCGTTAATCGGCGCCACGACGAGTCCTTCAAGTTCCTTGCGCATGGTCGCCTGCGCGGCGGCGACGGCTTTGTCGTCAGGCGCGTCCGCGGGGTTCACCCAGTCGAAATTGTAGTAACGGTCGATGTCCATTCCGTCCGGCGCTTTGCCTTGAATGAACAGCTCGAGTCGGTAGCGGATCTGGCCGAATTGCAGCTGGGTTCCTTCGCTGGTCACCTGAAAGACGTTCTGCGCCTGGGCGGTAAAAGTCACAATCGAATTGATGATCGCCGCGGATTCACGGAACGTACGCGTGTAGGCGCGGACTTTCTCTTCCCACGGGTTGCGGTCCAGCGTGAAGGACACCTGGGGGCCAATGAAGGAGTGGGGCTGCTCGTGAGAGAAATCCGGCGCTCGGTTTTCGACCGAATCCACTTTCACTTCTTTGCCCGTCTTGATCTTTATGAGAGCTTCCGCAGCGGCGCGGTATTGCATATCCGTTTCTAGCCACACGGCGCGCCGCAGAACGCCAGCGTCATCGTCAAGCGGGACAGAAGCCCCTGGGCTGGCGCTAGTCTGCGTTCGCTCGCCGACCTTATGCGTGTCATCCGTTTCGTAGCTTCCCGTGCGCACGGAAACTTCCAGCCAGCGGTTGCGCGCCTCGGCGCTATTGAGAAGCGCGCCGTTTGAGCCGGATACGTCCGCGCGCTGCGTATCGGTGATGGTGTAGCCGATGTAATAGGCCGGCGGGTCCTGCGCTTTGAACGTCTTCATCGAGCGCTCGAGTTCGGCCTGAAGCGCCGCGAGAAGCGGAGATTTCTTGACTTGCGTATCGGGAGGTGGCGCAGCCTGCGTCACGATCGCCGCGAAAGGCAGGAGCAAAGCCAAAAGGCCAAAGAAGCACAAAATGAAATTCATGAAATGACGAACGGAAATTTTCAAGGATTGCCTCACTTACAGTTAGACGGCAGAGTCAAACATACAGTGTACGCTACCGCGGGTAACGGCACAAAATGCAGGTCTCAATGCGTCTCTCGTAGTTGGTAACACTAGTTTGACGGTTGACCGAGCCAGCGAGTTGCATAGGATCAAAAGTAAAGGGCCCCGGCTGCGAATTGCAGCCAGGGCCAAAACGGAGGTGTTTGTCAGCATTGAGAGAGTCTAGCCGCACCCGTTAGCATCCGCCGGGGGGCAGCCATTCCCAGGAGGCGGTTTGACGGGGGTGGAGTTGTGGTGGCTGGCGATAACCCCAAAGACAACGACGGGAACTATAGCTATGACCCCAATCGTAAAGCCCAAGCCTTTGCCAATGTGGCCGGCGTTTTCCAGGCCGCTGCCTGGCCGTGCGCCCACCTCCGTGTCCTTGCTGGCTGCGACAAGAAGGTCGAGCGGCGCCTGCGATGGCGGCGCTGGCGCTTCACTGTTTCCATTGCGCAAGTTGGTCATCTGCCCGGCTTTCAAGAGCACGCAGACGCCTGCAAGATTGCAGACACGTACAAAGCCCTCATAGGCGATTACGGTCATCACGTTGTTGTCAAACGCCGAATAAAAATCCGTTCCAACCACGCCCGCGACGCCCGCCGCGGTATGAACTTCAAACTTGCCGTCTGGTTTTGAAATTTTTTGGGCCTGCGTACGGAGTTTGCCGTAAGCCAGCTCGAGCTCGGTTTGCTGCGCTCCAGCGTCGTGTTTCACAACTTTGATTGAGGAATCCGATCCCACGTTCAGGACCGAGCCGTCATCCAGAGCGATGCGTGCGCGCCCGTCGGCTTTGGTATTCACCAGGTCCTGCCAGTAGACCTCGGTCTTTGCGGAAGCGTTGAGGGTCTTGGAGCCGCGGGCAATGCTCACTGCGGGGATCACGCGAGCCACTTCACCAGCCTTCTGGCCGCCGCCCTGAGGCTCCGCGGAAATATCTGCTGGGACGGTAATGATCAGCGAAAGCAAAAAGGCCAGACCAAGCGCCACTGGGGACTTCGTTTTCATCGAGGACTCTCCTAAATAGACTGCAGCGATCTGCGTTATCTATTGTTGTTACTGGAGGGCGCTCAAGCTGTCAATTGGAAACCCGAAGAGGATTGCGCAGACGCTACATTGCTGTTTGGGCACCCGCGCGGCGATACCCTGGGGGCGAGCATCCCGATTGCTCTGGTTCTGGGCGGCCTGACCTGGATATTACTCTGAGCAGTAGAACAAAGCTGCGGCCATGTCGTCGTGCGGGTCTCGCCCCCGGCTGAAGTTTTCCACCGCTAAAAAGATAGCTTGGAGAAGGTGTGTGGGAGAGTCCGCAAGGTGTTCCTCGCAAATCGCCACGAGCCGTTCCGTTCCGAAGCTCTCTTCGTTTCTGTTCATGGAATCCGTAACTCCGTCGGTGCAGAACAAAACGGAGTCGCCCGGCCCGAGGCGCAAAACCGTGGCATCGTAACTCGTGCACGGCCAAAGTCCTGGTGGAATGCCGGACAACTTGAGCAGGCGACAACCCGTGCCGGTGAGGTGCAGCGGTCCGGGCATCCCAGCGCTCGAGATTTGAATCTCGCGCGTGGCGGGATTGAACACGGCATATTGCAGGGCGGCATGCCGGGCAGGCAGGCCGCGGATCATCAACCGCCGGTTCATGGTGCAAAGAACCTTATCCGAAGAGATTCCCGTTTTGTGTACGCCGCGCAAAGTCCCGACTGCCAAAGCTCCAAAAAAAGCGGCGGGAAGGCCTTTTCCGGAGACGTCGCCGAGGTACAGACCGATGGAGCCATCGGTGAGTTCAAAGTAGTCCAGAAAATCGCCGCCGACCGCCGAAACCGGCTGAAATTGATGGGAAATGGTCACGCCGCGCGAGCGGAGCGATTCCGAAGGCAGCATCACGCTCTGCAGTGCGCGGGCCTCTTCCAGCTCCTCATCACGTAATTTTTCGAGCGCCTGCAGCTCGATAGAAGGCGCAAACGAGTTCATTCGTCAATCCAAGGGAAGGGTTTTGCACCGCGAGGAGGGACAGGCGGTAGGAGAAGTCTAGCAAAGAAGCTGGCGTCCCCGTGGAAGAAGAGTTCTGTTGTTTCCTCGCGCACGCATTCTTCGCTCCAGTCTTGCAAGCGGTGCGGCTCAAGGCCAAACTTCCTCTATGCGTGCCCTCGTCGCGATTCTCGTCGCCGCAGCGCTTCTGTTTTGCATCTATCATTTCTACTTCAAAAAAATGCCGGTCACTGACGAAGGCACCGCGCCAACGCAAGCCATAAGCCTCACCGGCGTTCGCGCTGATCTTTTGCAGATTGCCCAGGCGGAGCGCGGCTACATCGCGCAAAACGGGCATTGCGCGACTCTGGACGAACTCATTTCGTCCAATTCGCTGGCCATGTCGCGGCCCGAGCGAGACGGTTACACCTATTCGATCGAGTGTTCCGGAGGCGACTTTAGCGCCACGGCCCGCCACGCTCCAGCCGCCGCAGGTTCGCCCATTCGCTATCCCACGCTCACGATCAATCAGAACATGGAGGTTCACTAAACCCACGGCGCGCCCAGAGAGCATCGGCCTGGCGAACGAAGCGCGGAATTCCATTACCTCGTTCTCGGACAAATATTTCTTCGTCAGCTGCATTTTCTTCAGCCTGGCAACTTATTCCTTGTCCAGCGGGATAATCTCGCTGTCTACCTTCGTCCCAAGGCGGATCGGACGAGGCGGACCTTCGCGCGGAAGCGTCACTTCTACAAAGAGCGTGCTTCTGGGATGGCCGCGAAAGGGATCGGCGGCGTGCTCGGGCAAGAAATAGACAACCGGAGGAGAGAGCGTGGCGAGCATTTCGCCGTCGCGCCATTGGGGCGCACTCACGGTGAGGCCTGTCGGGTGATCGGCGGGTTTGGCAACGACTCGGCCGTTCTCCACCGTCAGGTACACATTCTGATAGGCATAGACGCGAAGGGGAGTTGTGCCCGGCTGTTGGGTTGCGCCTGGGAAGATCTTGTCGGCGTTCACCAGCAAAGAGATGTTGACGTAGCGCCCGCGAATGGGAAGATCCGGATCGTAGCCTTGGGTGAGAGCCCAGCCGCGCGGCGCGGTTTCGCGGTCCCACAAGAGTTTTGCGCCGAGGCTGGAAACAAGCAGGATCTGGATTACGGCGAAAAGCAGCCCTTTTTGAACCTGGTTCATGACGCCTGCTCCTGTACGCGTGCCACAAGGAGGCGACGGAGGCGCTCGAGCCCCCAGCCGCCAAAGAGCAGCAACGCGCCCACGCCAACAAGACTTTCGGCGCGTCCGAGTTTGTCCATCACGTTGGAGAAATAGAAAAACAGAACGGTCACGGCAAAAGAGGCGACGCCCAGATTGATGCGCTCGCGCCGGCGTTCCGCGATGCCCCAGGCGATGAGCCCGGCGGCTCCCACAGCCGCCCAAATGTAAAAGCCCATCACGTCCCAATCGTTCCAAAGAAAACTTCGGTGGGGCGTAACGAGGCCCAGCCCAAGCACCCACAGGGCGGAGACGCCATTCATCCATGCATCGCGGCCACGGAGCAGAACCGCAAGGACGACGGGCGCGCCCATAGCAATCAGCCATGGCAGGACGAATGAGGGGGAAGTGGCCGAGCCTTGTCCGCAACTTCGGGCAAATTCGCCGCGCTCGATAACCGCTATGATTGCGCAAGGGAGCAGCACAATTCCGCCCATAGAGACAAGCGCTTTGCGCTCCGGAGATTCGCGATCCGCTGTTCTCGCGCTGAGGTAAGTGAGCGAGAGAAGAAGCAGGCCCTCCCAAACGAATGTGCTGCCCGTTCGCCAGGTGTGTTCTGGGCTATAGAACCACCGGCCGACAAGCCACAGTGGCACAAGCAAAGCCAGGAGCATGGCGTGAGGCCATTTGCGGAGCAGCAGCCATCCAATCAGCGCGCCCACAGCCCAAAGCAAGATTCCGTTTGTCCAGTTTGCTTCGAGATTGAAGATTTGCGCGGCGAGAAAGATGCCCGCGCCAAGACATACAGTGCCAATGGCATGAAAGGTTGTGGATAAGGCGGGGAATTTTTCGCTGGCGAGCGCGCCGCCAACAGGAAAGGCCGCGACCATCAGCAAAACAAGGGCGAATCGCGAGCCGGGAGTGAGTTCCTCCCAGTGCGCGGCAACGAACAGCAAGACGCCGGCGCAGAGGAGAAGTCCGCCTAGCGCCAGGGCCAGCAGGACCGGCCAGCGCAGTCGCTCTCCCGAACCGCGGGATACTTCGAAAGAGCGAATCCGTCCGGCTGTATCAGCGTCCAGAATGCCAGCCGCGATCCACCTGTCCAGATTTTTCTGCAAGGTGTCCGCCACGTGAAGGCCTCCTTTGCTGCGCTGTAATCCTTGAAAGCGCCGTGGGCCGAGACTGGTCCGGCGCTCCGGCCGATAGCGTCCGCGACTGCGCGCTGAATTTCTTTTCTTTACGGCTCTTTACGGCGTGCGCTTTTGATCTGCCACAAGCACGCCTGCTTCGGCGTAGTTCGTTGCCGGCACGTCGTGGAACGACACATGAATATTCTCTCGTTTCGCGCGTCCGTCTTCGATCAACACGGACGTGACGCGTTCGGCAATCTTGCGTTTCATCTCTGGCGTGCGTCCCTCCACCCAGGTGATCTGCACATGTGGCATATTGCTTCCTCCTTAGAACGGGCCTTCCCGGAAATCTTGCAAGCAAATCAAGGCATTCTACAGAGCTTTCCAATCGCCGGGGGCTCCAAAGGTCCACTAGAAGGCCCGGGGTATGACGGGCAAAGCATAGCGCCGCCTGTGTTAGTATTACAGACCGATGCATTCCGCCATTCCTCACCTGATCGAGCTCCAGCGTGTCGACCACTTGATTGCCGCCGTGCGTGCCGAGATTGAGGCGTTTCCGAAGCGTGTGCGCGATGCCGATGCCAAACTAAACGGGGCGCGGGCAGCCGTGGCCGCCGCTAAAGAGGGCCTGGTCAACAGCCAGAAAGAGCGCAAGAAATTCGAGCTGGACGTACAGCAGTGGAAGGACCGCGCGAAGAAATACCGCGACCAGAGCGGCGCCGTGAAAACTAACGAAGCGTACAAAGCTCTGCAGCACGAGATCGCCAACGCGGAAGCGGAAGTCGCCAAAGCCGAAGACGCGCAGCTCAACGTGATGATGTCTGGCGAAGAGGCCGAACGGCGCGTGAAGCACGCCGAAGCGAATTTGAAAGAAGACGAGACAGCGGTAAATAAAGAACGAAAAGAGATCGAAGCGCAACAGGGCGAGAAAAAGAAACAGCTGGAATCCTTGCTTGCCGAACGTGAGCGTGCCCTGGCGCCGGTTCCCGAGGACTTGCGCGAACTCTATGCGCGCATCGCCAAACGCCATCATGGCGCCGGTCTTGCCGAAGCCCGCGATGGGCAGTGCCGCGGCTGCGGAATGCGGGTGCTTCCGCACACCCTGCAGGAGCTTCGCCGCGACCCTAACGAAGAGATTTACCGCTGCGAATCCTGCGGCCTGATCCTCTACACTTTGGAGCCGATTCCGCTGCCTGATCCTGCTTCCGGCTCGGGACACGCCGCTTCTTCGGCTTCTAACCATTCCTGATGCCACGCCTTCCAAAATCTACTCGTGCTGCCGGTGACGGTCTCTTTGGGGACTCGCCCGCGGAGCAAAAAAATGCGACGCCCGCGCATCAAGCGAACATTGATGGCGCGGCGCGTGGAAACCCCGGCCCAGCCTCGTATGGCGTCGTTATTCGCGATGGCCAAGGCGAGCTGGTTACCAAGCTGAAGAAATACATCGGCCGCATGACCAACAACGTGGCCGAATATTACGGATTGATTGCCGCGCTGGATTACGCGGAGTCGCACGGAATCCGCGCATTGCGCGTCGAAAGCGATTCCGAGTTGATGGTCAAGCAGATGCAAGGGCAATATAAGGTGAAGAGCGAAGACCTCCGTCCGCTTTTCGAGCGTGCGAAGAAAATGTCGATGGGCTTCCAATCGTTCCGCATCGATCACGTCTACCGCGAGCAAAACCGCGAAGCGGATGCGCTTGCGAATGAGGCGCTCGATGAAACCTCAGGCGCGCCCGCTGCTCCCGGAGCGCCCGCGAAAGCTGCGGTGGCTGAAGCCAAACCCGGTCCGCGCTGGATTCAGGCCCGGTTTCGCAGCGGCATTCTCTATCCGCTCGAAGACATCGATCTCCCCGACGGGACCGAAGTGCAGCTCGTGCTTCGTCCTCTGAAGCGTCCGGCCCCACAAAAATAGCGTTTAAATTTTTTGGAATTATTTCAGCGCGTACGAGCGATAGAGAGTATCGCGTTGCGCGGGAACGAATCCCGCATCGGAGATGATGCGGCGGAGCTCATTTTCGTTGGTGCGGTTTTTCACGCCAGCGGCGAACACCACGTTTTCTTCAATGAGAATGCTGCCGACGTCGTCGGCGCCGAATTGCAGGCCGACCTGGCAGACTTTGATGCCGGGAGTTAGCCAGCTCGATTGGATGTGATCGATATTGTCGAGGTATAAGCGGCTGACGGCCAGTGTCTTCAGGTAATCGACAGCGGTGGTTTCCTGCACTTTTTTGCCGAGCGCCGTATTTTCCGCCGCGAACATCCACGGAATGAACGCGGTGAACCCGCCGGTGTCTTCCTGAATGCGGCGCAGGCGTTCGAGATGGTTCACGCGATGGCGCAGCTCTTCGCCGCAGCCGAACATCATCGTGGCCGTCGTGCGCAGCCCGAGCGAGTGCGCCACGCGGTGGACCTCTTCCCAATCGTCGCTGGTGCACTTCAGACGGGCGATTTTTCCGCGAATTTCGTCATCGAGAATTTCAGCGCCGCCGCCGGGGATAGATTGCAGTCCGGCATCCATCAAGCGCTGGATCGTTTCTCGGACGCTCAGCTCGCTGACCTCCGCAATGCATAGAATTTCCGGCGCGGAAAAACAGTGCAAATGCACTTGCGGAAAGCGGGCTTTTAGCGATCGAAGGAGATTTTCGTAGTAGCCGATCTGCAGGTCTGGATGCAGGCCGCCTTGAAGCAGAATGCCGGTCCCGCCGAGCTCTAGCATTTCCTCAATTTTCTCGTAGATGGTCTCGAAGGAAAGGATGTAGCCATCCTTCGCGCCGAGCGGCCGGTAAAACGCGCAGAACGAGCAATACTCGGTGCAGAAATTCGTGTAGTTGATGTTGCGGTCGATTTGGTAGGTCACCACGCGCGGATCATTTTTCTTGAGGCGCATCTGGTGCGCGGCCATTCCGACGCCCACCAGGTCATCGGATTGGAGCATGTCGACTGCTTCTTGTTTGGTCAGTCCCACGTTGTTCCTTTGTGTCGCAATCTGCTGATTTTAGCCTATGGCCTGCACAAACTCTAATCTAGCCCCTAAGACGGGCACGGCGTGCCGTGCCCCTACTTCGCAGAGACCTGGGCCGCTTCTTTCGCCACGGTTGCCCACTCAATCTTCTTTTCTCGTGGGATCAATCCTAATTTTGCGGCTTCGTGGAAATATCGTTCGAGGCCCCGGCGGTTTTCTTCACCCAGAGAAAAATCAATGTTGTGGCGCAAGTAGGACTCGAGCGTTTCTTGCGGCAACTCGAGTTCGTGCGCTGCTTCGCGACCGATGGCCGCGATCTGATTTATCCCGAAGTCGCGGGAGGCGGCGAAGTCCGCGAGCACTTCTGGACTGAGAACCTCCGGCCGGGCGGCCCATACAGCCATGACCGCAGGCAGACTCGAGAACTTGCGCCATTCCCCAACCACATCGTAGACATGAAAAATCTCTGCGCCGGTGAACCCCAGCGTTGCTGCCTGGCAAACCGAGCGCCCTTGTGGGCTGACGGCACACATTTTCTCGATCGCGATAGAAACCCGCAGCGCCGGGTCCCCGATAAGCAGAGCAGCGTCGGCTCTTTGCAGCATGGCGCTCAAATCGGGCTCGGTTTCAAAAAACTCAGGATCGATCTTCCAGTGCTCCGCCGCTAGAATGCGCGTTAGCGCCTGGGTACTACGGGAACTGCGGTCGAGCGCGATGCTACGCACCTGCTCGATGGGTTTCTTCGCGACAATCAGCAAACTGCGCACGCGATTCTGCGAGGCGATCGCCAAATCCGGCAGAACGACCAAACCTGGGATGCGCTGGTACTCAATCGCCGGAAGGATGGCGATGTCAGCTCCACCGCCGCGCAGCGCTTCCGCGCATTGCGACGGCACGGTGAACGACAAGTCATACTTTCCGGCGAGCGGACCGTTCGTAAAGCCCCAGACAAGCGGCGCCGTATTCAGATACTGCACGATTGAGATGCGAAGTTTTTGCAAGTTAGGATGCTCGCGATTTCAACCAAGTATAGCAGAGAGGATTTTCCTCCGCGCCAGACGTCTTTTGTTGTAAAACGTTCTCTCCATTCGGAGGCGCTGAAAATGCTGAAACGTTCCTGGTGTCTTTTCCTGCTCTGCCTGCTCGGATTTTCCTCTGCGTCTTTCGCGGCGCGTCCCGACGGCGCCCAGTCGCCGACCATCGCCGAGAAAGTCGCGGGTGCGCAAAAGTTCCCCGGCTATTTCAATCTTTATTGGGATGCCAAGCAAGGCAAGCTGTGGCTCGAAATCGATGCAAAAAGGTGGAGTACGGAATTTCTTTACCAGAGCGGTCTTCCAGCAGGCATCGGTTCGAACGACATCGGCCTCGACCGCGGCCAGCTCGGCAGGACAGCCATCGTCCGGTTCGAACGCAGTGGCCCCAAGGTCCTGCTCATCGAGGAAAATCTCCGCTATCGCGCGGTGACCAATGACGCCGACGAGCGCCGCGCCGTCCACGACTCCTTCGCCGAATCGGCGCTTTGGGGTTTCACGGTGGCCGCCGAGGAAAACGGCAACGCGCTCGTCGACGCCACAGACTTTTTCTTGCGCGACGCTCATGGCATTCCCGCAACACTGCGCCGCACGAAGCAGGGCTCCTACAAGCTCGATCCCTCGCGCTGCGCCATCTATCAAACCAAGAATTTTCCGCTCAATACCGAAGTCGAAGCCACGCTCACTTTTTCAGGCGATGACCCTGGCCCATGGGTTCGCGAGGTGACACCTTCGCCCGAGTCCATCACCGTCCGCGAGCATCACTCCTTCGTGCAGCTTCCGCCGCCGGGCTATAAGCCGCGCGCCTATGATCCTCGAAGCAGTTTCTTTGGGGTCGCCTACATGGACTACGCCACTCCTGTAAGCGAGCCCATCGTCAAGCGCTTCACCGCGCGCCACCGCCTCGAGAAAAAAGATCCGAAAGCCGCAATGAGCGAGCCGGTTGAGCCGATCGTCTATTACCTCGACCGCGGCGCTCCGGAACCGATTCGCTCCGCACTGCTGGAAGGCGCGCGCTGGTGGAACCAGGCATTTGAAGCTGCTGGGTACAAAAACGCCTTTCAGGTGAAGCTCATGCCCGAAGACGCGGACCTTATGGATCTGCGTTACAACGTAATTCAGTGGGTACATCGCGCCACGCGTGGATGGTCTTATGGCTCTGCCGTCATCGATCCTCGCACCGGCGAAATCATCAAAGGTCACGTCACGCTCGGTTCGCTTCGCGTGCGCCAGGACTATCTGATTGCCGAAAGCCTGCTCGCTCCTTACGAAAAGGGCAAACCTGTTTCCCCCAAAATGATGGAGATGGCGCTCGCGCGGCTCCGCCAGCTTGCCGCCCACGAAGTCGGCCACACGCTCGGCCTCATGCACAACTATTCGGCCAGCACAGTCAATCGTTCGTCTGTCATGGATTATCCGCCGCCGCTCGTGAAGCTCGCCGCCGACGGCACTCCCGATCTCTCCGACGCTTATGCCACGGGCATCGGCGACTGGGACAAAGTGTCCATCACTTGGGGTTACAGCGATTTCGCTCCTGGCACCGACGAGCACGCCGCGCTCGATAAAATCCTGCGCGACGCGTTCGGCCGAGGGCTTCGCTACCTCACGGACCAGGATGCCCGCCCGGCCGGTTCTTCGAGCAGCGTTGCGCATCTGTGGGACAGCGGCTCGAACGCCGTTGACGAGTTGAACCGCATCATGCAGGTTCGCGCCGCGGCGCTGAAGCGCTTCGGCGAAAACAATATTCGCGAAGGCACGCCTCTGGCCACGCTCGAAGACGTGTTTGTGCCCATCTACATGTTCCATCGATACCAGGTGGAAGCCGCCAGCAAGCTCGTCGGAGGAATGGACTATACATTCGCGTTGCGCGGTGATGGGGAAGTCCCCACGCAAATCGTCGCGCCCGCCGAACAGCGGCGCGCACTCGCCGCAGTCCTCGCTACTCTAAAGCCCGAAACGCTTGCCCTCCCGGAATCGCTCCTGAAGAATATTCCGCCCCGTCCGCCGGAATATCCTCGCGATCGCGAGGATTTCAAGATCCACACCAGCCCAGCTTTCGACGCGCTCGCTCCCGCGGAATCCGCCGCGCAGCACACACTGCAATTTCTCTTCAATCCGGAACGTGCCGCCCGCCTTGTCGAGTTCCACGCGCGCAACGCCGAAAACCCCGGCCTCGAGGAGGTGATTGATGCCGTCCTCAACGCAACCTGGCAGGCCCCCCACGGCTCAGGCTACAACGAACAGATCGCCGAGACAGTGGACAACGTTGTCCTGTACGACTTAATGGTTCTTGCCGGCAACGAGCATGCCACCGAGGAAGTCCGCGCCATCGCTTCGCTGAAGGTGCACGGATTAAAGGACTGGCTCAACGCGCCAATTTCGGGTCGCCAGATCATTTCCGACCAAGCGCACATTTTTTTCGCGTCAAAACAAATCGAGCTCTTCGAGAAAGATCCCAAGCGGATTGACCTCACTGCGCCAGTCGAACCGCCCGACGGCCCTCCCATTGGGAGCGTTGGCACGTTGGATTGCGATTGGCAGCCGTAATTCCTCAAGAAAGGAGAACACTCCAGGCAGACCGATAGGCGTTTCGCTCGTCTATGTAGCTAGGGAGGGTTTGTCCATGAAATCGCTCTTTAAGGTTTGTCTTCTTTCTTTTACCGTGGTCTGCGGATTCTGCGCCTTAGCTGGCGCCCAGGATGCTCAAACACCTCCAACTCCGCCCGCGCCTCCTTCTTTCGATTCCCTTGTGCCCCCTGTGCCGCCGACCCCACTAGCGCGCTTCTACCCTGCCACGCTCGCCGCTCCACCTTTGCCTGCCATGCCCGCAATGCCTGCTGTACCAGCGGTCCCGGCTGTGCCGGGCTGGACCGATTGGGATCATCGTCATTCGATGAGCATGTCCGGTGGCCATCATGAGCCTGCAACGGATTGCTCCGACTTCCATGTTCGCTTCGACGAACGCGACGCCGTCACGGAATCGGAGGAACGCACGGTAACGAAGGCAGACGCGCCCACGCTTCGCATTCGGCCGCACAAGAACGGTGGAGTTCAAGTCCAAGGCTGGGATAAAGACACCTATTCGGTGACGTCCTGCAAGTTCGCTTCAAATGAGGATGGAAGCGCGCAGCGCATTCTCTCGCAAATGACGCTTTCTGTTAAAAACGGAGAGGTCTCGACAAACGGGCCCAGCGATGACGGCGAATGGGCGATCTACCTGCTGATTCGTGCGCCGAAGGAGTCAGTCATCGACCTCGAGACTGCAAACGGTCCGCTTTCTCTCTATAGTGTGGACGGCAAACTGACCGCTCATGCCACGAACGGTCCTATCACCTTGCGTGATTTTTCAGGTGATGCCGACGTTCGCGCGGCGAATGGCCCCATCACGATTACGGGTAGCAGCGGCAACGTGCGCATTCACACCGAGAACGGTCCGATCTCGATCAATCTCAAAGGAACGACCTGGAGCGGCACCGGTCTAACCGCTGACGCGCAGAACGGTCCTCTGACGCTCTCCGTTCCGTCTGACTACAAGTCCAGCTTCAGTGTGGAATCGCGCAACTATTCCCCGATGAGTTGCCACGCAAGCATTTGCGATAACGCGCGAAAAACCTGGGACGACAACAACCGCCGCATCGAATACGGCGGTTCGCCGGCCATGATCCGGCTTTCTACAGTGAACGGCCCGGTCTCCGTGCAGTCCGCGCGCGAGGAATGACGCGCCAGCCTTCTGCCCCATGAGCTTGTTGAAGAAGTAGCAGCGTCGCGCACTGCGTCTTGAGTGTTTCGCTCCGCGCAGCCCACGGGAATGGACGCGCTCCAGCCCTTGCGGATAAGATTCAGCGCATGATTCCTGAAGCGCGCGTGGCCCAGCCGGTCACCGAATCGGAAGCCATGCGGCTGGCGCGCGAAATTTTCAGCCTGGATGTCTCCGCCAAATCGCTGCCCGGCGAGTACGACGACAATTTTCATCTTAGTTTGGCCGACGGCCGCCAATTTGTCCTGAAAATCATGCACCCTGCGAGGGAGCATCCCTTCGTGGAGATGCAGTGCCAGGCGCTGCAATATTTGGCCGAGCGCGCGCCTCAGCTTTTGCTTCCGCGTGTTTGCCCGGCGCTAAACGGCGACGCTTTTACGGTCGCGGCGCTCTCCGATGGAACGAAGCGGCTCCTTTGGCTGCTCACGTTTGTTTCCGGGACCGTTCTCGCCAAAGTAAATCCGCGTAGTCCGGAGTTACTGCGGAGCTTGGGGCAATTCCTCGGCGAGATGGATACCGCGCTGGCGGGTTTTTCACATCCCGCCGCACATCGCGAGTTGAAATGGGATCTGTCTCGCGCCGCCTGGATTCGAGACTATTTTCACTACATCGAGGATGCCGAGCGCCGCGCGCTCGCCGATCGGTTTCTTGCGTTATACGAATCGGAAGTCATTCCGGTGCTTCCGTCTTTGCGTCGCGGCGTCATCTATGGTGACGCCAACGATTACAACGTTCTGGTTAGCCCGCCCTGGCCGCAACCGCGACGAGTGGTGAGCGTGATTGACTTCGGCGACATGCATCACGGCCTCACCGTTTCCGAAGTCGCGATTGCAGCCGCATACGCGATATTAGGTGAGGAAGATCCGCTGCCCGCGGCGAGCGCTGTTGTCGCCGGCTATCACATCACTTTTCCCCTCGAAGAAGCCGAGATCAGAGTCCTTTACGCGCTCATCGGGATGCGGCTCGCGGTCAGCGTCACGAATTCCGCGCATCGCAAATCTTTGGTCTCCGACGATCCCTACGTCGCGATTAGCGAAGCCCCCGCCTGGGAAACGCTCGAGAGACTCGCTGCCACACATCCAAGATTCGCGCACTATACCTTTCGCGATGCCTGCGGTTTGCCCGCGGTGCCACACAGCGACAAAGTGCAGCGCTGGCTTGCGTCTAATGGGAAAAGCGCGTCCTCGATTCTCGATACGGACTTGCGAACCGCTCCGAGTGTCGTCTTTGATTTGAGCGTCGGCAGCACATTTCTCGGCGCTGACCCGAGCGCGTCAGAAACGGAAAACCTCAGCGTGGCGATCTCTCGGAAGATGAAGAGCGCCAATGCCCTCGTTGGGATCGGCCGCTACATCGAAGCGCGCTTGCTTTATACTTCGCCGATCTTTGGCGCCAGCGAGGATCCCACCGATGAGCGCCGCACCGTACATTTGGGGACAGATTTATTCGCCGCACCCGGCACGCCGGTCCATGCACCGCTCGACGGCATAATTCACGCCGTTGCGATCAATACCGCTCCCCTGGATTATGGTCCACTCGTAATTCTTCGGCACACGACCAGTGACGGCGTGGAGTTTTTCACGCTTTACGGCCATCTCGCCCGAGACACCTTTGACGCTCTCCAAGTAGGCCAACGGATCGCTCGCGGCCAGCAGTTCGCTCATATCGGCGATGTCCACGAAAACGGCGGCTGGGCGCCTCACCTTCATTTCCAAATCATCGTCGATTTGCTGGAGCACCGCTCCGATTTTCCCGGTGTCGCCCCTGCATCGCAGCGCAACGTGTGGACTTCTCTCTCGCCCGACCCTAACGTATTGCTCGGCATTCCCGCCGAGCGCTTCCCGCCCCAAGAGCCTGCCGCCGCCGAAACTCTTTCTGCTCGTCGCGCGCTGCTTGGAAAAAACCTCAGCATTTCGTACGAGCAGCCGCTGAAGATTGTCCGCGGATGGATGCAATACCTTTACGACGACACGGGACGCGCGTTTCTCGACGTTTACAATAACGTCCCTCTCGTTGGACACAGCCACCCGCGCGTCGCGCGTGCCGTTCAGGAGCAGATAGCCCTTCTCAACACCAATACCCGCTATCTCCACGACAACGCGAACCGCTATGCCGAACGGCTCACACGTCTTCTGCCGGAGCCGTTGCGCGTCTGTTATTTCGTCAACTCCGGCAGCGAGGCTAACGAACTTGCACTTCGTCTGGCTCGGGCGCATACCGGCCGTGAAGACGTGATCGTCCTAGAACACGCCTACCACGGCCACACCACCACGCTTATCGACATCAGTCCGTACAAATTTGATGGTCCCGGAGGCCGTGGCCGCAAGCCGTGGGTCCACGTCGCACCGATTCCCGACGACTATCGCGGGCCGTACCGGCGAGAAGATGCTGCGGCTGGATCAAAATACGCGCGACACGTTGCCGAGATTGTGCAGAACGCACGCGCTCAAGGCCGCAGCGTCGCAGCTTACATCGCCGAAACGCTGCCGAGCGTCGCCGGCCAAATTGTTTTTCCTCCCGGATATCTCGCGGAGACCTACAAGCACGTTCGCGCCACAGGCGGCCTGTGTATCGCCGACGAAGTGCAAGTCGGCTTCGGCCGCCTCGGCACACACTTCTGGGGATTCGAAACGCAAGACGTCGTTCCTGACATAGTGGTCCTCGGCAAGCCAATAGGAAATGCGTTCCCGCTAGCGGCCGTTGTCACCACGCCAGAAATCGCCGCAAGTTTCAACAACGGGATGGAGTTCTTCAGCACTTTCGGGGGCAATCCAGTCGCGTGCGCCGCCGGGCTCGCTGTTCTGGACGTCCTCGAAGAAGAGCATCTTCAGGAAAATGCGTTGCACGTGGGTAGCTATCTGATCGCGCGGCTGAAATCACTGCAAGAGAAGCATGCGCTGATCGGCGACGTGCGTGGCTCGGGATTATTTCTGGGCGTAGATCTTGTGCTCGATCGCGAGACTCGCGAACCCGCACCCAAACAAGCTTCTTACCTCGTCAACCGTCTCCGCGAACGCGGCATCCTCGCCGGAACGGATGGCCCGCACCACAACGTGATCAAGCTCCGTCCCCCGCTGATTTTCTCGCAGGCTGACTCGGACCTTTTTGCCGCCACGTTGGACGCGGTCCTCGCCGAGGATGCCGCCCAAACCGGCTGATCGCGCTCCTCTCATTTACATTAATTATTAGTTGACAGTGCAGTTATCACGCGCATAGGCTTGGCGTGCGATGGAGCTAGACTCATCCCTCCCCTGGCTCGCGCTGGCGCTTACGCCCGGCCTGGCTTCCCGTCTGTCTGCGCGCCTGCTGAAACGCTTCGGCTCGCCGGACGCGATTTTTCGTGCGCCCTTAACTGACCTGGAAGGATGTAGCTTGCCGGCCCCAGTGGCGCAAGCGGTCTTCAAAAAAGAAGCCTTCAAGCGTGCGGAAAAGGAACTAACAGCCGCAGGCAACATCGATCGCTGCCGTTTGATCAACTGGACCGAACCCGAGTATCCACAAACGTTGCTACAAATCTACGACCCCCCAGTCTTGCTCTATGTCCGCGGCGATCCAGAGGTCCTTAACCTTCCCTGCCTCAGCATTGTGGGAACCCGCCGGCCGACTCTCTATGGCACCCAAATGGCGGAACGCCTCGGCCGCGATCTGGCGGCGCGCGGACTCGTCGTTGTGAGCGGCATGGCCCGCGGCATTGATGCCATCGGCCATCAAGGCGCCATGGCCGCCAGTGGCAGAGCCATCGGAGTTCTCGGTACCGGAATCGACGTCTGCTATCCGAAGGAAAACAAGAAACTGTATGAAAAGGTTTTGGTGCGTGGCGCGATCATCAGCGAATTTCCCCTGCGCACTCATCCCGCGCCGGAAAACTTTCCCATTCGCAATCGGATCGTCGCGGGAATGCCGCTGGGGGTTATCGTCATCGAAGGCGCCCAGTACAGCGGATCGCTCATCACCGCGCGCTTAGCCATGGAGTTCGGCAGGGAAGTCTTCGGCGTGCCCGGAAACGTAACGCAGCCGGTCAGCTTTGCGCCGAACCAACTGATCAAGCAAGGCGCGAAGCTCGTCACAAACGCGGAAGACGTGATCGAAGAGCTCCCAACGCCTGTTCGAGCCGCGCTTGTAAAAGCCGAGCAGCCCGAAGCGGAACAAAGAAATCTCCTTGTCGCCGCCTCCCTAAACCCTTCCGAAAAAAAGATCTACGAACTTCTCAGCGCCGAGGAATCGAAGCACATTGATGACATCGTCGAACGATCCGGCTTGAACTCTTCCGAAGTTCTAGCTACGCTTTTTGATCTGGAGATGAAAGGCATCGTGCGGCAGTCGCCCGGCAAGCAATTCAGCAAAGTGTTGTTATAACGGCAGATACGGCGCGAATCACTTGCCCCTGGTTCTGCATCTAAGGCCTGAGAGTATCCCAAAGGCGGATCGCAGCATCTAGACGTAAGTTAGCGAGAAGGACACACGCCGCCCTCTCCAGCTCTCCCAGCGGAACATTACGGGGTTACAAAGAAAAGATGGCTCGTTCGCTCGTGATCGTTGAGTCGCCCGCAAAGGCGAAGACAATTAATAAGTACCTTGGGCGGAATTTCCTCGTCAAGGCCTCCATTGGCCACGTGATGGATCTGCCCAAGAAGACGATCGGCATCCGTCTGCCCGGCGAAGAAGAAGGCAGCGGAAAGAAAAAGAAGCGAGCAAAAAAGGGAGCTAAGAAAGTAAAAGAGAAGCCAGTTCGTCCTCCCATCTCCCTCGACGACGAGAAGATTTTTGAGCCGACTCTACAGATCATCGCGGGCAAGGGCAAGATCATCAACGATCTGCGTAAAGCTGCTAACACCGCCGATGCCGTCTATCTGGCGGGCGACCCCGACCGCGAAGGGGAAGCCATCTCCGCGCACCTCGCCATGGTTTTGGCCAAGCCCTCCAAATATCCTGAGCAGGAACCCACCGTCTCCCGCTTCAAGAAAAAGAACGCCAAGCCTGAAGTGGTGGAAGAAACGCCCAAAGACGAACCCAAGAAAGAAATTCCAGCGATCGATCCTAAGAAAATTTTTCGCGTCACCTTCAACGAAATTACGCCTAAAGCGATTCGCGCCGCCTTCGAGCATCCAAGGAAAGTCGACACAAATCTTGTCGACGCGCAGCAGGCTCGCCGCGTCCTCGACCGTATCGTCGGCTACAAAGTCTCTCCGCTACTCTGGAATAAAGTCCGCCGCGGCCTTTCCGCGGGGCGTGTGCAGACCGTCGCCTTGCGCCTGATCGTCGAGCGCGAACAGGAAATCCGCGCCTTCGTCCCGCAGGAATATTGGACGATCCACGCCATGCTCGATGCCGGCCAGCCACCGCTCTTCGAAGCCAAGCTTTTCAAGCACAACGGCGAAGACATCGAGGTCAAAAACCAGGAAGCAGCCGATAAAATTGTCGCCGCGGTGAGCAAGGCAAAATGGCAAGTCGCCAGCGTCACGCAACGAGAAAAGAGAAGAAATCCGCCTCCGCCTTTCACGACATCGAAGCTGCAACAGGCCTCCTATAACCGTCTCCGTTACTCGGCGAAAAATACGATGCGAGTGGCCCAGGGCCTTTATGAAGGCGTCGAACTTGGCAGCGAAGGCTCCGTTGCGCTGATCACCTACATGCGCACGGACTCTGTAAACGTTTCGCAGGACGCGCTGGCGCAAGTGCGCGAGCTCATTCCTGAAAAATTCGGTTCTGCTTACTTACCGGAGAAGCCCAACTACTATAAATCCAAGAAAGACGCCCAAGAAGCGCACGAAGCAGTCCGTCCCACCGACGTGACGCGCACGCCCGAAGACGTCCGCAAGTACCTGAAAGAAGACCAATTCAAGCTCTATCAATTGATTTGGCAGAGATTCGTGGCTTCGCAGATGATGCCGGCCGTGTTCGATCAAACGACGATCGACATTTCGGCGGCGGATTATACGTTTCGCGCGACGGGCATGGTGCAGAAATTCGCCGGCTATTTGGCAGTGTATCAGTCCGAGGTTGTGGATGTGGCCGACGACGAAAAGACCGATGAAGGCGAGGGCAATGCGCTTCCTAGGGTCAACGAAGGCCAGACGCTGAAGCTTGACAAAATCCGTCCGGATCAGCACTTTACGCAACCTCCCCCGCGCTACAATGACGCGACGCTCGTCAAGGATCTGGAAGAAAAAGGTATCGGGCGTCCTTCTACGTATGCCTCGATCATTTCCGTTATCGTCGAGCGCGAATACGTAACCAAAGAGCAGGGCCGTTTTTCGCCGACCATGCTTGGCGAACGTGTGAGCCTGCTGCTAGTCAAAAGTTTTGAAGATATTTTCGACGTCACTTTCACCGCTCGCCTCGAAGAAGAGCTCGATGAAATTGAGGAAGGCAAACTCCCCTGGCGCGAAGCCGTAAAAGAGTTCTGGGAAAAGTTCATCGTGGATCTCGATCGCGCCGACGACGAAATGCTCTCCTACAAGGCGGGCATCCCCACCGGCAAAAAGTGCGAAAAGTGCGGTGAGGGCGAACTGCTCGAGCGAATCAGCCGCTTGGGCTTCTTTTTGGGCTGTTCGCGCTATCCGGACTGCGATTTTATTCAGGATCTGTCTCCTGCTTTGCCGGACGCTGCTCCGGGTGAAATAAAAATCGAGTATTGCCACAACTGCGGCAAAGAAATGGTCATCAAGGCGGGCAGGTTCGGACCGTTCCTGGCATGCTCCGCATATCCGGATTGCCAAACGACGCGTCGTCTCGTCGAGGGCACGCGGAAATCTATGCAGCCCGACGAGCCGCTCGACGAAAAGTGCACACTCTGCGGCAACGGCCTCGTCAAAAAGCACGGCCGCTTCGGCGAATTTATCGGCTGCACCGGCTATCCCAAGTGCAAATACACGCGCCCCATCACCATGGGCATCAAATGCCCCAAGTGCAAGGAAGGCGAATTTGTCCGCCGTGGCAGCGCAGGAAGAGGCGGCCGCGGCCGTCCGCGCATCTTCTACGGCTGCTCGCGTTATCCCGATTGCGATTTCACAACGCCGTACATGCCGCTGCCCGAACCGTGTCCCAAGTGCGGCGCGCCGTTCATCGTCGAAAAGAAAACCAAAATTGGTTTGGTGCACACCTGCCTAAAGGAAGGCTGCGATTGGGAGAAACTCGCTCCCGAACCTGCAGTCGCTCCGCCGCCGCAAGTTCAGCCCGAAGAAGCCGCGCCCGTCGGCGCAAAGCTTTAATTCATTGCGTGGACGTCCGGCTTCGGTGCAAGTACCTCGTAATTCTCATCCGTATAGACAAGCAGCGGAGTTCCCGGCTTGATCTCAACGTCCTTTCCATGTTTTATCAAGCCAATCGGCCCGAACAAAACCGTCAGCGCGACCGTCGCGCCCACTTTTCCTTCTCCCTCTTTCCCTTTTGTTCCGCGCAGTCTTAGCCGGCCCGCATCCGTGATCAAATAATCCAATCGCATGTTCAGCTCGCCGGCCTTGCCCATCATCCCCGCTTTTTTCGCGTGGGTTATGGTTCCCACGGCTTTCGCTCCGGCTTTCACAACCACCATTTCTCCAATTTTGATGTCTTGATCTAGCACAAGGCTGACGGGGTCATCGTCATTCGCGGTTTTCGAATTCAAGTCTTGCGCGAATTTCAGATTTACGTCAGCGCCTTCCCTGAGAATCAACTTTTCCGGAAGCGCAGTTGCCGCGGGCGCAGGCGGCTTGCCAGCGTCGAGAGGCGGCTGTTGGGGTTCCTGCGCCGAAAGTGTTCCACCGAAACACAGTGCAAGAACAATACTGCCCACCAAATTCTGAAATCGCATACCAACCTCCCCATAGATATCCGCCGAATGGGGGAAGCGTACCATTGTTTTATGTTCAGGAGATAACCGTTCAGGAAATAACACTACGAGAAGTAAACAAAAGGAGTGTTTCCGGCATCACATCCCTGTGATACATGCGTCGATTAGACACGCTTGCCGCCATGTGCTGTCCTATAATCGAGAGTGCGAGTCCGGCTGAGTCCCCGGCACAAGATGAAAACGGCCATCGCCAAATACCTTGAGTATCTTCATGCAGTAAAGAATTCCTCTCCCCACACGATTTCCAACTACGGCAAGGACCTCGGCCAATTCGTCGCCTATTTATCACCGCCGGGCCTCGAGCCCCCGGCTCTAACCGCTGTCACGCACAACACGATCCGCGAATTTGTTGGACACATGCACGATCACGGCTTGCAGAAAAGCTCAATCGCGCGCAAACTCGCCGCGCTTCGCTCCTTCTTCAAATACTGCGTTCGTGAAGGCCGCCTGCAGGAAAATCCCGCCAGGCTCGTGCCCACTCCCAAATTGCCCAAACGCATTCCCTCTGTACTGTCGGCCGAGGAGATGAACGGCTTTCTAAATCAGCTCGCAGGATTGAGTCCGGCTTCCGGCAGCGGTGGTGAAGCACCCAAGAAACGCCGGCGCGCGGATACAAATGCTTCTCCCAGCCAGCATGCCAGACTCGAAGACGAAAGCCTACTGCTCCGCCGCGACCGCGCTCTGCTGGAATTGCTCTACGCCGCGGGCCTGCGCGTCAGCGAACTTACCGGCCTGAACTTCCCCGACATCGACCAAAAGGAGCGTGTGCTGCGCGTGATCGGCAAGGGCGACAAGGAACGCATCGTCCCCTACGGCTCCAAAGCCCAGGAAGCCCTCGAAAAGTATTGGCCTCTGCGCGAGCAATTACTTTTGCAATGTTCCAGCCGCCGCGGCCGTCACCGCGATGCTCCTCACACCCAAGCCGTATTCCTCAATTACACCGGCCGCCGCCTCACGCAACGTTCTGTCGGCCGCATCGTCAAGAAATACGTCCGCCTTATCAACGTGAATTGGGACTTGCATCCGCACTCCCTGCGCCACGCCTTTGCGACGCATCTTCTCGCCGACGGCGCCGACTTGCGCGCTATTCAGGAACTTCTCGGACACCAATCTCTCTCCACCACGCAGAAATACACCCACGCGTCCATCCGCCAGTTGATGGACATCTACGACAAATCGCACCCGCACGCTTAAACAAACCAGCCTCTAGAATGGGGATTCAAGACGCCAGTATTTCGGCATCTTTGCTTTTTTATCGATCGCTGACGTCCTAGAACGAGAACTTCGCTCCGAATTGAAGCTGGCGCGCTCCGATGAAAACGGAGTTGTTTGCGGCAGTCAAAGCGCCAAACCCATTGATCCCGGTGCTGTACGTGAGCGTTGGCGCAGCGGCGGTACCCCCGGTTGTATAGGCCGTGGTCACCGCCGACGTGTAATCGACGTGGTTGAACAGATTGAAAGCCTCCGCGGTGAGCTCCAGCCGCGATCGTTCGTAGATATGGAAGCTTCGCGAAATCCGCATATCGGTGTTGACGGTGGCGGGCAGCGTGTAGCCGTTCTTCGGAACAAAGACGGCGCGAGTCGAGGTTTTGCCGCCAGTGGGTCCTCCAGCGCTCACCGTGGCTCCGAGCCCCGAAGGTGCGTTGCCGGAAATGACGGCCGTATACGGCAGGCCAGATTGTGCGACCTGGTTTAAAGACACCGTCCAGCCAGATAGCGCCCCGCGCGCAAAAGCATTTTCGCTCTTTGCAAAATAGGGCGGCTGCCAAACGACAGTGCCTACAAACCGGTGACGCACTTCGAGATACGATCTTCCTTCTTCGAGCGCGAGGTCGCCGGGATTCACTGGAGTATTGCTCGTAATGGCCGCGGAAGA
Source organism: Candidatus Acidiferrum sp. (assembly GCA_035272765.1). GTDB lineage: Bacteria > Acidobacteriota > Terriglobia > Acidiferrales > UBA7541 > Acidiferrum. Next base: position 46,451 of record DATEQG010000102.1, read on the forward strand.
AGAAGCTCCGTCGTCGCTGGCACTCGCATAGGTATAGCTCAGATTGAATTGCAGCCCATTTGAAATCCGCCGATTGAACTGGCCCACCAGCCCATTGTAGTGCGATGTCACGCACGAACAGAACATGACCATTTGCTGGTAGTTGGGGTTCGGCCGCGCGCCGGCGAAGAATGGTTCCGTAACGGTCTGCCCGTTAAGCGGTCCTCCCGAGACGGTATACGAGATGCTTGTCGCCGCCGGCAGGTTCGTATCGATGCCAATCGGCAAAAAACGACCGATGCTTCCGATATAGGACACAGAGACCAATGTGTTCGGTGCGATCTGATGCTCCGCCACGAGATCGAATTCCTCTGCTCCCGGCAGCCGCAAATCGTTGGGGAAGTAGACGATGTTCGGCTTGCCAACGCTCGCGTTGTACGCCGCCAGGATATTCGGATAAATCGGTTCCCCTGGCGTCGGCATTCCCGTTGAGTTCGACGTTCCCGTTGTCGGAAAGATCGTCGGGCTCAGTTGGCCGTTCGCGGAACCGGTAAGCGTCAACTCTTCGTAAATCTGTTCATTGGTGATGCGGCCGTAGAACATGCCGTAGCCGCCCCGAAGCGCCGTCTTCCCATTGCCGAATACATCCCACGCAAACCCGAATCGCGGAGCCCATTCCTTATGCTCGCTCGGGAAGGAAACCGTTTGCGGAATGGCCGCATTCGGCACTACCGGCGACGGCAACCCCTCGTGGTCAAAGCGCAGACCTGCGTTGATGGTGAGCCGCCGCGTGGCATGCCAATCGTCCTGCGCGAAAAAGGCGCTCTCCACTGTGGCGACATTAAATGCCAGCGGCCCAAAGGTCTGGAAGTAATCGTTGTAGCAAGGAATTTGGTAGGTAGTTCCCGCGTTGGTGGATTGGCAGGCGCCGCCGTTACCGATGTTGTTCGCTTCCGTCATGTAGTCGCTTAGAAAATCTTGCAGGTAGGTGTAGCTGAATTCGCCCAGCTGGTCTCCCGATGCGTAGCTCTCCAGGTAGTCGCTCACATGGCTGACGTCAAAACCCACTTTGATCAGGTTCCGGCCCTTGGAAATCCCGAATGTGTCGGCAACCTGGTATCTCTGCTCGTTCGGGTACGCCGGCCTCTCCAGGTAATACGGTGCGCCGATCGTCCAGCTGCACGGTTGCGAAGTCGGAGTGGCGCCGCCACTAAAGCCGCAGGAGTTGATATCTACCTGCGGAGATAAGCCCGTTAGCGAACTGACAGGCTCGCCCGGAAGCGCTGGAGTGGTGAACTCGAATTCATAGTCGCGGCTATACGAAAACCGCGCTTCATTGGTCAGTGACGACCCGATGGACGTCGTCCAGCTCGCAATGGCGCGGTCGTCATGCACATAGTCATTCCCGTTGCTATCGATGCTGCGCGCCACAACGCTGCCCGTCTGCACGCCAAACGGCGAAGTCCAACGCGCGCGGTTATAGGAAACGGTGATCGTGTCCCTGTCGGTCGGTTTCCAATCCAGCTTGGGGAAGAACAGAGTCTGATCGCCCGTCCGTGGCGAGGTCCCTGTCGTGGAATCGAGGAAAGCCAATGCCGAATTGACCTCCCCTTGTGTAAAGCCGCGGCAATCCAGAATCTGTCCCGTTGTCAAAGTCTTCGGAGCTCCGGATCCGCTGTGTGTCGCGTTCGTGCAGGACGCCGGGGCGGCCACCGTGATCGGTAAAAAGAAAAAGTTCGGCGACGTCGGGATATTAGTGGCCGGGAAATGGTGAATTTGATCGTCGAAATTGAAATACCAGAACAGTTTGTTCTTGATGATCCTGCCTCCAGCGTCTCCGCCCATTTGCTGACGGATATCCAGCGGCTTGATCGGCACACTGGCATATAGGCCGCTGGGTTGAAGCACCGCCCCGGTGGCGAACGGTGTAAACGCGCCGCCGATCGTGTTATTGCGATTGAAGTAAAAAACGTCTCCATGTATCTCGTTCGACCCGCTTTTGGTGATGGCATTCACGACCCCGCCCACTGCGCGGCCATACTCCGCTGAATAATTTGAGGTCGTCACCTGAAACTCTTGTACGGAATTCAGGCTTGTCGAATAGGCCATGCGCGTGCGCCCCACTTCTTCCGCAAAAAATGCCTGCGTGTTGGCCGTCCCGTCCACGGTGTTGTTGTCGAAGATATATCCCACGCCTCGAAACGATATGTCGCCAAATGTGCCGTCTGGCACCGCTCCCGGTGTCAAAAGCGCGAAGTACGACCATCTGCGCGCGTTTATCGGCAGATTCTCAAGCGCGGTGTTGTTGAAATTCGTGGCAAATGTGCTCTGCTCTGTGTCTACCGTCGGAGCTTCGCCGGTTACCATCACGGATTCTTTCTGCCCCGCGACCCCCAGGACAATGTCAGCCGTCGTTACCACACCAACCTCCACGACGACTTGTAGCTTGTACGGGGAAAAACTGGAGACGTTGACGGTCAGCTCGTAATTTCCAGGTTGCAAGTTTATGATCAGGTATCTGCCGCTGCTGTCTGCTTTCCCCGACGTAACCGCGTTGGTCGCCAGATTCCGGACGCTCACCACAGCGTCTACGACAACTCCTCCCTGAGAATCGGTGACTGCTCCTCCCACTGCGCCAAAAACCTGCGACTGCGCCTCTCCACTCACTGCCATCAACAGGCTCACCGTCAGCATCGCGAACAAAGCAAAAGCCCGTCGCGTCCACGTCCCGAGTTTGATCGATTTGCCTTTCATTGCTGGTCTCCAAAGTAATCTATCGGTCTTAGATGCCGTTGCTTCCACAGGCTCCGCCCAGAATTATGCTTTAGGCTGGCGACGGATGGCGCCTGCCCAGCGCTCCGCCATCTACAACTCATTATTCTGGTCAAACCAATTGTTTTGGGATACGCCGCGCCCGGTGTAATTCGCATCCAGCCGGAGTCACTCAGCGTCACTCAGGACGCTCCGTTCTCCTCGACCTCATTCCAAATCGCCGCGAGGGGGCGGCAACTCGTGTGCCTTGCCCTAACTCGCACGGCACTCCAGATAAATTCTGTGATTTACGTTACTACCATATGAAGGTCGGAAGGGCAATCTGTTACAAATCCGGCAAAATCAAGCTGGTCCTCGTATTCCTTGTCCCTTTACACGTTCGATGGATCGGTCTCGGCTCTCAGCCTCCACGAAAATGTGGCTTGGTAGTTTCTGATTGCCTGTGCAGGAACTCCCTCGCAATCGCATTGCATTCTTTAAACGCAGCTTCTTCGCTGTGCGGGCTATGCTTCCCGTTGCCGACGAATTTCATCGTCGCTTGCGGCACTGCCCCGCGAACAAGCTCCATTTCTCCTGGCTCCGTTCGCGGATCAAGGCTTCCGTGCAAAAAGAGCGTCGATACCGCAAGCTTGCCTAGCTGTCCGTCGTACAAATCCTCATCCGGGCGCTGCACCTGATCGGCGATCCGGAACCAAGCGGTGCAATTCCGCCGTAACACCGTTGGCCACTGCTCTTCTCCATGGTCCTGCGCAAGCAGTTTTTTCGTCTCGTCGCCGAGGTCTTCAGGGTGGGCAGCAAACCGCTCGAAGAAAGACCGCGATCCCGGTTTTCTCCGCAGAAAATGGAAAGCTTCCAAAATCAAACACTCGCATCGGTCCGGTGCCCCCAACCCGGTCATCGCGCTGATGACCGCTCCATCGCTATGGCCCCACAGCACGGCCCGCTCGATGCCGAGCTCGTCAAGAAACGAGATCGTTTCCGCCGCCGCTCTGCCGTGAAAATCGAGCGGCATTTCGCCCGAGACTCGGCTCGAGTGCCCATATCCGGTGCGGTCGGGGATCAGGATCCGGTACTCGCTTTGCAACGCTTCCATCTGCCTATCGAAGGGATAGACTCCATAGCCCCAGCCGCCATGAAGAAAAACGAGAGGTTTACCGTTCCCAAACTCGCGGTAATTAATCGTAACGGGACTCAACTCGGGTGCATGAGGTGAGTGCGGCAGCTCGAGAGTTGGCACCTAAATCTGCCTCTCAAGCAAAGGACATGCAGTCCCGCCCAATTTCGAGCTATTCCTCAGCGCATTCACGCGCCGTACATTACGCCAGCCGATTCTCAGACTCAAGGCACTATGCCGATAAATCTGCACAGTCTTATTCCGCCCGCGAAATTGAGTGATCGGAACAATACCGTCCAACCGAGTCCAAAAACGAAAACGGCTGGTAGCGTGCGCTGCCAGCCGTTCCATTTTCGTTTGGAGAATCTAAGTCAATTACCGGTGTCCACCGCCGCCATGGCCTCCACCACCGCCATGGAAACCGCCGCCACCGTGGAAAGCGCTAGCACCATGGGAACCGCCCACTGATCCGCCACGGAACCCTCCGCCTACTGAGCCTCGAGCAACTCCACCGCCTGCGGAACCCCTATACGGAGTAGCAACAGG
>DATEQG010000103.1:0-13975 GCA_035272765.1 Candidatus Acidiferrum sp.
TTCCAATTTGCAGGCAAGGGAAGTGGGGAAGGCCGTGAGAATCGGCCGCGGTCCCGCCACTGTAATCGGCTGAATGAGCCGTAAGCCAGACTACCCTCCCGCGCCGCAGAGGCCAGCGCTTTTCGCGAGAAGAAGCGCCGCCAAGAAGCCCCAGGGTATCTCGCGGGGCTTTTTTGTTGTGCTAGAAATTTGCTCTCGCCCGCGGGGATTTGTGCCGAAACGGAAAGACGCACGAAAAATGATTGCGGCAGGTAGCGGTCTCGCCGCGTTCCTGTTCTTCGCCACGTGTCTGTGCGCCGAACTGCAGGCACAAACACCGTCTGCGAGTCCGCCCCCAGCTACGCTCTACAAAGATTACGTGGATGAAGCAGGCCGTCCCGTGCGCGTTCCGCAGCCCGTTCAGCGCATCGTCTCACTCGCCCCCAGTCTTACAGAAACCATCTACGCGCTTGGCTTGCAGGATCGCCTCGTCGGAGACACGGATTACTGCGACTATCCCGCCGATGCTCAGAAAAAACCCAAAGTAGGCGGCGCGATCAATCCGAGTCTTGAGCAGGTCGTCGCCTTGCGCCCCGATCTCGTTCTCGTCACCAAAGGTCTGAATCGCGTCGAGACGGTGAACGCCCTCGATGGACTGGCGATCCCTTCCTACGCCACCGATCCACACACCGTGCAGGAAATCATTTCCTCGACTCAGCGGCTTGCCGACGTGCTCGGCGTGCCCGAAGCCGGAGTTGCTCTCGGCGCCGATCTCCAGCGCCATCTGACCGATCTGCAGCAGCGCCTGAGCGTCCTGCCTCCTCGTCGAGTTCTATTTATTGTGTGGTCGGATCCCCTGATCTCTGTGGGCAAGGGAACTTTTATCGCCGATGCGATGCGGCTGGCGGGGGCCACCTCTATCGTCGACTCCGCGCAAGACTGGCCTCACATTAGCCTCGAAGAAATTGTCCGTCTGCAACCGGATTTTCTCGTTTTCGCCGCCTCTCATTCCGAGAGCGGGCAGAACGATTTCGACGTACTCGCCGAGCGGCCAGGCTGGCGCGGTCTCGAAGCTGTGCGCAACCGCCGCTTTGCCGTCATCAGCGATGCCGTGAACAGGCCGGCGCCGCGAATCGTATCCGCCATCGAGGATCTCGCGCGGCAATTGCATCCCGAAGCTTTTTCGGCGCAACCCGGCGACGATAAGGAGAAGAAAATTCCGCCCCCGGCTCAGCCACAACCTTCACTTTTCGTACTGGATTCGTCCATTCAAGTTCCCGCTCTCTTGGAGGTTTGCGCTTGCGCCCTTTGACGCTTAGCCGCTTGCTCGTGCAGTGCGCGATCCTTTCTGCTGTTTTGTTCATTGTCGTGGTGGTTGCACTCAAACTGGGTGCCGTCCCCGTGTCGCTCTACGGCTTGGGACATGATCTGCTCCGCGTCCTCTTTCGCCAAACCAGCCAGCTCTCCAGTGAATATCAGCTCATCATTTTCGATATCAGGCTCCCGCGCATTCTTCTCGGCATTTTTGTGGGCGCGTCTCTTTCCGTTGCGGGCGCCAGTTTTCAGGCGCTGCTGCGCAATCCTCTGGCCGACCCGTACGTTCTCGGCGTCTCGAGCGGCGCGGCGGTCGGCGCTATCATCGCGCTGATTGTCGAGCCTCATCTGGCTCTCGCGCCTGCGGTAGCCGCGCTCTTGACGCCCGTCGGCGCATTTCTTGGCGCGGCACTCACGGTCACCGCGGTTTATTTCCTTGGCTTAAGAGAAGGACAAATCGACAGCGGCACTTTGTTGCTGGCCGGCATTATCTCGGCTTCTTTTCTACAAGCCATCATCATGTTTTTCATGTCTACCCTGACCGGCGGCAACTATCGTGGCATGGCCTTCTGGATGATGGGTGAACTCTCCACGCCGCCTCAGCGCATTGTGAGCCTCATCCTCCGCTTCGGTTTCTTTCTGGCCGCGGCGGCCATTTACACTACTGCGTCAGATCTGAACCTGCTCCTCGCTGGTGAGAAAGAAGCGATGCACCTCGGCGTGGACGTCCGGCGCGTGCGCTTGGTCGTTTACATCGCGGCATCCTTGTTAACCGGTCTGGCCGTTTCCGTGAGCGGCGCCATTGGCTATGTCGGCCTCTTGGTTCCTCACGTCATGCGCCTTCTCTTCGGTTCCGATCATCGCATTCTTCTTCCGACGGCCGCGTTTGGTGGCGCTATAGCTGTGGTGGTTGCCGATACCCTCGCGCGCACCGTTGTTTCTCCGGCGGAACTTCCAGTCGGCGCCATGACCGCCATCGCAGGCGCGCCACTTTTTCTTTACTTGATGCGCAGGAGGCTGGCGTGAGCAGCTACGCTCGCTCCTCCGCTTCTGCCTCGCGTCCTTTGGGAGACGCCGGCGATTTCAACTCCGACATTCGCTTGAGCGTCGAACAGGTCAGCTATGCCTACTCCGCCAATCCAACGCAGGCGCCTCTCTTTACGCTGGAAGCGACGAGCTTTCAGGCGCGCCCCGGCGAAATCGTCGCGATCGTTGGGCCAAACGCCTGTGGCAAATCCACCCTGTTAAAACTAATCGCGGGCGCGCTGGAACCGCTTTCCGGCCGCGTGCTGCTGAACGGTTTCGTCACGCACACGCTTCCGCACCGGACCCGCGGCCAGCGCATTGCCATGGTCCAGCAGGAAAGCCCATTGCTTTTCCCTTCGCGTGCTTGGGAATTTGTTCTTCAGGGAAGGCATCCCTACAATCGCGTGCTGCGATTCGAAACGGAAGAGGATGTCCTCATCGCACGCAATGCCCTTGCTCAAGTCGGCGCCGAACATCTCAGCGACCGCTTGATGGATCAAATCTCGGGCGGCGAGAAGCAACGCGTTATTTTGGCTCGCGCCCTTGCACAGCAGCCTCTGCTTCTCCTTCTGGATGAACCCACGCTGCACCTTGATGTCGGCGCGCAGGTCGATCTGCTCGAAACGCTGCGGCGGCTTGCGACGGCCAACCGTTATACGGTTGTCGTCGTGACCCACGAGCTGAATCTCGCGGGCCAATACGCCGATCAAGTCGCGCTTTTCCAGAAGGGCAAATGTCTTCGCGTCGGGCCGCCCGCAAGCGTGTTCCAGCGCGAGTTGCTCGAACAGGTTTTTCAGACAGCACTCACCGTGGAGCTTGGCTCGTCCGGCCGTCCACGCGTGAATATGCCGCCTGCAAAATAAGTAGCCGTTCCCTTGTTCACCCCAACGCTGCGGCCCAGGCTGCGGCACTCAAATCACGCACAGCGGGCCAACGGGCCCCCCACAATCACCGCGGACTTCGTGCACGGGAAGACGGTGTGTCAACTCCGGCCAACGCTGGAGCCAAACGTGAAGAAGCCGTCGCCGCCGCGCGACTGTAAGGCGGAATAAGGTACTGCTGAGGCCACTGCGGCGCATCGCTCACTGTCCGCGATCCTATCTTAATGAATCGCGCCAGAAATAAAGGGCAGCGCTACGGGAAGGTCAAGCACCGGCCCCCCTGAAACAAAGCCAAAAGGGGGCGGAACTGCCGCCAAGCCAGGAGACCGGCGAAGTCTGCAGCCCGAGCGATCTCTTCCAAGCGCCAGGCCAACCTTCAACTCCCGCGCGAGAGGGAGCGGAGGAAAACATGAAAACGACATTTCTTCGAACTGCTTTTCTTTTTTTGCTTGTCCTCGCAGTTAGCTTTTCTTCTCAAGCACAGAACAATTCCAATTCCGCGGATGCCCACCTGTTTGGAACGCTTCTCGATTCCAGCAGCGCCGCCATCGGAAGCGTAAACGTCACCGCGCACTTGGAAGGCAACGCAACCGCGCAACTCTGGAAGACGACTACCTCCGCCGATGGCGCCTACAGTCTGACGATTCCACCCGGCCGCTATCATATGTCTTTTGACCGGTCCCCGTTTGTCGCCCGCGATCTTGTTCTCGATTTGGCTCCGAGCGAACAGCGCAGGCTGAATATCAGTCTCGACCTCGAACGCCTTTCCTCCAGCGTTATCGTCACGGCGCAAGCGGAGCCAATCCTCGCGGACCAAACCACCGCTCCTGTCTCTGTCATTGCAAAGGAAGAGATTGACGATCGGCAATCCGTCGCTCTCACCGATGCTCTCCAGTTTTCAACAGGTGTCGCCATCGGCCGCACCGGACCCGAAGGCGGATCAGCTTCTGTTTTTCTTAACGGCGGCAATTCAGACTTCACCAAAGTCCTCGTGGATGGCACGCCCATCAATCCGCCCGGCAGCGCCGTGGATTTTTCAAATCTCACGCTCGACAATATCGATAAGGTCGAAATCGTTCGCGGCGCAGAAAGCGCCATCTATGGCACCGATGCTGTTGACGGCGTCATCCAGCTATTCACCCATCGCGGTTCCACGCGCACGCCGGAGTTCAGCGCCTTTAGCGAGGGCGGCAGCTTTTCCTCGGGGCGCGGCGGCGCTCAACTCGGCGGATTGCTCGGCAAGTTCGACTACTCCGCCGCCGCATCCTACATGGAGACCGACGGCCAGGGACCGAACGATGGTTTCATAAATCGCACGCTCTCTGGCAATTTCGGCTACACCTTCAGTGATGACAACCAGCTTCGCCTCACAATTCGCAATAACACTAGCGATGCCGGCATTCCCGGACAAACGGTCTTTACCCCGCCGAGCCTCTACCAGCGTTACGGTCAGGAAATTTTCAGTGCCGGCGCCCGCTGGGATTTTTCCACCGGCAAACACTGGCGCCACGAAATCAGCGGCGGCGAATCCTACACCCGACAGTTCAGCGACAATCCCCTGCAAAGCTTTTACGCCACCGATCCCAACGCGTTCTGTCCCCAGACCAATCCCACTGCCGTCGCCACCGCTGAATTCTGCGATTATGTCGGCGAGAGCCTCTATAAATACAACCGCGCGAACGTGAGCGCCCAAACCAGCTACTTGCTTTCCAACTTCGGTGTCACCGCCGGCTACCAGTATGAAGTCGAAAATGCCTCCCTTTCTTCGATTGATGTCCCCCACGCTCGCCGCAACAATCAGGGCGGATTCTTGGATTTCCGCTACCGGCCGCAGCGCCGTATTTCTCTCAATTTCGGCGGGCGCGCCGAAGCCAATGCATATTTCGGCACGCGCGTTGTTCCACGCGCCGGCGGATCATTGGTTGTGCGCTACGGCAGCGGATTTTGGGGCGAAACGCTGTTTCGCATCTTCTACGGCCAGGGCATCAAGGAGCCGCGCTTCGACCAGATCTTTGGCGACAACTTCGGCGATTTTGGCAATCCCGCGCTCAAACCCGAGTCCAGCAAAACTACGACGGCGGGAATCGAGCAGAAACTCCTCGGCGATCGCGTCCGCATCTCGGCCGATTATTTTTATAGCTACTTCTACAATATCGTTAGCTTCGAGTTCTGCGTGCCGGACGCAACCAATCCCGCTGGAAACTCCTGCGGAGTCACGCTTCCAGGTAATCCGACTAGCTTTGGCTACTATTTCAACACGGACCTCGCCCTTGCCCGCGGTCTCAACCTCGCCGGCGTTACCCGATTCACTCGCTGGCTGAACTTGGCCGGCAATTACACCTACGACGACAGCCGTGTGATCCAATCTCCTAATTCGTCGGATCCGTCTGAAATTGCGGGAAACCATCTCTTGCGCCGTCCCGTGAATTCCGGCTCCCTCACTTTGAACGCCGCCTATCGCCGCTTCGGCATGACGATTGGCGGCTACTTCACAGGAGTCCGTACGGATTCGGATTTTCTCGGGCTTGGGCTCACGAGCAATCCCGGCTACGCGCTGTTCAACATCGCCACGCACTACGACGTTGGCTATGGCGTTTCGTTCTACGCGCGCGCGACTAATCTCTTCAACAAGCAATACCAGGATGCCTTGGGCTATCCGGCTCTTGGCCGCGATGTGCGTGCCGGCGTGCGCTACACGTTCAGCGGTCGCAACTGATCCATTCCGCCCGTTCCTTGTAGGGGCGCAGCATGCTGCGCCCCATTTCAGCAAGATTTAAACCATAGGAGCGATCCCGAATTGCCAAAACCAACCGAACCCATTCTCTTCTGCTGGAGCGGCGGCAAAGATAGCGCTATGGCTCTGCACACCCTTCTCCAGCGGAGCGACATTCACATCGCGGCGCTCCTCACCACTATCACCGAAGGCTACGAGCGCATCAGCATGCATGGCGTACGGCGCGAACTTCTCGAGCGGCAGGCCCACTCCATCGGCTTGCCGCTTCACGAAGTTCGCATCCCACCGCAGTGCATCAATCCCACGTACGAAGCACGCATGGAAGAAGCGCTTCGCATCCACTTCGAAAACGGCGTTCGAAAGGTCGCGTTTGGCGATATCTTCCTGGAAGATCTTCGCGCCTATCGCGAAAAGAATCTCGCGCGCATTGGCATGACGGCCCTCTTTCCCATCTGGAAGCGTGACACCCGCGAGCTCATCCGCGCATTTCACAGCAATCGATTTCGTGCCGTCGCCGTTTGTGTGGACAGCAAAGTCCTCGATCCCAGCTTCGCAGGCCGTGAACTCGACGAATCCTTCTTTGGCGATCTGCCGCCCCACGCCGATCCCTGCGGTGAAAACGGTGAGTTCCACACCTTCGTCTTCGATGGCCCCATTTTTCAAACTCCCATTCCCGTCCGCACCGGAGAAATCGTCAACCGCGATGGTTTTGTTTTTTGCGACTTACTGTCCGCAATGGAGGAAGCAACAAAATGAATACGCAACTCTCTCAGAAAGAAAATCTGCTCTATCGCACGCTGCTCGCTCTCGCCATAATTGTCCTGGCCGCCGCGTTGCGCATCGCTCCGCATCCATGGAACTTCACTCCCGTCGGCGCGATGGCTTTGTTTTCCGGCGCGATCCTCAAGGATAGACGTCTCGCTTTTGTCTTTCCTCTCCTCGCCCTCTTTGCCGGCGACATTTTCATTGGTCTTTACAAACTCATGCCCATCGTCTATGCCAGCTTTCTCGTCAGCGTAGCGATCGGTTTTTGGCTGCGCGATCGCCGCACGGTTGCCCGAATCTCGGCGGCCACTCTTCTCGGCGCCATCCAGTTTTTCCTTGTTACGAATTTTGCCGTATGGGCGTTTGATCTTTCTTATCCGCACACCCGCACAGGCCTGCTCGCCTGCTACGTCGCCGGAATCCCATATTTTTGGAACACCCTGGCTGGTGACGCCGTCTACGCCGCCCTCCTCTTCGTAGGCTTCGCATTCGCAGAGCGCCTCTTTCCCGTTCTCCGCGAGCCCGCGCTGGACGCGACGCGCCACGAAGAGAGGCCAACAATCGATGCCAACTCCTTGTAGGGGCGGGGCTTGCTCCGCCCCGGGCGCAGATCACCCAAGAGTTGGCGTGGGAGTCCTCCTGGTCGATGAATTCAGCCGCTTCCTCCTCACGCTCCGCCGCCGCCCTCCCGAGGCTGGCTGCTGGAGCATTGTCGGGGGCAAACTGGATTATCTCGAGACTCTCGAACAATGCGCCGTCCGCGAAGCCCTCGAAGAAGTCGGCACCGCCATCTCCATCGACTCTCTCCTCTGTGTCACCGATCATCTCTTGCCCGGCGAAGGCCAACACTGGGTTTCTCCAGCCTTCCTGGCGCGCGTTTCGAGCCGCGACACGCGCAATTGCGAGCCCGAGAAAACCCAGGAAGTCCGCTGGTTTCCTATCGACGAGCTTCCCCCAAACCTCACCATCACCGCTCGCAACGCCATCGAAGCCTATAAGCAAAGGTCAGCCGCAGGAAATTCCCCGTAAGGGCAGGGCTCGTTTACCCTGTTAGGGCCCGCCCTCTGTTCTCTGCTGCTTTGGTGATAGAAACCTTAAAACGCGCCGGCGATGTAACAAATTTACCCCGCTTTTTGCCTTGACAAAAAGTTCGTACTGTAGTACCTTACACACGAAGTAATATTGTCGCTCGAATTCGTAACGCCAGCATCCATGCCGGCGTTTTTTGCTTTCTGGACGCATCCTTCTTTCCCAATAAGCTTTTTAGAATCATCACTTGCAAAACTGCGTCAAAACAAATGACTTTATCTATCTTTAGAATGAGCGTTTACGCAAAACCCCAGGGGAAGACCTTAACATTCCCCAAACTCGTCGGCACGTTTCATGCCTCGTGCGCACACGCAGGAACTCCCGCAACTCCCGTGCTCTCAATCGTTTACTTCATAACTCGCGGACACCCCGGGGGTGGGGGGGCCGCACGGTTTGCCCTGCGGCCCTGCCTCTCAAAAAACGCGGGGTCATGGGAAGCGAGGCGAGCTAAGCAGAAGCAGGGGAAGCAAACGAAATATAGGAAGTAGATATCTAAAGGACAGACTCGCAGAGGTCGCGCGTTGTGCCCCGGCTTGTCTTTTCAAGTCCTCTACTTCCTCTACCTCCTCTACGTCCTCTACCTCATTCCCGTCCGCCCTGATGCTATAATTCGGGCTCCACCATGGTGAAATCATCTTCAGAAGAAGCGGCCCTCGCCCCCGAAGTCCTCGCGAAATACGAGACCGTCATCGGCCTGGAAGTCCATGTCCAGCTTCTGACCAACACCAAGATTTTCTGTGCCTGCGCAAACCGCTTCGGTGATGCGCCCAACACAAATGTTTGCCCGATCTGCCTCGGCCTGCCCGGCGCTCTGCCGATCCTGAACAAACGCGCCGTCGAACTGGCCATGCGCGCCTCGTTAGCCTTGAATTGCACCGTGCACGAACATTCGCGCTTCGCGCGCAAAAATTATTTCTATCCCGACCTGCCCAAAGGCTACCAAATCTCTCAATACGAACTGCCCCTGGCCACCAACGGCTGGCTCGAAATCGATCATGAGGGGGCAAAAAAACGCATCGGCATAACACGCCTCCATCTCGAAGAAGATGCCGCCAAGAATCTCCACGAGGGCTTCTCGCAATCCGCCACCAAGGCCTACATCGACTACAACCGCTGCGGCACACCCCTCAGCGAAATCGTCTCCGAGCCGGACATGCGCGCTCCCGAAGAGGCCTACGCCTATCTCACGACGCTTCGCCAGATCATGCTCTACACCGGCATCAGTGATTGCAATATGGAGGAAGGCTCCTTACGCTGCGATGCCAATGTCAGCGTGCGTATCCGCGGCGCGAAGGAATTCGGCACAAAGGTCGAAGTGAAAAACCTAAACTCTTTCCGCTTTCTACAAAAAGCTCTGGAGTACGAGGTCGAGCGCCACGTCAGCGTCCTCGAATCCGGCGGACGCATTTTTCAAGAGACGCGCCTCTGGAACCAGGACGATTCCTGCACTGTCTCCATGCGCTCGAAAGAAAAAGCCCACGACTACCGCTATTTTCCCGAGCCGGATCTGCTCCCCGTTCACGTGAGTGCCGCCTGGCGCGAAGACGTCCTCCGCACCTTGCCCGAATTGCCGGAGGCGAAACGCGCACGTTTCATCGCCGCCTACGGCTTATCGCCCTACGACGCCGGCGTTCTGACAGCCAGCCAATCACTCGCCGATTATTTTGAGTCCGTCGTAAAATCCGGCGCGGGCGCCAAGACCGCCGCCAACTGGATCCAAACTGAGCTTCTCCGACGCCTCAATGATTCCGGAAAGGAACTCGACGCCAGCCCCGTCGCACCCGCCGCCCTGGCCGAACTCCTGAAGCTCCTGGACTCCGGCAAAATCACGGCAGCCGTCGGCAAAAAAGTTTTCGCCACCATGTTCGACACTGGCCGCTCTCCCGCCGAAATCGTCGCCGCCGAAGGTCTTGGTTCCCAAGTCGACGAATACGCCGTTGAACTAGCCGCCCGCGAGGTCATCGAAAAAAATCCCGACAACGTCGCCAAATTCAAATCCGGCAACGAAGGCGTCTTCAAGTTTTTTGTAGGCCAGGTCATGCGCGCCACCCGTGGCCAAGCCAACCCGCAAGCCGTCAACGACATATTGCGGAAGCTCCTCTCCTGACTTCGCGCCACGTTTTCCAAACGCGGTCATAGCGATAACTTGGCGGAAGTTTTGCAAGGCCGCAGCTCTCAGCGCGAAACGTAGCGCCGGGCTTTAGCCCGGCATCTTTCTTTTGCTTTTGACTTTACTCGCGGCGTAGGCTCTATCCAATCGCACGACGGAGGACTTTCACATGCTCAAAGTTGGCGACAAGGCCCCTGACTTCCACCTCAAAACCGACGAAGGCAAGGACATCTCCCTAGCCGACTTCAAAGGCAAACGCGTCCTGCTCTATTTCTATCCAAAGGCCAACACGCCCGGCTGCACCGTCGAAGCCTGCGATTTCCGCGATCTGCGCTCGAAGCTGGATAAGGAAGACGTCGCTGTTCTCGGCGTCAGCGCCGATTCGGTGAAGGCCCTGGCTGGTTTCAAGCAAAAACAAAAACTGAACTTCCCGCTCCTCAGCGATCCGGAATTCGACACCATCGAAGCCTATGGCGCGCGCCGCATGAAAAAATTCCTCGGCAAATCGTTTCTCGGCATCGTTCGCAGCACCTTCCTGATCGGCCCGGATGGCAAAATCGAAAAAATCTGGGACAAAGTCAGTGTAAAAGGCCACGCCGCCGAAGCCTTCGCAGCAGCCTCAAAGAAATAAGTAGCGTCAACGCGCGTGACGCGGAGGCAGGAGTGCTTCTTTATTGGGAGGTGGTCCGAAGAGCCAAAGTTTAGCTACAGCTGAAACGTAAATTCGTCTGATCCTGCCGCAGCCGGCTCGATCAAAAGGTTGTCGATTAATCTGGTTTTACCAATAAAAACTGCCAGCAGCGCATAACTCGGTCGCGCCACTTGCACCACCGGCTCAAACGTGTCCGCGCTGACAATCTCCGCATAATCCACCATCGCCAGTGGTTCGGCCTCAATGATCCGTCGCATCGCAGTTTGCAGTTGCATCGCGTCGCGCACGCCGGCCGATAACTCGTTTCGCGCCGCCACGAGCGCCCGGTGTAGAACCGTCGCTGCTTTGCGTTCCGCATCACTCAAATACGCGTTCCGCGAAGAAAGAGCCAGCCCGTCCGCTTCTCGCACTATCGGGCAAACCACGATCTCCGCATCCAGATTCAGATCGCGCGCCATTTCGCTGATGATGCGCACCTGCTGCGCATCTTTTCTCCCAAAGTACGCGAAATGTGGCTGCACGATCTCAAACAGTTTCAGCACCACGGTCGAAACGCCGCGAAAATGTCCCGGCCGGGAACGCCCCTCCAGCCTTTCGCTGATGCCCTCGACGTTCACGTACGTCCGAAATCCGTCGGGATAGACATCGGCTGCTTCCGGTGCAAACAATGCATCAACACCGACCCCCGCTAGTTTCTCCGCGTCCTTCTCCAGGTCGCGCGGATATTTTTTGTAGTCTTCCTTGGGTCCGAACTGTTTCGGATTCACGAAGACAGACGCAATCACCCGCGAACATTCTTTCCGTGCGCGTGCGACGAGCGCCGTGTGCCCTTCATGCAGCGCACCCATCGTGGGCACCAGGCCGACCACGCGGCCTTCAGCGCGCGCCCCACGCGCATACTCCTTCATCCATGAAATGGTGCGGATTATTTCCACGCGGTCAGTAGCACAGATTTCAGTCTGTGCATTCTCAGAGTGCTGCTAATGCTATTTGTCGTCCCGTGCTTTAACTTGTGAACCTTGAACTCTTGAACGTTTTTCAAGCGCTAGCAGCCGTCGCGCGTTCCCGATAATAATGCATCAAGTCCGTCAAGATCGGCTGCGCCCCAAGCTGCCGCAGCAACGTCGTAACCTGCCCGCGATGGTACGTCCCATGATTCACCACATGTTGCATCGATTGCCAAAGAGGATTCTTGTAGATGCCAAATTTTAAGGTCTTGTATTCCATCACGCGATGCAAATCTTCCTGCGTCAGCTTCCCGACGAATGTCAGTAGCCGCGCTTCTTGCTCCGCCCACTTCGCGCGAAGACTTGCGACCTCCGCGCACTCCAGCACATCGGGCAACGACGCAGGCGAGCGCCCCTGAAACCGCTCCAGCCAAATCCATTCCGCTCCGCAGATATGTGCCAGCGTGTCGCGAACCGACCCAAAGCTCGAACCCATCGGCTTCGTGAACTGTTCGTTCGTCAAACTCGCCGCCGCATCGAGCGACCGATGATTCGCCCATGCATTGTAATCATAAAGCGCGCGCATCTCTTCCGGCGTCATCTCAACCTCCGCAAGAAAACTCCAGGTGCAAAAGTGTAAGCGTAATTGTCATTCCGAGCGCACCGCCCCGTGGATTGTCATTCCGAGCGAAGCGAGGAATCTGCTTTTCGCATTCCTAATTTCGTTTTTCGAATTTCGCTTTTCGATTCCGTCTTTACATCCTTACTTCTTTTCTTCGTTACGTCGTCTTTTCTCACCAATCGCCATCACTATTGACCGGCGCTTCCTTCTCTTCCTTTGCTGTCTGCGCCGCGTGATAAGACTCCCCATCCGACGGGAACGTCCCACCGCGCACATCCTCGCAATATTCCCGCGCCGCTTTCGCAATCAGCTGCCCGACATTCGCATACTGCCGCGCAAATTTCGGCGTCTTTCCAAACGTCAATCCCAGCAAATCGTGGATCACCAGAATCTGCCCGTCGCAATCCGGCCCTGCTCCGATCCCAATCGTCGGAATGCGCAGCTCGCGCGTGATCTGTGTCGCAAGTTCTCGCGGCACCGCCTCGAGCACCACCGCAAACGCCCCTGCCGCTTCCACCGCACGCGCGTCGCGTATTAACTGCTCCGCCGCATCCGCCGTCTTGCCCTGCACGCGGAATCCGCCCAATGCATTCACGGATTGCGGCGTCAAACCAACATGCCCCATCACTGGAATTTCCGCTTCCGTCAGCCGCACAATCAATTCCAGCCGCCGCTCGCCGCCTTCTACTTTCACCGCTTCCGCGCCCGCGTCTTTCACGAAGCGCATCGCATTCCGTACCGACTCCGCGATGTCGCTGTGATAGCTGCCATAAGGCATGTCCGCGACCACGAGCGCCCGCCGCGTCCCGCGACGCACGGCCCGCGTATGATGCAGCATCTCTTCGATCGAAACCGGCAGCGTGCTGTCGTACCCCAGCACCACCATCCCGACCGAATCGCCCACGAGCAACACATCCACGCCCGCTTCGTCCAAAAGACGCGCCGTCGGATAGTCGTACGCCGTCAGACACGTAATTTTCTGCGAATTAGAATTGGAAGGAGAACCTGCAACGGCAGATTTCCGCTGCAGCAGATCGGGCACAGTGATCTTGCCATTGCCCGTATTAGGAACAACGCTCATGCCGGCCTCCGGTGCCATTCCCTAACCGCAGGATACAGCCCTGTACCTCACCTTCGCGCAGAATACCAAATTCTCGCTCCGCTGACCACAGTTTCGGAAATGTGACCATTGCCCAGTTCGCCGCAGGTTCTTCAACATGTTCAGGCATTCCAGCGCGTATTCTAAAATCCCGGCGGGCGCTCTCCGACAACGCCAAACGCCTTTTCCAGAGCGAGACCCGCTTGCCCAACGGTCCCTTCTTCGAAGAGCCGGCCAATCAGAGTGACGCCATGCGGCACACGTCTCGGCGGCGAAAATTTTGGCAGCGGGCGGCTCGGGTCGGGCGCCCAATCCGTGCGCGCTTCGCTAACCTCGATGAATCCCGCTCGCATCGTCAGAGATGGATGCCCGGTGAAGTTCGTAATCGTCAGCATTTCGTCTCGCAGAGATGGCACGAGGAGCAAATCGACTTGAGAAAATACGCGCGCCATTTCGTTCGCGACCTTTCGGCGCAGGCGATCCGTCTGGACAAAATCCACCGCCGAGAGAAATCGCGATTGACGGAAAATATTCGGCCACGCGTCATACGTCTGCACCTTCAATTGGTCCACCGCGTGATTCAGCGTAATTTCTTCGAAGGCTGCGGCGCCTTCCGCAAACAAAATCAAGTCCAGCGAATCATACGGCCAGTCCGGAATGCTCACTTCCACAGGAATCATCCCCACCGCCTTTACCGTTTCCAGCGCCGCACGATCAACCTCCGTCGCGGGATTTTCTTTCATCCACGCCGGAAAAT
>DATEQG010000104.1:0-2551 GCA_035272765.1 Candidatus Acidiferrum sp.
CTGTCCAGACAGTGCAATAACCTTGCAGAACCGGTGCCCAAACCTTGCCCAGTCAGTTAGCTCACAAGCAAAACGGGCATCCCTGGTAATAACTCAATTAAATTCCCCAGGATGGTCGAGTTTTTCCGCAACCTGCTAGGCGCGACTTTTCGTTATTGCATTGGTCGCAGGCGGGAACCTGCGGAAGATTGCCCCTCTTATTCAGAAGGAAGAACTTGCGCGCGAACACATGGTCGGGCACGACCGCAGGTCTGCTGTTGCAATAGACGCAGAGTTCACCAGCAAATTTCTTGCTGCGCATGAGCAAAAAGTCCAATTGTTAGGGAGCCGCGTGGATCACCCCCCGTCGGCTGCACCGCTGCCTATATTTTGGTATCTGCCATTTGAAGGACAAGTCGGGTAGAACACGCGTATGCGAAAATCAAATGGATCAATGAACCCGACGGGTCTAAGTAAAAGGAGATCATCCTACCTATGAACCGAATCGCGCTAACCGATCAAGACGTAATCGACGCGACGGTAGTCCTGGAGATGCTGGCTCCAACCCTCGATGCAGCACTGGAGAGCGGTTTCTACATAACCACGCCGTTTCCCGTGATCCTCGCCAAGTTCCGGGGCACAGGTTTTAGCCGGCCAACTCAAATTCAGCTGACCGATCTCGAACTCGGGGCACTGTTCGAGGCATTTAATTTGGTATCGTGGATGACGAACGGTGGGAGAGGTGTCCGCCCCATTCACGAAAAACTTTCGACCGCGATTAGCCAGCGCGGTTCGACGTTTTTCGGACGCCGTGCTTTGAACATCGCCGCGACCCGCGCCGGCGCCGCCGGATGGTTTGGCTTGGATGTCGTCAAGCAACGGCTGACGGCGACGCCAGAGACGAAACCCGCGCTCGAGATAGAACCGAAGCCGGCGGCGGCGGACGAATTTCAGGAGTTGATCAAGGCGGGTGAGCGCGGGGATGTGGATGCTCAGGTACGGCTATCGGTGGCATATCGGACGGGCCAGGGTAGCGCTCAGGATGACGAACGCGCGGTTCACTGGGCTCGGCGCGCTGCTGAGCAGGGAAATGATCGTGGGCAAGCGCTACTGGCGTCTGCTTATGCTGAAGGTCGAGGGGTTCCAAAAGATGCGGTTGCAGCCGCAGGCTGGTATCGCCGTTCAGCGGAGCAGGGAAACGCAATCGCTCAACGCCAACTGGCCATCGCTTACATCAACGGCGAGGGCGTGCAACGGAACGCCAATGAGGCAGTCAATAGGTACCGGGCCGCGGCAGAGCAAGGTGATGTCATCGCACAGATTGGGTTGGGCGTTTCCTATTACCGCGGCGATGGCGTCTTACAGGATTATGCCCAGGCGGCCAAATGGTACGAGCGCGCTGCTGCATACGGTGATCAGAATGCGCAAGGGCGGTTGGCGGATTTGTATGCACGGGGGGTTGGTGTCAGCCAGGACGAGGTAACCGCGCTGATGTGGCTGATATTAGCCGGCGTGGACGTTAGCGACGATAATCGCGAAATCATTCCGGCTAATCGCGCTCGATTGACCGCGAGTTTGACGTCGAGCGACGTTGCCGAAGCGGAACGCCGCGCCATGGCGTGGGAGCCGCGCACTTGGCCAAGCGATCCAATAAAGGATGGCCTTCTCCGTCTGCTGCCGCGGCGTCGCGCAACCGTCCGGCCACAGCAGCCGCGCTAGGCATGGCTATGGGCTTTAGACACATCGTGGCTATAGGAGACGGAAAGCCCGCGTTGTACGCGGACATCTCGGAAGCGGAGAGCTATGCTATAGGAAAGATGACTACGGGCTGGGCGATACTCGAACATTTGATGATGGTTGTCACGATTACCAAAGCGAAGACATACAAACAACCTCTACCGCCCAATTTTCTTACGATACCCTTTGACGTGAGATTCAAGATCTTTCGGCAAATGGTGAGCCTTGTGAAGGCCCGGCGCGGGAAAGCGCATCTTGAAAATGTCGTAAGTCGGATTGCCAATGTGCAGGCGGAACGTCACGACTTCACGCGTGGCATATGGGATTGGGACTACAAAGCACCGCACAAGGTAAAGGTTGATCATGCGCGGAAGAAGGGCCGTACATATAAGAAGTACGATTCCGATGCGATATTGGGCATCGCAAGGCGAATTGCAGAAATCAATTTCGACCTTCTCTACCCGAGAGGAATAAATCAGTTCTACATGGCGAGCGCTCGTGCCGTCACCCGCACCGGATTTTCCATGAGCAGGAAATTTGCGGTTGCGATTAGCGGAGCAGAAAGCAAAGACCCGAGTCTCACGGAGTGGCCTGCGGTACCTCCCGAGTTGCAGGAGGCCATGGCGAAGCTTGCCGAAGCAGGCTCACGCGAGGAACCACCCGCAGAGACAAATTGAACCAAGACGCGCGAAGGAAGAGCCGGCTCCGGAAATTTGGACAGGGCGATAAGTGGAGTTTCTGCCTGACAGCGGGCACGCTATGGCCTGCGAATCAGGAGAGACCATGAAGAGACGACCGCGCCGGAACCACACACCGGCCTTCAAGGCGAAGGTGG
>DATEQG010000105.1:0-15297 GCA_035272765.1 Candidatus Acidiferrum sp.
CCCAATCGGATCTGAACAAAGTAGCGCTGCGCTTAAATCAGCGCCCACGACAAACCTTAGGTTTTCAGACTCCTGCGAGTAGACTTCAAGAAAGTGTTGCGTCGACCTATTGAGACCACCGCGTTTATCAGGGATTACGTATTGTTAGTATTGACAGTACCCTTCCCACCCAGACCGGCGTAGGTTCGCACGCTCGTCATCCCCTCGCAATCGGACTTCTCGCGAGAATCTATTGGAGGAACTTGTGAAAGGAAATGTGTCTCGTTTCATCGTGCCTGCGTTGGTCTGTTTATTGGTCGCTGGTTGCGGCGGTGGTTCAAAGGTTGCAGAGGACGCTAAAGAGTTGGAGGCGTTTGAAACCGGCAAAGACGCCTACATCTATGCATATCCATTGGTGACCATGGAGTTGACACGGCGGGTGCTCACAAATTTCGAGACTTCGACGCAAAAGGGCAGCCCGATGGGCCAATTCACGAGGCTGCGAGCCTACCCAGCGGTCGATGATCACCAGGTTACAGCCCCCAATGCCGACACGCTTTACACCATGCTTTGGGTTGATGTCACCAAGGAGCCCTGGATAATTAGTTCGCCCGACATGAAGGGGCGCTATTATCTGCTTCCGATCCTCGATGGCTGGACCAGCGTCTTTGCCGACCCTGGTAAACGTACGACTGGAACGAACGCGCAGAAGTTTGCGATCACCGGCCCGGGGTGGACGGGAACGCTTCCGGCGGGCGTCGTGGAATACAAATCTGCCACGGGCATCGTGTGGCTGCTCGGTCGTATCTACTGCACTGGCACGCCTGAGGATTACGCGGCGGTTCATGCGGTGCAGGATCAGATGACCGCAGTACCTCTATCGGCCTATGGCAAGCCCGCGATACCGCCAGCGCCAGGAACCGTTGATCCTAGCATCGACACGAAGACTGGCGTTCGCGACCAGGTCGGCGCGATGGACGCCGCCTCCTATTTCAAACTGTTCGCGGAACTCCTGAAAACCAATCCGCCGACGGCCGACGATGCCCCGATGGTGGCGAAACTCGCCAGGATCGGCATTGCTCCGGGGCAAGATTTCGATGCAAGCAAACTTGATCCGGCGGTGGCGAAGGGACTTGTCAGAGTTCCCAAAGACGCGAATGAAAAGATCATGGGCTATTTGAAGGAAAGCCCCGTCACCGGCGATTCGAAGATCATCGACGGCTGGTTCTTCTCAACCAAAACTGGCCTCTACGGTACCAATTACCTTATGCGGGCGCTGATTACGGCCATCGGCCTTGGAGCGAATCGGCCGCAGGATGCGGTGTACCCGACGTCCGAGGGCCCGGATATGCTCAGCAAGTACAGCGGCGAGAACAAATACGTCATGCACTTCAACAAGGGTGAATTGCCGCCAGTCGATGGGTTTTGGTCGCTCACCATGTACGACACCAACTATTTCTTCGTACCGAATCCACTCAACCGCTACACCGTGAGCCAGCGCAACAAACTTAAAGCTAACGCCGACGGGTCAGTGGACCTCTATATTCAGAACGACTCACCCGGCAAGGGCAAAGAGGAAAACTGGTTGCCTGCGCCGAAGGGCAATTTCATTCTGATGATGCGATTGTATTGGCCAAAGGAAAAAGCCCCGAGCATTCTGGATGGGTCTTGGAAGATCCCCGGAGTGAGCAAAGTCAACTAACTACGAGCAGAGTGGAGGCGCACAACGCGCCTCCATTTCCAATTCCTACCCAAAAGTCTGCTAAGTCGCAGTAAGTCGCGTTACCAGACAAGTAGGGTCCGTCTCAGAAAATGTCTCTCGAGAAGTCACCCAGTAGAGCCGGGACGTATGGCCTACACCCTGGAAATGCTCGCGCGACCGACCTGCTCAACCTTAGCTCTGCCCTCGGAGTCACGATTTAGGAAACTACTCACTATAGCAGTCCGCTGAGTTGAACGAATCTGTCAGTCGCGGACGACGGAAACTTTGGCCGCGGGGACTTCGAGGCGCATCAGGCGATGATTGGAGTCGAGGTAAAGATCGATTTCGAGATCGGTGGTATTGACGCGAAAGCTCTCGTAGGATTTCCCATCGACCGTCGTCGAGCCCGTGGCTTCCGCGGTGATGGTGCCGGGCATCAATTCCTGCGGAATAAAAACAGGGAAAGTTTGTGGGCCGCGTTTGGACCAGTCATAGAGGCGTGCCAGAACGGCGTACTGATGATAGAGGTTGTTGTCCAGTACGGCGATGATGGATGTTCCGAAGGTAAAGGTTTGATCGTAGGGGTGGGCGCCCTGCATTTGCAGAGTCATTTTCGCGACGCCGTCGGCGAAGACGATGTTCGCACCATTGGTTTTATCGGCTTGCGAGGTCCACTCGTAGCTGATGGGCGCGCCATCGGGCTGAAGAGTGAGCGAGCCGAAGACTTTGCTGGCAGCGCTTTGCGCTGGCTTGATGTCGGCGTTGCCTTTGGCGAGCCAGCCGCCGGCGGAGGGTGTGATTTCGAACTCTTCATGGCCGACAGTCTGTCCATCGAGCTTGATGGTGAGCTTCCCTTTGTCTTGAGCGAAAACGGAGCCGGCCGGCACGGCGGAATTCTTTTTTTGAGCGGCGAGGCCTGCGGCGGTGCACGCAAGAATCAGAGCAACGCTGAGGGAGAAAGAGAATTTGGGCCAAGGGCCGGAAAGCTTTTTATTCATGAAATCCCCCTTCGCAGCAGCCCGCGAAGCAAGACATAAAATTTATGGAGAAAGAATCTCCGATGCTTATTCTAGCGGAGGCTGGTTAAGAATTTGGTTTTTCGACGACGAGATGTGCTTCGCTGCCACCTGCCACGACGATGCCGCGGCGGAGGATTTCCGCGACGACCTGCGTGGGATCCCCAGAACTATCCACACGATGATCAGCCTGTTGATAGGAAGGAAGACGCTGCGAATGGAGTGAACGAAAGCTGGCCTCATCGCGAAAGAGCGGACGGCCAGTCATGGTCATGCAGCGCGAGAGTAAAAGCTCGATAGGAGAATCGAGCCACAGGACAGGGACGCCGGCGTTTCGCAGAAATTCCGGACAGCCCGGTTGGGCGTAGGTGCCGCCGCCCAGTGCGAGGACGGTGGCTTCCTTGAGTTCGGAAGCGCGGCCCAAGGCGGCGCGCAACTGATCCGCTTCGATCTGGCGGAAAGCTTGTTCGCCGTAACGTTCAAAAATTTGCGGGATGGCGAGGCCGGCAGATTGCTCGATGCGTTCGTCCAAGTCGACGAAGTGCCATGCGAGCTGGCGCGCGAGAAGAGTGCCAACAGTGGTCTTGCCGGAACCCATAAAGCCGGCAAGGCAGACTACCTGGGCGCGTGCGGGAAGGCCACGCAAAGGGGGCGGTTGAGTCACTGGTCTGTCTAGAGTGCGGCCACAAAGGGCACGCTATGTCCAAGCGCGAACAATTAATCGCGCTTCATAATGCGGATTGTACCACTGTAGGAGGAGAGTTCGACTTTCGCTAGGCCTTGGCCGACAGTGCCGAAGAGGCCATGGGTCCACTTCGAAGCGATGTGCTTCACGCCGTGGGAATCAGGCTTGAGAAAGGCGACCGCCTGATTATCCACAACGCCGGTGGCTGTCTGCGCCTTCAGGTCAAAGGAATCGGTGCTCGAGAAGCGCACTTCCACGAGGCCCTTGCCGCTCTTCATGGAATAGAGGCCAGTACGGACGAAGTCTCCGTCGAAGAGAACGTTTCCCGTCGTGGTCATGAGATTGACGTTGTTCAGCTGAGGCTGAAGAATCTGCGCGTTTCCGCCGATCGAGCTGAAATCGAGCTTGCCGGCGCATTGCGTGCAAACCAGCGAGCCGCTGGTCGTCTTGACAATAATGTAGCCCGAAACTTCCTTCAAATGGACATCGCCAGCGTAGCTTTCGAGTTTCATGTCGCCCACGACTTGTTCAACATAGATTAGGCCAGTCTCGGTTTTGAGTTGGAGTTCGGTTTCTTCCGGAACGGTGAGCTGCAAATCGGCTTCGAGCTCCAAGGGCTGAGCGGTGGGCTCAAGAACGATGGCAGTAACGTCGATGCGATCCCCAACTTGCTCGATCTCGAAACCAATTTTGTTGGAAGACTGCGTGCCGACGACGTCCACTTGGGCATTCTTCCAGGACTTGACCTCGATGCGGCCATTAGCCACGTTGTGAATCACGACGACAGGGCGTCCGGTGACATTGAATTGCTTTTCAACGCGCTGTACGGTGCCAGCGGCGCGTGCGGGCGCGGCGCTCGAGAAGAAAAGTCCGGCGCTTAGAACCGGCAAAATGCTCCTCTTCCACCAACTACCCTGCCCTGCCGCGGACATCTCCATCATTCGAAGGCACATGTCAGTTTATGCTCCTTCCGCGTTCAATCATCGCGGACAGTAATTCGGCTTTTTGCTGGTAGGCGGCGGACAAATATTCGCGTGTCAGCTCGTCCTGCGGCTGTTCCTTGAGGTGCTTCTCGCACTCAGCGATAAACTCGTTCACTTTTTTCAGATTGTCGCGCAACGATGCATCGATGGGGGAAGTGCTCGTGAGAATCATGCCGGTGGCGACCGGCTCCTGATCGTTCAGATCCCGCGCCGTGCGATCAAACTCTCCGGATGGCTGCGGGACTGTCGGCGGCGCGACGTTAGGTTCGGTGACCGGCTTTTTCGCGGGAGCGATCACGGGCCGGACCGCTGCGGACTGGGCGGGCGGCTCTACTCGCGTGGTCCGGTCGCTGCGAATCTGAAAAACTGCGGCAGCAGCGATGAGTATGCCAACCATGGCTGTGGCAAGCACGCGGTTGCTGAAGAAGGCGCTGACGGATTGCCACCAGGAAACCGGCTCGACGGGAATGACGTCTGCCGGAGTTCTAATGATGCCTTCCTCTTCCAATTGGGCGCGAAGAGAAATCCAAACTCGGTCTGGAGGAGTAATCTCCGGCGGCAACTTCTTCGCCGCGTCCACGAGACTGGTGAGGTCCGCAATGTAATTGCGGCAATCGCGGCACTCCGCCAAATGCGCGCGGGCCTCTTTGGGAAGAGGCTCCAGCCCCTCTTGCTCCAACACAAGTTCTACGTCTTTGCACTGCATGGCACTTCGCTCCGCGGCTAAAGACCTGGTAGCCTTCCCGCTCGACTACTTCATTGCCTACTAAGACGCTTTCCCGGCCCAGACAGTTGGCTGCATTCTAGCTCAATCGCCGAGACCAGCTTGCGTTTTTGCAGCGTGACGTTCCGCCCGAGCCTGATCGCGCAAATCTTCTTGAAGCAACTCGCGCAGACGCGTTCTCGCTTTGTGCAACTGCGACTTCGAATTACCTACCGAACATCCCATGATGCCTGCAATCTCGTTGTGCTCGAATCCCTGTACATCGTGCAAGACAAATACGGTCCGGTATCCGGGCGGAAGTTTCTCAATCGATCGCTCCAGGTTGACGCGATCCACGGCTCCGCTGAGCCGCAAATCGGGTGCACCAATGTCTTTCCTTGGGCCGCCAGTCTCTTCATCGGGTTCCGTCGTTTCTTCAAGAGAGGCCGCCGGGAGCGACTTCTTACGCAAACGCATCAGGACCACGTTAACCGTCATCCGGTGAAGCCAGGTGGAAAAAGCCGACTCGCCACGAAAGGTCCCGATCTTGCGGAAGAGCTGCAGGAAAGCCTCCTGCATGAGATCTTCCGCGTCGCACGGGTTGCCAACCATTCGCAGGCACAAGGCATAAACGCGGCGGCTATGGAGCTGGTACAAGTGCTCAAAAGCTGCGGCATTCCCCGCCTGAGCCAGACGGATGGCTTCCGCTTCAGTCGCCGATCTAGGTGACTGCGTGGCATTCACCCGATTAGGCGACGGTATAGCAGTCGACACACTGGGCTCGCTTAGTCGGTTCCGGGCCAACGGTCCAATTGCGGCGCATCCAACGGTTCGGATGCACCGAATACCTCCTGGAGTTGTCCTCGCAAAAGCTCACTGTTTTCAATGAAACAAGCGGGGACACTATCTTATTCCCAGGCTCTTTGAGCCTGGCGCCCAGCATTCAAGCTGGATACTTCATTCTCCCCCGATTGGGGCTACACGTCTATGGCGGAAGAAGCGATGGCTGAGGGTCAACTTCTTGGGTTTTGAGACACCCATTTGGGTATGTACGGTCGCCTGGAATGCCTCTAACTCGTTATCGGGAAGCGCCAGGAGGAAGGATTTCAACAGAACGATAGCTTCCCGAAGGCAAGTATTCAGGTCGTAATGGGCTGCGTCGACTGCTTCCCATTCGGCGCCGGATTCCATCGGGACGCCATCGGCGATCTCGGCGGCCGCCTCACAAAAATCCTGATTGAGATCTCCAACCATCTCGCCCAAGGTGCTGATCTTGTAAAGAAACTGGGACCGCTCGCTGAGCAGGATCCGGCAGAGCAAGCCACCGACGCGCGCCGCCCGCTGGCCCCTGGCACCCTGGAAATTGGCGGGGTCGAGGGGAGCGGCGTTGGGAACAGTGCCGTGATGTTTAGCGTGTTCGCCGAGGGCCCAAAGCAGGGCTACCAGAGGGTGGGCGAAACGGTTACATAAATCCGGTGTGACACAGACGGCTTGCGTGGCCTTTGCCAACTGTCCCCCTTGGCGCAGCGCAAGCGCTTCGTCCAGGGAAACACTCAACATGTTGTAGGAGATTTCCAGCTGACGTACATAGGCGCGAAAAACCTGGTCTTTTTCTTCCGGTAACCAAGCTTGCCAATCGTCTCTTACTGTCATACCGCGGGCTGAGGAGGGGCGCACACGGTCTTTCACAAGGGGTCTCCCAAGGGAACAGGACGGGCAGTATAGCAAATTCCAATTCCGAGAGAATGATTTTCTTCCTGGTGCGATTTACCTCAGATTGAAGCCCAACGGCAGGAACCAGAGGCGGAGATTCGTGCGCTGTTGCTCCAGAGAGGCGGTGACCGCTATACTCGCGTGGGTCCACTCCGAAAGGATTTCCGATTGCAATTTGAGCCCCGCGAGCAGTTTGAACAGCGCCAGAAGAAACTCGAGCAGATAGGAGCTCTCGGATATGAGCCGTTTCCGCGGGAATTTCGCTGGACGGACACTCCCGCGGCCCTTGTGGATAAGTATGGTGACAAGTCAGCCGCAGAGCTGGAAGCCGACAAGCATGAAGTGCGAGTGGCAGGACGCCTTGTTTCTTTACGGCTGATGGGCAAAGCCGGCTTCGCGAATCTGCAAGGCTCCGGCAAGCGCATACAAATCTATGTAAAGAAGGACGTTATTGGCGAGCGCGGCTTTGCGCTTTTTCTTCTTCTGGATCTTGGCGATTTAATCGGTGTTCGCGGCCACCTCTTCCGCACGAAAACCAACGAGCTCTCCATCTGGGTCGAGGAACTGACATTTCTTGCCAAGGCTCTCTTGCCCCTTCCGGAAAAGTGGCATGGACTGACAGACGTCGAGCTACGCTACCGGCAGCGCTATCTGGACCTGATTGCCAACGACAAATCGCGGCAGGTGTTCGTTGCACGAGCACGGGTTATTCAGGAGCTGCGCCGCTTTTTCGATGCGCGCGGATATATAGAGGTTGAAACGCCCATGATGCACCCCATCCCGGGAGGTGCAGCCGCGCGGCCTTTCGTCACGCACCACAATACATTGGATATCGATCTATATCTGCGCATCGCGCCGGAACTGTATTTGAAAAGATTGACGGTTGGCGGGTTTGACCGCGTGTATGAAATTAACCGGAACTTCCGCAACGAAGGGATCTCCACACAGCACAACCCGGAATTCACGATGCTCGAGTTCTACGAGGCCTACAGCAACTATCGGGACTTGATGGAAGTGAACGAAGAGCTGTTCGCCCTGCTGGCCATGAGCATCACTGGGTCGACCTTGGTGAAGTACGGCGAGCAGCAGCTGGATTTTTCCAAGATGCAGCGGCTTTCGATGCGCGAAGCGATCGTGAAATACTGGCCTGCCGGAGCGGGAACAGCGCCCACGGAAGCTGAGCTTGCAACAACCGGTGGACCGCGCGCGGCAGTCGAGCGCTACAACGCCTGGGCGAAAGGGGCGGGCGCACCTTACGCTGCTTCGAAGGGCACGTTGAAAGACGGCGAGTGGACAGGACTGCTGTTTGAAACCATGGCGGAAGACAAACTGATTCAGCCCACGATTTTGTACGATTTTCCTACCGACATTTCGCCGCTCTCGAAACAGAAACCCGAGGATCCTTCCTTAACGGAACGTTTCGAGATTTATGTGGCGGGCATGGAAGTGGCCAACGGCTTCTCGGAACTTAATGATCCCGCGGAGCAGGAGCGCCGCTTCCTGGCACAAATTGCGCAGGGCGGGGAGGAAGTGCCCAAGCAGCTCGACGTGGACTATATCCGCGCGCTTTGTCACGGCATGCCGCCCACCGCAGGCGAAGGCATCGGCATTGACCGCCTGACGATGTTACTTACCGACTCGCAGTCTATTCGCGACGTGATCCTCTTCCCGCTTCTCCGCGCAGAGGCGCGGCAAGACTCCGCTACCGAAGCGGAGGGCGGGTAAAGTATCCTTATCTCTAATGCGATTCAATCATGCGATTTGAATGGTTTGTGGCGAAGCGCTACTTGCGGTCGCCTTACCGGCCGGCAGTGCTTCGGCTGGTCACTTTATTTTCGATTCTCGGTGTGGCGGCCGGCGTCGCGACTCTCGTGATTGCGCTGGCGATGAACACGGGCTTCCGCGAGACGTTGCAGGACCGCTTGCTGGGCGTCACTGCGCACGTTTCTCTGACGCGCCCGGGCTCCGTTATCCATGACTACGAAACGTTGGCCGCGAAACTCGCGGCGATTCCCGGGGTGCGTTCCGTAACGCCCGCGACCTATCAGACGGTGCTCATGTCCTTCGGTGGCGAGGACATCGGCGTGGTGGCGAAAGGCGTAGAACCCGAGCGCGAGCGGCGCGGAGACGAAGCGCTGCAGCGGATTGTCGCGGGTAGCCTCGATTTCACACCGGATTCGGACGGCATTGATGCGCTCATAGTCGGCAAGCAATTGGCGGACGATTGGAAGATGGCCCCGGGCGACTATGTGACCTTGATCAGCCCGCAGGGGAGATTGACTCCGTTTGGCCTCATTCCACGAACGCGGCGGTATCGCGTGGCCGGCGTCTTCGATTCTGGATTTTACGATTACGACAAAAACTGGTGCTTCTTGACGATGCATGCGGCGCAGTCGCTCTCCGGCGCGACCGATGTGGTCAATGTGCTTGAATTCCGGCTAGACAATCCGGAGCGTGCTGCAGGGATTGCCCGGCAGGCTGAACAAATGGCCGGGCAGGATTTCTTGGCGACCACCTGGATCGAACAAAACTTCGCGCTGTTTCGTGCGTTACGTCTGGAAAAACTAGTCACGGCAATATTCATCGGCTTGATTACATTTGTTGCGGGATTGAACATACTCGTTGTGCTCTCGATGATGGTGACGGACAAAGCCCGTGATATCGCCGTCTTGATGTCCATGGGGACGCGCCGCGAACAGATTCGAAAAATTTTTCTGTGGCAGGGAATCGCCCTCGGGTTTACCGGGACGCTCATCGGGCTCTGTGTCGGTTTTGCGTTTGCCCTGATCGCAGGGACCTATCATCTAATTCCGCTCGATCCGCAAATCTATGCGGTTTCCTACGTGCCTTTTCATCCGAGCGCGCTCGATGGCGTGTGGATCACGCTGGCGGCCATGGGGATTTCAATTGGGGCGACGATCCTTCCGGCGCGCGCAGCGGCGAGGTTATTGCCGGTAGAGATTCTCCGCTATGAATGACGGTGCAGTACGAGCGGACTGAATCTAAGGGCTTTAGGCGAGGGGTTTTGGCGCGTCGTTTGCTCGTATAACTGTGAAGAGGCTCGCGGGCTGAACCGGGGTGTCGCCCTCGCTACCCGGAAAAAGGGAAGCCCGCTACAAGTTATTGAAAAAGGGAAGTTTAAGAGTGTTCCAAAGTTGACGTTTGCCGGGCGTTGTGGTGAAGGGTAGGCGTTTGGCAGAAATGGGAAACTCTTGGGCAATCGTGCGGCATGGTTATGTGCGGCGGTGTGCACTTCCGTGACAAAGGTTGCATCTAAGTAAAGAGCAGCACTGAGATAACTCCGGACCATCAAGGATCAAGCTAGAGCAAGGAAATGACCCAGCTGCAAGACAAACCGGACCAGGCACTGCGGACCACCGGAGAGAACGCGCGAGCCGACGTTCCTGTCGTTATGGAAGCGCGAAGTCTCAAGAAAATCTACGGGAGCGGCGCGAAAAGCCTGGCGGTTTTGTCCGATGCCAACCTCAGTTTGCGGCAAGGAGAGATCGTTGCCATCGTCGCGCCTTCCGGCGCGGGCAAGAGCACTCTCTTGCATTTGCTGGCCGCGCTAGACACGCCAACGAGCGGTACAGTATACTTCGCGAATAAAGCCATTGAAACGAATGATGATGACGCGGCGCTTGCGGAATTTCGAAACCGCGCGGTGGGTTTTCTCTGGCAGCGCCACCAGTTGTTGCCTGATTTTACGGCTGCAGAAAATGTAGCCATGCCGCTGTTGCTGCGCGGCGTAGATTTCACTTCGGCGCTGGGGATGGCGCGGAAGTGGCTAGCGGAGGTTGGCCTGGAAAACCGGGCGGATCACCGCGCAGGGGAACTCTCCGGAGGGGAACAGCAGCGCGTAGCAATAGCCCGGGCGCTCGTCACTGGGCCAACCGTGCTGCTGGCAGATGAACCTACCGGGGATTTGGACGAGCAGAATGCTTGGGCTGTGTTTGAGTTGCTGGAACGGCTGCACCGCACGCACGGGTTGACGTCGCTGATCGCGACGCACAATCTGGCTCTCGCCGCGCGGTGCGACCGGATACTCGGACTTGAACATGGCGTTCTGCAAACTCGCGGGGCTGCGGCCTCAGCGAGCGGGGCCCCCGGGGGAGAAGCGAGCTAACGTGTTCGAACGCTACACAGAAAAAGCGCGTCGCGTCATATTTTTCGCACGATACGAAGCTAGCCAGTACGGCAGCCCGTACATCGAGACCGAGCATTTGTTGCTCGGATTGATGCGCGAGGACAAAGCGCTGGCAAACCGTTTCTTGCGGCAGCAAGGATCGATTGAATCCATACGCAAAGAGATCGAGGCGCGCATCACCATTCGCGAGCGCATCTCGACCTCCGTCGAAGTGCCGCTCAGCGCCGAATGCAAGCGCATCCTGAACATGTCGGCCGAAGAAGCCGAACGGCTCGGGCACAAGCACGTCGGGACGGAGCATCTCTTGCTCGGGATCCTGCGCGAAGAAAAGTGCTTTGGCGCGGAGATTTTAATGGAGCGCGGGCTTCGGCTTTCGACATTGCGCGAGGAACTGGCGCGCACGTCGGGCGAGAAGACGACCGCTGCCCGGCCAAAGGAAACCTCGCTACTGGCGGAGTTCAGCCGCGACCTTACCCAAGCCGCTGGCGAAGGCTCCTTGGATCCTCTCGTTGGCCGCGAAGGGGAAGTCGAGCGCGTCATTCAGATTCTTTGCCGCCGCACAAAGAACAACCCGGTTCTGATCGGCGAGCCCGGCGTCGGAAAAACAGCCATCGTCGAAGGACTGGCCCAGCGCATTTCCGATGGTGACGTTCCACCGTTTCTTGCCGACAAGCGCATCCTTTCGTTGGACCTGTCCTTAATTGTGGCTGGAACAAAATACCGCGGACAATTCGAAGAGCGGCTCAAGACCATCATGAAGGAATTGATGGAGAGTCAGAACTCGATCGTTTTCATTGATGAGCTGCATACACTGGTAGGCGCAGGTTCGGCGGAAGGTTCGCTGGATGCCGCGAATATTTTGAAGCCGGCTCTTTCGCGGGGCGAGATTCAGTGCATCGGAGCCACAACGCCTGGCGAGTACCGCAAATCCGTGGAAAAGGATCGCTCGCTCGAGCGCCGCTTCCAATCCGTAAAGGTTCCCGCGCCCAACGAAGAAGAAGCCATTCAAGTAATCCAGGGCGTGCGAGAGCGCTACGAAAAGTTTCATGCCGTCAGCTACACGGATGAAGCCTTGCGATATTCGGTCTATCTTTCGAACCGCTACATTCCAGACCGTTTCCTTCCAGACAAGGCTATAGACTTGATCGACGAGGCTGGCGCGCGCGTAAAGCTCCGCCAGGCCACCGTCCCGGAAGAAGTCGGCGAAGTTCAGAAGCGCGTGAAGTTCATTACTCACCGGATGGAAACGGCAATTGCCAATCACGAATTCGAAAAGGCGCGTTTCTATTCCGAAGAAGAGCGCAAGGAAAAAGAGAACCTGCGCACGCTTCGCGAACGCTACAAGCTGGATGACGCTTCGACCGGCATCGTGTCGCGCGAGGATATCGAGGAAGTCGTTTCGCGCTGGACTGGTATCGGCGTCACCTCCATCAAAGAAGACGAACAGCAGAAACTCCTGCGCATCGAGCCGGAGCTGCACAAGCGCGTCATCAGCCAAGACAAAGCCATCACTGCTCTTGCCCGCGCCATTCGGCGCAGCCGCGCTGGCCTCAAGTCACCGTTGCGCCCAGTCGGTTGTTTCTTCTTCCTTGGGCCGACCGGCGTCGGAAAGACCGAAGTCGCGCGGCGGCTTGCGGAATTCTTGTTCGGTTCGGAGAAGTCGTTGGTACGCTTCGATATGTCGGAGTTCATGGAAAAACACTCCGTATCGAAGCTCATCGGCGCGCCTCCGGGGTACGTGGGCTACGAAGAAGGCGGGCAGTTGACGGAGCGTGTCCGCCGGACGCCTTATTCGGTCATCCTCCTGGATGAAATCGAGAAGGCGCATCCGGACGTGTTCAACATATTGCTGCAAGTGTTTGAAGACGGGCAGTTGACGGATGGTCTCGGCAACACCGTGGATTTCAGAAACACCATCATCATCATGACTTCCAATCTGGGAGCGCGGCACCTGCAAAGGCGCACCTCGATCGGATTCCAGTCTGGCGCTGACGAAGCGAGCCAGAAATCCATCGAAGAAATGGTGATGAACGAAGTCAAACGGGCGTTCAATCCGGAATTTCTCAACCGGCTGGACGAAGTCATCATTTTCAACGCACTCGGCGACGAAGACCTGCTCCGCATCATCGATTTGCTCGTGGGCCAGCTGAACGACACGCTGATCCACCGGCAGGTGCAGATCGTGTTGTCGCCGGAAGCACGCCAGTGGATCCTCGAGAAAACGTGTGCGGACCGTAACTATGGGGCGCGGCCGCTACGCAGGGCTCTTCAGAAGTATGTCGAAGATCCGCTCTCGGAGGCGCTCATCCAGGGGGGAATCCAGAGACCGGCGACGCTGCAAATATACGTCGCGGGAGAAGCCTTGGCTTTCCGTCCTGTGGTCGAGGCAACCCCAGTTATCCACTAGCGAATCTGACACAACGCACGGGTGATCTCGACCAGGTCGGGGTCAGTAAACGACCGGCCCACACCGGGTCCGGCGGGAGAATAACAAATTGTGTTTCGGGGGCGCGGCCTTGAGGACCTCAATGGCCGCTTGTAGGAGAGTCTGTTTGCCGTTTGGAGTTTTGGCGTTTCGGGTCGCCTGGATCGCGGCGTTCTTTTTGTCTCTCGCGTCCAGTTCACCGGCAACAACGCAAAAAAATCTCCTCGCAGGGCCGTCTGCATCCGTGGACTCGGGATGGTTGTCCCTACCCTCTGATTCCCCCAAGGCCGAATCCGTTACGACGGCCGAGCAGGAAGCTACCCAGCAAGTCGCGCCGCAAGCCGCTAGCGCCCAGCCGCAAGCCATCATCGAGCGCATCGAATTTCTCGGCAACCGCAGAATCCGCACGGACACCCTCAAAGCGCGCATCTTCAGCCGCGAAGGCGATCCCTACAATGAAGAAACGCTCCGCAGGGATTTCCAGGCGCTCTGGAACACGCAGTTCTTTGAAGACGTAAAGCTGCAGGTGGAAGACTCAGCCCAACGGCCGGACGGCAAGATCATCATTTTCGATGTGAAGGAACGCCCTCAAATCCGGCGCATCCGCTACGAGGGTAATAAATCGATTTCGGAATCGGATATTCTTGACCGCTTTAAGGAACGCAAAGTCGGCCTGTCCGTCGAAAGCCCGTTCGACCCCACGAAAATCAAAAAAGCCGAAGTGGTGCTGAAGGAGTTGGAGGGAGAGCACGGCCACCAATTTGCCACCGTCACTCCGCAATACGAACGCATCGCCTCGAGCAACGCCGTCATCCTCGTCTTCAAAATTGACGAGGGCCCCAAGGTCAAAGTCGGCACCATTAAATTTACCGGCAACCACTCGTTCAGCGACCGTAAGCTCCTTCGGGCCATGAAGCACGACCGGCCCTACGGCATTCCGCTGTATTTCTTCGACATTCCCGTGATGGCCAAAACCTATGACCGCGAAAAACTCAACGAAGACCTCGAAGTCGGTATCCGCGGCCTTTACCAGGACAATGGTTTCTTCCGCGTGGTGGTCGCTCCTAACGGCCCGATTCTGCAAAACGTGGATGTCCAACATGGAGGAGTGCCGGTTCCCGGTCTGAAGCCGCACGTCGGAAAGGCTGTAAACATCACCATTCCGATCGAAGAAGGCGAACAGTACCGGATGGGAACGCTCAAGATCGTCAGCTCGGACCCGGACAAAGCCCTCTCGCTGAAGGTAGAGCCGCTGAAGGCCATCTTTCCGATGAAAGAGGGCGACATCCTGAATGTGGACAAACTCCGCAAAGCTCTCAAGAGCTACACCGATGCCTACGGCCAATACGGCTTCATCGATTTCACCGCCGAGCCCGACTTTGACATTGATGACGCCGCCAAAAAAATCAATCTTACGCTTCACTTCGACGAGCAGAAGCAGTATTACGTTCGCCGCATCAACTTCAGCGGCAACACCACCACACGTGACAAGGTCATTCGCCGCGAACTGCTCATCGACGAAGGCCAGCTCTTCAATAAACGATATTGGGACATCAGTATCCTGCGCCTCAACCAGCTGAACTATTTCGACAAAATCGAAGCGGACAAGGCCGTCGAACTCCAGAAAAACAGCAAAGACGGCACTGTCGATATCAACCTCAAGTTAAAGGAAAAGGGCAAACAGTCCATCGGCCTGCAAGGTGGCGTCAGTGGCCTCGCCGGCGGCTTTATTGGCCTCACCTATCAGACGAACAACTTCCTGGGATTGGGCGAAACGCTCACCTTCTCCGCTCAATTTGGAGAAATCCAGCGCACTTTCCAATTCGGCTTTACGCAGCCCTATCTTTTCGACCGCCCTATTTCCACTGGATTCACGCTCTTCTCGAGCAGGTACAATTTCAACCAAGCTAGGCAGGAGGCGGTGCTTACCGGCCAGCAGGTCAG
>DATEQG010000106.1:0-109661 GCA_035272765.1 Candidatus Acidiferrum sp.
AAGGGAAGGTTTGCCGACCAATCGGGAGCTTCGATCGTGGGACCGATTGCCATCCTCACTTCACGAGAAGAACGATCAACGTGGCGGCGGTCGCCAAATGAAGCAGGATATGCGCAGTATTTGGGACCATTCCATTGTGCGGCGGCAAGAAGGAATGCGTTTTGCCGAACATGATTTGATAGCGAGCAGCTCGCCCCGGTTCCGGTCGGAAAAGATAAGGTACCCACCAGGCGCGAATTTGCCCGATGAAGAGCAGGCCATAGCTAATCACGAGCCAGTCGTAAAGCCAGTCGGGATACGCTCGTCTAAAGTGCAACACGCTAAAGCATAGTCCGATGGTCCACGGTACGCTTTGAATGAGCGTCACAGTGACAAGACGGCGTCTCGTATCCTGGCTGCGTACCGCTGCGACATCGTTGAGGCGTCCAAGCGGAATCCAATCGTGAACCCAGAGAAAAAGAACCTGAAACACTTGGAGAGCAAGCAAGACCACTTCGATTTCGCGATTTGCCGGGAAATGTTGGTGTGCCATTCTCGCCCCTCAGCACCATTATGAGCTCGATTAGTCCCGAGTCACGGGCAAACCAGAAGTAAAGCCTACGAGTTGGCAGATTGCTCCCGATAAACGCGCTAACCTCCCAAGTAGATTAGGGTCCACGGGGCCTTACCGGTAATCCGCCTACTCAGGAGTTGCCTCCGATTGAACAGACGGACGCTCGAGGGACGACGGGGTTATAATCATGGAATGATCCCGCCGACGGGACAAGGCGTGACTGACTTTTGGACGCCGGACGAAGGGCATTGTGGGGCTTCAAATCTCAATCCGTGAATCCGGCGATGTCACCATACTGGACCTTCGAGGAAGGTCGACCATCAACGACGGTGAGAGCGAACTTCTCAGCAGCCATCTACAAAAATTGATCGCCAACGGTGCGCGCAAGCTGTTGTTGAATCTGGAAGATCTGACCCAGGTCGACAGTTCGGGCATCAGTATCATCGTGGGGACATATGTTTCCCTTTGCAGTCAAGGTGGCGACCTAAGGTTGCTGCGTCCTTGCGCTCGCGTGCTCGAGGTGTTTAGGGTACTGCACCTTCTAGAAATTATTCCTAAGTTCGAAGATGAGACGCAAGCTCTGGCCAGCTTCGGGACGCGAGGCTCTTCGGCAACGCCCTAAGGGCCTGAGCTTCGCGGCAACATTCAGGCTAGTCGTTTAGGCGGGACCACTCATGACAACTCCCTGTAGCAGTGCAGTTGCTCCCACCACACAGAACACCGCGCTCCTAGTGGCATCCGGCGGCGACGTCGATGAACTGCTTACGAATGTTTTGGCCAGCGAGGGCTGGAGCATCCAGCGCGTCGCCGACAATCAACATATTCTCGCCCTTGTGAGGGACAAGCCTTTCGATTTGATCGTCACAGGGCGGCAAACCCGCGTCGCGGAGGATGTGGAACTTCTTCGAAAAATCAGGAGCGCTCGCCCTCATGTCCGCCTGATTATCCTCACCGATAGATTTACTCCTGGAGACGTCATTTCTGCAATGCGCGAGGGAGCCTTCAGTTATTTTTCAGCTCCATTCGAGCCTTCCGAGCTCGCCGAAATGGTGCGTGCGGCCATGGCAGAACCTTGCTGGGACGACGGCATCGAAGTCCTTTCCGGGACACCCGAGTGGGTCAGCTTGACGGCTAGATGTGATCTTATTACTGCAGATCGCCTAGTCCAATTCCTTCACGGAGTCAGAGACCCGAGCATTCCCGAGGCTGAGAAAGATCGTGTCATATTTGCTTTCAAGGAGATTCTAATTAACGCCATGGAGCATGGCGGGCATTTCGATTCCAGCCAACACGTGGAAATCTCGTTCATTCGGGCCCGTCGAGCTATAGCTTGCCGTGTCAAGGATCCCGGAAAAGGTTTCTCCCTCGAAGAACTGCGTCACGCAGCTGCAGGCAGCTCGCCCGATGATTTGTTCAGTCACGAGAGGGTTCGCGACGAGCGGGGCCTGCGACCGGGCGGCTTCGGCATTCTATTGGCAAAAAAACTCGTCGATGAGCTGATCTACAACGAAATGGGTAACGAGGTCGTACTCGTTAAGTATCTCGATCCGCCCGAATCGCCAACTACCTAGCCCTCTGAGCCACGGCCCTCGAGTTAGCGTTCAATAGTGCCTGATAATCGTTATTGGAAACTTGATTCTCATTGTCCGGTGGCACGACTTCTCGGGACTTAGGGGTTGTGGGTACTGTGGAAGAGAGCGCGGAAAGAGCGGCCTAATTCGAAATATGAGAGGATTGCGAGCTGAGGGCGGAAATAGTAGCTTGAGTCGAAGAAACATATTCTGTCCAACGCAAGGCATCGCACAAGGCAGTTCGGAGCGGCGATAATGAGGGCAGTTAAGGTCAAGTTTGTTCTTGTTTTTCTGGTGATTTGGATTGTTTGCTGCATATGTTGCGCTTTAATCTTCCCTCGGCTCGACACCCCTGACGGCCTAGGTATCGGAGGGGCCGTCGCCCTCGTTCTGGCAGTGATAGTTGTTAAGCCTCCAGCTCCAAGGTTCTATGGGTGGTTTCATCGCGGGCCAAAGTAGCCCGTAGCATCCTGCCAAGGCATCCACGTCACGGTTTCAACTGCAACTCCTAATTAACGCGGAAATCGTCCATGTGGGTAATGGAACGAACATGTCCGGTTTCGCGGCAAATCAGCAGTTACCGCGAGAAGCGGGTTTTGTTCGTCTCTCGCCCTTAATTTGGAGCCGGAACAACTTCGATGCCCGGTTTGTCAGAAGAGGCGATCTTAGTGCCACAATTTGGGCAACAAAGAATGTCTGCGACTTAAATGTCTTTTCAAAGGCATATGCAAAACAATAGTCTGTGTCAAAAAATACCGCTTCTCAGAAATTATTCTCCGATTTGCAGGGTTTTCAGGCTTTTTCATCGGCCCTCGTCATTAGTGACAATGGACAGTATTCCCTCAACCTTTTAGAAAAGTTGTTGAGAAGTGATGCCTGCACCCGGTCAAGGCAGCGCAACTCAAGAAGCAACCAAACGAAACAGATTTCGGAAGGAGAAATTGATTATGCCCATTAAAAATCCAAAGGAACTATTTGTCACGTTGCTGAGCCACGTGCGGCACGGCACAGAGCGTTCAGCAGCGATCTACAAGGAGCTGGGCGAATTGGCCCAGAACTCGGAAATACAGGAGGCCCTCGAAGCACGGGCTTTTGTGTCTCAACAAACCCTAGCGAAGCTGGACGAGGCTTTCAAATTCATCGGGGAAAAACCGGTAAACGTCACTGGAAAGCTCCAGGATGTCTTCGTCGAGGATTTCCGCAGGGAGATTGCTGAGATCCAATCCCCCGAGGTGAAGAGGCTCTTCGTATTGGCAAAGGCCAATCACTTAGTCCACATGCGCACGGCGGAATACGTCACGTTGGTGGCGGCCGCCGATG
Organism: Candidatus Acidiferrum sp.; assembly: GCA_035272765.1. Lineage (GTDB taxonomy): Bacteria > Acidobacteriota > Terriglobia > Acidiferrales > UBA7541 > Acidiferrum. The sequence goes on from DATEQG010000106.1 coordinate 3,445, forward strand.
TTTCCGGTCACCCTGGTGTCGGCGTGCTGCTTGAGAGCTGCCTCGCCGACCATTTGGCCTTCGTCGAACGGACGAAGCGATTGATCCGACACGTCATCGAAGCGAAGATCGCGGCGAGAGCAGCAGGCTGAGCGCTTCATTGACGAATCACCTATAAAAAGGGTCCGCGTGGTCCTGTCTATCAGAGGAGGCGGGACCATGCGCGGGCCTCACCACGAGACTCCATTTCAATTAATCCGGGAACAGGGCCCAATCCCACATGGACTCAGCAAGTTGAGTCAATGCCTGGCAAATGCGCTTACCGTCAATGTGGGTACTGGAACAAACATGTCGCGTTTCCCAACTTACCGGGACTTATCAGCGGAGGAGCCATCCGGAAACAGCGAGATTCACACTGCAAAACCTTTGCTCATAAAAAACACAAGCGGGCGCTGCTTTGCCGAAGAAGCCAAACGCCTTTCGCTCGGGTAAGCGATGATGTCGTAGCTTACTCGTGGGCCACCGTTCGTGGAAAGGAAGGTCAGACTGCAGAGGAACGTCACGTCTACCAAGCTCTCTAAGACCGTGTCGCCTCAACATATAGCGTTTGGAGAGTGGGTTAAAGGGGACTATGATACGCCTCAAACGGCCTGACCCTGGCGCTCGGAGGTCTGTAATGCGGATCTCTACCCTCGGAAAATCCCCATGCTTTCAGATATATCTGCGCGGTTCCGGTTTGCTGTCTTTAGCGAACCATCTGGCTTCGATCCTTACTCTTCTGTTGGTATTTTGCCTCCCCGTTTTGCCGGTGGCGCGCGCGGGACAGGAAAGGGGCCAGACTCCCGATATTAGCATCGTCCCCAAACCCATTAACGATACGGCGGACGCCGTACTAATCCGCGACGCAAAGAAGAATGTTCCGGGAGAGCAGAAAGCTGCGAAGGTGCAAGACAGTTGCTTGCTTCCTCCGTTGACCCTTCTACGCGGTCCTTTGGTGGCGGCCTCAACTTTGGCGGTGCCTGCGAAAGCGAAGAAGGAATACTTCGCCGCCTGCGAAGCGCTTCGAGAGAAGAAAACCGATAGCGCGGAGAAACACCTGCGCAAGGCAGTGCAGATATATCCGAAGTATTCGACCGCCTGGGTGACTCTCGGGCAGATGCTCGCGGCACAGAATAACAGCGATGAAGCTCGCCACGCGTGCGCCGAGGGTTCGACCGTTGAGCCGAATTACGTCCCGGCATTCTTGTGCCTGGCCGAACTTGCTGCTCGGGCAAACGCCTGGGACGACGTGCTGCAATTCAGCAGCCGGGCAATCCAAGTCGATCCCGTATCCACGGCGATGGCCTATGAATACAACGCCGCCGCCAATCTCAGAACCAACAAGCTGGATGACGCCGAAAAAAGCGCGTTGCGCGCTTTGGCAATCGACAAAGACAACCATGAGCCACGATTACACTTTGTGCTGGCGCAAATCTACGAAGCAAAAGGGGATCGCCCCAACGAAATCGCCCAACTTAAAGAATACTTGAAGTTTGCCGATAATCCCGATGACGTGGCCATGGTGAAACAGTACTTGTCGCAATTGGACGGCTCGGATGCCGGCCGTGACGATCTCGCAGCTCAAGGGCAACCGGAAACCCGCGACTCTTCTTCGGAACGCACTGCGGAAGAGGGTCGAAAAGCCGGGGCACTGCGCCTGGGCGAAACCTCACGGAATGGAGAAACAATTTCTGAGAGGTCCAGCGCAAAACCGCGCTATGAAGATCTTCCGCCAGGTTGCAGTCTCGAAGACGTGCTGCCGCAGGTCGAACGAAGAATTGAGGAGTTTGTTGATAATGCTCAGAAAATTACCGCCACCGAGTCCTTGGTGCACGAGTCGTTCAACCGGTCGGGCCAGGTCGCCAGAGCAGAACGCGGAAAATATGACTACATCATGGCCATCGACGAATCTATTCCCGGGCTTCTTCAGGTCCATGAACATCAGTATAGCCATTCTTCTTCCGAAGCCATTCGTGCAAACGTTGTTACAAACGGATTGCCCGCCCTGTTGCTGATCTTCCATCCGCTTTATGCGGGAGACTTTTCCATGGTCTGCGAGGGTTTGGTCATCCTAAAGGGAAGTCCAGCATGGCAAATTCGCTTTCAGCAACGTGCCGACAAACCGAACAGAATCAGCTCCTACCGGATCGGCTGGACCGGCGCTGTTTACGATGTCAATCTGGAAGGCCGGGCGTGGTTTACAGCGGACAGCTATCAAATCGTCAAACTGGAAGCTGATCTGATCAAAGCAATCCCGGAGATTCAGCTCACCATGGACCACACTTCAGCCGAATACGGTCCCGTACACTTTCGCAGCCGTGGGATTGATCTCTGGCTTCCGCAGACCGCCGACTTCGTTTCGGAAAGGAATGGAAAGCGGCTGCACGAACGAATTTCCTTTGGCGACTACCTGTTGTTCGCGGTGGATAACAAACAGGAAATAGCCACGCCAAAACCCCAGGAATAGTTGCGGGCTTCGCCGCGGCCAGATTGACGCACTAACTCCACTTCTCGGTACTGATAAACTCTCTTGCGCAGTTGAATGCCAAGGGGAACGAGAGGAAATGTATGCCGTCACCAATACGCGAATTGCTCTCGTAGCGTTTCTAATCTTGCCACTTAAGGCAGTTTGCAGAGCTAAGTCCAGATTAACGCGGTTACCATCCATGTGGGTACTGAAACGAACATGTTTGGTTTTCCGGCTTATCAGGAGTTGACACAAAACTATCCTGAAAAGTTCTAAAATAAAGCTCTTGGGCGCACCCGGGTCTCTGTTGCTCAAAACGAAGAGCAACGAATTTCCGTCCTTGCAGAAAGCGTAAAGACTCTGGAAAAACAATGAGCCCCGAACCGAACGAGCTATCGAGCTGTTACAAGGGCACGTATTTTGCCGATCTTTCGCACTGCACATATTTCGGCTGGGACTCTGTAACGGAAGAAAATCCGAAAATCAAAGCCGTCGGTTGGCTCAGTCCGGATCACCCTTTCACCAAAGGGATGGTGTCCGACGTTCACTTCCACAGTCTACTGCGGCTCTTTGTCAATCTTTGGCAACCCTACCAATTCCTTGGTAGGCAATCCTGTGAGTTTTGCGGACCCCTCGATTTGTCGCGCAGCACGGAATATTCGCCCGACAGCCGTTTCGTTGCACGACGGCGGATCTCTGATGGGGTCGAAACCTTTGAGATACTTGGACCCGAGACGGAAATATTTAAAAGTAAAAATAGTTACAATCCAGACATTCTGGAAATCAACATTGGGATATCGAACCTCTTCGTCCCTGCGGACAATTTCGTCTTCGCAGCGCCCTCAATGATCCTCCACTATATCCACGGTCACGGCTACGATCCGCCGTCGTCCTTTTGGGACGCTGTAATGGCTTCTTCTCGGTTGGGTTTTGAAGCTTACAAAGAGGCTTTGATTCGCAACGGACTTCTTGAGGCCCTCAAGCCCAAGCGAAAACGCCCTCGGTAACCTTCGGAGAAAATCCAGAGGCCGGGTCCACCAGGGAGATCGTGGGCACCCGATACTCGTTAAGGAGACTACGCTGTTCGGACCAGAGGTCCTGATCGGAGATTCCGCCCAAGATCAGCTATCAAGTGATCGGCAGCCGAGGGCTCTTACGTCATGCTGACGGTCAAGCCGGGCGTGCACATTCTCGCGGAGGGGAAACTGGAAATTCTGGTTCATGCAGAAGGTGAGGAGCAATACTACGTTAGAGTCTCAAAATCGGGCTCGTCCTTTGGGGTAAAACTGGCGCTGATCCCTCGCGAACAAGGAGAGGAGGAGAGTTATCCCTTCACGCCTGAGAGACAGTTCTTCGGCGGTCTTTCGCCGCACCAGACGACTTCTCCAACCAGTGGCATTACGTGTCACTAGTATAGATTCCAGCAGTTTCAAAGAGAAAGGGGAAGACCAGAAGGACGTGTACAAAATCCTCCCCGGCGGCCAGACCATGAAACTTCAAAGAACTTACTTAGTGCAGACGCGCCCTGACGTTCTGCACGATGTTAGTTTGCTCTATGAGCGTCAAAAGTGAGATCTGCGCCGCTGCATAGCATATAAGGACGAAGCAAAAAGTCCCTTCGGTCCTGATTAACGCGGTTCCCGGACAAGTAGGTTCGAGTACGAACTTGGACGGTTTCTCGTCTTATCGGGACTTAGGGTAAATTCCGTGTTGCCTACAAACCGCTCAATCGGGTTACAGTGAATCCGAGCAAACGGACGGCTCCAGCTGTTAGCGTCTCAGAGCGGCAACGGGTAGCCGGTGCCAGCGCCGTAGATATCGAGCCGTCGCAGGCAGTGCGGTCGGGTCCGCGATGATTCGCCGGATTGTAAGGCCAAATTAAGGATGAGGGGGAGTGAAGGGCAGTGTTGCCAGGTAATCGCATTGCGGGTTGTGGTAGCCGTTGATAGCGACGAAGCTGTCGTCGAGTTGAAGCATCACATCGGTGGTCGGGTCGTATGCTGGCCACTGGACCGCGCCAGCGCCGTTGGGATTGCCGGTAGCGGCGAAGCGAGTCCAGTATCCCATCATTTGGCCCGCAAACGTCACCTCCGCTGCAGTCGGAGTATAAGGCCCGCCAAACGGGCTCTCCTGTTCGTTGCCGAATACGAAGAAGAGTTCCGCGCGATGAAAGGCGCGATATAGAGCTAGAGTCGCGTCATTTTCATAGCGGTGGATGTAGAAGTACCTCCAAACCGCGGGGCGACCCGGCCCCGTAGCACCGCGAGCGACTTCGCGGGTTGGGCAGGTGAGCAAGGAATCGCTGTCCACCGCGACCAGGGCCCAGATCGGCGCGTCATAGGAGCTCGCGGGATACAGGCTCAAAATCTGATCTGCCACGCCAGCGCCCAAAGGATCGTACTCGGCGTGGACTTCGGCTTCGTAGCCGGCCTCAGTAAGTGGCGGGGTCGCCGTCGGGTCATCGTTAATGGCGGCATTTTCTTCCCGATTCGATCCGATGAGGAGAGGAACAGGCGAACCGTTCTGTTGAAGCGCTACCAACGGATCCGTCGGAACGACGTGCCCATCGATGTTCCCGTTTTTAATGTAGGAAACCGAGCTTTCGTTCGTCACGAGGGCGTCCTCGGGAACCGCGCGAAGGCATGCCAGCACATCCGCCGCGGCGCTGCAGCCATACAATGAAACGGCCGATGCGTCGCTGGCCTCGGCTTGTGCCAGCGTTTCGAGTCGCCCGGCATGATAGGCGCCGCTCTCGATCCCGGCGGCAGAGAACAGTCCTTTGGCTAGAGGTGAAGTCAGTAAGAGCTCTGCATCACCGGCACCTGCCGACTGCCCAAACATCATCACGTGCGTCGGATCGCCGCTAAAAGCGGCAATGTTTTGCTGCACCCAAGTGAGCGCAGCAACCTGATCCATCAGACCATAATTGCCCGAAGAAACGCCGTCTTCCGAGGTGAGCTGCGAAAGGGCCAGGAACCCTATCACTCCGAGCCTGTATTCAGCGGTTACGACGATCACGCCTTGGTTCGCCAAAGGAGGCAAGTCGAACGGCGCCTGATGCGTGTCTCCCCCCGTGTTGCCGCCTCCGTGGAAGAAAACCATGACAGGTAAGGCCTGTGCCGAAGCCGGCTGACCGACAAAGATGTTGACTACGAGGCAGTCCTCATCGCCCTCGGGATCACCATTTCCATCGAGCTGAAGGCACATATTGCCGAACGAGGTTGCATCCCTTACGCCAGACCAGCTTGCAGACGGCTGCGGAGGCCGCCAGCGAAGGTTGCCCGTCGGCGGAGCAGCATAAGGGACCCCGCGAAATGCGAGAATGTTACCCTGCGCGATGCCTTGGATTGCGCCAGACTGCGTCACGGCGATGGTTGGCGAACTAGTGATATTGACGGTGTACGATTGCGTCGCGGTTTGGCTCCTCGCGTCAGACACTCGAATTGTAAATGAGAGTGCTGCTTGCACTCGGTCGGGCGTTCCGGAAATTGTTACCGAGTTGCTTGAGCTACTCGCGAGAGTGAGATTATCGGGCAGGGCGCCGGCAGAAACGCTCCAGGCGAATGGCGCGGTCCCACCCGTCGCCTGGACTTGCACGCTGTAAGGCGTACCGATCATGTCATCCGGCAAGGACGGCGTAATGATAGATAGTGTTGGGGTTTTGGTTCCCTCGCCGCACCCCGCGCAAACGATTACTAAAACCAATGCGAAGAAAACCGATGCGCGGAGTCGCTCTGAGTAGGTCATAACGAAAGTTCCAGAGGACCTGTAGGGACCAGCTTCGGTGACGTGGGAGAAATTTTTCACTCTTCAAGTAAAAAAGTCAATAGTCCGGCAATTGCGGTGAGGCGCGCGCAGTGCGCAGTCGTGAGTTGCAGCCGCACTTTCTTACTGCTACGGCTGTGTCAATCGAAAAGTTCTGTCAGCTCTCAGACTTCGACGGATCGGGCCACCGTTGCCACTCAACACGAGATGAAAAAGTCTTCAGCGAAGACCCTTCTACGGGAAGACCACGCGGTCAAAAAGGCCTGCCTTCCACCGTGTTCACGCTCTTCCTCAAGAAATCCCCGCGTTTGCCCGATACCTCGGATGTTTGTTGGGCCCTCCGAGCCGGGGGGGCGAGTGAACGTGTAACGGGCAAACCGGAACTAATCCTCAAGTCCTGGTAACGCGGTTACCGCAGAAGTGCCTGCTAACTCCCCAAAAAACCGGGCGCAGCAGATTCAAACTCCAGCTTGGAGCCTATTGCTGATCGTAGGCGGATGACGGGCCAACCCGAAACTGACCCATTTCCATTCCTGCATTTTGAGAACAAGCCTTAAGAAAAAGTGGTATAATGGGGTCAGGTATTTTTGTGGCTCACAGCGCGGCAATCTCCTTGCCGCTTTTTTTATTTTGCTGGTCCGCAAAAGCCCTAGCGCTTCAACCCGCGGAGATGCAGTATAGGGTGAGATCCCGCGGCTTTTCTGATTCAGCTAGAACGACCAAAGGCCACCAAAGCTTGGTTTCTGCCCAAGCTGAAAGTCCGGAATTTCGATCCCAAGCACGGCTCGTCTAACGCCCGTAAGATCGCTTCTACAGAGCCGTCGCAACCATTGGTTCTAAATAGCTTGGAAAATGGCTAAGTCCTTTAGATGCAACACTTACAAAAAAGGGGGGGGAGGGTAGCACCTTGACTATGCCATCCTGCTCCTGCTCTGCGCACACGCGGGAACGCCTGTTTACCCCGAGCGCTGTGGGCGAGGGGCAACTCGTCGACATGCACTCTCGCCCGCAACCCCATTCCCTTCATAGCTTTACTTCATAACTTGCGGATATCCCAGGTGGGGGGTGCCGCACAGCAAGTAAGGACCGGGCGGATGGCTGTCAAAATGGAGCGGGAGGATTTCTGACACGGTGAACAGAAGGCCCCAAAGCTAGAAACCAAGCTTCGAAGTTGTCACCGAGCGGTCGACCCGCAGCACGGCCGCACATCCGTAATCAAGAGGGCGCAGCGCTCCGCGATCCAACGCAAACGGGCACCTTATTACGATACAGTCTTGTTTCCATCGCAGGAGTGATTAAACTCTGCCCATGAACCTGCTTGACCCCTTGTTTCGCTCTCAAGCCGTGGAGAAGGTCTTCTCCAATCGCGCCACCCTCCAGGCCATGCTCGATTTCGAGGCGGCTCTTGCACGTGCCGAGGCACGCGCCGGATTCATCCCGGCCTCCGCCGCCCCGTCCATTGAAGCGAAATGCCGCGCGGAACTTTACGATATGACTGTCCTGGCCCGCGCCGCAGCCACCGCCGGAAATCTCGCCATTCCCCTGGTGAAACAACTCACTCTACTCGTCGCCAAAAAAGAGAAAGAAGCCGCCCGCTATGTGCATTGGGGCGCCACCAGTCAGGACACCATCGACACCGGCCGCATACTTCAGTTGCGCCAAGCGCTCAATCTGATCTCCTCGGAACTTGATCTGTTTGCTGTCGTTCTCGGCGAATTGGTCCACAAACATCGAACAACGATCGTCGTGGCCCGCACTTGGATGCAGCAGGCGCTTCCCACGACTTTCGGCTTGAAAGTAGCTGGTTGGCTCGACGCGATCGACCGTCATCGCACGCGTTTCGCGGAAACGCAAGAGCGTTGCATCGTGCTTCAATTTGGCGGCGCGGTCGGAACCATGGCGGCTCTCGGCGCGCGCGGTTTGGACGTCGCCGCCAATCTTGCCAAAGAATTGCAACTTCCTTTGCCAGAACTTCCCTGGCACAGCCATCGCGATCGCCTGGCGGAAATCGCCACGACTCTCGGGCTTTGCTGCGGAACTCTCGGCAAAATCGCCCGCGACATCTCTCTCCATATGCAAACCGAAGTCGGCGAAGTTTTTGAGCCGGCCGCGGACGGTCGCGGTGGCTCTTCCACCATGCCTCACAAGCGCAATCCCGTTACGTCTGCCGTCGTCTTGTCTGCTGCCGCGCGAGTGCCCCCTCTCGTCAGCACCATGCTCGCCGCGATGGTCCAGGAGCAAGAGCGCGGTCTGGGCAGTTGGCATGTCGAATGGGAGACTTTGCCCGATATCGTTCGATTAACTGCGGGCGCTCTGCATCACCTCACGACCACAATCTCCGAGTTGGAAATCGATCCTGAACGCATGCGTCAGAATCTCGATGTTACCCAGGGCTTGATTTTCGCTGAGGCTGTCACCATGGCTCTCGCCGAGAAAATGGCGCGCTCCGACGCGCACGAACTTGTTCAACAGGCTTGCAAGCGTGCCCAGAGCGCTCGCCGCGATCTTCGTTCCGTCCTCGCGCAAGACGTCATCATCAAAACAAACCTCTCCGAAGCGGAATTTGAACGTCTCTTCACTCCAGTCAATTATTTGGGCGTCGCTGACCAGTTTATCGACCGCGTTCTGGCGTCCAGCGGTGAGCATCGCGATGAGAAAAAATCCCGGAAAAAGTGAGCCTGATGCCCTTCGCTCAGCTGGAAGATGTCCGCATCCACTACGACCTCTCGGGGCTACCCAGCGCGCCGGCCCTGGTTTTTTCGAATTCGCTCGGCGCAACTCTCTCGATGTGGGATCCGCAGATGCCCGCATTTCAGAAGAAATTCCATGTCCTGCGGTATGACACACGCGGCCACGGTCAATCTTCCGTCACGCCTGGTCCCTACACCATCGAGCAGTTGGCACGCGACGTCCTCGCTCTCCTCGACGAATTGCAGCTCGATCGTGTTTATTTTTGCGGTCTATCCATGGGCGGCCAGACCGGGATGTGGCTTGCGTTGAACGCTCAAGCCCGCTTCCACAAGCTTATTCTCTGCAATACCGCAGCGAAGATTGGCACCCCCGAAATGTGGAACACTCGTATCGAAGCCGTTCGCAAAGGCGGAATGAAGTCGATCTCCAGCACAGTCATGGAACGCTGGTTTTCCGCGGACTTTCGCTCCAACTCGCCGGACGTCATCGCCACCATCAAGCAACTGTTTGAACGCACGAATCCCGAAGGTTACGCCGCCAACTGCGCTGCCATTCGCGAATTCGACGCACGCGAAGCCATCGCCGCGGTAAAGGTCCCCACTCTCGTTATTGCTGGAACTCACGACGCTGCGACCACTCCCGCCGACGGCCGCTACCTTGCAGACCACATTGCGGGCGCGCGCTACGTGGAACTCAACGCCGCCCACCTTTCCAACATCGAGAACCGCGATCGCTTCAACACCGAGCTCAGCACATTCCTTCTTTCCTGAGCAGGGATCGCTTTCTGCCAAAACTTTCTTTCTCGTTCACTTCGATCTGGGGAAATGACTGTGTGTCGCGCTCCCGCGCACTTGTTATTTGGCGGGCATCCGCTCTTTTATCTGCTTGGTGAGCGCCTGAATCTGTTCCTTCGTAATTCGACCCTCCCCATCCAGCACAACAACCAACCGCCCGGAACCTCCATCCTTGAACTCAGCATTCTGGATGGTCGCGTGACCTTGTATTGCCGGCGGAAGCGTTGCGCTCAGATTTGTTCCTTTCTCCATCGCGGAAAGGATCGATGTCCGAATCTTATCGCGAAGCATATCCCCAAGCGTCCCAGAACGGAGCAGTTCGCCCAGTGACCCATCCGCATCAATCTTTCCGATTTCCGGCACCAGCCGCAGTTCCGTATTGTTTTCCTCGATAGCCGGCGTGAGCTTCACCTCGATCACGGCATTCCCACCGACCAGCCTCTTGCTCTTCTCCTTCCCTAGCACCTTTGCGCACGCCCATCGTTCGTAGTGAAGTTGCACAACAGCGAGGCTCGCCGGCTCCGCGGGAGTCAGGTCTGCGTGCTCGATGGTTATTCTCTCGCCGCAAGCATCATCTTTATCCAATTGCGATGCCAGCAGTGCCGTCATGTTTTGCTGCAGCTCGCTAAGATCGGCACTCAGTTCCAGCTTGAAGATGCTCGTTTCCTGGTCTTTTGAGCGCATCGATATCAATGCTGAAGCCGTGATTGTTACCGACTGCTCTTTGATCTTAAGTGGAATCTTCACTGGAGGAACTTTGAAGGTGACATTCTGAGCGCCCGCGAAGGTGGGCAACATCCCCATTGCAACACCTAAAATCAATCTGCTGGCCCTTGGCCACTGCGATCCGCTCCAAAACGCCTTTCCTCCGCCGGAGATCAAACGGCTCACTTCTCGAACGTAAGATGTCTGCACCAGCGGGGCATGGTTCTTCAGCAATTGTTACCTCCACACGGGTCCCAGAGCTCTATCGCAACTCGTCCTGCCATCTTTAAGGATCCGTCTGATAGATGAACAAGCCCTCGTCATGGTTGCCGTGTATTATCCGGTCTGCGGGGCTGTTTGCCCATTCTTGCACTACCTGCGTGCCTTTGTAGACCAACTGTTGCCGCAAACAACTCCAGAATCCGGGTAACCTTTCCGCTTCCAATACGTCGAAACCACTAAAGGTTTACGCAACGCCTACCGGCGTTGCGGTTTCGAGGGTTATTGGTAGCCGGATGTAATGGCCTGCGAGGGAGGCGCCTAATTTCCGGCCGAGGTGCGGTTGCGCGCACTCAAGGGGATCTCGAGTATGGGTGCTTTTAGTAAAAGCTATCTGCAAAACAGATCATCCGGGCCGTTCCCTGCCGAAATTATTGGTGCCTCAGAAAATCTCCAACTCAGTCTAATTTCAGACCAACCCGGAATGGTTGAATTCCTGGGCTCGCGCAGAGTAGTCGTTTCCGTACACGTGGGAACCTCGGTCGCAGTCGACTGCCGCCGTGGCGGCGAAAGATATCGCGGAACCACGATTCATGGTGATCTGGAAATCATTCCACCCAATCTCGGCGGCGTCTGGGAACTGAAAGCACAGGATACGGCTTTGGTGATTGGCCTCAAACTTCGCGTCCTCGAACGCATCGTGGAAGAGTCCGGCGGTGATCCGGGCAAACTGCAAGTTCTAAACCGTTTTCAGGCGCGCGATCCTCAGATAGAACACATTGGATGGGCTCTGAAAGCGGAGATGGAAAGCGGCTATCCCTCTGGCCGTCATTACATGGACGCCCTGGCAACAGGCCTCGCCACAAGGATTGTGCGGAATCACAGTTCGTTGGCCCGCGCTCCTAGGGCCATGAAAGCAGCGATGCCAGGCCGCAGGTTAAAAGCCGTGCTGGGCTATATCGAAGACAATCTCGAGCGCGATCTCGGGCTGCAGGAGATCGCTAACGCCGCCGGCTTGAGCGTTTCACATTTCAAAGCGCTGTTTCGGAAATCGTTGGGTCTGCCGCCGCATCAGTATTTGATTCGCCGTCGCGTGGAACGCGCCGCAATGCAATTGCGCAGAGGAAAAATGCCCATTGGCCAAATCGCCCTTGATAACGGCTTTTGCCATCAGAGCCATCTTGCACTGCACACGCGTCGTCTGTTGGGTCTGACGCCGCAGGAAGTAAGAGATAGATGAAGGCTTTTGGTGATGACGCACGGAATGCGTTTGAAGCGTGGCCGGAGAAATTTTTTGAGAGTCTGCGTCCGACAATCGATTGCGAGCGCGATTCGCGTCTAGCGAGGGGAACAAATTTTGCAGGGAGCGGCAAACCAGAATTGGTTTCCGCTCGGGACAAATATGAACGATTTAGTTAGGGCCAAATTTGTTGCTGTCGGAGTGCAAGCTTCGCAAGAGGAGACCGAAACTGTGCCGCTGCGGCCCCTTGTTCACGCCGCAACGGACGAAAAATCTCCAGGGGTCGCGGAATTCCTTCCGCGATCGGAGACGCCGCTGGTGAAACCGATCAAAATCGCCATTAAAACCAAGGGCAAAATTCTCCTCATCCATCCTGGAGATATTCTTGCCGTCGAGGCCGAAGGTAACTATGTCTTGTTGCGGCGCACGTCGGATTCCTACCTGTTGCGAGAGTCCATTTCGACTATGGCAGAGAAACTTCAAGCCTATGGCTTCATTCGCATCCACCGTTCTGTCCTGGTGAACGCATCCTGGGTGGAAGAAATCCATCCCGGCCCCACTGGAGAACACATGTTGCGCGTTACGGGTGGAAGGGAATACATGGTCTCCCGAACATATAAAAACAATCTGAAGTCGCTCGCGAACTCGTGGATCGGCATGGATTCTTTCTTGGAAGAGTGATGCCTCCGACAATCATTGCGTCGAGTCCAGGCATCATCCTCAAAAATACGGCATCTCAAATAATCTTTTGCTCACTTTTCCAGTCTTTGCCTGCTACTGCCATCAGCACTTGCGTTGAAACCCATCTGAACTATTATTTTTAGAATAAATTTAGTGTTGTTAGAATTATTTTAGAATTTCCTCCGAAACGAATCGCTTCCTCCCCGTGATTTCGTGGCCATCAGCCTCCAAGATTTGGAATATCTTAGGTTTCTCGACGATTTGGGACGCTTTGACCTCTCGTTGATACAAGCTGTCGAATAATTGGTGCGAGTGCCTGCTTGCTAGACTTAAAACGATTTTGGAGCTCTTCACGAATTCATATTCCTACTCATTCACCCTCCTCGAAGTTGTTGAAAACACACTAAAACTAAAAAATTTCTGATTGGTATGACGCTTGCACCTCAACCAGCGATTCAACTGCGGCGCTGGTGCCGCGTAATTCCAAAATTCCGGATTCTTTTTTGTTTCGTTCGCTATGGACCTGACTGGAGGATTCTAAATGTTAAGTAAACGATCGCTGCTGGGGATCGGCGCTTTGCTTTGTCTGTGCGCCTTGGTTCCGTCGGCTCTCTTTGCGCAGAGCGCCTCGACGGGCACCGTCGCGGGGACAGTCACTGACCCTTCGGGGGCTGCCGTTGGTGCCGCCACTGTTACTCTGACGGATAAAGGGACAAACATTCCACGAGTGGCGTCGAGCAACGATAATGGCCGCTATATCTTCGTGGATGTACCCGCCGGTACTTACGATCTCACGGTGAGCAAACAAGGATTTCGCATTTCTAGGCTGACGGGCCAAACGGTAAATGTTGGCACGGCGCTTACTCTCAATGTGTCCCTCGAAGTGGGTTCCGTTGCGGAGAGCGTCGAGGTCACGGCTTCGAATGCCGAGCTCCAGACCCTGAATGCTACGGTGGGAAACACCGTCTCCGGAGTCGCTTTGGACTCGCTCCCCAGCATCAGCCGCGATGCCAGCACTTTTTTCACTCTGCAGCCCGGCGTTGCTCCTGATGGCAGCGTCGCTGGCGTCGCAATGGACCAAAACTCCTTCCAGCTCGATGGTGGCCAGAACACCAACGACATGGACGGCAGCATGAATATCTATACTCCGAGTTTTGCGGGCGATGTCACTGGCGGCCTGATCTCTACCCAGGTGACGGGGAATGCGGGCGGCGGTCCAACTGGCGTAATGCCGACCCCTATCGATAGCGTAGAAGAATTCAAGGTCAGCACCACCAACCAAACAGCCGACTTCAACAGCTCGGCTGGCTCTCAGGTTTCCATCGTGACCAAGCGTGGCACCAGCGCGTGGCACGGGACCGGCTACGAATACTATCTGGACAACAATTGGTCCGCGAACAGCTTCCAAAACAATGCCGCCGGCATTCCCGTTCCTAGCTACCACTACAGCCGATTTGGCGTCGCTGGCGGCGGGCCGCTCATTTCTAAAGAAGTTCTTGGGGGCAAGACTTATATTTTCGCCAACTACGAAGGCTTCCGCTGGCCCAATTCCGAAACAATTAGCAAGGCCGTTCCAACGGCTTCCATGCGTATGGGCCTGCTCTACTTCGGAGGACAATATTACAACCTTAATCCAAACTCCGTGACTTTCAACGGCACTACCTATGCCGGAACAAGTCTCGATCCTCGTGGCATCGGACTCAATTCTCTTGTCTCTCAGATGTGGTCGACGATGCCGCTACCGAACACCACTGGCTGCAACGGCCTTTCGCTTTGCGACAATACCCCCTCCGGAGGCAATGTTGGCGCATTCACTACCAACATGTCCGTTCCACAAAGCAGCAACTTTGGCGTCGTTCGCGTGGACCATGATTTTGGTTCCAAAGAGCACTTCATGAGCAGCTACCGCTACTACAAGCTCGAGCGCACCACGGACAGCCAGTTCAATGTAGCCGAGAACGGCACGGCCACTTCGCTCTCTGCTCGTCCGCAAGTGCCATGGTTCTATGTGGCCGCTCTGACCACCAACATTACAACCAACACGACCAACGACCTGCACTATAGCTTTCTGCGAAATTACTGGCAGTGGGGCTCAGCGGGGGATCCTCCGCAGATTTCCGGTCTGGGAGGAGCTCTTGAGCCCCTGGGCGAGACCACCCAGGCTCTCACTCCTTACAACGTGAATACCCAGAACACTCGAACTCGCTTCTGGGACGGCAAAGACAACATGATTCGCGATGACGTGAGCAACCTGCACGGCAACCACCTCTTCCAGTTTGGTGGAACGTATCAGCGCAACTGGGACTTTCACCAGCGCACTGATAACGGTGGTGGCATCAACTATCAAACCGTCTATCAACTGTCCACGTCCGTCAATTCTGGAATCAATTTGACTGGCATTTACCCCGCGACTCTGCCTTCAACAAGCCAAACGGCTTTTGGACAGGACTACACCGCCGCTCTTGGCATTGTCTCCATCGCCCAGGTTGCTTATACCCGCTCTGGTCCAAACCTGACCTTAAATCCTCCGCTTACGCCGGCTGAGGACAAGAGCGTTATTCCCTACTACAACGTTTATTTCAGCGACTCCTGGCGCGTGAAACCGAGTATCACCTTTACGTACGGATTGAGCTGGACACTCGAAATGCCTCCGGTCGAGCAGCAAGGCCGGCAAATCGAACTTGTGGATCAAGCGGGCCAGCAAATCGACGTCGAGGCTTACCTCAAGCAGCGGGAGAACGCAGCGTTGGCGGGCCAAGTTTACAATCCAGAACTCGGCTTTACCCTTGTAGGCAACACGGGCAGCGGGCAAAAGTACCCCTATAATCCCTTCTACGGTGAGTTCAGCCCACGCCTCGCTTTGGCCTGGAATCCTAACTATAGCCAGGGACTCCTGGGCAAAATGTTCGGTCAGGGCAAGACTGTTGTCCGCGGCGGTTACAGCCGGATCTATGGACGTCTGAACGGCGTCGACCTCGTGCTGGTGCCTCTGCTTGGCACAGGCCTCATTCAGCCAGTACAGTGCGTTGATCCGCAGAGTCCGACTACCGGTTCCGGAGCATGCGCCGGCACACTCGGGTCTAACCCAATGAACGCCTTCCGCGTCGGCACAGATGGTTTGAGTGCGCCTCTTCCAGCTCCGAGTCTTACCCTTCCTCAACCGGACTTCCCGGGGTACAACGCGATCGCTGCGGCAACTGGCGAGGCTTTGGACAGCAACTTCCGCCCTGA
This sequence comes from Candidatus Acidiferrum sp., assembly GCA_035272765.1. Lineage (GTDB taxonomy): Bacteria > Acidobacteriota > Terriglobia > Acidiferrales > UBA7541 > Acidiferrum. Next base: position 19,256 of record DATEQG010000106.1, read on the forward strand.
CGAATCGGATCAGTTCGACCTCACTGTTCAGCGCCAGATAAACAGCAAGACGATGATCGAAGTGGGCTATATCGGCCGTCGCATAACTCATGAGTTTCAGCCTCTCAACATCAACGCCGTTCCTTACATGATGACGCTTGGCGGACAGACGTTCGCAAAGGCTTATGCCACACTGGAAACGCAGTATTGCGGTGGCGGCACCACTGCCGGTCTTGCTGGCGGCGGTTGCGTTGGCAACGTGGGAGCCGTGACGGCTCAACCCTTCTTTGAGAACGCTCTGAAGGGCACTGGATATTGCACGGGCTACGTAAACTGCACCACGGCTGTTGCCGTGAAAGAAGGCAATGCAGGCACCGGCAACCTCGGCATACAAAATGTCTGGAGCCTATGGAGCGATCTGGACCAGGGCGATGCTACCTGCAGCGCAACTCAGCCGTGTGGATTCAATTTCGCCCGCACCATGCTGAATAGTCCGATCCCTGGCTCTTCTTTCGGGGCCAACGGACAATTGACCTCCGGCGTCGCTGTCAACGCCAGCGTGGGCACCGGAAACTACAACGCCGGTTTCGTCACTCTGAAGATGGCGAATTGGCATGGTCTGACACTCCAGCAGAATTTTACCTTCAGCAAGGCGCTGGGCACCGTAAACGTGGTTCAGGCCAGCAGTGAGTTCACCTCCGTGGATCCCTACAACGTGAACGCCGGTTATGGTGTCCAACCCTTTGACCGCAAATTCGTCGACAACGTACTCCTGGTTTACCAGCCGCCTTTCTTCCAGAACCAGCATGGCGTGCTCGGTCATCTCCTAGGTGGCTGGTCGTTTTCGCCGATCTTCACCGCTGCGAGCGGCTTGCCTCTCGAGCTCAACACCACCAACGGTGACGGTCAGTCCTTCGGAGAAGCCGATGCCATCAACTTCGCCGCGGACGAAAACGCCATCCTCACTTGCGCCAACAACTTCGGCAGCTCGCGCCACAACGGCGTCGCTCCCCTCACCGGCCCTGGCAGTGCTGGCAATGTGAACATGTTCGCCAATCCCGCAGCCGTATTTGGCTGCGTCCGCGATCCGATCCTGGGTCTGGATGGCGGTGCCGGCGGCGCCGGAACACTTCGCGGCATGCCATTCTGGAACGTCGACTTCCAGGTTAAGAAGAACATCCACATTAACGAGCGCTTCAGCGCCGAATTCCAATCCATCTTCACCAACGTTTTCAACCATGACCAGCTCTTGGACCCGTTCCTCAGCCTGGCGTTTCCTACGCTCTGGGGAGTTGAAAATACTCAGGGGAACACGCCGCGGTCCATCGAAGTGGGGGTCCGCTTCCGCTTCTAACTTTGTCCGGCCGTCTCTTAAGACTGGCCGCATAAAAACGGGGAAGGCCGAATGGCCTTCCCCGTTTTCTTTTCTCCATCTCATTCCTGGTGTTCCCAGCGCTTGCGCTGTTTCGCTGCGGTGAAAGCCTCAACCAAAATCAAAACAGGATCTCTATGGCAGATCCTTGCTCAACCGCTCGATCACCGCCTTCGATTCCGTCACCGGAGGGTTGTTCAAGTACTTCCCAAAAAACACCAGATACCTCTGCCACCTGTCCTGAATGTGGCGCGGTTCCACAAACCCATGGTTTTCCCGCGGATACGTCACATACTCCACGGGTACGTGCCGATCATACAGCGCGCGATAAAACTCCTCCGCCTGCGGAATCGGCACTCGCGTGTCCGCCTGGCCATGCAGAATCATCGTCGGCGTCTTCACGTTTCCAATGAACTTCATCGGCGAATGATCCCAATACTCCTGATAGTTGTCCCACGGCGCTTTCGCGTTGAAAAACACCGTGAGGTACCGGTGAATATCCGTCTGCGAATACATGGAATAAAGATCAGGGAGCCCGGCCCCTGGTGAAATGGCCTTGAACCGGTCCGTCTGCGTATCAATCCACATAGTCATGTATCCGCCATAGGACCATCCGAATGCGCCAAGCCTGTCGGGATCGGCCCATCCTTTATCCACCATCGCCTGCACGCCGCTCACGTCGTCCTTGAAATCGCCATTTCCCCAATCGTTCTGATTCGCGGCCTCGAACTTCTCTCCGCGCCCTGTCGACCCGCGAAAATTGGGCTGCAGCACCATGTACCCGTTCGCCGCCATGATCTGCTCCGTGGGACTGAACGAAAGCAACGAAGCTCCTGTCGGCCCGCCATGCGGATTCAGCAAAAACGGAACCTTGTGCGTCCCATCAAAGTCGACCGGCTTGGTCACAATCCCGTCGATTTCCATTCCGTCTTTGCTGCTCTTCCAGCGAACCACTTCGCTCGCGCCCAGCGCGTACTCCGCCAGCCAAGCGTTCTGATTCGTGATGCGCTCCGGCGAACCGAAACTCAAGTCGCTGTGAAAAATATCATCCGGATGCGTCGCGTCGCCCCACGTGCCAACTGCAGTCTGCCCATTCGCGCTGATCTCAGCCAGATTGACCACCGCCGCCGCGTCGGTGAGAGGCCGAACCGTCCCTGCCGCCACATCTGTCGAAAAAATCTTGTTCGCTTCGTGGTCGTCTGCGCTGAAATAAATCGTTTTGCCGTCCTTCGACCAAACCGGCTCCCCCGCATTCAGCTCAAACTTGCCGGTCAACTTCCGCGGCGAGCCGCCGTTCGCATCGACAACAAATAAATTCACTTGGTACACCACCAGCCCGGAGCTGCTCAAATAGGCAATCCACTTTCCGTCTGGCGACCATCGCAGTGTCTGCGTCGGATCGGCTGTCTCCACCAGCTTCCGCTGCTTCCCGCTCGCCACATCCAGCACCCAAGCCGTCTGCAACGAGATGTCATCCAACCGCGGCGTCGGATTTGTCGTAAACGTGACACGCGCTCCGTCGGGCGACCAGTGCGCATCGCTGACCGTGAAATCTCCGTTCGTTATCTGTTTCTCCTCATTGGTCGCGATGTTCCACGTCCAGAGTTGCCCCATCTTGAAATCATGATCCACTGCGACGGCATCATCCTTTTGTTTCGTGCGCTTCTCTTCGTCCTCGCCCAAGGGAGCCGTCGCCGTTAGCAAAAGCGTTTTTCCGTCTGGCGAAATCTGAAAACTTCTCACGCCGGATTTGTGCTTCGTCACCTGCCAGGGCTCGCCGCCATCCACGTACATAAACCATACTTGCAGCTTGGCATCTTTTTCATCTCCCGCATCCATTGTGAACGCCAACAGCTTTCCGTCTGGCGACCATGCCACATTCGAAACGCCCTTCTCGCCGCGCGTAAATTGCCGTGCCGCTGTCGCGGGTCCCGCCAACGGCACTACCCAAAGCTGAGTTACAGTTTTCCACGCCGTATCTTTCTCTTTATCCATCACGTTTTCGGCTACTAGATAAGCCACACGCGCGCCGTCCGGCGAAATCCGCGGCGAGCTCACACGCGCAATCCGCAGCGCTTCCGCAGTCCCGAACAATTTCTTGCCATCCTTGCTCCGCGCAGCCGCTGTCTCTTGGCTCGAAGAATTTTGTCCAGCTCCTGCAGCGAGCGGCGCCACAAAGACCGCCGCGATCAAAATCGCGCGCACCCATTTCGTCATCTCATTCTCCCTCGCCGGAAATCCATCCCGCCTATGAAACATTCGTTTCACCATCCACAACGCCGCGAAGTATATTGGCAACCTTCGGCCCACGCAAGGCATACTCCTCCGCTCCTACTTGCTCTCATTCGATTCACCTACACCATTTCCCGTAGAGCTCTGTTACAAGGCGGAACGCTTCCATCCGGAAATATCTACACAACTCGCATCTCACGATTCATTGTGAAGAGTTCCCATCAATGCTCTATGCTCTTGAGTTTGCAGCCTCTTATGAAAATTGGAGAGATGTTGGCAGCAAAGTTGCTCCCTAAACCACGGGACAAAAACCTTCTGAGCAACCTCCCGCTCTGGAAGTTGGGATTTCGAAGAACGACGGCGTCCCTTCCCAGCCTGCTGCCCAGCCTAATTTCAATTAGGAGGTAGTTATATGCGAATCATAAAAATAGCCCAACTCGCTGTTTGTACGCTTATGCTCTGCGCCATTCTCAGCCCGGGCATCAAGGCAGACGACTGGAATAAAAAAACCGTGGTAACTTTCACAGACTCAATCGAAATTCCTGGGCAAGTATTGCCGGCGGGGACCTACGTCTTCAAGCTGGCGAACGGCATTGCGGATCGCCATATCGTCGAAATCTGGACAGGAGACGAATCTCAGCTTCTGGCTACCATCTTGACGATTCCGGATTACCGCCCGGATACGCCGAATAAAACCGTCTTCGAATATGATGAGCGCCCTGGCGACTCGCCAATGGCACTTCATGCTTGGTTTTTCCCCGGCGACCGCACTGGACAAGAATTTGTTTACCCACAATTCTAATTGGCACAACTGATCGGATCAAAGGTGCGGTCCAACTCCATCAGCCGCATATACGATGAGATGAGGTTCCTTGCACAAAGTAAGGGGCCTCACCCTCGTTTCAAAATCCAGCTTGTGCCCGGAGCGCATGCGCGCTTCGCAGCCCGGCCTTTAATCCTGCCGCAGAGCGATCACTGGGTCGACCCGGCTGGCGCGGCGCGCCGGCAGAAAGCTGGCGAACAGCGCGGCAAATACGAGCACCGGAATCGTAACGGCGAACGCAGATAGATCGGTAGGCTGCATGCCTTCCACGAATCTAAGCAAGACGCGCCCCGCAACCAGCGCAGCCGCCGTTCCCAGAGCGAGCCCAACGACAATCATTCCCAGACTCTGTCGAAGCACGAGCCATAGGACACTGTTCGGCCTCGCGCCCAGCGCCATTCGTATGCCAATCTCCGGCACGCGTTGACCCGTTAAATAGGCCAGCACTCCATAGATACCAATGCAGGCGAGCACCAGAGCTAGCCCTGCGAATATGCCAAACATCAATAGGAGAAAGCGCTGCCGCGCGAGCGAATCGCTGACCAACTGCTCCATCGTTCGAACTTCGTAAAGAACCTGGTCGCCGGCCGCTCCCTTCAATTCACTTCGCAACGAAGCAACCTCGCCCAACGGAGGAATTTCCGTTCGCACAGCAATCGACATGAGTTGGGACCAGCGGTGCATCAAACTATCCGGAAGCTGCGAAAGCGGATAATAGATTTGTGCGCGAATTTTTGCCTGGTCATCGCCCGCGAGCCCCCAATGACGCACGTGGCCCACGACTCCAATGATTTCGAACACGTTTGAGGCATAACGCATCTCCGGAATCCACAGCCGTTTGCCAACGGGGTCCTCCGTCCCAAACGCGTTTTGTGCCAGGACCTCGTCGATGACGATGACGGGCGTGGCCTCGGGGACATCGCGATCATCAAAGAACCGTCCCCCGCGCAGCGAGATTCCCATGACCTTCAAATAGTCCGGAGAGACACACGTCAACAAAGCGAACGGTAACTTGTTCGTGGGTGGCACGTCCGCGCTGGTCCAATAACCCTGTTCGTTGTCGCCCTCGCGCATCGGAAACGTATCGACGGTTGCAACGGACTGCACTCCAGGCACGCGACGAGCGCGCTCCAAAACGTCCTTCCATGCCGCGCGCGTCTTTGCCGGATCGGCAAGCGTCGCCGGCGAAAGCGCCATGCGAGTCACCAGCACGTTCCGGACATTCATTCCCGGATTGAGCGACGACAGGTGCAAAAGCGTGCGTCCAAGCAATCCCGCCGACACCAACAGCACGACAGCTAGTGCGAGTTCGGATACGACAAAACTGCTGTGCAAACGGCGGGAACTCCCTGCAAGGCCGCGTCCTCCGCCGCGCAGGACCTGTTCCAATTTTTGCACTGGTGCGCGGAGAGCGGGCGCAAGCCCAAAGAAAAAGCTGCTCAACAGGGAGACGATCAGAGCAAACAGCAGCACACGCCAATCGAGTTGAACTTGTTCCACGCGCGGCAAGGCTCCCGGCCAGAGTGCGACAAATGGCTGGAACCCAAATGCCGCAAGAGCAACAGCGAGCACTCCGCCGGAAAGCCCCAGCACTGCGCTCTCCGTCAAACATTGACGCACCAATCGGCCGCGGCCCGCACCAAGCGCCACGCGCATAGCCAATTCACGCTCGCGGGAAATCGCTCGCGCCAGCAGCAAGCTAGCCACATTCGTGCACGCAATCAAAAGAACCAGGCCAACCGCTCCCAGCAACAACCAGAGCGTAGAGCCGATATCTCCGACGTCGGGACGAAGCGGCTGTGCGACAAAGCTTCGATCCGCATTCGTGTCTTTGTATTGCTCAGCCAGATGCTGGCCAATCAAGCGCAGTTCGGCCTGAGCTGCGGCCAGTGTCGCTCCGGGTTGGAGGCGTGCCACAACACCGATCGGATGGGCTCCACGCATTTGGAGGAATTGTGCAGAGTCCTGGCCCAGCGGCGTCATCACATCGGGCTCGCTGTCCCGCAGCCGAAAACCGGAAGGCGCGATGCCAACAACCGTGTAGAGTTTGTCGTCGAGGCTCAGAGAAGCGCCAAGCACGTCCAGTCTTCCCGCAAAATGCCGCTGCCAGAAACTGTAGCCCAGGATCATCACCGGCGCCGCACCCGTGCGGTCCTCTTCGGGCAAAAACGCGCGCCCCTGGGCGAGATTCACACCCAAAACGGAAAATAGGTTCGAAGTGATCTCCCGAAGGTCGACATACTCGGGCAGCCCTGCTCCGCTTACAGTGCCTCCGTCGAACAGGGAACCTGCCAGAGTCAGAGTGCGGCTATCGCGCTGGCAATCAAGAAAATCAGGATAGGCAACGTTCTGTTCTCCAAACAATTCTGTTTTCCAACCGTCGCTGTGGCCGTGGACAGCCACCAGTTTGTCGGGTTGCGGGTATGGCAGGGGCCTCAGCAGAACGCCGTTGACGACGGTGAACATGACTGTCGACGCGCCAATGCCAAGCGCGAGCGTCAGGATAGCTACGGCAGCGAACCCGGGTCGTTGCCGCAGCATCCGCATCGCATAACGGAAGTCTTGCCAAAAATCTTCCAACCACCGAGTGCCTCGCGCGTCGCGGCACTCTTCCTTTACCTTTTCGGGGCCGCCGAGCGCCATCCGCGCACGCCGCTGTGCTTCCGCCGGACTTACTCCGCCGGCGATCAATGCGTTGGCATGCTCATCGAGATGAAATCGCATTTCCTTTTCGAGTTTTTCTTCCATTTCGTTTCGTCGCAGAAGCCGCTGCCACCAGTTCATTCCGCACCCCCTTCGGACAATTTCAGGATGAGCGCAACCGCCCCCGTCAATCGCTCCCAACTCGCCGCTTCTGTTTCGAGTTGCGCCCGTCCCTTGCCCGTCAAGCGATAGAACTTCGCCTCACGGCCGGTCTCCGTTTCCTTCCAGTCGGCCGACAAAAGTCCGCGGTTTTCGAGCCGGTGCAACGCGGGATAGAGAGAGCCCTGCGGAACTTGCACGACATGCTGCGAAACCTGCTCGAGCCTCTGAGCAATGGCGTAACCATGCACCGGTCCCAACGCCACGACCTTCAGTATTAAAAGGTCTAGGGTGCCTTGCGGCAGATCCGATTTGGGGTTCAAGGCTGATACCTCCGACTTCTGCATATATATTCTTAGACGTGTAGAAGGTCAAGGTGTTTCACCTTTTCATAAGATATTTCTCCCCTTTCCAAGGCCCACCTACCTCCGTCCAGCGCGCCTACGCAAAGCGGCCCTGAGTGCCAGCGTACGAGGCGGAAGGCCGTTTCTCTCTCAAATTTCCGATACACAAAATGCGATTTTTTGGTGAGCACTCTGCCTCCGACGTTGCTATCGTGTCCCGATGACGGCGGCGCCTATGTGTCTCTCAGACCGGGGTCTGTTCTCCGGTTACACGGCTGGCCCTTTTTACGACGAGATGTTCGCCTCGCAGGGCTGCGCCCGTTCCCACTACGCCCGCCTGTTCGAAAAACTCGGCGTCATGGCGCCCACCCAGTTCGAGGACCGCCGCAAACACGCCGATCTTTCTTTCCTGCTTCAAGGCATCACCTTCACTGTGTATAGCGACGGCCGCGGCACCGAACGGCTTTTCCCCTTCGACTTGATTCCCCGGATTCTCCCGCAATCCGAGTGGGCCCGCATCGAATCCGGCCTCAGCCAGCGCGTGGTCGCACTCAATCTTTTTCTTCAGGATGTGTACGGCAAGCAGCTCATCATCAAAGACCGCAAAATCCCCGCCTCACTCGTCTATTCCTGTCGTCACTTCCGTCGCGAAATGATTGGACTCGAAGTCCCTCACGGCATCTACACCCATGTATGCGGCATTGATTTGGTTCGCGACTCCTCCACCGGCGAATTCCTGGTTCTCGAAGACAATGTGCGCACGCCCAGCGGTATCTCCTACGTTCTCGAAAATCGTCTGGTCATGACGCGCACGTTTCCCGAAGCCTTTCAAGAACACGAAGTGCTACCGGTCAATCACTACCCCGCCGAACTCTCTCGTATCCTGCGCACGCTGTCGCCGCGCACAGACCCCGACGCACAGATCGTCCTTCTCACTCCCGGCATTCACAACAGCGCTTATTTCGAACACAGTTTCCTCGCCCAGCAAATGGGCATCGAACTCGTGGAAGGCCGCGACCTCATCGTCGATGGTGTGGTCGTCTACATGAAAACCATCTACGGTCTAAAGCGCGTCGACGTCATCTACCGCCGCGTCGACGACGATTTCCTGGATCCTCTCTGTTTCCGCTCCGATTCCATGCTCGGCGTTCCCGGCCTGATGGGTGCCTATCGCGCTGGCAACGTCGCTCTTGCCAACACTCCCGGCAATGGCGTCGCCGATGACAAAGCTATCTACGCCCACGTCCCAACCATGATTCGTTATTACCTGGATCAGGACCCCATCCTGCGCACTGTGGAAACCTATCTCTGCGATCGCTCTGAGCACCTCTCCCACGTGCTCTCCAATCTCCACAACTTAGTCGTGAAAAGTGTCGGCGAATCCGGGGGTTACGGCATGCTCATGGGCCCCAGCGCAGCGCGCGCCGAGATCGAAGCCTTTCGCGAAAAAATTCTCTCCGAGCCACGCAACTACATCGCGCAACCCATCGTTCCTCTCTCGGTCGTTCCTTCTTACGACGCCAGTGCACAATGCATGGCCGGACGTCACGTCGATCTCCGCCCCTACTGCCTGTACGACGGCCAGAAAGTCACCATCGTCCCCGGCGGGCTGACGCGCGTCGCTTTACAAGCCGGCTCTCTCGTCGTTAATTCCTCGCAAGGCGGCGGAAGCAAAGACACCTGGATCCTCCGAGGAGAGTGCTGACATGCTCTCCCGCATTGCCGATTCCCTTTTCTGGCTGGCCCGCTACATCGGACGCGCCGAGGACACCGCGCGCATTCTCGACGTTACCTTCCACACGCTGCTCGAACAAGCCCCGCAGCCGCACGGCGTGCGGTGGGAACCGATTCTCTCCATGGCTGGCGAAGAGACTCTCTTCCGCCAACTTTACACGGAACCAACAGCTCACAACGTCTTCGAATTTCTCGCTTTTAACGCCAACAACCCAAGTTCCATCATGCAATGCATCACCAAAGCGCGCGAAAATGCCCGCACCATTCGCGACCGCATCTCTCGCGAAATGTGGGAAGACTTGAACAGCCTTTACTTGACTCTCGGCCGCTTCGATCCCCAGGAAGAAACCGCCGCCGGTCCTCACCGTTTCTGCGGCCGCGTCATTTTTGGGAGCCATCGTTTTCACGGCGTCAGCGACGCCACGCTCCCGCACGATGAAGGTTGGGATTTTCTCCGCGTAGGCTGGGCTCTCGAACGCGCCGAAATGACCGCGCGCCTCGTCGACGTGCAATATCGCAATCTCCTCGCGCTCACTTCCGTTGACAACACTCCCGACAGCCACCAATGGATGGCCGTCCTGAAATCCGTCGGAGCTTACGAGGCCTATCACCGCCAGTATCATTCGCCGATCGAGCCGGCCCGCGTCGCCGAAATGCTTATCCTCAATCCCCAGCATCCGCGCTCCATCCGTTTTTGCGTCACGGAAATGCAGTCCGGCCTCCGCGCCATCAGCAACACCGCACCCGGCTCTTACGCCAATGAAGCCGAGCGCCTCACCGGCAAGGTTCTCGAGCGCCTGCGCTATAGCCGCATCGACGAAATTCTCGACGACGGCCTCCACCCCTATCTCACGGGTCTCATTCACCAGTTCAACACCATTGGCGAGGTCATTGCTCGCACCTATTTCTATTACGCAGGCGTCGCATGAACCGCTTCCATCTGCTCCACGCCACGGAATTCATCTACGACGGTCCCGTTTACGAGAGTTACAATGAAGTTCGCCTTCGCCCTATCCACGATGATCGCCAGAGCTGTCTTTCCTTTCGCCTGATCACCAATCCTGTCTCGCGCGGCTCTTCCTACAAGGACGGCTACGGAAACTGGATTCACGTCACCAGCATCCTTCCCCATCATCGGCGCCTGCGCATCGAAGCCGAATCCGTCGTCCTGGTCCACGAGGCTCCTGCTCCCGAAGCAGGCGGCATGCCGCTGAGCGAACTCGACGCCATTCGCGCCGATCTCTTCGAAGAACATTTTGACTGGATTGCTCCCAGCGCCTACGTTCCGTATCTCCCCGAGATCGCCGAGATTTCCAGAGTTGCCGAAGCGGCTTGCGACGGCACCGTCGCCGGGTTCGCGCAGACCGCCTCCGATTTCATCCACAACAGTTTTGTCTACCAGAAGGGCGCCACGCACGTGAACTCCTCCGTCCGCGATTCCCTCGCGTTGCGCGCCGGCGTCTGCCAGGATTTTGCTCATCTATTGTTGGGAGTTGTTCGCATGCGTGGCATGCCCGCACGCTACGTCTCCGGTTATCTGGTCAGCGGAAACGCCGGACCGGGAGCTAAACAAGAAGAAGTCATCGGCGGCCAAGCCTCGCACGCTTGGGCTGAAGTTTACCTGCCGGGCAGCGGCTGGATCGGCTTTGACCCGACGCTGGGCAAACCCATCGAGCTTCGCCACATTCGCGTAGCTTACGGACGCGATTACGGCGATGTTCCACCGGTCCGCGGCGTATATAAAGGACGCGCCGGCCAGAGCCTTTCCGTCGACGTTCGCTTCCGCCCCGCCCTCGACGAAACCGGCCACGAACAAATCGCCGAGCCCAAATCCGAATCCGACGACTCGCAAGATTCCGTCCCCGAACGCCAGCAGCAACATAGCCAGCAATAACCGCGGTCGATCGTCCCCGCTCGGAATTCTCCCGGAAGCAGTCGGCTACTTGCCAATTAAACTTTACTGTGAAAAGTACTTGACAGAGAGAAGTTCCGCTGTACCCTAATCTCGTCTCACACCCGAGAGAATTGGAGGTCCAACATGGAAGCCGCTGACTCCAAGCAATCCCAATCTCTCACCAATTCCCCAACCGGCCCCGTCCTCCCCCTCTTTATCGACGCCATCGATTTTTGGGAACTACGCCGTCTCTACTACAATCTCGCACTAATCGCCGCCGCGATCTTTTGGCTCGTCGCCACGTGGCCCCATTTCCGCCCCGCATTCACACTCCATTCTCTCTTTCTTCTCACCATCCTCGGTTTAATGGCCAACGCTTGCTACTGCGCCGCCTATCTTGTTGATATTCCCATGCAGCTCTCTACTTTCAGCACCGCCTGGAAACATCATCGCTGGATCCTGTGGCTGGTTGGGACTCTTTTCGCCCTGCTCATCGCAAATTACTGGATCGCCGACGAAATCTATCCCGATTTCCGTTGATCCAGCCGCGCCCGCTCCGCACGCAAACACCGCAGGGTCCATCCGCTCGAACTTGCCGGCGGTCATCCCGGCTGTGTCTCGCGTCACGACAGCCAGCTGACGCATCCATGGTTATAGCAATGTGTAAGTCTATGGGAATATAATGCCCGTACAAGAGGGGGATATACAGATGGCCGACCAAAAAGAAACACAAAGGACGTTTGCAGCAAGATGGTTCGAAGAAGTGTGGAATAAGTCGAGGCGCGAAGCCATCGACGAAATGTTTCCCAAGGACGCGGTCCTTTACGACGGCCGCGTCGTTTATCGCGGACCCGAGGAGTTCAAGCGCTTCTACGACGCCCTTCGCGAGCAACTGTCCGAAGTTCGAGTCACTGTTCTCGAAACGATCTCGGAAGGCAACATGGTCTGCGTCCGATGGTCTTCCACCTCAAAACAAACCAGCACAGGCAAACAGCTAGAGGTGACTGGCATGAGCCTCCTCCGCTTCGAGGACGGCCATCTCGCCGAAGGCTGGCAGAATTGGGATCAGTACGGCCTGTTTCAGCAGCTCGAAGGCGCCGATTCCAAATCGTTCTCTCAAACAGCCTGATAAATAGCGACGCTCGGTCGAATCATATCGGCGAATATCTCCTTGCTCGCCGCTCTTCTTTGCAATTTGTTGGCGTGGAGCAGGATATTAGCGCTGGAAGGTAATTGTGAACGGGAACCGGACGCTTACTGGTTTTCCATCCGCCCTGGGCGCGGTTGTCTTCCAGTGTTTCGAAGCATCCTTCACTTTCTTGAGAAAATCTTTGTCGGCATCGCCCTCTTTATCGATCTTCACGTTCCCATTCGAATCCACCGAAACGATGACGGTGAGCGAGTACGGCAGCTTCCCAGGCTTGTTTGCCACGTCTGGGAAGTCCACCATGGGAATTCCCACCCATTGCAGAGACGGATTGGCATCCAATTGTGCGCAAGTGACGGAACCAGCGACGGATGGAACTTCCGCTACAGCCCGGCCAGGACCACAAGAGATAGCCTGCAAGGGGACCTTTCCAGCAGACTGCGTCAGAGCTTGAATCTCGTTGGGAATAGTCGTCTTGACGTAAAGCGACGCATTTTCCCGGTAAATCCCCGTGCCGCTCGCGATCTTTTGGAATTCCTGGCTCACGCCGTGGGCCAACGCATCGGTGTCCTTTTTCTGTTTCGCCTGCTCGAAATGCAGCACCGCGGCATCAAAAGCGGCCTTGTCGCCGGTCTTGCCCACTGCCACGGAATAGACCGCATTCAGTCTCTTCTCGAGATCCTGGGAAGCACTGAGCAGCGACGGCTCTTCGACGCGGCCTTCAAAACTATGGAGATCGTCTTGGACGCGTTGGATCGCGGCGGGGTCGCTCTTGGTTTCGGCTGCTTGGGCATTGCTTTTGATCGCCTCGAACTGTTGTTGCTCGGCGGCGTGCAATTCCTTCAGAAGTTTTTCGTGAGTCTTGCTCCATTGCTGGGCTGAATCCAGCTGGGTCTTCGCCGCGCGGAATGAGCCTGCATGGACCGAGTCCTCAACCGTGCTCACGGTTTGCAGCGCCTTCTCGACCGCCGGCAACTGCTTCTTCGCATCGGCGCTCTGAGCTCCCTTGCGGTTGATCACCTCTTGGAATTGGTCCTTCGCTTCCGTCCAGTTTTCGTCCTTCACATCTTGGACGGCAGTATCGTAGGTCTTCTGGTCGTTCCCCGTCTGGCGTATTTTGCCTAGGTAACTTTCCGCCTGTGGTTTGAGAGTGGACCCGCCAACGTTTAGATCCACTACCGCGCGAAATTCTTTACGAGACTTCTCAAAATCCTTCGCTTGATACAGCGCTACTCCCTGATCGAAGTGATCCTGCTCTTGCTTGTGGACGTCGGTCGCACTCAATCCCGCTTTCGCCGCGTCCAGTTCCCGCGCAGCGTCATCGAAGTGCCACAAGTTCATCTGCATCACATCTTGAAAGGCTTGCTGCGCACCCGCATAGTCTTTCTTGTCCTTGAGCAAACCCTCGCCCTCGTCAAACCGCTTTTGTTCATCCGCTCGCTTCTGTTCAATTTGGCTGATTTGTTGGTTGGCCTCGCTCTGGAGCGGACCTTTGACTTTCGCTAGCCCCTGCCAAATTTGTTCGGATTGATCGAATTGGCGGTTCAGCCAGAGATCTCCAGCTTGCTGCTTCAGTTTTAAGTCACCGGCCGAGGGAGTCCCTCCACTAGTCTTGTGCGGCCAGAGCACCACGGCGAGAAGCAACACTGCCACCAGGCCGATACCTGCAAGCAGCGGCGGACGCCGCAGGATTGGCAGAACCTGTGCTAAAGCGCCGCCACCCGGTTTAGGCATGGCTCTAGAAACCGGCGGCGCAGCGGCGGCCACTGTCCCACTCGGACGGGGTTCCGCTGGCAAAGTAGTCGCGGCGGCGGCCGGCCGAACGGGAGGAGCTGCGACAACTGTCGTTACCGGAGTTTCGGTTTTTCTCGCTCCAGTATCTTTGCTTGCAGTAGCCGGGCGCGGCGGAACCGCTCCATCTTTCCGCAGACCTGGTTTCTCTTCCGGACCAACGACTTTGGTAGCGGAAGAGCTCGCCGCGGGAATGTCTTCCGCAGATTCGCTGACCTGCGTTAAGTTGCCAGGCGCAGGCGCCGGCTTGCTCGCGGCAGCCTTGTCCTTCTTTGCCGGCGGGGATGGTTTTTGCACCACCGTCTTCGCCGTCGAACTAACCTGCGTGGCCGCGGGTTTTGGACCTTTGGCAAGATTCGAAATTTTTTCTTGGAGGTCCTGCATCCTTGGATCGGAGGTCGGGAATATTTGCGTGGCCATCACCTGCTTGAACAACTGAGTCGCTCCGGCGTGATCGCCTTTGCTCACCAATCCTTCTACTGCGGATACCTTCTTCTCCGCGTCCTCTTTCTTTTTCCGCTTTTCTTCTGCCCCCTGCAGCAACTGCGTCACATCGGGATCGGGGCCCATGGTTTCCATCGTATCTTGGGCCAGATCGATGGCATCGGTAATCTTGTCTTGATTGATCTTGCTGTTGATTTCCCGGACGCGCCGCTGCATTTCGTTGCGCACTCTCTCGCGGTCGTCCTGCTCTTTCTTCAATGCCTCTGCTTCGGTGGCTAGCTTGCGGAAAGCGTCTTGTTTTGGAAATTCCTCGATCGCCAACCGCGCGGCGTCCAATGCCTCGCCGTAGCGCTCGCACATCAGAAAGCCCTGGATCTGCTTTTCGCGCTCTTCTTCTTTCCGCTTCTGTTCTTGTTGCGCCACTTCTCCGCGCGCGAAATTCACCAATTCCTTTAGTTCGTAATCCTGCGGGTACTCCTCCAGGAGCGGTTCGCCTTTGACCACCACCTGCTTGAACTTCCCCGCTCCCAGTAAACCGCGCAAGGCCGTTACTTCCGATTCCAGCCGCTTTTGCCGCTTCTGTTCTTGTTCTTCTTGCGATGCCAGGTTTTGCAGATTCTTGACGGCCGTGTCCTGCGGGTGTTCCGCAACCAGAGCGTCTAATATTTTTCGCGCCTCGGCAAAATTTTGCTGGCCCAGCAAGCGGCGCACTTCCGCCATCTGCCGCTGCTTCTGCAGTTCCGACTGGTCTGTCCTCGCCGATTCCTGCAGCTTTTTCAGTTCCGTGTCATTCGGAAATTCATGTAGTCCTGTCGCGATGACCGTAAGGCACTCGTCATAATTAAGCTCGGTCCAGAGCGTTCGCGCGCGATGCAGGATTTCGCCCAGCTTCTTCCGCTTTTCCCGCCGGACTCGTTCTTCTTCGATCTGTTTCTTTAGCTCGTGCACCTGGCGGTTGGCTTCGTCCAGTTCTAGCGCCTGCCCTAATGCAGCCGCCGCCTCGGTCAACGCCCCCTCCGCCAAGCGTTGTTTAGTCAACTTCAGTTTCTGCTCCAACTGCTGCGCTTTCGCGACTGCCGCATCCACTTCCGCCAGCAGTTTTTGCGCCGGCTCATGCTTTGAATCGAGCCCCAGGGCGGCTTGCGCTTCGGATTTGGCCTCCCGGAGTTGTCCCCCTTTCAAATACCCTTCGCCGCGGCTCAAGTGTTCCTGCAGCCTCGGCTGAAGCTCTGACCGGCGAATCTCTACGGACACTTTTTCCAACATGCTCTTCGCCTGGGAGTTTCCTACATCGATCTGCAGAGCCTTGCGGAGGAGAGCGTGCGCCCGCTGTAAGTCTTTCGCCACAACCAGCTCTTGGCAATCCGTGAGTAATCCCGAAACGGTGGCCTGTTGAGCGGCTTTCCAAATGGGCTCGATCTCGTGGAGCAAGTCCTCCATCGATTGGTAGCGATCCTCGCTCTTCTTCTCCAACATTTTGCTGACGATTCGCGCCAGCTCTTCGGTGCACTCGGGCGACAGGCTCAGGAGTTCTTCGGGTTTCTCGTAGATGATGTGGTACATCAACTCGGCTTCGCTGTCGCCCGTAAAAGGCCGTTTGAATGCCAAGAGCTCATAGAGCGACACGCCGACTGCCCAAATGTCGGACCGCGCATCGGCCCGTTCGCCTTTGTACAACTGTGGCGACATGTAGGCGCGTGAACCGATCATCATGTTCGGCTGCGTCATGGACATGTCCGTAAGCCGCGCGATTCCGAAGTCCACAACCTTGACCACTCCTTCCCTGGTCACCATGATGTTCGCCGGCTTCACGTCGCGATGCACAACGTTGTGCTGGTGGGCGTATGCCAGTGCGTCGCACACACGCACGATGTAACCAAGCTTGACGGACAAGGGAAGAACGGGGCGCTGCTCGATGATCCGATCCAGGCTCTCCCCTTCGAGATACTCCATGGCGATGAACGGAGTATTTTTCTCGTGCCCCAATTCGTAAATCGTCACGATGTTGGGATGCTGCAGAGTGCCGGCGGAACGCGCTTCCTGATAAAACCGGTCTAGCAGATTCGACTGCGCGCTGGAGCCCCCGGTGATGGTCTTTAGGGCAACGGAACGGTCGATCAGCGGATCACGGGCTTTGTACACAGCCCCCATGGCTCCGCGTCCGATCTCCGCGATGATCTCGTATTTGCCTAAAAGCTGCACACCCGCACCCCTGTCGGCATGATGCTTACAAAACTAGGGCCAAACCATTCACCTCGTAACAGTACGAAAGCCCTATTTTGCAGGTACTGTAATGGACTCTTAAATCGTATCCAATTCGAGTTCATGCCTGCCCACAAGTCATTGATAACAAGGCAAGATAAGGTTGCTGCCAAAGTTTCAAAAAGAGCGGGAATTCGGCCCTTGGATAGCGGTCTCCCCGCAGGGACGGAAGCGCTCAAATCCAAGGTCGCCTTGAAGACCGTTCGGGCATACCTAATCAGTCCCAAAATTGTCACAGCTTTCTCACACTGGGCTACGGTCAGCATGATCGTCCGTCTACATAATATTACTAGGGATTGGGTGAACTTTGTCAGGTTGCTGTGTTGGCTTTTGCTACAAGTAATATAGCCAGAAGATAGAAAAGGAACATCAGAGCCAGATAGGTTTTGGCTTGCGGCTTCGCCCCTTGAAATTCCTTCCACGCCAGCACTCCCCAGAGCGCTGCAACCATCGGTGCGGATTGGCCGATGGCATACGAGATGGCCACTCCTGTGAAATTTGCCGCTACCAAATTGAACACCGTTCCCGTTCCCCAGATCGCTCCGCCCAGGAGGCCGAGAATGTGGCCGGAGGCCGGCCCGCGAAAGAATTCTCCGAAATTCACGGGCTCGCCGACCAGCGGCTTCTTCATAAAATAGATGTTCCAGATAAAGCAGGACAGCAGCGCGCCAAGCGTCAGAAAAACACTCACGCTGTACGGCCCCAGCGTTTTCCCCTGGCTCATCGCATGTGCAACAAACGGCGCCCAGAGTCCCATCAGTACGCCGGAGACGATACAAGTCGTGATGCTTTTCTTCGATGTGGAGCTCGCCGCCTTCGCCAGACTTCCGTAAGCCTTCCCATCCAAAATCACCGCGATGACTGCGCAAGCCACTCCAATCGCGAGCAAGCCTGCGTTCCCTTTCGGCTGCTGCAGGTAACTTGTGATGACTCCCACCACCAGCGCGATCCCAATCGAAACGGGAAACGCGATCGCCAGCCCCGCCATGTCAATCGCCGCCACCAGCAGCAGATTGGCAAGATTGAAAACCGCGCCGCCGATCAGCGTATAAACAATGTTCGAGCCATCCGCCCCGCGCACATTGTTCAGGAAGCTCGACGAATCATTCGAAGTGCTGCCCATCGTGAACGCCAAAACAACGGAAATCAGAAAAATCCCCAGCGCATAATCCCAGTAAAAAAGCTCGAACCGGTAGTTCTTCACTCCCTTAAACGTATTCGCCCAAGAGCCCCAGCAAATAGCAGTAGCGATCATCATCAGCAGCGCAATATCCAGACTATGCGGCGTGTACATGAACTTCCGGCTCCTAGTGGCACAGACTTCAGTCTGTGCTGCGATCAAACTCAACTACGGAAAAATGATTTTCGCGACAAGTCCGTTGCATCGAATCGCGCGCGTATCAGCGTCGTCCGTGCTTATATGCGCCGCCACCTACCCTGTCAAGCCGCAATTCCACCTTCCCTTGTAGTGGCGCAGCATGCTGCGCCCGTTGTCCCCAACAAATCTCAGTCCCACTTTTCTTCTCTGTGCTTTCTGCGACCGCTGGTTAAAATTCATCCTCGACTTCCACCAAGCACTCCTCACGGAACACGGGACACAGACCGCGGGAGACGGATATAATCCGCCCCTATGTCCAAGCAATCCTTCATCGCCGTTGTAGGCAGCGCCAACGTGGACCTCACCACGTTTAACGATGTGTTTCCCCGGCCCGGCGAAACCATCTTTGGCAAAAAATTCGACCTGGGCTTTGGCGGCAAGGGCGCCAACCAGGCAGTCGCCGCTCGCTTGTGCGGCGCCTCCGTTGCCATGATCGCGAAGGTCGGCAGCGATCTTTTCGGTCCGGCGACCATCAAAAATTTTCAATCGCAGGGCATAGACGCGAGCCACGTCCGCATCGCGGAAGGCGTCTCCAGCGGCGTCGCTCCAATCTTTGTCGAGCCGGGTGGCCAAAATCGCATCATCGTCGTGAAAGGTGCAAACGACCTGCTCTCTCCGGAAGACATAGACACCGCGGCTCCCCTTCTGCGCAAAGCCGATACCATCGTCATGCAGTTCGAAATCCCGTTGCGCACGGTGTATCACACCGTCCGCTTCGCGGAATCGGAAGGGATCCGTTGCATCGTAAACCCTGCGCCCGCCCAACAAGTGGACTTCAAGCAACTCGCCGGCGCCGACTATTTCATCCCCAATGAAACGGAGGCGGAACTCATCACCGGCATGCCGGTCCATTCGCTCGAAGACGCCATGAAATGTGCGAATTTTCTGCTGCGCCAAGGTATGAAGCGCGTCGTCCTCACGCTCGGCGAACGCGGCGCCTTGCTCGCTGGCCCCGAAGGAACCGAATTGATCCCCGCCTTCAAAGTCGAAGCCGTCGACACAACCGGCGCAGGCGATGCTTTCATCGGAAGCTTCGCCGTTTTTCTTGGCGAAGGCATGCAAGAAAAGGAAGCCCTCACGCGCGCAAATCTTTACGCCGCCCTTTCCACAACCGCCGTGGGAACACAGAAGTCTTTCTTAAATCGGGTTGATTTCGAGCGAGAATGGCAGTTCCACAGCACGCGTCTGTGAAGGCCCCCATCCAAAGTGGTAAGATTTAGCTTGCGTCGATAAACATCCTTTTTTTTCGAACCCAAGAGAGTTCCACGATGTCCCACGTCACCAATAATCCCGGCGGTATACATAGCGTCGACAAGCGCGGCCTGGAAGTCTCGGCTACCGCTAACGACACCGCCCTCGCCCACCTTCGCGGCCGCGCCCTGCAAGCCAACCGCGGCGTCCCTCTCAATCTCGACTGGGTCGAAGACGTCCGCGTCAACACCTCTGCCGTCGAACGCCGCGCTCAATCTATCGTCACACGCCGCACCGTAAAAAAGGATTACCAAGCCGCCTGGCTCCTCCGCGCCATTTCTTGCATGGATTTGACGACGCTCTCCGGAGATGACACCGACGAACGCGTTCGCCGTCTCTGCGCCAAAGCCCGCCAACCCCTCCAGCACGAACTCGTCGCAAAACTCGGCATCGAATCGCTCGACATCAAAGTCGCCGCCGTCTGCGTCTACCACGTCTTCGTCGAAACCGCCCGCCGCGCCCTCGAAGGCAGTGGCATTCGCGTAGCCGCCGTCTCCACCGGCTTCCCCGCCGGGCTCTCCCCGCTCGCTGAGCGCGTCGAAGAAATCCGCCGCTCCGTCGAAGCCGGTGCGGACGAAATCGACGTCGTCATCACGCGCGCCCACGTCTTCGCCGCAAAATGGCAAGCCCTCTACGACGAAGTCGCCGCGTTCAAACACGCCTGCGGCCCCGCCCACATGAAGGTCATTCTCGGCACCGGCGATCTGCTAACTCTGCGGAATGTCGCGCGCGCCAGTGTCGTCGCCATGATGGCCGGTGCAGATTTCATCAAAACGTCCACCGGCAAAGAGCCAGTGAACGCAACTCTCCCTGTCGGCCTGGTAATGACCCGCGCCATCCGTGAATACGCCAATCAAACGGGATACGCCGTAGGCTTCAAACCTGCCGGAGGCATTCGCACCGCAAAACAATCTCTCGAATGGCTCGCACTAATGAAAGACGAACTAGGCCCCTCGTGGCTAAAATCCGATCTCTTCCGTTTCGGCGCCAGCGGCATGCTCGCCGACATCGAACGCCAACTCGAGCACCACTCCACCGGCCGCTACTCCGCCGACTACCGCCATCCGATAGCCTAATCCCCTAATTCCTCGGACGATAACCACCCGTCCCCGTAGGGGCACGGCACGCCGTGCCCTCTTATCTTTTTCCTTCCTTCGTTCTTTTTCTTCTTCCTCCCTGCTTCTCGTTCTCCTCGTTTTCCGTTCTTCCTCTGCGCCGGCTCCGCGCACTCTGCGTTTCTGCGTTATCTTTTCCTTTCTTTTTCTTTTCTTTCCTCTCTTCTCCCTCCTCAAACCCCTTCCGGCATTCCCCCCATTTCCATTACAATCAACTCACAACCATGAGCATCGTCGAAAAATTCGTCACCATGGATTACGGCCCCGCCCCCGAAGATCCGCGCGAAGCTTTAGCCTGGCTCGACAAATACAAGCGCCGCTTCGGCCACTTCATCAACGGCGCGTTTCGAGCCCCGCTAGAATCAAAATATTTCGACACCACGGATCCCTCCACCGGCGAAAAACTAGCCGAAGTCGCGCAAGGCTCCGGCGCAGACATCGACGCCGCCGTACAAGCCGCCCGCGCCGCCCTACCTGTGTGGCAATCCCTCACTCCCCACGCCCGCGCGAGATATCTCTACGCCCTGGCCCGTCAAATCCAAAAACACTCCCGCCGCTTGGCCGTCCTCGAAACTCTCGACAACGGCAAACCCATCCGAGAAAGCCGCGACATCGACATCCCGTTAGTCGCCCGCCATTTTTATTACCACGCCGGCTGGGCGCAGCTCCTCGCGCAAGAATTTCCCGGCTACGAAGCGTGTGGCGTAGTAGGCCAAATCATTCCCTGGAATTTTCCTCTTTTAATGCTTGCCTGGAAAATCGCCCCCGCTCTCGCCACCGGTAACACCGTCGTCTTAAAGCCCGCCGAATTCACTCCGCTCACCGCGCTAGCCTTCGCCGAGATCTGCCAAGAGATCGATCTCCCCGCCGGCGTTGTCAACATCGTCACCGGCGACGGACACACTGGAGAAGCGCTGGTCGTCCACCCCAACGTCGACAAAATCGCTTTCACCGGTTCCACCGAAGTCGGCCGCGCCATCCGCAAAGCGACGGCCTCATCTCACAAAAAACTTTCTCTCGAACTCGGCGGCAAATCCCCCTTCATCATTTTCGAAGACGCCGACCTAGACTCCGCCGTCGAAGGTCTTGTCGACGGCATCTGGTTCAACCAAGGCCAAGTCTGCTGCGCCGGCTCCCGCCTCCTGATGCAAGAAAGCATCGCCGAGCCTCTCATCGCCAAAATCTGCGATCGCATGAACACGCTCCGCGTCGGTTTACCTCTCGACAAATCCATCGACATCGGCGCCATCATCGCCCGCGTCCAGCTCGACCGCATCCAGCGCCTGGTCGATCAAGGCGTAGCCGAAGGCGCCACGTGTTGGCAGCCCAGCATCCCCATGCCCTCCCGCGGTCTCTATTTCCCACCCACGCTTCTAAGCAACGTCCATCCCACGAGCATCGTCGCCCAACAAGAAATCTTCGGCCCCGTCCTTGCCGCCATGACTTTCCGCACGCCCAACGAAGCCGTCGAGCTCGCCAACAACACCGCCTACGGCCTTGCCGCCTGCGTTTGGAGCGAAAGCATCAACGTCTCCTTGCACATCGCTTCGCAACTCAAAGCAGGCGTAGTCTGGGTCAACTGCACCAACCTCTTCGACGCCAGTTGCGGCTTCGGCGGCTATCGCGAAAGCGGCTACGGCCGAGAAGGCGGCCGCGAAGGCCTCCAAGAATATTTAGAGCCCACTTGGTTCAAACACGCCCCTCAACTTCACCCACGCCCCTTGGCGATCGATCAACCGCCCCAACAAATCACCGAATCCGCCGCCGATTCCTCGACGCCGCCCATCGACCGCACCGTAAAACTCTTCATCGCCGGCAAACAAACCCGTCCCGACTCCGGCTACAGCGTCTCGGTCCATGCCGCCGACGGCCGCCTCCTCGGCGAAGCCCCTCTCGGCAATCGCAAAGACATTCGCAACGCCGTCGAAGCCGCTCGCAAAGCCACCGCCTGGCCCAAATCCACCGCCCACACCCACGCTCAAGTCCTCTACTACCTCGCCGAAAATCTCAGCCAGCGCCGGGAGGAAATTGCCAACCGTCTCTCAGATGTTGTTGGTAAGCAGCAAGCCGAATCCGAAGTGAACGCCAGCATCGAACGCATCTTCACCTACGCTGCTTGGGCCGACAAATACGAAGGCAGCATCCACAACCCCCCGTTCCGCAACGTCACCCTAGCGATGAACGAACCCATCGGCACAGTGGGCATCCTCTGCCCCGCCGAAGTCCCGCTCCTCGGTTTTATCTCCGCAGTCATGCCCGCCATCGCCGTAGGCAACACGGTGATCGCTGGCCCCAGTGAAATCTACCCGCTTATCACCGCGGACCTCTACCAACTCTTCGAATCCAGCGACCTACCCGCCGGCACGGTCAACATCGTCACCGGCCGCCCGAGTGAACTCTTGAAGACCCTAGCCGAACACGACGACCTCGACGCCCTCTGGTGCTTCGCCGACGCCCCCACCTGCGCCACCGCAAAAGCTCTTTCCACTGGAAATCTCAAACAAGTCTTCACCAACGAAGGCCGCCAAATCGACTGGTTCAACCCACACCCCTCCGCAGCCCGCTTCTTCCTCCAACATGCCACCCAAATCAAAAACATCTGGGTCCCCTACGGCGAATAGGGAAATCCTGCGTGGCCACCACTGGAAACGTCTCACTTGTTGTCAAAGATGACCAATTTCTTACCCGTTCCAAGCACGGAACCATATGGGGAACCATTTATTTCCATATTAGCGACAACACCTTTTTCCCTGGAACAGGCTGGACTGACTTGGTAGCCGCGTTCGTGCGAGTTTGGCTCGACCAACTCCAGCGCATCGCGAGAAGAACCACGACGAAGGAGAGAGTCCCCTTCTTCGATGGACCACTCTTCGTCGATCTATCGGTACTTCCCGAGGGTCTCGTGGAGTTGAGATTCATTCACAAGGAAGAAGTCAAAACTACAGTAACAGTCTCCATTCTCGACCTACTTCGCAATGCCGAATCCGCAGCTGAAAGCTTGCTGTCCATGTGTTATCGGAAAGGCTGGAGTAATCAGGACACCGAGGCGCTCAAGGGCCTTCTACAGAGCGGACGGCAGATTCACTGACGACCTCGGCCGGGTGCCCCACCCTCGTTTTTTGAGGGTGGGTCTTGAATGTCGATTTTTTCCGGCACTGTTCCATCTACTTTGGTGTCTATGAATGTAAGGAGTTTTTAGCTGGATGAATTTCTCTTATTCATTCCTCTCATTGCTTCTTGTCTTCTTCGCGCCAGCAGCGCATGAGCAGGGAGATTCCATGAATGCGGAGCCGAAGCCGATCGAAACCACCGTCTGCAAAATTATGGAGAGCCCCTCCACCTTCAACAACAAACTCGTAAAGGTTCGCGGCTACGTTTCTGTTTCGTTTGAATATTCCACGCTCCACGCCGAGGGCTGTACCGAGGTTCTTTGGTTCGCCATCGCCGGTGCCTCGGGTCCCCCGGGACTGGTCGCGACAGTGAACGGCAGTGGAAGACCGGGAGGAAAAAACTCCAAGGGCGCGCCAGTAAAACCGATTCCTGTAAAGCTAGTACGGGATGCGATCTACGAGAAGTTCGAACATTACATGACAGTGAAGGCCGAAGAAAAGCCCTGCCTGGACATCCTCTCAGAGCCTACGCCTCCGGATTGTGGCGTCGATCGAGTAACCGCCACATTCCTCGGCCGAATCGACAGCGTCTCTAAAGAAATCCACACCGCCCACTTGAAACGGTCTTCCTTCGACCACCCCGACTTTAAAGGTTTCGGACAAATGGGAATGTTTGACGCGCAGCTCGTCCTCGAATCAGTCGAGGATGTCTTGGCCGTCGATTCGCTCGGAAACGCCAAGCCTTGAACGAGGTTTCATTGCGAACTGACCTTCTGACCAGTTGATCCCGCATCTTTTGCTGCTATAATAATCTTAGGAAGCATTGCGAAGAGCCTCCTGCGGCAGCCTTTCTGCCGCCTTTTTTGTTTTGGGGCAGAGTGGCACAGCCTGGCGCTCTTGCATCGCATGCGTATTCTGCATGCGATGCATCTTGGCTATACTCTTCCCAGCCGTTAGGCAAGGCAGCATGCCTCGAAATTGCGAAATCCGAGCAGGACTTGTGTTTGCGTGCAAGGTCTTTAGAATCCGCACCTACAAAAAAGCGTCTGTAAGTCCAGTAGAATCCGCACTTCCAAAACACAGGACTTAAAACCCTTTGGAATCTGCAGTTACGAGAAAACCGGGAGGGGGTAGGGGTAGGCCCAGAGTGGCGCAGAATTCAATCTGTGCAGCATTCGACTTAACCATGGGCGTACGATTAGATGCTCACTGCCCCGAACTTGAGGAGGTCTGCGTAGCAGGCGCCGCCGGGGCCGCATCCTTTATCAAGATGGGCCACCGCGGAAACGCGAAGTTGCCCGCCACATCGTCAATCACATTCACCTGGCAAACATAAAGCCCCGGCTTTAGGGATTGCAGCGGCAAATCAATCTGAAACACAACGGCCTTGCGGTCCGGCGCCGTAACTTCCGTCGCGGCCACTTGCTTCGATTCGTAAACTTTCACATTGCCCTGCAAAAACTCAATGCTCGTCAAAACGTGAATCGACTCTTTGGAGTGCGGCAGCTCCGCTGCCGCTTTTGCAGCGTCGCCGCCTGCCGATGCCGCAGGCGTCGCAGCCGCGGCAACGGCGACCTTACCCTTCGCTGCATCGTAAATCTCATACTGCAAATACAAATGCTGATCCCGCGTAAACACATGCGTCACATTCGGCACCAGCTGCGTCTGGTCCTGTATCAACGGATTCGCGCTCTTCTTCTTCGACGCGTTCGTCACCGGAGACCGCAAACTACTCAGCACCACCGAACTCATCCGCAGCGGCACCTTGCGCAAGTCGGGCACTTGCACGTCCGTTTCAAACGAACCCATGCGCCCCGTCTGATTCTCGCGCACAATAAATTTCAAGTGATAGCTCCCAGGAGCAAGCACAAACCCCGTGTTGTACTGCACATTCTTCCGCCGCACTTGCTGCGTGCTGTCCACCGCGAGCTTCACAGTATCGCGAAGCTGCCCCACCGGCACCCGGCCTTTCCCATCGAGCCGCACCTCTCCGATGATGTCGATGGTCGCGTTGTCTTTGTCTTTCTCCGACACGAAAGGAATTTGCGAGCCAGGAACCACAAGTGAAACCGCCAAATAATAATGCGACTCGTCTTGCCGGAAATAAGCCGTGCCTGCATAGAGCGGTACATCCGTCTGCGGCAATTCCGCCGCAAGCTCGTCTTCGAGCTGCGCTTCGCGGTCCGCGCGATTCAGATGCTGGTAGTCTCTGCCCGAGTAATAACCGGGGCGGAATTCCAGCTTCACGTCGGCCCGGTTCACCACCACCTTAAGCCGGCGATAATGCCCGTCCTTCAGCGGATTCGTGCTCGTGAAACCAAGCACGTAATACGCGGAGCTGTCCCTCTGCACTTGCGTAAACACGCCACTGAAATCATTGGAATCGAAGAACGCTTTGCCGCCCGTATCCGCCGCCAGCGTCGAGAGCGTCTCCTGCGAAGCGGCATTACCGTTGAGGTCGTTCAAGACGGCATTTCCGTTATACGCCGATTGCCCGTGCAAGCTTGCGTTCTGCGCTTCGCCGCCCGGAGGAAAGGCCTGCAATCCGCGAACGTCCACCGGATAGATCGAAACATTGTTCTTCACCGCCGCCGCCGTCGCCGCTCGCAGCGCGGACTGGTTGTCAGTTCCAGTCTGGCTGATCCCGTTGCTGAAATAGATCAGCGACTTTTTCTGCTGAATTTTTCCAAGCGCCTGCATGGTGGACTGCAGCGCCAGCAGTTTCCAGTCAGCGCTGAAGGTGTTGTAATCCGTGTCGTCAGGGGTGTACGAGCCGCCGCTTTCCGGCGTGCCTTCCGCGCTGCCCGTATCCCCCATCTGAAAGCCCTCCCCTTCGCCCGAGGAGTACGAGCTCAAAACGGAGAGTATCTTCGGCTTGTCGTCGGTAAAGTCGAGATCAACGCGCATGTTCGTCGAGAGCGAAACCAGCGCCACAATATCCGCGGGCCGCATTTGGCCATTGATGTATTTCTTGGCGGCATCCACGCTGCGGTCTATCTGGTCGGGTTCCATCGCGGAAAAATCGAAAAACAGAACGATCACTCGTCGGTCGCGCGCATTCATCACCGGCGCGTCGCTCTTTTTCAACACGCCCGCTGGTTTTGCCGTTTCCGCGGTTTCGCCCGTAACGGTTTTTTCGGCGCTTCCCGCGGTCTCGATCTCATCCACATTCTCGAAATCAAACGTCGAAATGTTTTGCTTCTTGCCGTCTTCAAACAGCGTGAAATCTTCTTTTTTCAAATCGCGGATGAGATTTCCTTTTTTGTCGCGTACCACTACATTTGCCAGCACCAGTTCCGAAGTAACCCGAATCGAAGTCTTCGGCGGCTGCGCCTGCGTTTCTGGCGGTGGAGGAGGTTGCGGCTGGCCCTGTTGCGCAAACGAAGGAACGCCAAACTGCAAAAGCAAAGTCGCACACGCAAGGGCCGCGATTTTTCTTCTGCTAGCAACCATGGCCTTCTCCTTCAAAACCGGAACCGCGCCTGCACCGTCACGCGCCTCGTGGTTCCAGCGCCGGTCACTTCACCAAATGTAGCCGAGTTCACCGCTGTGCTTAGCGAAGTGAAATACACCATGTTGAAGATATTGTTCGCCGTAATCCGCAGATCGAGCGAGCGGTATTCCTTGATCGTGATCGTCTTGTTCAGCGCCATATCCACAACCACTTGCCCGGGCCCTTCCAGGATGTTGCGTCCCGCGTCGCCATACGTTGAATCAGCGGCATTCACGCAGGTTGCCGTTAAATTGTTCAGCGTCGTTTCCGGCTCGCAGAATGCTGCCGTGTTGAACCACTCCTTCGTCGTGGGATTGCTGAGGCGCTGCAATTCGCCAGGTACTACGTTTGCGCGCAAGGACCCGCTCACGCCGCGGTCGATATCTACCGTCCCTCCGAGCACTTGAATCGTGTACGGCAGCCCGCTCGCGACCGTAAAGTCTCCGCTCCACTGCCAGCCCGCGAGTATGTGCGACACGAATCCCTTCTGCAAAAATCGGCGGTTTTCACCGAACGGCAAATCGTAAATCCAATTCCCGGTGAATTTTTGGCGCTGGTCGAAACTCGAGAGCCCTCTGTCCGCGGCAATGTCAAAGGGATTTTGCGCCACGACCACGCCTCCGCCGCCAATCGAGGAAGCGTCGTCGATCGATTTCGAGTAAATATAGGTTGCGCCCACACCGAGGCCTTTGGCCAGCCGCTTACGAAAACGGATCGAGCCCGCGTTAAAAACCGAGTCCCCTGCGGAAGATTCGTAAATGAAGGGTTGCGACCCGCCCGCAATCAGAATGGCCCGCTCCGTGTCGAGCCTGGTCCCTTTCGATCCGTTGTAGTCGATATTCATCAGAAAGCCGCCGCCCAAATCGCGCTGTATATCCACATTCCACAACTGTACGTAGGCGAGCCGGTAGTTTGGATCGATGGCAAAGTTATTCGTCACCGTGCCAGGGGCCAGACTTGGAAAAGCATTCGCCAGATTGAGAAAATTCGATGTCGTCGCGGTGTTCGTTGCGGTCTCTGCAAACGGCGGCTGAAACGCAAAATTCTGAATCACCGCCGTGTACTGCGCGAGATTGTAGTTGATGCCATAGCCGGCGCGCACAACCGTCTGCTTGATCGGCTTCCAGGCGAGGCCAAGGCGCGGCGCAAAATTGTTCCGGTCCGGCTTAATGAGCGAGTCCGTAGCAACGCCGAAGCCTGGAACGAACTGCCCGGGCTCAACCGGCACGGCCGCGGTAAAGCCCGGTGATACATCCAAATTGACAATTTGGTTGTTCGCTTCTGTGAACGGTCCCTGGTATTCGTAACGAAGGCCGAGGAGGAGCGTCAAGCTCGCGCGGATCCGCCAGTCATCCTGCACGAAACCGTCGTACGAGTTCGCGCGAAAATTGTAAGTGTTCGCTCCAAACTGCACACTGCTCTGCTGAGGTAAGCCAAGCAGAAAGTCCGCAAAGTCGACGCCCGTCCCTTGCTGTTGCAGCCCGTTGACATAGAGTCCTGTCGCAAAGCCTGTAAATGTAAAAGTACCTTCCGCGTTTCTTGCTGCATGAAAGCTCTGCAAAATCCGGCGGTAGTCGCCTCCGAATCGCCAGTTGTGTTTGCCTCGATTCCAGATAACGGTGTCGGAGATGGTATAGGTCTGGTCGAGCTCCCGCCTCGGCATCGGATCGCTCAAACCGGAAAAAGACGTGAAGTTGATTCCCGGAATACCCCAATCAAATGGATTTGTGGAAACACCTCCAATTTGCGCCAGCCCGGCAACGTCCGTGACGTTCGAGTACAAATTGGTTGTCGAAACATGGTTGTGGTTGAAGGTGAAGCGCAGATTGTTCGTTGCGTGTCCTTTGCCGTAGACCCAGCCAGCATTGGCGTTCAATCCTTGCGTACTGGTTCCGCCAGCAAGCGAAGGGAACGCTCCAACGATATCGGTATTGGTCTTCGTCCAACTCAAGCCCAAATTGAGGTTGTTCTGCGACCTCCGCCGGCCGCCACCCCCTCCGCCGCCGCGTCCTCCACCCCCGGGCGTGCGACTTCCCTGCGCGGGCACCGGCCCGAAGTTGTGGATGAGCCTCAAACTTACGGTGTCGGAGGTGGTCTCTGCGGAAGTCACTTCGTGAAAGTTCTGCGTCGTTCCAGGCAGGTTCGGCAGCGGAATGTACTGCAAAAGAGCTTGTGCTTGCGGTGTGATCAGAGCCGGGTCCATAGCATTGAGCAACCCGTTGTAGTCGAACTGCTGCCCTGTCGTTGGATCGTAGATTGGCGTCGTCAACGCGGAAAAATTGCCTCCTCGCTCAGCCATCGTGGGCACCGTTGAAAGGACGTCGGACGGCGAACTTCCGCGCGTCCCGCTCCACCCTCCGAAAAAAAATGTTTTATTGCCGCCGTTGAAGATTTTCGGAATGTTCAGTGGGCCGCCGACATAAGCTCCAAAGTGCAGCTGGTTGTAGTCAGCCCTGGGCAGCGGATTTCCATTGAGAGAAAACGGCCTTGCATCCAGCGCGGAAGTATCGTCATAGAAATACATGTTGCCGTGTGGCTGATTCACGTTGAAGCCGCGACCCATTCGCCCGAAAGCGATGGGCCCACCCCCTCCTGGTCCGCCGCCAAATCCGCCGCCTCCCCCTCCAAAACCGCCGAGGCCATTCTGCTGCGTCCGGTCGCGGAATTCCTGGATTCGGTCCTGCAACTCGTTTTCGTTGCCCGCCCCGAAATCTTGCGTGCGTCCTTGCACGCCGCTGATGCTCACTGATTCTGTCGGCGCATCCGCTCCCGCACCGTTCAGCGGCAGGCCCGCAAGATCGTTTGCACTCGGGCTCTGTCCGCCGCCAACGGCAAGACCAGATTCCCCGGCGGTGGAGGACGCTTCTGTGGAATCCATCGTCAGACTTTGGAAACCGCGCCCGGCATTTGCGGTTGCGGCAGCCCGCTCGTTGGTTTCCTGCTGACGCGACGCAAGAATCAATTCAAGGTCGGCTTTGCCGGATGGATTCTCCGGATTCAGCACTACTTCCTGGGTCTGCACCGCGAAACCCATGAACTCAGCACGCAACACGTATCGTCCACGCGGCAGCCCGGTCATTGCGAAGGTGCCGTCTGAAATGGTCGCGGCATTGTACTTCTTCCCCGTGAGCGTATTTGAGGCGGTCAGCGTCACGCCGGGCAACGGCGTCTTACCGCTGTGCACGCTGCCGGTGATCTGGTAAGTCGTAGGTAGCCCTGGCGTCGCATTCGTTTGCGGCGCGGCGGGAGCACTTTGCGCGGGCGCAGGATTCTCTTGCGCGCGCAGGTTTCCGATTACACAGGCCACCAGACCCAGGAAGAAGCAAGTCCGAAAAAACAATTTCAATGTGGCGGCTCCGGAGGATTCTGAGGCTTACTATTGTCCTGCGGCGGCTTGGCTTCCTGTCCGCCGGCCCCGCTCATTCCCATTTCTTGCATGCGCTTCCATTGTTCGGGCGAAATCACCATCACAGATTTCGGCTGAAACGCATTGTTCGCCATCCCGCCGCGCACCATGATGTGATCACCGGCTTGAATGTCCGCCATCGTGATGCTCTCGCGGCCCTTCCGCAGAGACGTCTCTTCATTCAGCTCGACGGTTTGTGTCACGTTGTCCGGCCGGAGAATCGTCAGCTTCGGTGCGTCAACCGCTTTCACTTCTCCGAAAACATAGTCCTGGCCAAGCACGCCCGTCGGCCGTCCTCCACCTGGACCACCGGCTCCAGGGCCGCCTTGACCTGCTCCGCGTCCGCTTCCAGCACCAGCCCCTGCACCGCCACCAAACCCGCCGTTGGGCCGCTCTCCAATCATTTCCGCGGTCCAAGTGTGATCCGCGTTTTCCTCGCCACGCACAAACACCACGTCTCCGACCTTGAAATCACTGAGCTTCGCCGCCTCTCGCTCTTTCCGGAATTGCGTGCTCCCGCTGATCTTGACCGTTACAACGCTCCCGTCCTGCCTGGTGATTTCGAGGGACTGGTCGTGCACCGCCGTCAATTTCCCCATTACTCCGGGACGCCGCTCGCCTGCGCGCCCCTGCGTCTGTCCGGGGCCCCCGCTTTGCGCCGCGCCTGGATTCTGTGTAGGAGGAGCGTCCTGCGGTGTTCGCGCGGCCACCTGAAGCACCGTAGCGAACAAGCAAATCAGTAACCCAATCCACCATCCTAATATCGCCTTCATATTGATCCGCCTCTTTCCTTGCTGTGAATAAATGTACGCCCGGCTGCCTCGAAAAGTCTTGAATATCGCGTCCGCATCTGAAAGCTTAGACGGCTCCAGCGAGCCTGCGAGTTTCCTGGAGATTCTCTGCGCTTCTCTACGAGCGCTGACTCCTCAGAGTTCTTTGTAAATTCCTGCTTTTGGCGCACTTAGTTCCCGTCTGAATGCGGGATTCAGAGGGCGTGGTTCACGGTGAAACACAAAGTTGGGCATAAAGGCAGCGGCCAGGGGCTAATATGCCCCTGGCCGATTCGTATGCACACAATTCGCCCATGACGGCGGAGGTTATTTGGTTTTATAGGTGAAGGTGAGCTTCGTCTCTTCGTCCAGCACAAGCGGCCGCACGAAGCTGTACGAACTCCCTGCACGCGGCACATCGACGCGGACGGGAAGCACTCCCGAAACACGCCGCTGCAGGTTCAGGACATTGTTTGATGCTGTATTGGGAGCGGCAGCCGCCTTCTTCTTCGAATCGCGGTCGAGTGGCAGCGTTTCAAGCATCTGAGCGTTACTCTGCACCTCAACCGTTTCCGCCACGCTCGCGACGCGCATTTGAAAATTGTAGGTCGTTGGATAGTTCGCGTCGTAATTGATGTTGGAGACGGTGGTGTTGAAGCCCGGTGAGGTCGCGGTGATTTTCACTCTTCCCGATGGCATACTCGAAACAATCCAGCGGCCTGAATAATCCGTCGCCGCAGTTCGCACAGCTCCGGTGTCCAATTGCGTGACGTTCACTTGTGCGTTCGCAACCATCGCTCCGCTCGCGTCTACGATGTAGCCCCCAATCTGTCCTGGCAGAAGCTGCAGGGGTGCAACGCCGTCGCCTACGTTACCTCCCACTCCGGCGCCCGCCTGGAACCACGCCGACATCGCTCCCGAACTCTCAACTCCTTGGGACGACGGCGGCAAGAGGTTGGCAGCCAGAGCGTCCCCGCCAAAGTCCTTCACCTTGTATTGCTCCGGCAGAAATACTTCCCATTGCAGCACGGTGATCGGCACATCCATCTTCGGCAACGAGATCTCAGATCCGCCTTTCTTCGCAAAGGGCGCGCCTGAGTGCATGAAGACGAAAGAAACTTCGTAAGAGTCGACTGGCCGGAACCCCGGACGCAGCAGCGGAACTCGCTGTCCATCCGCGCCTTCCACTGGCTTGACCTTTTCTCCTGCGACGTCTGCGGACACGATGCTTGCACCCGCCGGAAGCTCGACTTTCAAAAATGGCTGAACCTGATTTTTTACGGTCAGTTTTACTTCGGTCAGCGATCTACCTTCCGTGGTCACGAGCGTTGTGACCACTGCCCGTTCGGCGACTGCGGCAAGCACGCTGCTGTCTGGAAACCGCGTCCATTCCAGCGTCAGGATCGGATTTTCCGCCGGCTGCCGGTGATAGCGGAAGGCAGCCTGCAAGGGCGAGCGTGCAAGTGAGCGCAGATAAGGATTTGTTTCCCTGACGTCCATGCGCTTCAGGCTGCCGCCCTCTGTTGCCGTCAGCTCCATGGTACCAACGCCTTCGACGAGCACTTCGCCTGTTTCGCGTTGTGAATTTTTTACGCTAAGGAAAGGCACGTCCGCCTTAGTGGCGCCGATTGCTTTCTCCATCGAGATCAGGAACTGGTGAGTGCGCTGTGCTGGTGCGTTCACTTTCAAAGTCAAAACGCCCGACTGCACATCGCTTGAATCGACCGAAGCGCCGGAAGCTCCCGTCACTTCATAGCCGGCCGGTACTTCGACTTCGAATTGTGTGGGTTCTCCCTGAATTACGTTAATGTCGGCGAGCACGGCGAGGCGAATATCCGCTTCGCTGACGGACACAAGCGTCTTCACGTTGGAGAGAAACCGCACTTCGCGCGGGACAACCGGGGCAACCACTTCTCGCGTTGCCCACCAAATATTCGCCGGCTGCCCTGGCACGAGTGTGGCTTCGATCGTGGTGTTCCCGTTCGCAGACTCCCGGCTCGTGATCAATCCTGGGCTGAGCTTCACGTTTGTGTGATCGCCAGGAACTTCGAGTATCAGCCGCGCGCTTCCCGCCGACGGCACGGGCAAGACGAAGGAAGCGCGGCCTGTCTCGATGTTCAAGGGCAAACCGGCATCGAGAACCACTGAAAATTCGGCTGGACCGGCGAGGATCGCTGTTTGCGTGCCAGTCTCTTGCTCGAGCGGGAGGCTTCTGCCTTCTTGGCGCGCATCCAAAATCGTCATGCCCGAAGTCAGCGCGACTTTTGTTTCGCCCTTGTTGAATGTTTCGCCTTGCAACTGAACCGTTCCCAGCACCGTTTCGTTCGCAACGCGCAGCTTCAAGTCTCCGCGCTTGATCGTGTAAGGCAGAGGCGCGGCTTCAACTCTCCGTGGAGACTTGTTGGCCAGCTCAAGCAGGCGGTTGTACTCCTCGAGAGGCAAGGTCACGTTTCCTGCCGGTGGAACCGGAGGGTTGATCTTGTCTTGTGCGAATGCGGGAACGCTTATCAGAAACGCTACTGCCAGAAGCGTCTTTTTCATCGCCCACCTGCCTTTTTCTCGCGTTGATAGTCCAGATCAGTACTTGGAGATTGGTTTTCACCCGTTAGTTCGGAAACTAGATAGAGTGAAGGACCCAAACCCACGAAGGAGACTTTGATGGGAAGGATGCCGGCAGCTTTCCCTCCTTGCAAGGTCATGCGGAAAAAGTCGTCCAGCGTCTGCTTGGAAACCTGGGCACCTGTTTCGGATCGCGTGACGACCAAGCTTTCTAATTCACTTGTAGCCGGAGCGGGCACCTTCACTGCCAAACCCGCACCCGGTGCGCTCATCGCTGCCGGAGGAGGAGGTGGCGGTGGTGGTAGAGGATTCAGCGCCGCGGATGTGGGTTCCTCGTACGCTTCCGCCCGGAACGATCCCAACTCAGGCGTTACCTTAAAGAGTGGCGGATGATAAACCAGCAATCCTGTCCGCGAGACGGGCAAGTCCAACGCGGGCAGCGCAAGCTTGAATTGTCCTTTGTCATTCCACGCGGTGCCGCGGCTGATATAAACGATTTCGACCGCGAACTCCGGCGAGTCTTCGCCTGCGTGGGATTTCTCGAGCGGGAGCAGGACGCTTCCGTCGGGCGATTGCCCGGGACGAACGGGCTTTCCCGCCAACGATGCGCTCCAGAGCGTTGCGCCGGGAGGCAAGGTGATCTTAAGGAAGTTGCGCTGATTATTGCGGACCGCGTACCGCGCCTGCACCAGCAACTTTCCTTCGTTGGTGATCAAGACGTTGTAGCGGGCTTCGGCGACATTGGCCATCAGTACGGCTTGCGGCGTGTAGCGCGCCACATTCACCGTCAGCGACCTCGGCGTCTTTGCGTCGCCTGCTCGATAACGGAAAGCGGAGAGCGAAGTCGATTGGCGGCTCGAGACGATCTCACCCAAATCCGTCGCGTCGGCGTTTTCGAGACCTTCGGATTTGAACTCTTTGATCTCTCCGGCTCCGAGGACTTCGACTGCCACTCCTCCGGTATCGCGTTCTGCGTTCATCAGACGCAGCAGAGGAATTTCGATCTGGCCATCGCGCGGGCTGCGCGTCTCTCCGCTGACGATGAATTTGGCGTTTTGCTCGACTGGTTCCAGGAACGTCACGGCAAGCTGCCCGTCTTTCATTTCCCAATCCGCGACCATCGCGCCCGCGACTTGATTGACGGTCACTTTGTCTGGCAGCGATATGCGCACTTCTCGCGCGGCGCCTTGGGTGACTTCGACGTTGACTTCGGCCACAACCGTCGTCGAGTCTTCGCCGAGCCCGGTCAGCTCCGTCAGCGATCCGCGCAGCCGCAATGCTTGCGTGCTGCGGTGATCCTCGGTTTTTCGTTTCCATGTAAACGTGAGCGGCTCGTTGCCGCGTGCGTACGCCAGCCATTTGCTTTCCGCGCCGGGCTCCGACTTTTCGGCCAAGAGTCCGCCGGTAAGTTTGATATCCACGCCCTGCCTCGGAAGGCGAACCGAGGCGCGCGTGACTCCTGAGGCGGTCGATGGCAAGGAGATACTCTCTTCCCCGGCGGTAGAAACGATGGGCAAAGCAATATCGAGCTGCAACACAGCTCGTCCCGGGTGCGAGAGCAGCGCCGAAAGCTGGTTGCTACCCTTCCCTGCCGCGCTGGGCACCAGCGAAACCAGTTTGCCGTCGAGTTTTGCTTCGCGGACCAGCAATCCGGCAGGAATCGGCACGCGCACCCAGCCATCCTTTAGTACATCGACGGTAAGGCTCGCTCGGCCTGCGGCGAGGTCGCCGTCGATGCGCAAGTCGTAGTCGACGCGCGTCAGAGTCGCATCCACGGGCGGTCCATCCGGTTCGCGATCGGGCGGGTACGCCTTTGCATGCAGCGTTCGATAATCGCCAATGGAAATCACGACCCATCCCGGTGCATGCAATGCAGTCTGCGCGAAAGACGTGGCCGCAAAAAGCAAAAGCGCGGCAATCACGCAGGCAACGAGAGAGCAGGTCTTGCGATTTTCATGCGGGAGAGAAACGAGTGCGGTCGAGCTTGTCTTTGAGCTGGTCATTGTCGACACCTCTAGCTTCGTGAAATTGCCTCGGCAGATGCTCTTATCAACCCGGGGAATGGAGGACCGTCTTAAGAGTAATAGGCGCCGAGCTTGCCGATCGGCGTTCTCACTCTCGTTTGTTACCTCATTAGAATAAACATTCCGTATACAGGGTTGCTCGCGCTGACGTTCTTAGAACGAATTTCTCCGCGCAGCTTGCAAGATTTTTATTCGCTCGACCCGTCTCTGCGTCCGGCATGCTGGATGCTAGCGGCCTGCTGCCGATGGCTGCCGGTTTGCCTCGATAGGGGTATAATTCCGCTCATCCGACATTCGACGCTGGTCCGCTGGATGCGCCGCGTAACCCGCCCAACGAGCCGTCGGTCTAAGGTAAGGAGGCCCCATGAATACCTTGGAAGCTCTTGAGCCCAGGACCATCAGAACCATTGGCCGCCGGTCCTTTCTTCGCGTGAGTGCCATCGCCGGGGGAGGCTTGCTGCTCTCGGCTTACATTGATCCTGTCGAGAAGGCTTTTGCGCAAACGCCGCAAGGGCCGCCGCCCGCCGTGCTCACGCCCAACGCGTTCATTCGCATTTCGCCCGAAGGCACCGTGACCATCACCGCCAAAAATCCCGAAATTGGTCAGGGCATCCGGACTATGCTGCCGATGCTCATTGCGGAAGAGCTCGATGTGGATTGGAAGGATGTGCGGATCGAGCAGGGTGACGTCAACTTTGCGAAATACGGCTCACAAGTTGCCGGCGGCAGCACGGCTACTCCGACCAACTGGCTTCCTATGAGACAAGTCGGCGCGGCTGGCCGCCAGTTGCTTGTTGCTGCCGCGGCGCAAAGTTGGTCCGTGCCAGAATCTGAATGCGCGACCGCTTCGGGGCGTGTGCAGCATGCGCCGACGAACCGGTCGCTCGGTTATGGAGAGCTCGCTGCAAAAGCGGCGCAGATGACTCCGCCGGATCTCGCTACAGTAAAACTAAAAGATCCCAAGAATTTCAAGATCATTGGCCATTCCATCCCGAGTGTGGACAACGCAGCCATCGTTCAGGGGAAGCCTCTCTACGGGATCGATTTCAGATTGCCGGGAATGCTGTGGGGCACGTTTGCAAAGTGTCCGGTGTTTGCTGGAAGAGTTGTCAGCGCAAACCTCGATGTGATCAAAGCTATTCCTGGAGTTCGTCATGCTTTTATCGTGGAAGGCGGGACGGACTTGACGGGGCTGCTCTGCGGCGTGGCCATCGTGGCGGATACGTGGTGGACGGCGCACACAGCGCGCGAAAAATTAGATGTGAAATGGGACGAAGGGCCGACGGCGCAGCAGAGCAGCGAAGGTTTCGCGAGCAAGGCCGTTGAGCTTTCCAAACAGAAGCCTGCGCGCTCGCTGCGCTCCGATGGCGATTCCGATGCTGCTTTGCAATCTGCGGCGAAAGTCGTGGAAGGAGCTTACTTCTATCCTTTTCTCGCGCACGCGCCGCTTGAGCCGCAGAATTGCACCGCGCGTTTTCAAGACGGCAAGCTGGAAATGTGGGTTCCCAGCCAGACGCCGCAGCGCGGCCTGACGCAAGTCGCGAAAACGCTCGGCATCGCCGAAAGCGACGTGACCATTCATTTGCCACGGATGGGCGGCGGATTCGGCCGGCGTTTGACGAATGACTACATGATCGAAGGCGCGTGGATCGCTAAACAACTTGGCGGCACGCCCGTCAAGCTGCTCTGGTCTCGTGAAGATGACATGCATCACGATTTTTATCGCCCTGCGGGATTTCACTTTTTGAAGGGGGGAGTGGATACCAACGGCAAGCTCGTTGCTTGGCGCAATCACTTCGTTACATTTGGCGAAGGCGAACGTTTTGCGTCCAGCGCACAAATTTCTCCTGACGAATTCCCTGCCCGCTACGTTTCGAACTTCGCAACGCTAACTTCTGTGATGGCGCTAGGAGTTCCCACTGGGGCGATGCGCGCCCCTGGCAGCAACGGTATCGCCTTCGTGATGCAGTCTTTTATCGATGAACTGGCTCACGCTGCTGGCGCGGATCCCGTGAAGTTCCGGCTCGCGCTGCTCAATACTTCGGCGCTCGACGGTGCACCGCCCCCTGCAGGGGGACAGCCGACTCCGCCTGCATTTCTGTTTAATGCGCAGCGGATGCGGGGCGTTCTCGAGCTAGTAGCGGAAAAATCTGGCTGGGGCTTCCGCGCTTTGCCGAAAGATACTGCCATGGGCGTCGCGTTCCACTTCAGCCATCGCGGATATTTCGCCGAAGTTGCGGAAGTTCGCGTATCGGCGGAGAATCATCTCAAAGTGAACAAAGTGTGGGTCGCGGGCGACATCGGCAGCCAGATTATCAATCCAACCAGCGCGCTGAACGAAGTGCGGGGCTCCGTGATCGAAGGACTCAGCCACCTGATGGGCTACGAAATCACCATCGAGCGCGGCCGCGCCATGCAAAGTAATTTCCACGAGTATCCGCCGTTGCGCATGAACCAGGTGCCGCCCGAAATCGAAGTGCATTTCCTTATGACCGATAATCCCCCGACGGGACTTGGCGAGCCAGCGCTTCCACCGATTTTGCCCGCTGTTTGCAATGCGATTTTCACCGTCACCGGCAAACGCATCCGCGCGCTCCCCCTTGCTAAGCAAGGTTACATGTGGGCTTAAGCATTCGCCGCGCCTGAAAAACGCGTACACCTACCAGATTTTTGCACCGAGGCATGCATCGCAAAGTTGCGTCAATGCCTTCGCCGTGCAAAAATCCCACCATGCAAAATACAAAATTCTGGCTTGCCTTTAAGATTCTGCTTTTGGTGGTTTTCTGCGCTGTTTCGGCAAACGCGCAAACCACGCGCCCGGACTCCGAAAAACAGCTGGCGCACGACATCTACAAACAGTTCATCGAAATTCAGTCCGGCTTCACCACTGGCGCCACAACTCCGGTTGCGGAAGCGGCGGCCGCGCGTCTGAAAACCGCCGGCTTCTCCGACGCGGACATCTTCCTTGGCGGCGCGATTCCCAAGAAAGCCAATCTCGTCGTTCGCTATCACGGCTCCGGCGCGCGCAAACCAATCCTTCTGCTCGCCCACATCGATGTCGTCGAAGCCAAACGCGAAGACTGGAGCACCGATCCTTTTCAGTTCATTGAAAAGGATGGCTTCTTTTATGGCCGCGGCACCGGTGACGACAAAGCTCAGGCCGCTGTTTGGGTCGCCAACCTCATCCAGTACAGAAAAGAAGGATTCAAGCCCGACCGTGACATTATCGTGGCCTTGACCGCGGACGAAGAGGGCGGCGGGCCCTACAACGGCGTCGATTGGCTTTTGAAAAATCACCGCGATTTGATCGAAGCGGACCTGGCTCTTAACGAAGGCGGCTGGGGCGAGGAATCCAAAGGCAAGAAAATATCGAACGACTTGCAAGTCAGCGAAAAGTACGTTCTCAATTTTCGATTCGAAGTGCGCAACAAGGGCGGCCACAGCTCGATGCCGGTCCGCGACAATGCCATTTACCATCTTGCTGGCGCTTTGCAGCGGCTCGCCGATTTCGGTTTCCCTCTGAAAACCAATGAAGTGACCGCGGCTTACTTTCAGCAGATGGCGAAAATCGAAACCGGACCCATCAAAGACGATCTCGCAAAAGTTCCTTCCGGTTCGCAGGAAGCCATGGAGCGAGTCGCCGCGGCGTCGCCCGCGTGGAATTCCACTCTGCGCACCACTTGCGTCGCCACGATGCTCGAAGGCGGGCATGCCATAAATGCTCTTCCGCAACTCGCGGCCGCCACTGTGAATTGCCGGGTGCTGCCGGAAGATTCACCCGAATACGTCCTCAGCACGCTGCAAAAAATCGTCGCGGATGATCAGGTCAGCGTCAAACAGTTGAGCGACTTCAGCAAAGCACCCGCCTCGCCGATGCGCGCGGACCTGCTGAAAGCCATCAGTGAGATCACCGCCAGCATGTGGCCGAACGTCCCCACGGTTCCCATCATGGTGATGGGTGCGACGGACGGCCGCTATCTCCGCGCCGCGGGCATCCCATGCTACGGTATACAAGGCTTCTTCATGGACCGCGACGACATTCGCTTCCACGGGCGCGATGAACGGCTGGGCGTCCAA
Organism: Candidatus Acidiferrum sp.; assembly: GCA_035272765.1. Lineage (GTDB taxonomy): Bacteria > Acidobacteriota > Terriglobia > Acidiferrales > UBA7541 > Acidiferrum. The sequence goes on from DATEQG010000106.1 coordinate 59,263, forward strand.
TCTTTCTACGAGGGCCAGGCCTTCCTGTACGAATTGGTCAAGCGGCTTTCGACGCCGGCCAAATAAAAATCGGGCGAACAACTAGGTTTTCACGCGAAACACCGCTTACGCATTCTGCCGCAATCGACCAATCAGGTTGTGCACGCTGCGCGCCAAGTCCGCTACTTCTCCGCGGCCTTCAATCTCAAGCTCGATCAAGTTATCTCCCTGCGCGGCGTGGTCGACCGCCTCTCGCAAACTGATCAGAGGTTTTACCACTTGCCGGGGCAAAATAAAACTCACCCACACGCTGAACAGCAGCGTGATCGCGGATACGATGCTCAGCGCCCACTCCGCTTGACGAAGCAAGTGCCGCGCCTCCCGATGGTCGTTTTCCACGCGCTTCCAGTTTTCCGTCTCGAGCTCTGTCAGCAATGTGAGCACTTCCTGAATGGATGTCTGCAAATCCGCGGTGACGGGCGCCAGCGCAGGGTTACCTTCCTGGACGGTCTCGGTGATCTGCGTATCGAACGAGCCGACGCGGTTGCGCAGCTCTTCAATCAACTGCTCGCGTCTTTTCAGCTTTGCCGCCTGGAGCAAATCGTTCAAATCCTTCTCATAAGCGCGGACGACGGCCTGGATGCGGTCAGCATCGCCCTGTCCCGGCTGCCCCATGGCGGCAACCGCTGCAGCGAATCTTTGCTCGTAAACGCCCAGGGCCTCGAGTGCGTTCTGTGTCTCTCCCATGTCTTGCGGCTCGAGTTCCTGGATCTGGCTCAAAATCTGCTTGGTATTCCCCAGAGATTCGCGGTTCGCGGCGAGATAGGCGGGATCACGCAGCAACAAATAATTTCGTTCCGCGCGCCGCGCTTCCAAGGTCTCAATCGAAGCCCGTTGCGCCAGAGTGGCCGCAGGCGCATCGACGTTTACGATGCGGTCCACAATCCAACCCATCTCAAAGAGGTAGTAGACGGCGAGGAAAATGACTGGCACCAAAATAAACCGCGCTATCGCCAGGCTGTACGCGACTCTTTTACGCAGGGAATTTCCTGGCGCAAGAATCTTGAACTTTTTCCGGATTCCGAGTCTCATAAGCCGGCCCCCGCCAAAGAGTCTTCTCTTTGCTGGCCCGATTGTATGTCAGCAACGCTTGCCCGGTGCGCCCTTTCGCGTACTCCCCAGTCCCATGCTGAGTCAGCCTGGCCAACTCTTCGCTGTTGCACAGCATCAACGAGAGCAGTAACATTTCGGGCAACATCGCCGCCTCTGAACTTGGCGATGGGGGGAACCTAATGAAATACGCCACATGGGTAGCCCTGGTTTTCGGTTCATTCTGCTGCTCCTCTTACGCAGTCCTCGGTCAAACAGCTTCCGCAATCGCGCAGCTTCAACCCGCGCCTCCCGCCACACCGACAATTACATGCCGTGCCTCGTTCGGCCCTTCGCTCGCCATGTCCGTCCCTGGATCTTCGGCTCCCTACTCTGCCGTGCAAGAGTCCTCGAATGTTCAAACTCTCGCTGACGGAACGCACATCTCGCACAAACCTCTCTCTCTGAAGATCTATCGCGACTCGCAGGGAAGAACCAGGTCGGAACGGTCTTTCTGTCAGGCCCCCGGCGGGACATCGGACGGGATGATCATTGAGATTCGCGACCCCGTCTCCGGGTATTCCTATGTCCTCGATGATCAAAATCACGTCGCGCACCGGTTTGCTTTGCAGGTGAAGCATCCCACTACTGCGCCCGCACCACTGGCAGGCTCCATTGCGTCAGAAACCGTGCAGAGGACCGCTACCCCAAATCAGGACTCATCGAAGCCGAGCAATTTCAAGGAGTCGCTCGGCTCTCAAACCATGGAAGGCATTATCGTCGAAGGCACGAGGACAACGGAAATCATCCCGGAAGGATTCGAGGACAATGACCGCCCGATCACCGTCGTGCGCGAACGCTGGTTTTCGGCCGAGTTAGGAATCACTCTCCTCAGGAAGGACAATGATCCCCGCAATGGCGAAAGCATAACTCGCATAACTAACATTGATCTCTCGAACCCATTACTGGCTCTCTTCCAACCGCCGGCCGACTACAAGATCGTCGACGAAACCGAGCGCATCATACTAACCTTCACGCGCCCCTAGACTTCCCTCTCGGCAGGGCTGCTTTTTACTTGCGAAATGGGCGGGTGTGAGTACGCATGAGTGAGGGGTCCTCGCCGTGCGAGGATTCGTCTTGCTCCAAACGAATAAATCGAATTCTTTCCATATATTCGCGGTGGACCAGCTCGGTCCGAGATGTCTAAAGAGATTTGGACGCAGGACGACTGTGGTTGAACTGGACAAACACGGAGGTTCGTTGTTGAATGCCGTTGCGTCGCTGTGGAGTGTAGAAAGCGAGTTTTCCTATGGCTGAGCCGGAAGCAGACCTTAGCAAGAAATATGATGCGGTGATTATCGGATCGGGCGCAGCTGGAGGAATGGCAGCCCACGTTCTGACGACCCACGGGCTGCAAGTGCTGCTGCTTGAGGCGGGCAAAAAACTGAACATCGAACAGGAACTGCGTTCGATGGAATGGCCTTACGACAATGCGAACCGCGGAGGGCTTCCGCGTGGCTCGCATGCGCTGAATCATAATGAATACACGATTCGAAGGCCGCCCTTTGGCCCGGGCTTTGAAAAATCCAAGAATCTTTACAGTTATATCGGCAACAGCGACTACACGAAGAACATCGTGGTCAACGAGCGGGAAAATCCTTACACGGGGACGAATTACGCATGGGTTCGCGCGCGGTGCCTAGGCGGAAAGACAAACATCTGGGGACGGCTTGCGCTGCGGCTCTCCGACTACGACTTTAAGGCCAAGGACCGCGACGGATTCGGGGAGAACTGGCCGATCAGTTACAGCGACATCGCACCTTACTACGACAAGGTGGATTTGTATCTTGGCATCACGGGAGTGAAAGAAAATCTCCCGTATCTGCCGGACAGCATTTTTCAGCGGCCGACGAAATTGAACTGTGCGGAAGTCACTCTCAAAGAAGGCATCCAGAAAATGGGCCGCGTGCTGACGCAGTACCGCGCGGGCGTAACAACGGATGGGCTGAAGCACAACAAATATCGCAGCCGCTGCTATGGACGCGGCGCATGCGAACGAAAAGGCGGATGCGATATTCACGCTGCGTTCGATTCGCCGACCGGGCTCATCTATCCGGCCATGGATACAGGAAACCTGACCCTGCGCACAAATTCGACTGTTCGAGAAATTACCGTCGATCCGGCAACTGGCAAAGCTTCCGGCGTGCACTTCACCGATTCGCAGACGATGAAAGATTACACGGTGCGCGGGAAAGTTGTGATTGTTGCGGCCTCGACGCTCGAATCCGCGCGACTGCTTTTGCTCTCCAAATCGCGGCTCTATCCGAACGGGCTCGCCAACTCGAGCGGTCACGTTGGGCACAATTTCTGCGAACACGTGATGGGGCCCGGCGTGGCGGGCCAGGCCAAGAACCTCGTCGGAAAACCTCCGACGCTGGACGATGGCCGTCCCGGTGGTTTTTATCTGGCGCGTTTTCGCAATCTCACGGAAAAACACCCGAATTTCATTCGCGGGTATGGATTTGAGGGCGGAAGCGGAAGCAGCATGTTTCCGCCAGGCACAGACCGACCCGGATTTGGGGCTTCGTTCAAAGAAGAAATCCGGAAAAATCAGGGTTCGTATATTGGTATGGGAGCCTTCGGCGAAGTGCTGGCGCGCTACGAGAATTATGTGGATCTCGACCCGGTCGTGAAAGACAAATGGGGCATTCCAGCGCTGCGCTTTCACTATAAATTCGGCGAGAACGAGCACAACATGGTCAAAGACATGAAGGAGACGGCGCAGGAGATGGTCGAGGCCGCAGGCTTCAATATTATTTATGTGAACGACCGGGTGCTCACCGAAGGATGGTCGATCCATGAGCTGGGCACGGCGCGCATGGGAAATGATCCGAAGACTTCTGTGCTGAATCAATTTCAGCAGTCGCATGACGTAAAGAATTTATTCGTAGTGGACGGAAGCGCGTTCGTGAATGCCAGTTGTCAGAATCCGACATGGACGATCATGGCGCTGTGCTGGCGCTCGTGCGACTACCTGGCGGATAAATTGGCGAAGAACGAATTGTAGAAGCCTTTAGAGCGCGACGAGGAACGGGCTGCAAATCGAAGGAGGGACAATGTCCGCGAATAACCCCATCAATTTAATGCAGGATCGGCGGCAGTGGTTGAAGACTTCAGCGACAGCTCTAGGCGCGGCGGTTTTGCCCTTGTCCGGAGCGGTGGCTGGCGTTTCTCCCGCAGATTCACAGACTGCACCGCCTGCCGCCGGAGCGTCACCGGCGCGGACCGCGGAAACGAGCTCCGGCGCGCGTTTTTTCACGCCTGCGCAGCACAGGCTGGTCGAAGAGTTGTCTGAGACCATCATTCCGGCCGATAGCCACTCCGGCGGTGCGAAGGCTGCAAAGGTGGCCGACTTCATCGAGCAGAGAGTCGGGGCAAGCGTGGACGAGCAACAAAAAGCGCTATGGCGCGAAGGGCTGCGGCTGATGGAGTCAATGAGCCAGCATTACAACGGAAAATCGTTCGTCGACGCGGGCACGGAAGAAAAGATCGCGGTCATCAAGGTACTTTCCGACAACGATCAATTAACCGAGCTTCCCGAAGTGCAATTTTTCCACGAACTAAAGAGTTTGACGGTGCGTGGCTTTTACACAAGCAAAATTGGGATTCACGACGACCTGGATTATAAGGGAAACCGCATTCTGGAGGAGTTCGTTGGCTGCGGCGATCCGACCCCTCCGGCTGTCTAGCGCCAAGAGGAACGAAGAGCTTTATAATTGTGCCGGGCTTCCTCGGCGATTCGTCACGGGTACAGAGTCTTCGCTGAAACCTGCAGCTCGATTCCCGAGTCCTGCGATATGCCAAGTTAGCCCGCCGTTCCAACCGTGAGGCTGTTGCGGCGATTGTCGCTTCCGTGCGCCTATGCGCCTGTCGGTAGCTTTTTCGGCTTTCCCTGGAAGGGCGTGCAAGCGGCCAGTTCTTTCTGGGCAAGGTAGGCGGGAACAACGCCGCAGCCTAGACGTATCTATTATATATAGCGTCAAAGAGCATCTGGATCGCTGGATGGGAATACTCCGAGTGTCCGGACGTGGGACATGGATTCCCATATTCGGCCAGAGAGGCGCCTTTCGTCCACGGAGACGGCCCCGTAAGCTATTGACAAACCGAGGCTTTAGGCGAACTCTGTTGGCAAGGGATTTGCGCCTAGGAAAGGCCATAACCACTATGGACATCCAAAGACCATCCAACGCAAGAGCTAAGAAAATCCGGCGGATAGCCTACGGCACCGTCGCACTCATGTTGCTGGGCGGCGTGACGTACGCGCTGTCGAAGCTGAAACCGGCGGCCCCGTCGGTGGACGCCGGGACAGTGTGGTCGGACACAGTGAAGCGGGGCCCCATGCTACGCGAAGTGCGCGGGCTGGGAACGCTCGTGCCTGTAGACATCCGGTGGGTCGCGGCGCAGACAGATGCACACGTGGATAAGTGGGTTCTGCGGCCACCCGCCATCGTGAAGCCAGATTCCATCATCATGGAGTTGAGCGACCCGACCGTGCAAAAGGATGCGGTCGACGCGGAATACCAGCTCAAGGGAGCGGAAGCGGATTACCAGAACCTGAGAGTACAGGTCAACAGCGACCTGATGAGCCAGAAGTCGACGGAAGCGTCCGTGCGAAGCGATTACGAACAGTCGAAAATTCAGCATGACGTGGACAAACAACAGGTGGAACTCGGGCTCACGTCGCGAATGCTTGAGCAGCAGTCGAGGGTGAAGACAGAGCAGCTTGCGATTCGCCTGCAACTTGAAGCCGATCGGACCAAAATCGCGACGGATTCAGGAAGCGCGAGACTTGCGGCACAGCAGGCAAAGGTCGAGCAGATGAAAGCGCTCTACAAATTGAAGGAGAGCCAGGTGGAGGCACTCCACGTGCGGGCGGGCATCGACGGCGTGCTACAGCTTCTGCCCGTGGATGTCGGGCAGCACGTAACGCCGGGAATGAACCTTGCGCGGGTGGCGGATCCGAAGAAGCTCAGAGCCGAAGTGAAGATTGCAGAGACACAAGCGAAAGATGTGGTGCCCGGGCAAAAGGCGTCGATCGACACGCGCAATGGAATCGTGAACGGGCATGTTTCGCGAGTCGACCCCTCGGTCATCAACGGTACGGTTACAGTCGACGTGACGATCGATGATCCCCTTCCGCCAGGTGCGAGGCCGGATTTGAGCGTGGACGGCACAATCACCCTCGAGAATTTGAGGGATGTGCTGTATGTCGGCAGGCCCGTTCACGGGCAATCCGACAGCACGATTGGACTCTTCAAGCTCACCGACGACGGCTCGGAGGCCACGCGCGTGAACGTGAAGTTGGGTCGGAGTTCCGTGAATACGATCGAAATCCTCGATGGATTGAAAGTGGGAGATAAGGTGATTTTGTCCGACATGTCGGCCTGGGAAAATTTCGACCGCATCCGGCTGAAGTAGAGCGGCGGTTTGGCGGCTAGCGGTCAGCCCGCAAACGAGTTCGAGTTTTATTTCTCTCATTCCGTAGATTCGGAAGTTGTGGGTTTCTTGCGGAGGCCCAGTGCAAACTCTCTGGCAAGACATTCGCTACGGATTGCGAATGCTCGCTAAGAATCCAGGTTTCACAGCAGTAGCCGTTGCCACGCTGGCCCTCGGCATCGGCGCAAATACCGCGATATTCAGCTTGGTGAATGCCGTAATGCTGCAGTCTTTGCCGGTGCAGCATCCCGAGCAATTGGTGGTGCCGCAATGGTCGGCGCACGGTTTGCCTCAGAATATTGGCAGCAGCAGTTTCGGCGACTGCAACTTTCACGGAAGACCGGGACCAAATTCCGGCGGCTGCTCCTTTTCCTATCCCCTGTACAAAGAGATTCGGGAACAGAAGGATCTCTTTTCGAATGTGGCGGCATTTGCTGGGCCTGCAGAGCTGGACCTGAGCGGGAACGGCCCTGCGAGCATGGCCAGGGGAGAGCTCGTCTCTGGAGATTACTTCCAAACGCTTGGTGTGCGCGCCTTGCTTGGTAGAACGCTAGGGCCTTCGGACGAAGAGCCGGGCGCAACGCCAGTGGTGGTACTCAATTATGGGTATTGGCAGAGCGCATTCGGCGGCGCCGCGGGGGCGATCGGAAAAACGATTCGGTTGAACGGCGTGGAGTTCGCGATCGTCGGCGTGACGGATCAGGGTTTTACGAGGCTGACGCCGGGGAAGACACTCGACATGTGGCTGCCCCTTACGCAGCTTGTGCCGCTGGGACTCCGGTGGGGCGGCAGATCCCTCGAAGCGCGAAACTGGTGGCTCACGCTGGTGGCACGTTTGAAGCCAGGCACAGCGCCGGGGCAGGCCGAGGCTGCGGTGAGTTTGCTCTTCCGAAATGAGACTCTGCATGGCGAAAAACCTGCGCTGAAGGAATCGGACGATCCAAAAGTTACGCTCCTGCCTGCTCAGAAAGCCCTCACTGGGTTTCGCGCGAATTTCGGAGAGGCCCTCTATCTATTGATGGGAGCGGTAGGAATCATTCTTTTGATCGCTTGCGCTAACGTTGCCGGATTGATGCTGGCGCGCGCGACGTCTCGGGAAAAGGAGATGGCCGTGCGGCTGGCGCTGGGCGCGGGTCGTGGGCGCGTTATTCAACAGCTCTTGACGGAAAGTGTGATCCTTTCCGTCGCGGGGGCGGCGCTGGGAGTACTCGTGGCGTTCTGGGGCGCAACCGGGCTGGCGGAGTTTCTCGCTGCAAATTCGTATCATCCCTTCAAGCTCGATTTGCACCCGGACGCGAGAGTGCTTCTTTTTACCATCGGCGTGGCCCTGCTGACGGGAATTGGGTTTGGGCTGGCGCCGGCATTTCGCGGGACGCGGATAAACGTTGCGCCGGCTCTCAAAGAGAATGCGGGAAGCCTTTCGGCGGCAAGTCATGCAGGAGGCAGGCGCTTCGGGCTGGGCAGTTCCCTGGTGGTGATGCAGGTCGCGCTGTCGATGGTGGTGCTGATTGGGGCGGGGCTTCTACTGCGCACGCTGGAAAAACTGAAGAGCATCAACCCGGGATTTGACACGAGCAATGTCCTGCTTTTCTCCGTCGATCCTACGCTGGCAGGCTACAAGGAAGAGAATATTCAGAACGTCTATGATGAACTCACACGGCGGCTCGTTGCGTTGCCGGGAGTTGTTTCCGCGAGCTATTCCTCGGACGCGCTTCTGGACGGAGGATTGTGGACGTCGGGATTCCATATTGAAGGACAGCCCGAGAAAAGCTACGTAGATGTGCAGACGCTGGCTGCCGGGCCGGACTTTTTCGAAACGATGCGAATCCCGCTTGTGAAAGGGCGCACTTTTCGAGCCGCGGACATGCGTTCGAAGCAGGAGATAGGGCTCGTCAATGAAGCATTCGTTCACAAATTCCTGGAGCCGCGAGACGCCATTGGCATGCATTTTGGCGGAACGGGTACCGATGAACCGCAGCGGGAAATTGTGGGCGTAGTGGCGGATACAAAATATGATGACATGCGGAAAGCGGATGAGCCAATCGTGTACCTTCCCCTGAAAAATGGCCAGGTGACGTTCGTGTTGCGCTCGGCAGTGGTTCCGAGCGCGCTCATTCCCGCGGTAAGGCGAATCGTGAACGATGTCGACGAGGATCTTCCGGTTTTCGGCGTTCGGACACAAACGCAGACGATCGACCGGCTGCTTTTCAATCAGCGGCTGGTGGCGCGCCTCTCTTCCCTTTTTGGAGCGCTGGGTTTGTTGCTGGCATGCATCGGGCTATATGGCTTGTTGGCGTACGAAGTGGCGCGGCGCACTCGCGAGATTGGGATTCGCGCGGCGTTGGGCGCGCAGAGACGGGATGTGCTTCGCATGGTCATAAAAGAGGGCCTGGTGCTGGTGATTTTCGGAGCGGTGGCTGGGATCGCCGCTTCTATAGCACTGACGCGTTTCCTGCAAAGTCTTCTCTTCGGAGTTCGCGCAACAGATCCTTGGACTTTCGCGGCAGTCTGCGCGTTGCTTGTCGTTGTTGGAATGCTGGCGTGCTACATCCCGGCGCGGCGAGCGACGCGCGTCGATCCCATGGTGGCGTTGCGCTATGAATAGTTTTGGAATTGGAGCGGATCGGGGGAACCATTGGGCGAGGAGTTGCGTATTCCCTGTTACAAAGGATTGAATTCGGTGCGCCAGACCTATCGGGGCTTTGTACGTCAAATACGTGGAGTGTTGCGGGTTGCCATGTCTCAGATTCCATTGACCGATGGGAAGCGGCTGCCTCTGCGACCGCCTTCTCAGTACCAGTACCAGGCCATGAGTCTGAGTGGAGTATCTTTTGAAGGTCGCGGGACTCGTTTGCGGACAAAGTTGGGCGAATGGGTGAATAGGTAATGCAAAATCTGTGGAAAGACATTACGTTCGGATTGCGAATGCTGGCGAAGAGCCCGGGCTTTACGGCGATTGCCGTGATTACGCTGGCTCTCGGCATCGGCGCAAATACGGCGATCTTCTCCTTGATGAACCAGATTTTGCTGCGGCAATTGCCCGTAAAAAATCCCGACGAGCTTGTAATTCTGCGGTCGCCTGGGCCAATGCCGGGACATGTTTCTACCGACAATGATGAAGCCGAGTCTTTTTCCTATCCCATGTACAAGGGGCTCAGGGACAGCAACACAGTGTTTTCCGGTGTACTGGCGCGGTACGGTTTTTCCGCGAGCGTTGCCAGCCACGGCGAGACGGACCGCGCATCTGGTGAGCTAGTTTCAGGAAATTATTTTGAGGTCCTCGGCGTGCAGCCAGTGGTCGGACGTGTGTTCAGCCAGGACGACGACCGTGTCCCTGGAGCGCAGCCCGTCGTGGTGCTCAGCCATTCTTACTGGACTCGTCATTTCGGCGGCGACCCAAGCGTGCTGAACAAAGTCCTGCTGATCAACAACGTCGAGATGACGGTCGTGGGCGTTTCACAAGCCGGATTTTTCGGAGTCCAGGTGGGCAAGACGCCCGACATCTTCGTGCCGATGATGATGACGCAACAGATGGCGACCTACGGCGAGACACTCGACGATTGGAACGATTATTGGATGAATGTCCTGGCGCGGCGCAAGTCTGAACTTTCAGAGAAGCAGGCGGAGGCGGGAATTAACACGGCGTACCGGCCGCTCCTCGAGGAGCAGCTCCCGCATATGCCGTCTGGATGGAATGAGCAAAAGCGCCAGCGTTTCCTCGACAAGAAAATTCTCCTGTCATCCGGGGCCAGAGGACGCACGGTCCTCCAGCGCAACTCCGGAGGACAAATCATCACGCTCTTTGTGATGGTGGCGCTGGTATTGCTGATTGCATGCACAAACGTGGCGAATCTGCTGCTGGCTCGCGGAGCTTCGCGGCAGCGCGAGTTTGCGATCCGGACGGCGATGGGGGCCAGCCGGGCAAGAATGATGAGGCAACTCCTGGCAGAGAGCCTTTTGTGCGCATTCGGCGGCGGCGCGCTGGGCATTTTGCTCGGCACGTGGCTCATGAGAATCCTGACTCCTATCGTGGTTTCCAACGCGGGAATTCGTGGCCTCTCGGAAAAGCTCGACCCAGGCGTTTTGGGATTCGCTATCGGAGCGACTCTCCTCTCCGGAATATTCTTCGGTTTGATTCCTGCCTGGCGTGTCACGCGCATGGGCGTCTCGGATGTGATCAAGGACCAAGGTTCGACTTCTTCGGCCAGCGTGTCCCACGTGGGATTCCGAAAAGTGCTCGTTGCAGGACAAGTTGCTTTCACGATGTTGCTTCTTGCCGGAGCAGGCCTGTTTATGCGTTCCCTGTGGAACTTGCGAAATCAAGACCTGGGAATGAAGACCGATAACGTAATCACCTTCTCGATTCAGCCTACTTTGAACGGTTACGACACACCGAGGTCGATTGCGCTTTTCGATCAGTTGCGTAGCCGGATTGCAACTCTGCCGGGAGTCCGGTCGGTCGGCACGGGCGATATCCCCACGCTTTCCGGCGAAGATGAAGGAGGCAACATCACGGTTGAAGGAGGCCCGCAGCTCGCCGAAGACCTGCAAAATGTGGACCAAGATGCGGTGAGTCCGGGCTACTTCTCGACCCTGGGAGTTCCATTGCTTTCGGGCCGCGAATTTACCGAGGCGGATGGCGCAACGGCTCCCAAAGTAGCTATCGCGAGCGAAGCGATGGTACAGCGCTTCTTCCCAGGGCGGAATCCGCTCGGCGCACATTTTGCGTTTGGCGGCGGTAAGGTCAAGCCGGACATCGAGATCGTGGGGGTGGTGAAGGACGTCAAGCAGGAGCGCGTAAGTAGTGCGATCCAACCTTACGTGTATATTCCTTACGCGCAAAGGCCCAAACTGAGGGACATGGCCTTTTACGTTCGGTCGACGCAAGATCCGCTGCTTTTGGGGTCGGCGCTGCAAGGCGAAGTCCGGCAGTTGGACGCAAATCTCCCCGTGTACGATCTGAAGACCATGGAACGCGTCGTGGAAGACGATTTGTTTTCAGCTCGGATGGTTGCCGTGCTTTCTGCGAGCTTCGCAGGGCTGGCAGCTCTATTAGCGGCACTTGGGATTTACGGTGTTCTGGCGTATGTAGTAGTGCAGCGCACGCGGGAGATCGGCATCCGCATGGCGCTGGGGGCGCTGGCCGGCGATGTCCGCGTCCTGATTGTTAAGGAAGTAGGATTGATGGTGTTGATTGGAGTAGGCGTGGGCCTGGCGCTTGCTTATGTGCTGGCGCGATTCGGCGAATCGTTGTTATATGGCGTGCACGCGGGAGACCCTGCGGTCTACGGCTTTGGTTTGGCCTTGATCGTCCTTATCGCTCTTGCCGCCTGCTTTATTCCGGCCAGGCGTGCAACACGCGTCGATCCGTTGGTGGCGCTGCGATATCAGTAAGTGAAACGGCTTTCAGCAGGAGGCACGGCAGTCGGGGCTCGGCAAAACGAATTTGCGGGATGAATTTCAAGACTAAAACTGGTTAAGGAGACGAAATGTCAGACACAGCCACACTCATTAAAATGGAAGGCGTAAAGAAAGTTTTCTATACGGACGAAGTGGAGACACACGCTCTCTCTGAGATCCACCTGGAGATCAAGAAGGGACAGTACATCTCGATCGCCGGGCCTTCAGGCTGCGGCAAGTCGACGCTGCTCTCGATTCTGGGCCTGCTCGATTCGCCGACCGACGGAAGCTATATGCTCAATGGCCAACCCGTCGGGAAGCTGACCATCAGCGAGCGCACACGCATCCGCAATCGCGAGATCGGCTTCATCTTCCAGGCGTTCAACCTGATCGGCGACCTCACCGTGTATGAAAACGTCGAGCTGCCGCTGACGTACCGCGGCACGAGCGCAGCCGAGCGCAAGCAGAAGGTGCAGAACGCGCTCGAGCGCGTTGGCATGGCGCACCGGCTGCGGCATTATCCTTCGCAACTCTCTGGCGGTCAGCAACAGCGTGTGGCCGTGGCTCGCGCATTGGTAGGCGATCCTCTCATCCTGATGGCTGACGAGCCGACTGGAAACTTGGACTCGAAGAACGGCGAAGCCGTCATGGAATTGCTCCGCGATTTGCACCGCAACGGCGCGACCGTTTGCATGGTGACCCACGACCAGCGTTACGCAAACTTCGCCGAGCGCACCATTCACCTGTTTGACGGCCGCATCGTCGAAGAAACCAAGGAAGCCGGCGTAACCGCTTAAATTCCTCCGGCAAAAGAGGGCGCTCCATGGGAACGATCGGGCAGGACATCCGCTATGGTCTGCGGATGCTCGTCAAGAATCGCCTTACGACGCTCGTGTGCGTCGCCGCGCTCGCGCTGGGCATCGGCGCCAATACGGCGATGTTCAGCGTCGCCGAAGCATTTTTGCTCCGTCCCGTCCCCTTTGACAATTCAAATCGCATTGTCGCTTTGGTTGACTCGCGCCCCTCGCAGGGCATCGACACCAACTCCATCGCGCCGGCCACTTATCTCGAATGGAAGGCGCAAGCGCGCTCCTTTGATGAAATGGGAGCGTACGTCTGGAACTCCATCAATCTAACCGGCGATCGGGAGGCGGAAAAAGCGCAAGGGTTCGCAATCAGCGCAAATTTTTTCGATGTGCTTGGCGTGCATCCCCTCATGGGCCGCGCTTTCCTGCCCGAAGAAGAGCAAGTTGGAAAAGATCAGGTCATCATCCTCAGCTATGGCCTGTGGGAACGGCGATACGCTTCCGATCCGCATATTCTTGGCAAGAAACTCAAGGTGGATGGCAAGGCCTTTGAGATTGTCGGAGTGATGAGCAAGGGATTTGATTTTCCAAAGCCTGCGGAAGCATGGGTCCCACTCACTTTCAACGCCGAGCAGCGGATGATTCGTGATGCGCGCTACTTGTGGGTGCTCGCGCATTTGAAGCCGCAGGTTTCTACTGTTCAGGCTGCCGCGGAGATGCGCACGATCGCCGCGCGGCAGGCCGAGGCTTTTCCCGATGCTTACAAGGGTTGGCAGGTTCGTGTACTGACCGTCCCTGATTTTGCGACAGGCACTCTCACGCGGCAGTACACTTTTCTGCTCTTAGGAGCGGTGGGGTTTGTTCTCCTGATTGCCTGCGCCGACGTGGCCAATGTGCAGTTTGCGCGTGTGACTGGCCGGCACAAAGAACTTGCGGTGCGGACCGCCATGGGGGCTAGCCGCAGTCGCATCATCCGCCAACTGCTGACGGAGAGCGTACTGCTTTCGCTGGCAGGCGCGGCACTCGGATGGTTGATCGCGGAGTGGTGGATTTTTCTGATGGTGAACCATATGCCCCCTGAGGTTGGAAGATTTATCGCCGGGTGGAATACGATAAGCCTTGATAGAAACGCATTTTTGTTCACACTGGCCGTTGCGATTGCCAGCGGCATCGTCTCTGGGATCGCTCCTTCCTGGCTCCATTCGCAAACCAATATTAGCGAGACTCTTAAAGAGAGCGGGAGGGGGGCAAGCACTGGCCGATCGCGGCACCGTTTGCGGAGCGCTCTCGTAATCGCCGAGATTGCGCTCGCCCTCATTCTTCTTGTCGGTGCCGGCCTTCTCGTCAAGGGTTTTCGCGCCCTCATTGTGGTGCATGAGAATTTTCGTCCCGCATCCGTGCTGACGCTTAGCCTGGATCTGCCCGAAACGCAGTACAAGGATAAACCCGGCCGCGCAGCGTTCCACGAACAAGTGCTGCAGCGGCTTGCGGCTATTCCGCATGTCCAATCGGCAGCGCTCGCCACGTATGTGCCCTACGCCAACGGCGGTGGCACGGGCGTAAGTCCCTTCGCCATCGAGGGACGTGCCCCGGAGGAGCGAGGTGTGACGACCAGCGCGATTGTCGAAACAATCAGCCCGAATTATTTTCGTCTGATGAATATTGGCCTGCGGGATGGCCGCGAATTGACCGATTCGGACAGCGATGGCACGCCACCTGTAGCGGTGATCAGCAAGAACATGGCGAAGCGCTACTTCCCTGGTGAAAATCCTTTGGGAAAGAAACTCAAAATTGGCAAAGCCGATGCGAACGACCCCTGGATGACGATTGTGGGAATCGTGGACGATGTCCACTATACGTGGGTCGATAAACAAGAATACCCGACGATTTATCGCAGCTACCGCCAAGCGCCCCCCTTCTACAATTCCCTGGTCTTGCGAACCAATGGCGATCCCGTGATGTTCATCCCGGCAGTACGAAGCGCGGTTGCCGCCGTCGATCCGAACCTACCGCTTTTCGACGTGCTGCCCTTCGATAAAGTGATCACGAACTCTATTGTAGGCATCGCCTACGTGGCGGCGATGATGGCCATTCTGGGGTTTATCGCGCTGGTTCTGGCTTCCGTGGGTATCTATGGCGTGATGTCTTACTCCGTCGGCGAACGCACCCATGAAATCGGCGTTCGCATGGCGATGGGCGCGACCTCGAACGACGTCCAGAAACTGATCCTGCGAAACGGCTTGTTTCTGACTATCATTGGCATGGCTATAGGTTTGCCTCTTGCCCTGGGGCTTGCCTACGCCGTTTCCAGTCTCCTTTTTGGCGTGACCGCTGCCGATCCGTTTGCCTTTGTGGGATTGCCCTTGCTGCTGGCTGCCGTTGCGGCACTCGCCTGCTACCTCCCCGCGCGCCGCGCCGTGCGCATGGATCCCCTCGCCGCGCTGCGCTACGAATGAAGCGTCCGGTTATGTCTTCACCGGAGACTTTGTAGGGGCGGGGCTTTGCCCCGCCCTCTTGCTCTGCCCAGAGAGCCTCCAAGGCAACGCTTCGTCGGTTCCCCGGGGCCTCACAGCAGTAAGGATTTAAGTGTGATAGTCTCGAAACGGATTGCGGATTCGGGCGTTATCTAATTAACGCCCAAGGAGCGAGAGTGGAACCTCTGATTCAGTTGCGGAACTTGGAAAAGGTTTACGAAGCGGGTGGCAGCAAGTTTTACGTCCTGCGCCGCGTATCGTTGGAGATCCAGCCAGGCGAGTTTGTCACCTTTATGGGCCCCTCGGGAGCCGGAAAGTCCACGCTCTTGAGCATCATCGGGATGCTCGACGGTTCTTGGACGGGCGAATACTATTTCAATGGCGAGCCGGTTCACAGGCTCAACGTAAAAAAGCGCAACGAACTGCATAAAGCCAACATCGGCTTCGTTTTCCAAAGCTACCACCTGATCGACAACTTGACTGTGTTTGAAAATCTCGAGATTCCTCTTTCCTACAAAAACGTGCCGCACAAAGAACGCGTCAGCCTCGTTTGCGATATTCTCGACCGCTTCAACATCGTCGGCAAAAAGGATCTGTTCCCCAACCAGCTCTCTGGCGGGCAGCAACAGCTCGTGGGAGTCGCTCGCGCCGTGATTCAGAGCCCCAAGCTGATTCTGGCCGACGAGCCGACCGGCAATCTTCACTCCGCGCAAGGTGAAGAAATTATGGAGCTTTTCCGGAAGCTGAATGAAGCTGGCACGAGCATCATTCAAGTCACGCACTCGGAGAGGAACGCCGCTTATAGCCATCGGGTCATTCAGCTCAAAGACGGCTGGGTGGTCAGCGAAACCAGCAACGTGGCGAAAGTCGGCTGACAGCTGGCCGGCGCCAGCAACGTGTTCATTATCGGATTTAGTTCCGCGTTAAGGCTGGAACGGATTGCACAAGTGAGTGACTGCTTTTTTTGGGCATCAGTCGACATGTTCAACGGCTTCGGGCCAGGTCGTATTCAACCGGCCGTTTGAATACGACCGCCTTTTAAATGGATATTAGCTTCCGACAGGCATGAAAAACCCTACGATTCATCCCTATCGCGTCCTTGTGGCCGACGATCAGGCGGATATCCGCGACGCCTTGCGCCTGTTGCTCAAGCGAGAGAACTACGAGACACAACTGGCAGCCTCCCCCGCTGAAGCGCTCGCGGCCATCGAATCGCGCGAGTTCGATGCCGTGATCATGGACTTGAACTACGCGCGAGATACCACTTCCGGCCAAGAAGGCCTCGACTTGCTGAGCCGTGTCCAGGCAGCGGATTCGACGTTGCCCGTGATCGTGATGACCGCCTGGAGCAGCGTGGAAGTCGCCGTGGAAGCCATGCGGCGCGGCGCTCGCGATTTCATACAAAAGCCCTGGGACAACGCGCGCCTGCTGACCATCCTGCGCACGCAGATCGATCTACGCAACGCGCTGCGGCAAGCCTCGCGGCTCGAGGCCGAGAATCGCCTGCTCCGCGCGGAATCGCGCCCCACTCTTATCGCTGAAGCGGCCGTGATGCAGCCTGTGCTGGACCTGATCGGGCGCGTAGGTCCTTCAGATGCCAGCGTGCTCATCACCGGCGAGCACGGCACGGGAAAGGAAGTTGTCGCGCAAACTTTGCATGCGCTTTCACAGCGGTCGGGAAAGCCGATGGTAACTGTGAACGCTGGAGGGCTTTCCGAAGGCCTCTTCGAGAGCGAACTCTTCGGCCACGTTAAAGGCGCCTTCACGGATGCGCGCAACGATCGTGTCGGACGCTTTGAGCTTGCCGAGGGCAGCACACTTTTTCTGGACGAGATTGCCAATGTCCCGCTAAATCTGCAGGCGAAGCTTCTTCGCGTCCTTGAAACCGGCGAACTCGAGCGCGTCGGTTCGTCAACTACGCGCCGTGTAAATGTCCGTGTCCTCGCGGCCACCAATGCCGATGTAACTTCCGAAGCTACCTCTGGACGGTTCCGCCAGGATCTGCTGTTCCGCCTGAATACCATCGAAATTCATCTTCCGCCGTTGCGAGAACGCCGCGAAGATATCGCCTTATTGGCGCACCACTTTCTGCGCGGCTATGCGCAGCGCTACCGCAAAGGTATTTCCGGCTTCGACCCCGCCGCGACGCAACTTCTTCTCGAACATCCTTGGCCCGGCAATGTGCGCGAGCTTGATCATGCGGTCGAGCGTGGAGTCCTGCTCGCGCAAGGGCAGCTTGTCCGTTCCGCCGACCTCGGCCTGCGCGTAGGCTCTGCCGGCGGCACCGTGCGCCTCGAGGAAATGAGCCTCGACGAAGTGGAGCGCCACCTCATTCAGCGCACGCTTTCTCGCCATGACGGAAATGTCAGCCAGGCAGCCAAAGCGCTGGGCCTTAGTCGCAGCGCAATGTATCGCCGGCTGCAAAAACACGGATTGGAATGAGACGCCTCACGTACGAACGTCGCATCCAGCTCCTGGCGCTGGCGGCGGGATTGCCCGGATCGTTGATCTCCTTGATTCTCCTCTGGAATGGTTCCTATTCTTCGCGGGCTGCCTGGACGCTGACGTTTCTTATCGTGAGTTTGTGGTTGGGCTTCGCGCTTTCTTTACGGCATCGCGTGGTCTTCTCGCTGCAAACACTCTCGAATCTCCTCTCCGCGATGCGCGAACAGGATTTTTCGTTCCGCGCCCGGGAAGCGCGTTCCGATGACGCACTCGGCGAAGTGATGCTGGAAGTAAACGCCCTCAGTGAGACGCTTCGTTCGCAACGCTTGGGAGCGCTCGAAGCCACCGGTTTGCTGCGCGCAGTAATGGAAGAAATCGACGTGGCCATCTTCACGTTCGACAACCATCGGCAGTTGCGCCTCGTCAATCGCGCCGGTGAACGGCTTCTCTCGAGGCCCAGCGAGCGTCTCCTGGGCTTCACGGCCGCGGAGCTTGGACTGGAGGCATGCCTTGAAGGCGACCCGGCCCGCACGATGGAACTGAGTTTTCCCGGCGGATCCGGCCGTTGGGGCGTGCGCCGTGGTTCTTTTCGCCAAGGCGGCTTGCCGCACGACCTCATTGTGCTCAGCGATCTCAGCCGCACTCTGCGCGACGAAGAGCGGCAAGCATGGCAGCGGCTCATCCGTGTTCTCGGCCATGAACTCAACAATTCGCTGGCGCCGATCCAATCCGTAGCGCAAAGCTTGGAAAGCGGGCTCCTGGGAACGGCCAACGTGCCAGAACTGCAATCGGGCGCCGCTGCATCCATTTTGGAAGATATGCGCCACGGCCTCGGAATCATCCGCTCTCGCACGGAAGCGCTGGGCCGGTTCATGGCTGCGTACGCGCGGCTCGCGCGACTCCCGCAGCCAACGCTGGCACCTGTCAATGTGACGGAGTGGATTACGCGTGTCGCCAAGCTCGAAGCGCGCGCTAAAGTGCGCCTCGAAAAAGGTCCGCCGCTCGTTATTTCGGCGGACGCCGACCAGCTCGAACAGCTTTTGATCAACTTGGTTCACAACGCCGCAGACGCTGCCCACGAAACGGGCGGCGGAGTGACTGTCACTTGGCTGCGCTACAGTTCCTTTCTAGAAGTCTCGGTGCTCGATGAAGGCCCGGGAATCTCAAACACAGCCAACTTGTTCGTTCCCTTCTTCACCACAAAACAGGGTGGATCCGGCATCGGCCTCGTCCTCAGCCGCCAGATTGCCGAAGCCCACGGCGGCACTTTGACGCTTCAAAACCGCCGCGACGGCCGAGGCTGCGAAGCGAAATTGCGCCTGCCGATCTGAGAAGTCTTACTCGTTTTTGTAAGTGCAAGGCTCGCTTGCCGTTGCCGCTGCAAGGGCTCCTCCCGTAAATCCATTCCATTTTGGAACTAAGCTTCGGTTTTGTTTCGCTTTAGGTTCCAGCAGGCCGCGCGTAAAACCCAACTACACATTCATAAGAAAGCGTTTAGCCAACCATTTGGATTTTCTTTTGAATGGCCAAGCCTGTGCTTTTCTGTTTTCACGGGATGAACGCGAAAAACATATTTTGTTGGATAGCTGTGGTCTGCGTGGTGGGCGCTGCCGATTGCGGCAAATGCAGGGCTCAATCTTCTCCGCCTGAAAACCAGCAAAGCTCGCAGCAAGGACAGAAGACAGAACAACTGCAAGCGGACACTCCAGCCGCGGTAAAAGATTCATCGAGCGTCCGGCCGCCCGAGGCACCCCGCGAGAATGAATTGGGATTAGCTCTGCTCAAGAATCTCGCTCGCGATCAAAAAGCCATTTGGATGAGCCCGGCGCACCTCCGTCTAGGTGATGCCACATGGCTGGTGCCGTTTGCAGGTCTCACGGCAGGATTTTTGGTGACGGATCGAGACGCGAGCTCTCATCTGTCTCACACGCCGTCCACGCTGCAACATTACACAAGTTTTTCCAACTATGGACTCGCGGGGATGACAGGCGCCGGGGCGGGCCTCTATCTCCTGGGAAAAGCAACCAATGACGAGCACAAGCGGGAAACGGGGCTCCTAAGCGGCGAGGCCGCACTGGATGGCTTGTTTGTCTCCACGGCGATTGGCCTTGCGACGGGCCGCGAGCGGCCCACCACTGATTCCTTTCGCGGAAGATTCTGGCAAGATGGCGATTCCTTTCCCTCCAGCCATGCCACCGCAGCCTGGGCCATTGCCAGCGTGATCAGCCATGAGTATCCCGGCCCCTTCACAAAAATACTCGCGTACGGCGCCGCGACAGCGATTACCTACGCGCGCGTCCGCGGGGAGAAGCACTTCCCTTCCGACGCGTTCGTCGGCACGGGAATCGGATGGCTCACCGGCTGGCAAGTTTATCGCACTCGGCACAACACCGAATTGGGTGGAGGCACCGCCGAAAATCTCTCGGATGCACCGCTTGTAGAAACCGACCGCACGCCCAATCAGATGGGTTCTCCCTACGTGCCGCTTGATAGCTGGATCTATCCTCTATTTGATCGCTTGATCGCCACGGGTGCAATCAACGACGCCATCATCGGCATGCGTCCATGGACCAGACTTGAATGCGCCAGGATGGTTTCCGAAGCCGGCGATCGGCTGCAGGATGCAAACCCTCAGTCGATGTCAGTGCGTTTGTATGATTCACTTCGGCAGGAGTTTGTTCCGGAGCTTGCACTCCTCGCAGGCGGCAGCAACCGCGCAA
This sequence comes from Candidatus Acidiferrum sp., assembly GCA_035272765.1. Taxonomy (GTDB): domain Bacteria; phylum Acidobacteriota; class Terriglobia; order Acidiferrales; family UBA7541; genus Acidiferrum. The sequence continues at coordinate 79,672 of DATEQG010000106.1, forward strand.
TTCATCTCGAATCCGCCTATGTTCGTGTTACCGATATTTCTGGGCCGCCTCTCACGGACGGCTATCATTTCGGCCAAACGATTTACAACGATTTTGGACGGCCCTTTCAGGAAGGCTTCAACAGCATCGCTGGGTTTTCTGGGTGGGCCACCACGGGCCGCTGGGTGGTCTACGCGCGCGGCGAATATCAGCACGCGCCGCCAGGGCCAGAGTATACGCCCGAGGTCCAGTCGGTCCTCAACAACATCGACGACAACCCCGGCCTGCCGGCCCGTCCACAACCCGAGCTCAATCAGGCGAGACTTCTCGACGCTTACGTCGGCCTAAACCTCGCGAACTGGCAGCTTTCCTACGGACAAGAGAGCCAGTGGTGGGGTCCGGGTGAGAGCGGCCCGTTGCTCTTCTCCGACAATGCCGCACCGATCCGGATGTTCCATATTGATCGCGTCTCGCCATTTCATTTGCCCTGGATTGGGCGATTCCTGGGGCCCATGCGTACCGACGCGTTTTTCGGCCAGCTTCAAGGAAACCTGCTTTCGCCCGCGCCTTTTTTTCACGGAGAGAAGATCAGTTTCAAACCGACCCCCAATCTTGAATTTGGGTTCGCACGCACGGTCGAGGTTGGCGGTGAGGGGCGGCCGCTCACGCTAGACCGGCTTTTTCTAAGCTACTTCAGCACGACCAGCTATTTTGATAAACCGGCCAGCAAGGACCCGGGGAAGCGTGACGGTGGTTTTGACTTTAGCTACCGCGTTCCGTTCTTGCGAAAATGGCTGACGATTTACAACGATTCGATTTCCGCCGATGATCCGTCCCCGCTTGCCGCCCCGCGCCGCGCCGGATTCAGCCCGGGCTTCTACCTCACGCAATTCCCTAAAATACCGAAGCTGGATCTCCGTGTCGAAGCGCCCTTGACCGACACAGTATCCTCGAACGGCGCCGGCCGTTATATCTACTGGGACAACTACTATCACGACCTATACATCAATCGGAATTTCCTGATGGGCGATTGGGTCGGACGCGATGGAGCGGGCATTCAGGCCTGGAGCCGGTACTGGCTAACGCCGAAAAATTCCATTCAGCTCAGCTATCGCCACCTCAAGGTCGATAACAAATTTATTCCGCATGGCGGCACGATCAATGATGCCTCCGTGCGCGCTGACTATTGGATCCGGCCCACCGTGGGGGTTTCGGCCATCGGTCAATATGAGCAATGGAAATTTCCTCTGCTCGCCGCCGGACTTCAGAAAAATATGACGGCTTCGCTCCAAATCACTTACTGGCCACAAACTCACGGGCACTAACTGGCGCGTGAGCAACGGTTACGTGCAAGAGCTGATCCTCACAAAATCTTTAGATTCGTTTCACCATTTCCTAAGGCTTACCGGGTATCCTACGGAAGTCGTTTTACACTCTGCGCGATAGAGCCTCGTCCCTCCGGGGATCCGCCGTGATGCGCCCTGTCTCAGGTTAGCTGGCTCGTCTAGAATAGGTAGCGGAGCGCGCATGTTGCGGGCAGGTCATCATGGGGGCCTGAAAAGGAGAGTCGTGTGAGGGATTTGGTTTTTACATTGGTGACGATCGGCTTCTTCCTTCTCGCGATTGGTTACTTGCGCGTTTGCGAACGGCTGAAATAAGGCGGAGATTTCCATGGTCGAAAATGTCGTCCTCATTCTCATTAGCTTGCTTCTCTTCGGCTACTTAATGTACGCGCTGCTCAAACCGGAGAACTTCTAGGCATGACTTCGAATGGCTGGTTTCAGATCGGTCTTTACGTGCTGGTGTTGTTTCTCATCACAAAACCGATAGGGATTTTTCTGACACGCGTTTTTGAGCGTCAAAAGACGTTTCTGGATCCCCTTCTGCGTCCTGTGGAACGCCTCATCTACCGGTTGTGCGGTGTGGATGAAAACAAAGAAATGCGCTGGACGGAGTACGGCGTGACCATGCTGGCTTTCAGCGCCGCTTCGCTGATTTTGCTTTATCTCTTCGAGAGATTACAGCAGTGGCAGTGGCTGCCTTGGAATCCTCAGCGATTCTCTGCGGTGGCCCCGGATCTGGCCTGGAACACCGCTGTGTCCTTCACCACAAACACCAATTGGCAAGCCTACACGCCGGAAACGACGATGAGTTATCTCACGCAAATGGCGGGGTTGGCGTACCACAACTTTGCCTCTGCGGCTGTTGGCATTGCGCTGGCGATCGCCGTGATTCGCGGAGTCTCGCGGCATGAATCCAAGACTATCGGCAACTTCTGGGTGGATTTGACGCGTTGCTTTCTTTGGGTTCTTTTGCCAGTTTGCATGGTCGGATCGCTGGTTCTGGTTTCTCAAGGCGTGGTCCAGACCTTGAAGCCATACACCACGTCCCAACTCCTCGAACCACAAATCGTCCAAACGCAGGGGCCTGATGGTAAGGCGGTCTCGCAGACCGTTACCCAGCAAGTGATTGCCGTCGGTCCAACGGCATCTCAGGAAGTTATAAAAATGTTCGGCACAAACGGCGGCGGGTTCTTTTATGCGAACAGCGCTCATCCTTACGAAAACCCCACGCCATTTACGAATTTTTTCGAGATGATCCTGATTTTTGCGATTCCTTCTGGATTGACTTACACGCTGGGCCGCATGACGAAATCGCAGGGGCACGGGTGGGCTGTCTGGGGCGCGATGACGGCATTGTTTCTCGTTGGCGTAACGGCGGCATATTGGGCGGAAGCAAGAGGAAATCCCGAGCTGGCCGGCGTGGACCAAACGGCAAGCACGCTCCATTCGGGCGGAAACATGGAAGGCAAAGAAGTTCGCTTCGGCATTGCGAACTCAGCCCTCTTTGCGACCGCGACCACGGACGCAAGCTGCGGCGCGGTGAATAGCCAGCACGATTCCTACACGCCGCTGGGCGGCATGGTGCCGCTTGTAAATATCATGCTTGGCGAAGTTATTTTTGGCGGCGTGGGCTCCGGCCTTTACGGAATTCTCGTCTTCGTCATTCTCGCGGTGTTTATCGCCGGTTTGATGGTAGGGAGAACGCCGGAATACCTGGGCAAAAAGATAGAAGCGTTCGATGTAAAGATGGCCATGCTTTCGGTGCTCATTTCTTCCTTGACGATTCTTGTGTTTGCCGCCATAGCAGTCGTCGCGAAGTTTGGCACCTCGAGCATCTCCAATCCCGGCCCGCACGGGCTCTCGCAAATTCTCTATGCCTACACATCTTCTGTCGGGAACAACGGCTCAGCGTTTGGTGGCCTGAACGCGAACACTACGTGGTACAACGCAAGCACCGCCGTTGCTATGCTTCTGGGAAGATTTTTTGTCGTGATTCCGATTCTTGCTATCGCGGGGAATCTCGCGCGAAAGAAAATGACGCCGGCCTCTCTGGGCACTTTTCCCGTGACCGGCCCGCTCTTCACCGTACTGCTAATTTGCACCATCTTGATTGTTGGCGCGCTCACTTTTTTCCCGGCACTGAGTCTTGGCCCCATCTTGGAGCATTTGTTAATGCTTTCCGGCAAGGCGTTTTGAGGGGCTCATTTTAAGGAAACCATGGACCGCGCATCCCAAGTAAAGTCAAAAGCATTGACGGACACCAAGATCCTGAAGACCGCCATTGTGGATTCCTTCCGGAAACTGAATCCGCGCACGATGGTGAAAAATCCCGTCATGTTCGTCGTGGAAGTGGGTGCTCTCCTCACTTCGATTCAGCTCGTGCGCGATTCTTTACACCACAGCGGCGAGTTCGGCTTCGGCTTGCAGATTACATTGTGGCTGTGGTTTACCGTGCTGTTCGCCAATTTTGCCGAGGCAATGGCCGAAGGACGCGGCAAGGCCCAAGCAGAGACCCTGCGCAAAGCCAGGGCGGAAACGGAAGCGCGGCGTTTGCGCTCGGACGGTTCCACGGAGGTGGTGCCAAGTTCAAAACTGCGGACCGGCGACCAGGTGCTCGTAGCAGCGGGTGAATTCGTTCCGGGTGATGGAGAAGTCATCGAAGGAGTGGCCTCGGTCGATGAGTCGGCCATCACTGGAGAGTCGGCGCCGGTCATTCGCGAATCGGGTGGAGATCGTTCGGCTGTCACAGGCGGCACGCGCGTTCTCTCCGATGAGATCCGGGTCCGCATCACCTCGAATCCCGGCGAAACTTTTCTCGACCGCATGATCAGTCTCGTGGAAGGCGCTTCGCGCCAGAAGACGCCGAATGAGATCGCTCTCAACATCCTTTTGGCAGGGCTGACCATCATTTTTCTTTTGGCCGTCGTCACTCTCCAGCCTTTTGCCTATTATTCCGGCGCTCCGCAAACTATTTTCGTGCTCGTCTCGCTTCTTGTTTGCCTTATCCCTACGACCATCGGCGGTCTTCTCTCCGCCATCGGCATTGCGGGCATGGACCGCTTGATCCAGCGCAACGTGATCGCCATGTCGGGGCGCGCCGTGGAAGCGTCGGGCGACGTCGACGTTCTTCTGCTCGACAAAACCGGCACAATCACCCTTGGAAACCGGCAGGCAACTTCTTTCCACGCGTGCCCCAGCGTCACGGAAGTGGAACTCGCCAGCGCCGCTCAGCTGGCTTCTTTTGCGGACGAAACGCCCGAAGGACGCTCCATCGTCGTGCTGGCAAAAGAAAAATACGGCCTGCGGGGTCGTGAGCTTGCTCCGCACAATCCAATTTTCATCCCATTTTCCGCGCAGACTCGTATGTCTGGCGTGGACATGGATGGTAACGAAGTCCGTAAAGGAGCCCCGGAAGCCATCGACAAGTATGTCGCCGAGAAGGGCCAGGTTGTTCCCCCGGAAATCAAACACATCGTCCGCGAAATTGCGAATGGAGGCGGAACGCCGCTGCTCGTTGCCCAGAATCGTCACGTTCTCGGCGCCATTGCGCTGACGGACATCGTAAAAGGGGGAATGCGCGAGCGATTCGAACACCTGCGCGCCATGGGCATTCGCACCATGATGATTACGGGCGACAATCCGCTCACGGCCGCCGCCATTGCGCGTCAGGCCGGTGTGGATGATTTTCTCGCCGAAGCCAAGCCCGAAGACAAGATGGCGCTCATCAAGCGCGAACAAGCAAAGGGCAAGCTTGTCGCTATGACCGGCGACGGCACCAACGACGCACCTGCACTCGCTCAGGCAGACGTCGGCGTGGCCATGAACACCGGCACGCAAGCCGCAAAAGAAGCCGGCAATATGGTTGATCTCGATTCGAACCCGACCAAGCTCATCGAAATCGTCGAAATCGGCAAACAGTTGCTCATCACCCGCGGCGCGCTCACCACGTTTTCCGTAGCCAACGATGTGGCGAAGTATTTTGCGATTATTCCCGCGATGTTCGCCGCCGCGTTTCCGCAGCTGGAAGTTCTGAATGTGATGCGGCTCAGTACTCCGGAATCCGCGATTCTCTCGGCAGTCATCTTCAACGCATTGATCATCATCGCGCTCATCCCGCTGGCGTTGCGCGGTGTGCGCTACCGTCCCCTGGGAGCCGCTGCCCTGCTCCGCCAAAATCTTCTCATTTACGGCCTCGGCGGCGTGGTCGCGCCTTTCCTCGGGATCAAACTGATCGACATGGCCATTACGTACTTGCATCTGGCGCGCGGGAGAACTCTATGAAACGGCACTTGCGAATTGCCATTCTCATGACGCTGGTGACGACGGTACTCTTTGGCTTGCTCTATCCCCTGGCAGTCACCGGTCTCAGTCAGCTCTTTTTCCCCGCGCAGGCCAACGGCGGAATGATCACGCAAAATGGCCACGTCATCGGTTCGCGGCTTATCGGTCAACCCTTTTCCTCCGCCTGGTATTTTCACTCGCGTCCCTCCGGCGCAGGGAACGGCTACGATCCTGTCGCGCCGAGCGGCGGCGCATCCAATCTCGGCCCAACGAATCGCCAGCTTGTCGATCGCGTGAAAGGCGATGTGGAAAAGCTGCATGCAGAAAATCCCGGCGCGGCAATCCCCGTCGATCTCGTCACCACTTCAGGTTCTGGCCTGGATCCGGAAATCTCTCCGGCCGCCGCTGAGTTCCAGATTCCTCGCGTCGCGCGCGAGCGTCGCGTGAGTGAAACTGATCTACGCGCCTTGGTGGCAAAGCATACGATGGGGAGGCAGTTCGGCTTGTTTGGCGAGCCGCGTGTCAATGTCGTCGAGCTGAATCTGGACCTCGATGCTTCTCATCCCAAACAATAATTCTTAACGTTTCCGCGGAGCAGATTTTGCGGGAGCACCCTTCGGTGCCTGGAACCGGTAGCCCACCCACGGCTCCGTTAATATATATTTAGGACGCGCTGGATCGCTCTCGATCTTCTTGCGCAACTGATTGATTACTACGCGCAAGTTTTCTGTTTCTTCCCCATACTCAGGCCCCCAGACCGATTGCAGCAAACGGCGGTGCGACAACGGCTTTCCCAGATTGCCGACTAGGTGCTTCAAAACATCGAACTCTTTCGGCGTCAGATGAACGTCGCGGCCGCGGACGATCACTTGCCGGTTTTCGAAATCAATCGTCAAATCCTTTGCGCTAAACATGGGAATCGCATCTCCGGGCGTATATCGCCGCAGCGCGGCTCTGATTCGCGCAAGCAACTCCTCAATTCCAAACGGTTTCACCACGTAGTCATCGGCACCGGCATCGAGGGCGATGACTTTGTCGCGCTCCGCGCTGCGCACCGTCAACATGATGATCGGCGCGTCGCACATTTCGCGAATCTCGCGAGCCGCTTCGATGCCGCCGATTCCCGGCATATTGACGTCGAGCAAGATCAGATCAGGCCGTTCCTTGCGCACTGCTTCGACCGCCTCTTCGCCTGTCGTCGCCTCTCGAATGACGTAGCCGTGGCTCGAGAGCGTGGTGCGCATGACGCGCCGGATTTGCGGCTCATCATCCACTACAAGAATAGAGGCCGCGTTCATCGCATCTCCCCTGCGTTGCGATCCACGGGCAGCGTGAACGTAAAGACCGAACCGTGCCCGAGCTGGCTGGTCACGGAGATTGTGCCTTTGTGCGCCGTGATGATGGCTTTCGCAATCGGCAAGCCCATGCCGGTACCGCGCACCAGGTAGCGTTGGTCTTTCCCGCGGTAGAATTTGTCGAAGATCATCCCCTGTTCGAAATCATCGATTCCAGGTCCTCTATCCGCCACACTTGTCGTGACGGCGTCTCCCGTAAGTTCCGCGGAGATGGTGATCGGCTGATCCTTCGGTGAATAAATGTTGGCGTTGTCAATCAGATGCACCAAGGCATCTTTGATGCGATTCAAATCGGCTCGCACCGGGGGAAGATTGGGGCTCAGGTTCACATCGACGATCCGATCCGCCAGAGCCGTGCTGCATTGCGCCAGGGCCGCCTCAATGATGTCGCCGATCTGCGTCGGAGCTAGACTCAGCTCAAACTCTCCCGCCTCCAGCCGCGACATTTCAGCTGCTTCTTCAACGAGCCGGTTCAGCCGGTCGCACTCTTCGTTGATGATCGTCAAAAGCTCACGCGCCTGGCCGCGATCGGGAGTCTCCTCGGCCAGCAGGCTCGTAGTCGCAGCCTTGATCGAGGTCAGCGGTGTGCGGAAATCATGCGCGATGGAATCCAGCAGCGCAGACTTCAGCCGTTCGCCCTGGCGCTCTGCCTCCGTCTCTCCTAGCTTTTCGACGGCCCGCGCTCGTTCGATGGCGATCGCCACGAGGCTGCCCACGGCATCCAGCGTCTGGCGCGAAAGCCGCGACCCGGAAATCCCCAAGCTCGCAATGGGCCGGACCCCCATGCGTACGGGGATAAAGTACAAGCCTTCTTGCGATTCGAAGACCGCCTCATCTCGAAGAAACACGGACTTCATTTTTTCTTCATCCAGGTGCGCGGCTCCAAACCCGGACCGGTAAAATTTGTCTTTTTGCGGCAGAAAAAGCTCGGCAGCCCCGCCTTCGAAACTCTCCACAATGTAGTTCGGAATGGCATTCATCAACTGAATGACGTTGCCTTCCGCCAAAAGCTTTTGACTGAACTTATAGAGCCGTTCGATTTCACGGCGGCGTTGATGTGCCTCGTCGGCTTCCTTGCGTATCCGCGCGGAAAGCTGGCTACCCATAATGGAAGTCACAAGAAACGCAAACAGCGCCACCCAATTTTGCGGGTCGGCAATCGTAAAGGTTCCCACCGGCGGAAGGAAAAAATAATTAAATGCCAGCACTGCCGCTAGGGACATAAAGACCGAGACGGCCATCCCCCACACCGCCGAAACTGCTAGAATAGCCAACAAAAAGGTAAGCGCGATCGTTGTCTGATTGACGTCGCGCGCGTGGCGAAAGAAAACAGTGATCGCGACGACGATGGCCAGCGACACGGCAAATCCGAAGGCGCGGCCGGCAAGCAATCTCTGCATCCTGCTATTCTATCGCATGCATCCTAATTGACACGGAGAACCTGACGCCTTGCCCAAGAAGCCCGAGGACTGGCTGGAAGTCGCTTCGCCGCCGCAGAAAGCGCGCGGCATATTTAAGCTTTTCCTCGGCTACGCTCCGGGCGTGGGCAAGACTTACAGCATGCTGAGCGAATCGCTTCGCCGCCGCAGCCGCGGCGAGGATGTGGTCATTGGCGTCGTGGAGACGCACGGCCGCAAAGGCATCGAAGAGTTGTCCTCGCAAATCGAATCCGTCCCTCGCAAGCAAATCGAGTACAAAGGTACCGTCTTCGAAGAAATGGATGTGGACGCCATTCTCGCGCGCAAGCCCCAAGTGGTCCTGGTCGACGAACTGGCCCACACGAATATTCCTGGCAGTAAGCATCGCAAACGCTACGAAGACATTCAGGATCTTCTCGCCGCAAAAATCGACGTCGTCTCCACTTTGAACATTCAACACATAGAGAGCATTGCCCCGGTGGTGCGCTCGATCACCGGAATTACCGTCCGCGAAACGGTTCCGGACTGGGTGCCCTTGACGGCCACCGAAACCGTTATGGTCGACTTGACTCCAGAAGCTCTGCACAACCGCATGAAGCGCGGCGATGTTTACAGCACCGAAAAAGTCGAACGCTCCCTCAAGAACTTTTTTCGCCGTGGAAATTTGATTGCCCTTCGCGAACTCGCCCTGCGCCAAGTCGCCGAACAGGTTGACCGCAGCCTCGAAACCTACATGGAAGACGAGGACATTCGCAAAAACTGGGGTGTCCGCGAACGCATGGCCATTTGTATTTCCGGAAATCCCGCCGGCCAATACCTGGTGGCTCGCGGCGCTCGCATGGCTCGGCGCATGGACGCGGAATTGTATGTCGTTCACGTCGACCGGGAGCTAGGGCCGAAAGAGCACAACGCTACGGCGCTTGCCGCAAATCTGCGCTTTGCCGAAAGCCTGGGCGCAAAAGTGATTCGTTTGAGAGGCCGAAGCGTAGCAGACACTGTGGCGGACTTTGTCCGTTCGAAACATATTACGCAGGTGATTTTTGGACGCGCGCCCATTCACGATTGGCGCAAATACTTCTATCTGTCCGCCGTGCACCGCTTTCTTCGCGAATCTCCTCCGGTGGATGTTCACATCGTTACGCAGGAAGCGGAGGAGTAGCGATCTTCATGGCGCCACGGTTCCTTGCAGGGTGCCGCTGAGATCCAGCTCAATTTCCACCGTGGGATCCGCTTTGAGCAGAAATGTATTCGGACTCTTCAATCCCCACTGGATGTACGGCACGCTGAATTTTGCCAAACCCTTCCAACGATTGCCGTCGAGTTCCGCCTGTACGGGTACGGTCAGTTCATGCTCGCCGCCGTGCAGAAGAAATGTTCCGTGCACCTGCACGGTGGACGATCCTTTTGCCAAGAGTTTTCCTTCGATTCGATTAGCCCGAAAGATCACTTCGGTGTAGCGTCCGCTCTCGAGAATCTCGTTGTGCATTTTCTTGTCGCGTGAATCGTTGCCGCTCTGGCCGCTGGTAGCATCGGCAACGAATTCGCCGCTGGCACTGCCGGTGGCGAGGTCAAATTTCACCGCGCCTCGTTTCAATGCGAATGTCCCATGAACGGTGTGCAGCGTGCTGTCTAGCGTCCAGTGCAATTTGCTCTGCGCTAAATCCAAATTCAGAGTTAGTTCTCCGGGATTCGTCTGAGGAGCGGCTTGAGGTGTTTGCGGCCAAGCGCGCGCCGCAAGCAAAGCAAGGAGCACGAAAATCCATGCTCGTCCGGCCACACGCGCACCCTGGCGTCTTTGTTTCATCGACATTCTCGTCACAATCAGGCTGCCAGAAACCGCCAGCCAAATACAGCCCCGGCTGTCGCAAGCTGCAGAGGCCGCGTCTCACCGACATGATAGGCGAGCATCCGTTCAAACAGTTGTGGGGCTGCCTCGAGTGCCTGCATGGTGCGTTCACGCAGGTTGTTCCGGCGGCCAAGCAAAAGCAGCAGTTCTCCCATGAGTCGCGGACGCCGGAACAATCGCCGGTGCGCCTTCTGATAGCGTTCTAGATCGCTCGCTCCCAAAGCATCGGCAAGCGCCGTCGCTTGCCGAAAACTGAGAGAAAGTCCTTCCCCGGTAATTGCATCTACGCTGCCCGATGCATCTCCGATTAGCGCAATATTCCCGCGGCACACGCGCTCGAGGCTGAACATACCAGTTACCGCTCCGCGTTCGGCGCCTGCCTGTGCGGCGCCTTTAAGCCGGCTGCTTAACTTCGGAAATCTCTCGATAATTTCATCAAAGCGAGAATCCGGCCTGTTCAAAATCAGCACCACACATACTTCTTGCGCGCCTACTGCCGTGACATACGCCTGCGCGTCTTCGCCCCAATAAATCTCCGTGAAATCGCTCCACGGCTCCAAACGATAATGAACTCGAAACGCAAATCTACGTCTGTGTTGTACCAAATTTTCTAAGCCACTCCACCGCCGCACTCGCGACTGGCCTCCATCAGCACCAATAACCCACCGCGCCCGTATATTATTACCGCTGGCCAAGACTCCTTCTTCATTGAGTCCCGTCACCGGAGTATTCCACAGCAGGGAAACTCCGCAATGCTGCGCTCGCTCGATCATTCTGAGGTGCAAAATCTCCCGGCGCACTCCCAGGCCGTGCCCGTCAGGAAAATGTGCACTCACAGAGGAACGATCATCTTCAAATCGAATACCGCGTAGAGCGCAACCATCCGCTTCTCGCAGTTCGACTCCGAGTTCACCGAGCGCCCTAAGAGCATCGGGTAACAACCCTTCTCCGCATGCTTTTGTAATGGGTGGTTTTGCGCCATCCGCAACGATCACTCGAAAACCTCGCGCCCGCGCCGCAATTGCGGCGGCAAGCCCCGCGGGCCCCCCGCCCACAACGAACACGTCGCTGTCACGCTCCATACACTCCCCTTTGACGCAAAAGCCAGTTTTCCCGCATAAATCGGAAGCGTTAACAACCTAGGACATTCCGACGGAACCCGGCGGCAAGGGCAGCTTCCAGACGGTCAAACTGCAAAGGCCCGAGCGAGCTACCGTGTGCACTCACTCCGCAAGGGACATGGCCGCCACGGCTTCATCGAATCCAAACATCATGATAGCGGTCCCTCGGTCGCGCACCTGTGCATTTGCGAACAACCGAAATGGGTGGACGAAAACGAACGTCCGAACGCCACGTCCGTGCCAGCCATTTCCGCTTCGGGTCTATGATCGGCCCGCGTCCAGCCGAATACCGCAATGCCTTGAGTTTAGATGACCACAAGGCGGGGGAAGCGTGTCTCGAAATTGTAAAATCTTCTCGCCGCCCGCTCGATTAATCTAATTCTTTGCATAACTCAAACTTATTTATGGGAACAAAAGTATTAATTTGACTGATTGACTTCCACGCCCTCATCCTGTTATCTTCATGGCGACAAGTTATGCTTACAGTCGCCATCTCGAAGAATCGGCCCGCCTCTGCTTCGTCTTTGCAGGGCGCTGTAATTAGCGTGGTCGTCCGAATCATCCCTGTCATCGTACGGGGAGCAACACATCGATGATGGCCGCCTAAGACAGTATCACCGGAGAGTTTCGGGGCCATCATCAGAACCAGGATGATGGCCTCAAGTTTTTTGGGCGCATAATCGCAAGCGATCGCTTGGGAAAGCCCGTACAGGAGAACGTAACTGTGACTGGATCTTCGTTGAAGTCTCGCAGCAGCGCACTGATCGACGGTCCCCATCGTGCCGGAGCACGCTCTATGCTGCGCGCTTGCGGGCTTCGCGACGGCGATTTCGCCAAGCCCCTAATCGGCGTTGCGAATACTTGGATCGAAATCGGCCCGTGCAACTTTCACCTTCGCGAACTGGCCGTGCACGTCAAGGACGGCATTCGCGCCGCCGGCGGCACTCCTCTCGAGTTCAACACGATTTCGATTTCCGACGGCATCACCATGGGCACGGAGGGTATGCGCGCATCGCTGATCAGCCGCGAAGTCATCACGGACTCCATCGAGCTCGTCACTCGCGGCAATCTTTTCGACGCGCTCATAGTGCTCGTCGGATGCGACAAGACCATTCCTGCCGGCATCATGGCTCTGGCGCGCCTAAATATTCCCGGCCTAGTTCTTTATGGCGGATCGATCGCCCCTGGAATATTTGAAGGCCATTCCGTCACCATTCAGGACGTTTACGAAGCTATCGGCAGCCATTCGCATGGAGACATGTCCGACGCGCGGCTCAAGGCGCTGGAAGAAACAGCCTGTCCAGGAGCGGGCGCCTGCGGCGGACAGTTCACCGCCAACACTATGGCCCTCGTCTGCGAGTTTCTCGGCATTGCGCCGATGGGCCTTTCCAGCGTTCCTGCCACCGATTCCGGCAAAGCTCACGCTGGCCATCGCGCCGGCGAGCTCGTCATGGATCTTCTGCGAGGCAATGTCACTCCATCCAAGATCATCACCAAGGCCGCCATCGAGAACGCCATCGCTGGGGTCGCCGCCACTGGCGGCTCGACAAACTCCGTCTTGCATTTGCTCGCCATCGCCAACGAAGCGCATATCCCGCTCAGCATCGACGACTTCGACCGCATCAGCGCGCGCGTCCCTATCATCGCCGACCTCAAACCCGGCGGCCGTTTCGTCGCCACCGACCTTTATGCGGCGGGAGGGACTGCACTTGTCGCTAAACGGCTGCTCGATGCGAAACTTCTTCGCGGCGACGCCATCACCGTCACCGGACGCACGATTGCCGAAGAAGCGGCCGCTGCAAAAGAAACTCCCAAGCAGGAAGTCGTTCGGAAAATCGACGCGCCCTTGAAACCGACCGGCGGCCTCGTCATTTTGAAAGGCAACATAGCTCCAGACGGCTGCGTCATTAAAGTCGCCGGTGGCAACTACGAGCGTTTTCGCGGCCCCGCACGCGTTTTCGATAACGAAGAATTGGCTTTTGCCGCCATCGAGAAAAACCAGATTAAGGCCGGTGACGTCGTTGTGATTCGCTACGAAGGCCCCAAGGGAGGCCCCGGCATGCGTGAAATGCTCGCCGTTACCGCAGCGTTGGTTGGCGCTGGCCTCGGCGATTCCGTCGCACTGCTTACCGATGGCCGCTTTTCCGGTGCCACGCACGGCTTAATGGTTGGTCACGTTGCACCCGAAGCCGCTTGTGGCGGCCCCATCGCGGCCATCGCCGATGGCGATATGGTTGTCTTTGACATTCCGAACCGCAAGCTCGATGTCGAACTGACGGACGCCGAGATCCAAAAGCGCCTTGCTTCCTGGAAACCACCCGCTCCGCGATTCACGAACGGCGTCATGGCGAAATATGCCTTCTTGGTTTCCTCGGCCGCCATTGGCGCAGTGACGGCCTTGCCGGCCTCGTTCGCGTCTCAGACTCAACCTCTAGCAGTTGCGCCGAATCCTACGCACGCGCAATTGGGAAGGACCCTATGAAGCTCACTGGCGCGGAAATCCTCTGCGAATCGCTCACCAAGCTGGGCGTGCAACATATCTTCGGATATCCTGGCGGCGCGATTCTCCCCGTCTACGACGCGCTTGGCAAATCGAAACTGCATCACATCCTCGTTCGCCACGAGCAGGGCGCCACGCACATGGCCGATGGGTATGCGCGCGCCACCGGTGGCGTCGGCGTGGCCATGGCCACCAGCGGCCCCGGTGCAACGAACATGGTCACCGGCATCGCCACTGCCATGCTCGATTCCTCGCCTGTGGTCTGCATTACCGGCCAGGTGAGCAGCAAGCTGCTCGGTTCCGACGCTTTTCAGGAAATCGACATCACCGGCATCACCATGCCGATCACAAAACACAACGTGGTCGTCTCTCGCGCCGAAGACATCGCGCGCACCGTCCGCGAAGCGTTCATCATCGCGAATACCGGACGTCCCGGCCCGGTCCTCGTCGATATCACCAAAGACGCGCAGCAAGCTTCCTGCGAATTCGATTGGGAAGCGTCCACTCCCAAGCTTCCGCAGAAGCGCGTGCGCAACGATCACAACCAGGAAGAATTCGATCGCGCCATCGAACTGCTCAACACCGCCAAGCGCCCGATCATTCTCGCCGGCCGCGGCATCATGCTTTCCGGAGCGATGCGCGCCTTCGAGCGGTTCGTTCGCACCTGCAATATTCCTGTCGCCATGACTCTGCTTGGCATCGGCTGCTTCCCTGCTTCCGATCCGATGAATCTCGGCATGATGGGCATGCACGGCGAAGCCTGGGTCAACCACGCCATTCAAGAGTCCGATTTGCTCATCGCCATCGGCATGCGCTTCGACGATCGCGTCACTGGCGACCTCCGCACCTATGCGAAGGGCGCGCGCAAAATCCACATCGAGATCGACCGCGCCGAAATCAATAAAAACGTCAAAGTGGATGCTGCTCTTGTGGGCGATGCTCGCGAAACGCTTGAAAAGCTGGTCCCGCACATCGTCAATCCCGACCGGGGCGCCTGGCTCGCGCATATCAAGGAATTAAAAGGCGACTCCGCCGTCCGCGACATCCAAAGCCTCCCCGACAACGGCCATCTCTATGCCGCGCACGTCATCAACGACCTCTGGAAGGAAACGCGCGGCGAAGCCATCGTGGTCACCGACGTCGGCCAGCACCAGATGTGGGAGGCGCAGTATTACCACCACAATCAGCCGCGCACGCTCATCACTTCCGGCGGCCTTGGCACGATGGGTTTTGCACTGCCCGCCGCCATCGGCGCCAAATTCGCCAAGCCAGACTCCGAAGTCTGGGTTGTCGTCGGCGATGGCGGCTTCCAGATGACCATGTGCGAGCTTGCCACCATCGTCCAGGAAAAAATCAACATCAAGATCGCCATCATCAACAATGGCTATCTCGGCATGGTTCGCCAGTGGCAGGAATTTTTCTACGACAAGCGTTACGTCGCCACGCCGCTCGTAGCGCCCGATTTTGCCGCGCTCGCAAACGCTTTCGGTATCCGCGGCGAACGCATCACCCAGCGCGGCGATGTGCTCCCCACGATCCGCTCAGCGCGCGAATCCAACGAAACCGTCCTCATTGACTTCCGCGTCGAGCAGGAAGATTCCGTCTACCCGATGGTTCCTGCCGGCGCGTCGCTCCACGAGATGATTCGCCGCCCCAATAACCCGCTCGTTGAAACGGCATCGGAGCCATAGAGCGATGAGCGAAGCCGCGAGCAAAAAGGACAGCCCATGCAAACACTAGTCGCATACGTCGAAAACAAGCCAGGCGTGCTCAACCGCGTCTCGTCGCTAGCCCGCCGCCTCGCCATCAACATCGATTCCCTGACGGTCGGCCCGACAGATAACCCGCAGATTGCGCGCATGACGATCGTCGCGCACACCGACGAAAAAGGCGGCCATCGTCTCGAAGCCAGCCTGGAAAAGCTCGTCGACGTTCTTCTCGCGGAAAACATTTCCGAGCGCTCGCTGCTCGAGCGCGACCTGGCGCTCATCAAAGTGCTCGCGGACCAGCAATCCCGCCCGCACCTGATGGAGCTGATCAAAGTCTTCCGCGCGCGCGTCGTGGACGTCGCTCCCGAGTCGCTCATCATCGAAGTCTCCGGGACTGTCGACAAAATCGACGGCCTCCTTGAAGTACTGCGTCCCTTCGGCGTCCTCGAAATGGCGCGTAGCGGCCGCATCAGCATGACGCGCGGCGGCGACTTGCTCCGTCCGCCGGCAGCCACCGCAGCCCCTGCACAATCCTTGGTGACGAGCTAATTTCGTGGAGGGGACCACAGTGAAGTTAACCCCTTTAGAATCAATCGTTACCAAGAACCCCGTAAGTGTTGCATCTAAAAGACTTGTAGCCCCGCTAAGTCCTTTATCAGCAACATTTACAAAAAAGTGGGGGAGGGGGCGAAGATACCATCTCCCGGTTTCGGGCCCTGCTCTTCGCTCTTCGGTGGGCCTCGATCTCAAGGACAAGTTTGAAAGCTTCTAAATCCCGGCCGTAACCCGGCCCAAGAGGAAAAAATGGCAAATCTCTACTACGACGATTCAGCGGATCTGGCCCTCATCCAATCCAAGAAAGTCGCCATCATCGGCTACGGCTCGCAAGGCCATGCGCACGCGCTGAACCTGCGGGATAGCGGCGTGAGTGTTTGCGTGGGCCTGCACGAAGGTAGCTCTTCTCGCGCGCGAGCGGAAAAACAAGGTCTCACGGTGATGACGCCCGGCCAAGCTGCCAAATGGGCGGACGTCATCATGATACTCACTCCCGATACCAAGCAGCCCAAGCTCTACCACGATGACATTGAGCCGCATCTTCACAAAGGTAAAACGCTCATGTTCGCCCACGGCTTCAACATTCGCTTCGGCACGATCAAGCCGCCCACCGACGTCGACGTCTCCATGATCGCCCCCAAAGCCCCTGGCCATCGCGTCCGCGAAGTCTTCACCGAAGGCGGCGGCACGCCTGCTCTCATCGCCATTGAACAAGACGCCAGCGGCCACGCCAAAGCGCTCGCGCTCTCTTACGCCAAAGGTCTTGGCTGCACCCGCGCAGGCGTCCTCGAAACCACATTCACGGAAGAAACCGAGACCGATCTCTTCGGCGAGCAAGCCGTCCTCTGCGGCGGAGTCAGCGAATTAATCAAAGCGGGCTTCGATACTCTCGTTGCTGCCGGCTATCAGCCCGAAGTCGCTTATTTCGAGTGCATGCACGAACTCAAGCTCATCGTCGATCTCATCTATCGCGGCGGTCTCAGCTACATGCGCTATTCCGTCAGCGACACTGCCGAGCATGGCGACTACACCGCCGGCCCGCGGATTATTACGCAAAAAACTCGCGAAGAGATGCGCCAAATCCTCTCCGAAATTCGAGACGGCAGTTTTGCGAAAAAATGGGTCGCCGAAAACGAAGCCGGCTGCCCGAACTTCCTGGCCACTCGCAAGCGCGAGCAAAACCACGCGGTCGAGCAACTCGGCCCCAAACTTCGCGCCATGATGCCCTTCCTTCAGCCTGTCATCGCCCCCGGCCTGGAAGAAAAAGCCGCCGCCACTAAGAAATAGTGAAACAAACTTAACCTTCATCCCGTCTTTGTCGGTTGAATGTGCACTGTGAATCTGAAGCGATGAGCAAGTTTTGCGCGTCCTATGGGAAGATTCGTCTGTTGCCGAGACTGGCTATATCCTCAAATCGTTATTTGAATTAACTATTCAGCATAGTTGACACGACGCCGCTTTTAGGCAATTCTCTGGCGCCATGAAACGACCACCCGTTCCCCCTCAAGCTTCGGCACCTTCTCTCGCCGAGCGCATCGAACTCCTCAGCGCCAAGCGCCAGGAGATTATTCGCCCGATTCTCGAGCATCCCCGCGACTACGTCCTCCTAAGTGTCCGCGCCATGGCCAAGCGCCTCAAAACCGACCCCGCCACGGTCGTCCGCATCGTCCGTGGCCTCGGCTTTGCCAGTTACCGCGACTTTCAGCGTCATCTGCACGACCTTTCCATCGCTTTCGCCACCTCTCTCGACACCATGCAGTCCGCTGGCCGTGTAACGAGCATGCCCGCCTATGTTCGCGAAGCTCTCGAACAAGACCTCAAAAACTTGCACGGCCTCAAAAATAGTCTCGATGCGCCGCGTTTGGTCTCGCTCGCCAAGCGTTTCTACGACGCACGGCGCATTGTGCTTCTTGCCGGTGATCTCGCCGCCATTCTGGCTGATTACTTGGAGTATCAAATTACGCTGCTCGGCCTGCCGGTCTTCACAGCCACTTCCGCTGGACGCATCGCTCACCTGGTGCGCACCGTCAATCAGCGCGACCTCGTCCTGGCCATCAGCTTTCGCCGCGGCCTCCGCCAAACGGTCGAAGGAGTGCACTTGGCGCGCGCCCGCAGCGCTTACTGTGTCGGCATCACGGACACGTACGTTTCGCCCCTCGCCCGCGAATGCGACGAAGTTTTTCTTGCCAGCGTCGAATCCACATCTTTCGGCGCCTCGTATTCCGCCCCCGTTGCGCTCGTCAACGCCATCCTCGCCGCCTGCGGCCAGTATCGCCGTCCGCAGACGCTCGCCATCCTCAAGGAAATAGCCGAAGAGCAGCGCAAAGGCTTCCGCTGGTACACGGTTTGACGTTTTTTCTTGCATAGTGCAACAAATGTTTCTGAGTTCCATTGCACAAGCACGGCTTGAATCGCTATTACAACGCAGCTCTTGCGCTTCGTGGCTCCTCGAATGATGGTTCAGCCACAGTCCGGCAACATTTGTATCTCGCGCAGATTCCGGTTCTCGGCTATTATGTCTCACCGCTTGTAGCAGGCACCTTGATCGGACAAGGGACACGCAAATGCTTCGCAGCAAACCAGTCAGAGCGATAAGCGCCTCCGCAAAATCGCGACTCACGTTTCCCTTTCAGCTGTTGCCTCTGCTCCTTGCTGCGCTTTTGCTCTGGGCTCCAGGCATCCTCACCGGTCAATCTTCCGCATCGCTCGCTCCCGGACCAAAGCCCGCGGATATCCCGCAAGCGTGGAAACCTTGGATCGGAGAATACCGCGCGAATATCTCTTCTCCCCCACCAGACATCGTGGTCTCCGAACGCGACGGCCAGATTGAATTCCTGCGCCGAACCATTAGCTCGGACGACGCCCACTACGTAAGAGCAGAAAAGTTTCCGGCAAGTGAGACGGCGCCAGTAAACATGGGCCTGAGAACCAACAAAACTGGACAGCGAGAGATTGAATTCGGTGATGTGATCGACATTAAAATCACTCCGGAATTTGACGATCGCGCCCAAGTCCTCATCACTCCCCTTCACCCCGTCAGCGCACTACGCGCCGATGCTCTCGCGTCCTCGCCGCCCCACGAAGACGGCACGTTTCGCAAGCCGGAGCTCGTCGAGCTAACGACTCTCGACCCCGCGATTCATCTGGATATTCGCTACGCCACGACAAACGATTTTCTTGGGACGTCGGTTTACACGCAGGCGCGCGCGTTCCTGCAGCGGCCCGCCGCCCAAGCGCTTGTCCGCGCTCTGCACAAACTTCAGCTGCTCGGCTACGGTTTGCTCATTCACGACGCATATCGCCCGTGGTACGTCACCAAGATTTTCTGGGACGCCACTCCCCCCGAAGGCAAAATTTTCGTCGCCGACCCTTCACAAGGTTCGCGCCACAATCGCGGCTGCGCTGTCGATCTCACGCTCTACGACCTCGCCACAGGCAAGCCGATCGAAATGCCCGGTACGTACGACGAAATGTCGCCGCGCTCCTTCCCTGACTACCCTGGCGGGACCTCGCTCCAGCGCTGGCATCGCGACTTGCTTCGCCGCGCGATGGAATCCGAAGGCTTCACCGTCTACGAACACGAGTGGTGGCACTTCGATTACAAGGATTGGCACGAATACCCGATCTTGAATATCAAGTTTGAAGATTTGCATTCCGGCCAAGGACTCGCCAACGCCCAGTAGCGCGCGCAAGCCTCGGCCATTTTTTCTGGAGGAATTTATCTTGCATACCAGCCGCCGCTTTTTCTATCTCCCCGTTGCGTACTATTTCGCAACGCTTCTTCTTGCAATCGCGCTCGTGGCAGCGCCTCGATCGCTCCACGCGCAATCTACGGCCACACTCGCCGAGCGCATTCAGAAAGTAATGGACCGCCCCGAATTCGCCCACGCCAATTTCGGCATCGAGTTCTACGACATCGCCACCGGAAAAGTCGTCTACTCGCTAAACGCCAACAAATTATTCGTTCCTGCCTCGACGACCAAGACTCTCACCGAAGGTACCGTCCTCGCCAAACTCGGCGCCGACTTCCGATTCCACACCGTCATTTACCGTACTGGCCCTGTCGACAAAAAAGGGACTCTGAAAGGCGACCTCATCCTCGTTGCCAGCGGGGACCCCAATCTCTCGAATCGCATCCAGCCCGACGGCACTCTCTCCTTCGTGGATGAAGATCACGCATACGGCGGCCCGGCCGTCACTGGCGATCCGCTCGCCGTCGTCAAAGAGCTGGCCAAAGCCGTCGCCGCCAAAGGCATTCGCAAGATCGAAGGCCGCGTCCTCGTCGACGCCAGTCTCTTTCCCGACGGCGGCCGCGAAGGCGGCACCGGCGTCGTTATCTCCAGCATCGTCGTCAACGACAACGTCATCGACCTCGTCGCGACTCCCGGCGCAAAAGCCGGTGACCCCGTCACGCTCGACGTTTCCCCCAAAACCGCTTACGTCACATTCGTCAATCGCATCACCACCTCGGCCGCTGGTGCGAAGCCCGATATAGAGGACCCAGCCGCGGTCGCAAATGCCGACGGAACAGTCACCGTCACGCTCGCTGGCAGCCTCCCGCTCGGTTCACATCCCCTCACCGCGCCTTACGCAGTTCCCTCACCCACAAAATTTGCCGAAACAGTCCTCACCGAGTCCCTCATCGCCGCAGGCATCGAAATCAAAGTTCCATCGAAGTCCGCCGCGCCAGATTTCAAAGCGTTCGCTCGCCTTTACACTCCGGACAACCAAGTCGCCGAGCATGTTTCCCTACCCCTCGCCGAAGAAATCAAAGTCACCCTCAAGGTCAGCCAAAATCTTCACGCCAGCATGGGGCCCTCGCTGCTCGGCACGCTCGTCGCAAAGGATCTCAGCGATCCCGTCCACGCAGGCTTCAAAATCGAGCGCACGTTTCTCCAGGAGGCAAAGCTCGATCTCTCCGGCGCCTCGCAAGGCGACGGCGAAGGCGGCGATTGGGCCGACCTTTTCAGTCCAGACTTCATCGCGCACTACATGGCTTATTGGAGCACGCGCCCCGACTTCGCTGTCTTCTTCAAAGCGCTGCCGATTCTCGGTAAAGACGGCACACTCGCCAAAATTCAAGTGAACAATCCCGGCGCGGGCCACGTCTTCGCGAAAACCGGGACCTTCGGTTCCGAAGACAAGCTCAACGCCAAAATGATGCTCAACGGCAAAGGCCTCGCCGGCTTCGTTATCACTGCCAGTGGCAAGAAACTCGCCTTCGCCGCATACGTGAATCACGTCACTCTCCCGCCCGATCCCGAGGCCGCGCAAGAAGTAGGCGGCCAAGCCCTCGGCGAAATCGCCGCCGCCGCTTACGACGCCCCACTCGACGCTCCCGTGCCCTCAGCTTCCAAGTCCGCATCGCCCTCCGCGCCGGCAGCCTATGACATTATCATTCGCAACGGCCACATCATGGACGGGACTGGCAATCCCTGGTACGCCGCCGACGTCGCCATCCAGGGTGACCGCATCGCCGCCGTCGGCAATCTGAGCAACGCCGCCGCAAAACGCGAAATCGATGCCAAAGGTCAAATCGTCTCTCCCGGTTTCATCGACATGCTCGGTCAATCCGAATGGTCTCTGCTGCTCGACAATCGGTCGCTCAGCAAACTCTCGCAAGGCATCACTTCCGAAATTACCGGCGAAGGTGGTTCCATCGCTCCGCAAAACGAAAAAACTCTCGCTTCGATGAAACCTCTTCTCGATCAATTCAAATTCACGGTCGATTGGACCACGCTCGACGGATACTTCCGCCGCCTCGAAAAGCAGGGCACTCCCCTCAACATCGGCACGTACGTTGGCTCCGCGCAAGTTCGCGAAGCCGTCATCGGCGACGACGATCGCGCTCCCACTCCTGCTGAACTCACTCAAATGGAATCCTTGGTCGAGCAAGCCATGAAAGACGGCGCCCTTGGCGTCTCCAGCGCCTTGATCTATCCACCGAACATCTACGCCAAAACCGACGAGCTCATCGCGCTCGCGAAAGTTGCTTCCAAATACGGCGGCCTCTACGCCACGCACATGCGTAGCGAAGGCGCCTCTGAAATGGAAGCGCTGGCCGAAGCCATTCGCATCGGCCGCGAAGCCAATCTCCCGGTCGAAGTTTTCCATCTTAAAGTTAGCGGCAAAGCGCGTTGGGGCAATATGAAGAAAGTAGTCGCGGCCATTCAAGCAGCGCGCGATTCCGGTCTCGATATCGCCGCCAGCATGTATCCTTATCCCGCGGGCGGCACGGCGCTCGCCTCCGCTCTTCCACCTTGGGTCGCTGACGGCGGCACGCAAAAACTCCTCGCCCGGCTGAAAGATCCGGCAGTGCGCGCTCGCATCAAAGAGGAATTGAAGGGCGATCATCCGAACTGGGAAAATCTGTATTACGATTGCGGCGGTGGTGCTGGCGTTCTGCTCGCCTCTATCGAAAAGCCCGAACTGAAGCAATTTGAAGGCAAAACGGTCGCGGACGTCGCCAAAGTCTGGAACAAATCTCCCGAAGACACGCTCATGGATTTCGTCATCGCCGATTCCGCGCAAACCGGCGCTCTCTATTTCATGGCGAGCGAAGAAGACATTCGTACCGGCCTCGAACAGCGTTGGACCAGCATCGGCCTGGACGCCAACGAGATGTCGCTGGACGGCCCCATTTTCGAAGCGCACACGCACCCTCGCGCCTTCGGTTCCATGCCCCGCTTCCTGGGCCACTACGTTCGCGACGAACATTTGATGCCGCTCGAATCCGGCATCCGCAAAATCACTTCCTTCCCCGCGCAGCGCGAGCATCTCGAAAACCGCGGCCTCCTGAAACCTGGCTATTTCGCCGACGTCACCATCTTCGATCCGGCGACGATCATCGATAAGGCTACCTTTGTCAATCCCGCGCAAATCTCCGAAGGCATCGCCTATACTATCGTCAACGGCCAGATCGAATACGATCAAGGCAAACTCACCGGCGCCACCGCCGGCAAAGTTCTTCGCGGCCGAGGCTGGCAACAAGACGTACACTAGCGATCGAGAGAGTGCTGCTAAATATGGAAAGAGTTTTTTGTGGAGTTTCCGGCTGGGCTTACGCCAAATGGAAGCCTGGTTTCTATCCGGCCAAACTCGCTTCCGCCAAGTTCTTGGGTTACTACTCCAACCGCCTGAACTCAGTCGAGGTAAATTACACGTTCCGAGCATTCCCCACGGAAAAATTGCTTGAAAATTGGATTGCTGCAACTCCTCCCGATTTCAAATTCGCCGTGAAGGCACACCAAAGCATCACTCACATCAAGCGCCTTAAAAACGTAGCCGACGCGACCGCAAAATTCATCGCCTCTCTAAAACCTCTGGAAGAAGCAAACAAGCTCGGGCCCGTGCTCTTTCAACTCCCGCCCAATCTGAAATTTGATTTGAAACTCTTGCAAGACTTTCTTGCGGATCTGCCGGGCAAAACGCGCTGTACGATCGAATTCCGTGACGCATCGTGGTTTGTCAAGGATGTGTTCGGCGCTCTAACGAAGCGAAACGTTGCACTTTGCTTAGCCGAAAGCGATGACCTTGTCACTCCCGACAAGCGAACCGCTGATTTTTGCTATTTGCGTTTGCGAAAGGAAGGATATTCAGCGAACGATCGCAAAGCTAACGCGAGCAGAGCGCGAAGTTTAGCTCAGCAAGGCGAAGTCTTTGCTTACTACATGCACTTTGATGCGCCAGAGTGCCCGCTACAGGCCGAAGAATTGCTCAATGTGACCAATTCAACTTAGCGAAGCCTTGCCCATCTCCGCCACGCGCCGTTCATACGTCATTTCCGCCCAGCCATGCTTTCCGTAGTACCGCAGCACGATCTTATGGCCCGGCACGATCTTCGCCCGTGCCTTCGTCAAAGAATCCGAGAGCGTCACCCACTGCCCGTCGACCAGGTAACTGCCTTCCCAGCCTCGCAACTCAAAGTGCCCGTCATTCTTGAGGATTAATGGGGCCGCCGTGCAAGCGATCACTTTCCCCTGCATCACCGCCTGCGTGCATTGGTAACTGCCCGAAACATCCACCGCCTGCGCCCTCGCTGCAGGATTGAGCACGATACAGAGCACCGAAAAGGCCACATATCTCAAAAAGCTCTGCGCCACGCGATCGAGTCCCATGGGGTCTCCGAACCCAGGACGCGTTGCTGCGGGCACCGTCCCTGGCCATTGGTACAGGTGCAACTTACCAGCCAAGCCTGTACTACGCAACCTACAAATAATAAACAACTTAACGAATCACCCGACCTGTACTTCGCCTTCTCCTGGGAACATTCCTTCCCCTTTTTCGCAGTCCGGAGGAGTTTTCCCTGGAAGGGTCGCCCTCCCTTCTCAGCTATTTTTAAAGTGCATATCAGTTACTCAACTGTTAACTCCGCCGCCGCCTGCCCATCCTTCCGAGGATCCGACGCGCCATAATTCACGCCTGTCGCAAAATCTCGCAACACGACCTGGCCGCCTCCCACACGACTAGAAAATGTGCCCAGCACTTTGATTTGGTGCCCCTTGGCGGTCAATTCGTCCCGCACCTTTCCGTTGATTCGGTTCTCCATCTCCACATCGCAGCCCGTAAATGTGTATTTCGTAAACCGCGCCGCCTCCATCGCCGCCTGAATGTTCATCTTGAAATCCGCGATATTCGCGATGAACTGGGCATGCGCCTGCGCCTGGTTCCACCCGCCCATAATTCCGAACGCTATTCGTTTATCACCATTCTGCGCAAACCCCGGAATAATCGTATGCCGCGGCCGCTTGCGCCCCGCCAACGCATTCGGCGACGCTGCGTCCAGCGTGAACAACCCGCCGCGATTGTGCATCACAAATCCAGCTCCCGCCGGAACAATCCCCGACCCAAACGCCGAATAATTGCTTTGAATCAAGGACACCATGTTTCCATCGCGGTCCACCACGCTCAAGTACGTCGTGTCGCTCCCGCCGGCGATCTCTCCCGCTGCGGTATCGCACGCTGCCTTGTCCGGATCGATCAGTTTCGCCCGTTCCGCCGCCCAAGCCTTCGAAATCAGCGTCACCACCGGAATTTTCTGGCCGCGCGGATCGCCCAAATATTTCCCCGTGTCCGTATATGCCAGTTTCTTAGCCTCGATCTCGGCATGCAGCGCCTTGGTCGAGCCAAAACCTGAATCCTTCTCCCCCAGGGGAAAATTCTCCATGATGTTTAGCATCTCGAGGGCCGCCATCCCCTGCCCGTTCGGCGGCATCTCGTACACCGTCCAATCACGGTACGTGGTCGAAATCGGCTCAACCCATTCGCTTGAGTACTCAGCCAAATCCTTCTCCGTCATCGTTCCGTTGTGGCGCTTCATCGCGTCCAGAATCTTCTTCGAAATTTCTCCTTTATAAAAAGCATCTCTCCCATGCTCCGCAATCTGTCCCAAGGAAGCCGCCAAGTCTGGGTTCTTGAAAATTTCTCCTACCTTAGGCGCGTGGTCTCCCGGCAAATATAGACTTGTCGCCGCATCGTCCGTCCGCAAAAGATCCACTTCTGCCGCCCAATATGCCGCATCCCACTCCGGCACCGGAAAACCGTCCTGCGCCGTTCGAATCGCGGCCGCCAAATCTTCTTTCAATTTCTTTCTTCCAAATTTGTCCGCCAACTTCTGCCAACCGTCGACCACACCTGGCACGGTGATCGAGTGCACGCCCGTCTGCGGCATATCCCGCAACCCCTGCTTGTGCAAAAACTCGATCGTCAATCCCTTCGGCGCCCACCCACTGGCGTTCAATCCATAAAGCTTGTTCGCCTTGGCGTCGTACACAATCACAAACAAATCCCCGCCGATGCCGTTCATCATCGGCTCAACCACACCCATCATCGCGTTCGTAGCAATCGCCGCGTCCACAGCGTTCCCGCCATGCTCCAAAATCCGCACACCCGCCTGCGAGGCCAGTGGCGACTCTGAAGCCACAATCCCGCCCTTGGAAATCACCATTGACCGCGTCTGGCTCCGGTCTTGCGCATCCGAATTCACCGCGATCATCGCCATCGCCCCCGCCATCACAATTATCCCCAGCCTTCGCAGCCGATTTCGCATGCTCCCTCTCAACCCCCGCGCAGATCGTCCAGCGGCGCCCCGCATCTTACATCGCCGGGCAAATCAAAGTCTCCTCTTACTCTCGCAGCGCGAGCTCTTGATCCTTGAACCCAAGCGAAAACAGTCCAAGCTAAAAGCAAAACTCCCCAGGCTCAGTTTTGCCCCGGGGAGTTTTGTTGAACCGTTTCTAGAGCTTCAGCAACTACCACTGACCGTGATGGTCATCGTGATTCGAAGCCGGTGCAAACGCCACTCCGCGGAAGACCTCTCCCGCTCGCGCAGAACGCACCGTCTGGAAGGTTCCCAGCCAGCTGCCCGCGCTCGGCAAGGTCGTCGCCGAGATCTGGTCGGTCACCTTTACCAGTTTGTTGGGATCTGCGCCGCTGTCGCCATTGGCGCTGACCGTTGACGTGATGGCCCAGATCGTCACGGTGCCGTCGTGATTCACGCGCCCGGCGATGTTTCGGCACCCACCCGTCGCCGGATCGATCGAAGCCGGATAGTGGTCCACGCTGTATTGCACCCCGATGTTCAGGCCATTCTGCAGTACGTAAACCATGGTCCAGACGCCGTTCTCGAGCACCCACTTCTGCAAGCCTGCGGTTGCCTGTGACTGCGCGTCAGCGACATTGCCGTTCACAGGCGGCGTTACATATGTTCCGTCGCCCTCGTCGCAAACGTACAGAGTGTTCGCATTCGCGAAGAACATCCCGAATGGAAAATTCGTGCTTGTGCTTGCCTCCGTGTTCGGGAAGCCGGGCAGAATCGTCAGCGGTACCGTGGCCAACTCCGCTGCGGTGCCGGTCGGCAACGTGCCTGCAGTACCCTCTTGGAACACCGAGTTGATTCCGTTGCCTCCGCTGCCTTTGCTGACGTACACCGTGTTGTTAAAAATGGTTATGCCACGGAAATTTGTGTCCTTGCCAGGCTTGTCGGTCGATTCGAACTCCAGCCGGCCAATCATGGCCACGTTAGGGGGTACAGGCGGTATCAACCCAGGAAGCAACAGTTCCGCGCCCGTCGCATTGATCAGTTCAAATCCCGGCACAGTAAGTGCCAGCTGCTTCTTCCCGATATTCCCGTTGTTGTCGTTGCCCGCCATGTAGTAGTTGCCGTTGCTGGCCTTGATCGCGGCGCGCCCGTTGTCGCCGCTGTAGGCATTTCCGTCGGTGATGCTGAGGTGACCATCCGCGTCCACTTCCGCCACTGCTCGATAGAAGGCTGTGGGGATATTCGGCGTGCTTTGCAAGCTCGAGATCACCGGATTCGTCGGATCGCATATCCCTGGCGTGTTGGAATTCGAAACGTCTATCAGATTTGGCGCCGTAGGAGAAACGTCAGTGCCGCCGCATCCCACGCCGCCGTGGTAGCCCACAAATGTCAGCGACTTGCCATCGGCGGAGAGGTTCAGCGCCAGCTCTGACTTCGAGCTGAAGCTCGTCACGAGCTTATCACTGGGGATCGGCAAGGTACCCAGGACCCAGCCATCCTCGGTAATATTGTCCAGAAAAATCGGTGAAGTGATTCCAAAGCTGCCGTCCGTGACGGCGTTATTCCAGACGTTGTGCGTGTCCTGATCGTTGGGGTATTCGCCGTTATCGCTGGCGAAGCCGCAAGGAACGGCCACGGGCGTGGTGCCTCCCGCGATCAACGGCACTTGCACCGTCAATCCGGTTGCGCCCCCCATGCAACCCGGCGGCAAAGCTTCGCCTACAATTACCGTTGAAGCGTTTCCCGCGTACACGCTCTTGCTCAACACCAAGCTATCTTCTGCAAAGCGAAAATGCCGATCGTGATGATCGTCATCATCCGCGGCCATTCTGCTCACAAACACTGCTCCCGCCAATCCAAACGCGGTTGCCACTGCTAAAACTGCTGCTGTAACTGTTTTTTTCATGTAGGCCCCTCCAAGGCGCAAAGATGCTGCTAGCTGAGACGTGCCCACGCTTTTCGGTCGTGTTAAGAATCCATGAACACTGCGTTGCAAGTACTGATAGCTGTAGTAGGACTTTTGCGCGAACTTCTAGCTGGCCTTCGAGCGCACCTTGCCGAAATAGGTCGATAGCTGGACAGCCGCGAGTAGCGCGCCCGCGCCCACTACGATCCACCCAGCCACAGCTGCAGACCCTTGCGGCCTGAAGAACGACAAAAGCACAAATCCGCCCGCCAAATTTGCAAATCCCCAAAGTGCATTCACCGGCGGAGAGGATTCCCCCACCCCACGCGGCGAAGCAAACGGTGACTGAAACGGTCTGCCACTAACGCCCTGCACGAAATGCGGCACGCCGTTGGTAAGCAACAGTCCACTAAGAAATTCGAGCACGTAGAAGTACCACGGCATTTCCGGCCTCCTTTATAAAATGCGCGAGCGGCCAGATGTGGGGGCACGCCTTTATACCCCAGCCAATCACCTGCCTCATGGCGTGGGCTGGACGTGTTCCAACGGGCTCCAGTTTCCGGTGAAAACGGACGCTGGATTGAAATTCGGATTATCACTCAAGACGACCTCATTGTTATTGTTCCCATTCACCCAAGCGTTCCCATACATATAGCTAAGCTCATAGGTTTTCCCGGTTGCCGGGTCGCGATACGGTTCCACGCCTCGAGTGATGCGATCAGGCCCGACAGCCGCTTGATTGGCGCCTCGCTGCTGATTTGCAACGACTCCCTGGATGACCTCGATTTCGTGCTGCTGAAACTGCCGAATGATTTCCGCTCGTATTTGCCGCTGGCTTTGTTGGGCCTGCGATAGCTTGTTCACCATTCCCAGGTATTGACGCATCCAGTCGGGTTCCGACCTCACACTTTCGCGAATCGTCCGGAATAGTTTCTCGTTGGCCTCCAGCTGTCCCTGCGGTGCCCGCATGGCAAACAGCATGACCGCGCGGCAATCAATTCCTTGTGTCGTGCTCCCGCCTGTCGAGATGGCGGTGGCCTGCGCGAAACTCACCGCCGTGATCCACTCTTCCACAGCTTGACCATCGAGATCGTATTTGAGACGAGCCCTTGCCGCGTCCGCGCGAACCTGCACCTGCTGCCCATCGCGCTGGGCCTGTTGTTGGACGCCGGCCGAACGGCTGTTCATAGCTTGGTTCAATTCGGGCATAGGCTCGACGGAAACGATTTCCTTTCCCGGCCTCACCCGCGGGACGACCACTTTCCGAAGAACATCTTCCGCAGGAACGGGTGCATTTACCGGGCAGGGTTTCAACCCCACCTTTGCCCCGGCCTGATTTTCCATCACCAGATATTTCTGAACCGCTGGATCCTTCGAGAATTGCCAGGAGAACGAGGGAAACGCTTCGATCACCAACCGGCCGTCGGGACTCTCCGCGCGAAAGCTGATAGCTGCCAGGTCCGCGAAGCATCCGCGGTTGGCCCATTGCACCTTGCTCTCGAACTTCCAGTCCGTCGGAATCAGCAGATCGGCGGCGGCGACGGGCTTTTCGAACCCGCCCTGATCGATCACCTGCACATGTTTCATTCGGAAATAATCTTGAGCGCCGCCCGTTTTCGTATCGTTACCTGCTGCCGACACAAGCGCGACGCAAACCATCATTGCTGCCGCGCCAGTCGCCTGCATCCATCCCGCGTTCCGTCTCATCAGCCCCCCAAATCTCTGCCGTCCCGTCCGCAGAATCCTTCATCCATCACTCGCGTCGCATACAGTATCATCCGTCACAAGCATCATCAAAGCGGGTCTGTCTTTACCCCTTCTTCCCCACCATCATCTGCTTTTCACAACGAGCTTCCATGCGTGCGTGGCAAATCCGGCCATTGGGTGTGCCCGTCCCTCTTGCTCGCACGCATGTACTTGTTCTTCCCGAAGTGCCCT
>DATEQG010000107.1:0-26532 GCA_035272765.1 Candidatus Acidiferrum sp.
ACTATCATCAACTGTGGATCGATCCTGACAACCCACAACGCATGGTACTCGGATGCGATCAAGGGGTGATCGTGACTCGCAACGGCGGAGAGACGTGGAGTTCCTGGTACAACCAGCCGACGGGACAATTTTATCACGTAGCGACAGACAATCGATTTCCTTACTGGGTGTATGGGGCGCAGCAGGACAGCGGAGCCGCGGCAACACCGAGCCGCAGCAATTCGCGGGCGCTGAATGCTCAAGACTGGCGGCCTATGCAAGCGGGAGGCGAAAGCGATTATGTCGCGCCCGACCCGGTGAATTCCGAAATTATTTATGGCGGATCTGTCGTGCGGCAGGATTTTCACAACGAGGAAGTCCAGCAGATACCGCCGACGCTGATGTATCCCGGCGACTATCGCCGGACGTGGACTTTGCCGCTGGTTTTTTCGGAGATCGAGCCGCATGTGCTGTACTTCAGCGCGCAAGTTTTGTTTCGAACGGCGGATGGGGGAAATTCGTGGCAAAAGATCAGCCCTGATTTGACGCGAGAGGATCCGGGTGTGCCGGCGAACCTCGACGCAGCCACAGCAGCGGATGCTCCAGTTTCGAAGCGGCGCGGGGTGATTTATACGATTGCGCCGTCGCCCATGCGCGCCGGCGAGATTTGGGTAGGAACAGATGACGGGCTGGTTCAACTCACGCGCGATGAAGGGAAAACTTGGAAGGATGTTACGCCCCCGGAATTGACGCCGTGGAGCAAGGTGACGCATATGGCGGCCTCACGCTTTGACGAAGGGAAAGCGTTCGCGGCGGTGGATCGCCACCGACTGGAGGATTTGCAGGCTTATCTTTACCGCACGAAGGATTTTGGAAAAACTTGGCAGCGCGTTTCGAACGGAATTCCGGAAGGAAGCTTCTTGAATTGCGTGCGTGAGGATCCAAAGGTTGCAGGGCTGATATACGCATGCACGGAAAAAGGCGTGTACGTTTCGTTCGATGACGGCGACTACTGGCAGCCGTTGCAGTTTAATTTGCCGACGACCTCGGTGCGGGACTTGGTGGTGCATGGTGATGATCTGGTGATCGCGACTTTTGGGCGGTCTTTCTGGGTGCTGGATGACGTGACGCCGCTTCGGCAGTGGAGCGCAAAGGTGGCGAGCGCGGATGCGTGGCTGTTCGAGCCGCAGACGGCATATCGAGTGCGGCCGGGCTCGGATCAAGGGACACCGATACCGCTGGATGAACCGCAAGCGGAAAACCCGCCAGCGGGGGCCGTGCTGGACTACTACTTGAAAGCGAAGCAGACCGAAGCGGTGCAACTGGAAATTTTCGATGCGTCGGGGAAGTCAGTGCGGCGATTCGCGAGCAACGACGAGATGCCGAAGACAAATCCGGACGAGCTGGACATCCCGATGTATTGGGTTCATGACGCGGAGCCACTGTCCACAGAGGCAGGGATGCACCGGTTCGTTTGGGATTTGCGGTATACGCTTGCAGGACGGCGGCGGCGGTCTCGACGCGGGTCGGGCGGACCGATTGCGGTTCCGGGGCGGTACACAGTGAAACTGACGGCAGCGGGAAAGACGATTTCCGTGCCGTTGGTGGTGAAGATGGATCCGCGCGTAAAAACGAGCGCGGCGGATTTGGAGCGGCAATTTCAGGCAGCTTCTAAACTGGCGGCTGGCGTTGGCGAATTTTCCACGGCCGTCACGCGAGCAGACGATTTGCAGAAGCAGATTGCGGCGCGGAGCAAAGAGTCTGTAGGGAATGCAGAGCTTGCGGCTGCGCTGGCAGACCTGGATAAGAAAGTTGGCGCAGTGGCAGGATCTGGAGCGGGCGGCGGGTTCGGATTCTTTGGGTTTTCCGTGCCGGGAGATCAGCCGGCGACACTGAGGCAAGTGTCTGGCGCGATGGGGTCGCTGTTGGGAATTGTCGAGAGCGCGGATACGGCGCCTTCGGCGGATGCGTCAGCGGCGAGCGAAAAATGGGAAGCGGCGGGCAAGGCTACTCTGGCGCGGTGGGAAGTGATTCAAACCAACGATGTCACGCGCGCGAATTCGTTACTCGAGAAGGTGCATTTGCAACCGCTCAAAGTGCAATAGGACGAGACGAACAGAGAGGTAGTACAAAACAACTATGCCGCTCGACTTCGCAAGGGTCGAGCGGTTTGTATTTTGTGCGTGTGCGTTGCGGGCTTCAAAGCGGGTCCGAAAAATGGGTAGATGTCTTTCAGAATCAAAGAGAAGCGGCGACACAATCCTGAAGGACAGGCAGCGCGACATTCGGCGGCGGGGCGGGTTAGATGAAGGTAAGAGAAAGAACGCCAGCCCAGAAGAGAATGAGGACACCCCAATGATCAGCAAGAACGTAACAAAGCAGCTCGCGATTGCCGCCGGATTTCTGGCGCTGACTTTTGCGGCGGGAATCAGCCGCGCGCAAAGCGGCTCCCAGCCGCCGGCACAAGATCAGAGCCAAGCGGCACCTGCCGCGCCAGCGCAGCAAGAAGGAAGAAAGCATGGCGCAATGCAGGGACTGAACCTGACAGACGATCAAAAAGCAGCGATGAAGAAAATTCACGACTCCACGAAAGCGCAATTGGATGCCGTGAATAAGGATGAATCGCTGACGGCGGATCAGAAAGAAGCGAAGATTCATCAACTGCGGCACGGTGCTCGCACGCAGATGGTGAAACTGTTGACGCCGGAACAGCGGCAACAGATGCGCGCGAATGTTCGTGCACTGCGCGCGTCACGCCGAGAACAGCAGCAGCAACAGCCGCCGCAAGCTCAGCCGCAAGGGTAATGGACGCAACAGCCTTGGGAGTAGTCCTAATGAGAAGAAGGAATTCGTAGTAGGACGAATCAAGGTCTTAATCGTGATCGAGAAAGGGACGGCTCCAGTGGCCGTCCCTTTTTCGTGGAAGTGAGGATTTGAGCGGCGCCGAATGGCGAGGAGATTTGGTATGCTGCTCGACGTGGGAAATATTGGCCGAATGAATGGGCGCGCGTGGGTCCAGAACAGTTCTCGAATTGGCGCGCTTTTTTTCTTGCTCGTTTTCGGAGTAGGGGCGCTGAGCTATTCCTCGCAGTCGCCTTCGCCAGCAGCGCAGGCGGGTCCTGGAGCGCAGTCCGCGGTGCCTCAAGCATTGCCGACAACGCCGGCGACCACAACGACGCAAGGACTTCCTCAAACCATTCCACCAGCAATGCCTCGCGCGGGACTGAACGTTGTGGTGCTCGACCCGGCGCACGGTGGTACTGATCTGGGAGCGCGGGGAACAGGCGGGATTCGCGAGAGCGAAATCGTGCTGGACTTTGCCGCGCAGGTGCGACGGGCGCTGGAAACACAGGGATTTCAAGTGGTGCAGACGCGCCAGGGAAACCAAGATCCTTCGTTTGATGACCGCTCGGCTATTGCGAACGCACAGAGCGGAGCCGTTTTTGTGACGCTGCATATTGCTTCGACGGGATTGCCGGGGACCGCACGGGTTTACGTCAACTCGGATCTGCCAGCGACGACAAACGTGAACGGATTGATTTCGTGGGACCGGGCGCAGACGCCGTTTCAGGGGCTGAGCAGAAAATTGGGCGACCTCGTGCAGGGTCTGCTGGCACAACGATTCAAGGGATCGCCGAGCACGGCGCAAACTGCAGCGGTTAGGCAGTTGCGAACGACAGCGGCACCGGCAATCGCGGTGGAGATATCGAGCGTCGTCGTGGAGGACCGTGCGGACCTGGACCGAATGGCCCCGGGCGTGGCAGACGCAATCGCGTCTGGTGTTGCCGCATTCCGGCCGTCCTACGTGTTGCCGACGACGACCGGAGGAACTCCCTGATGGCGCGCTGGATCAAATGGGTAGTGGGCGTGCTTTGTGTGGCAGTGCTCATCGGAGCGATTTACTTCCCGATCCTGCGGCGGCGGCTGCGGCTTGCCGCCAAGCTGCAGCAGCAAACTGCGGAGCAGGCGCGGAGAGAATTGACGCAGGCGGTTCCGATCAATCCGGGGGAGCCGCGCGTAAAGGCGAAGTTATTTTGGGCTTCTGGGAATAGCGACGGGGCGCTGGTGGACTCGACGGTGGAACTGCCGCTCTCAGGCGACCCGGTGCTGCGTTCGAAACAAGTATTGAACACCTTGCTGGCCGGCCCGGTGGATGCGGACCTGCGGACGCTGCCGCCGGACGCGGTGCTTTTGGCGTTTTATCTGTTGCCGGACGGCACGGCGATTGCGGATTTTTCCGAGGCGCTGGCCACAGCGACGCCTTCAGGAATCCAGAGTGAACAACTGGCGGTGGATTCGATTACGCGGACGCTGGAAGCAAATGTTCCGAAGGTTCAGCGGCTGAAGATTTTGATTCACGGCCAGGAAGTAGAAACGCTCGCGGGGCATTTGGACCTTACAGGAATTTTTTTGGTTAACACGAAAGGGACACTCGTAGCGCCTGGCGCGGCGGGGTCCGTCGTGCCGCCAGCGACGCCACCAAGCGCGGACAAATCGACGGTTCCGGCGACGGGGAAACCTGCTACAGCCGCAGCACCGACAGCGAAACCCGGTTCGCCTAAGGGCGCTTGAACATTGACATCCGATAAAGGGCCCCGCAAACTGGCGCTTCCAGTGGATAAACCGCAAGAGTTCTGAATACCAGAGTGATGACAGCAGGAGGACGAGTGCGAGTTGATGGCCGCGGCCCGGACCAGATGAGGGCGTTGAAAATGACGCCGGATTTTATTTCGACGGCGGAAGGAAGCGTGCTGATCGAGATCGGGAGTACCCGCGTGATTTGCACCGCGACGGTGGATGACGGAGTGCCCGGATTTATGAAGGGCAGCGGCAAAGGCTGGGTGACGAGCGAATACGGAATGTTGCCGAGAGCGACGGAAGAACGCACGCAACGCGAAGCGACTCGCGGAAAACAGTCCGGCCGCACCCTGGAGATTCAGCGGTTGATTGGACGGTCGCTGCGAGCGGTGACGGATCAGGAGGCGCTGGGCGAGCGCACAGTGTGGATCGATTGTGATGTGATTCAGGCAGATGGCGGGACGCGGACGGCTTCGATCACAGGCGCATTTGTGGCGCTAGCGCTGGCATTTGAACGCCTAGTGGCGGCGGGGATTTTGAAGAGTTCGCCGCTGATCGATACGGTGGCGGCCACGAGCGTGGGAATTGTGGATGACCGGGCGCTGCTGGATTTGGCGTATGAAGAGGATTCGCGCGCGGAAGTGGATATGAACGTGGTGATGACAGGCAGCGGACACTTCGTCGAGATTCAAGCTACCGCGGAAGGGCGGCCTTTTAGCGGAAGCGAAATGCAGGACCTTCTTGCGTTGGCGGCGGCTGGGATTCGCCGGCTGACGGAGGAGCAACGCGCGGTGCTGCCGGTTAAGTTCAGCGCGCGCGCCCGTTAATGCAGGCGCACGTTAAGTTGTTTCTGGCATCGTCAAATCTGGGAAAGCTTGGTGAGTTTCGCGTGCTGGCACAGACGACTGCAATGGGTGTGACCAAAGCTGATGAGGCGCGTGTTGAGGTCGAGTTGTTGCCGGGATTCGATTCGCTGCCGTCGTTTGGAGAGGATGCACCAACATTTGCAGAGAACGCCGCTGGAAAGGCGCTGCACTATTCGAGGCTTGGAAATGGGTGCGTGTTTGCGGACGATTCCGGGCTGGTGGTGCCGGCGCTAGGTGGAGCACCGGGGGTTCACTCGGCGCGTTACGCGGGGCCGAGTGCGACAAACGCGGAGCGAATCGCGAAATTGCTCGGAGAACTTCGCGGAAAAGCGGACGCGGAGCGGGCGGCATATTTTATTTGCGCGATTGTGCTGGCCGAGCGAGGGCGTGCGATTGCGATTACGACGGCTCGCGTGGATGGCGAGATTTTGGTAGCGCCGAGGGGCAGCTCCGGGTTTGGGTATGATCCGGTGTTTTACTTCCCTACCCTGAAGAAGACATTTGCAGAGCTTTCGCCGGAAGAGAAGAACCAGCATAGTCATCGTGGGAAGGCGTTTCGAAGGATGCTTGCTTCGTTCGGGAATTCGGACGGGCATGGCGTGCCGCGCCCCTTCGCTTTCAAAGACAATTTCTGATGGATGTAGAGGGCTGACAGGAATGTCTGTCCCACCGTGTGATATTCTTGCGCGTCATGCCGACAAAAAAAGCAAAACGGAAAAAACAAACGAGAGGCAGAAAGCCTGCCGCGCCGAACGCTTCGCGCGGTCCCAAGAGAGCAAAGGCGGCAAAACCTGTCGCGGCGGCGGGAACGGACCCGAAGCGCGTCGCGGCAATTTTGGCTAAGTTGGATGAAGCGTACCCTGCAGCGACTTGCGAGTTGAAGCATGAGAGCGCGTTTCAACTGCTGATTTCGACGATTCTTTCGGCGCAATGCACGGACGTGCGCGTGAATCAGGTGGCGGAGACGCTTTACAAGAGATATCCAACACCAGAGGCGTTCGCCTACGCGAATCCCACGGAGTTAGAGCAGGAGATTCGTCCAACAGGATTTTTCCGGAACAAGACAAAGTCCATCATGGGCGCCAGCAAAGCAATTATCGAGAGATTCGGCGGGCAAGTACCGCGAACGATGGAAGAGCTGCTGACCGTACCCGGGGCGGCGCGAAAAACGGCAAACGTAGTGCTGGGTACGGCGTTTGGTATTGCGAGCGGAATCGTGGTGGATACGCATGTGATTCGCATTTCGAACCGATTGGATTTGACGAGGAATGAAGACCCGAAAAAAATCGAGCAGGACTTGATGAAAGTGATCCCAAAAGAAAAGTGGATCCTTTTTTCGCACCAGATTATCTGGCACGGACGGCGTGTCTGCCAGGCGCGCAAGCCGAAATGCGTGGAATGCAACCTCGAGAAGATCTGCTATTCGAAGGACAAAACGATCTAACCGCAGCTGCAGTGCCGTAGTTCCCTTTCCTTTCCTGTCCTAGTAAAGTTGATAGGGGAGATTATTTATCATCATGCACGAAGCACCGACAAAGAACGTCACACGCATGCATGGGCGAAATCCTTCCGTGGCACTTAGTAAAAACGAACACCTGCTGCGCTGGGTAGAAAAAATGGCGGAGCTGGCAAAACCTGCGGCAATCCACTGGGTCGACGGTTCGCAGGAAGAGATCGACATTTTGCGCAGCGAGATGGTGGCGGCCGGAACGCTAATCAAGCTGAATGAAAAGCTTTGGCCGGGCTGCTACTACGCAAGATCGGACGCGAACGATGTTGCGCGCGTGGAGGACCGAACGTTCATTTGTTCTCTCTCCAAAGACAGCGCGGGTCCCACAAATAATTGGGAAAATCCGTACGAGATGCGGAAGAAACTGAAGAGTCTTTTCAACGGCGCCATGCGGGGGCGAACGATGTATGTTTTGCCGTACAGCATGGGCCCTTATGGTTCGCCGATGTCGCAGATCGGTGTGCAGCTAACGGACTCTCCGTATGTGGTCGTCAACATGCGCATTATGGCGCGCGTTGGCTTGCCTGTCTTTCAGCAGATCGATACGGGCATACCCCGCGTCGTTCCGTGTATGCATTCGGTTGGCGTACCCCTCGCAGCAGGCCAGAAAGATGTGCCCTGGCCCTGCAACAAGGAAAAATACATCGTCCATTTTCCGGAGACGCGCGAGATCTGGTCTTACGGCTCCGGCTACGGCGGAAACGCGCTGCTTGGCAAAAAGTGTTTCGGGTTGCGAATCGCTTCCAACATTGCGCGTGACGAGGGTTGGATGGCGGAGCACATGCTGATTCTTGGGGTGGAAAATCCGGCCGGAGAAAAGACATACGTGGCCGCGGCCTTTCCGAGCGCCTGCGGAAAAACAAATTTCGCGATGCTTATTCCGCCGAAGGGATTTGAGGGATGGAAAGTCTGGACGGTCGGCGATGACATCGCCTGGATCCGGCCGGACGAGCGCGGCCTGCTGCGCGCGATAAATCCGGAGGCGGGCTTTTTTGGAGTAGCTCCCGGGACTTCCGTAAAGACGAATCGGAACGCCATGGCCACGCTCGCACGAAACTCCATTTTCACGAATGTCGCGCTCACTCCGGATGGTGGCGTTTGGTGGGAAGGCATGACGGACACACCCCCGGCGGAATGCCTGGATTGGAAGGGGCAAAAGTGGACTCCGGAAATTGCGAAAGAGACAGGGGCGAAAGCGTCGCACCCCAACGCGCGCTTCACCGCACCTGCTTCGCAATGTCCGACGATTGATCCGGCATGGGAAGATCCCAGCGGGGTTCCCATCAGCGCGATCATTTTCGGCGGGCGCCGAGCAACGACTATGCCGCTGGTTTTCCAGGCTTTCAATTGGAGCTCCGGTGTTTACATTGGAGCGACGATGGGATCGGAAACCACCGCAGCGGCGGCAGGAGCCATTGGAAAAGTGCGGCGCGATCCAATGGCCATGCGTCCCTTTTGCGGCTATCACATGGGCGATTACTTCCGCCATTGGATCAAAATGCAAAGATCGCTCACGCTAACGCCGAGAATTTTTCACGTGAACTGGTTCCGCAAGGATGGAGATGGAAAGTTCATGTGGCCGGGATTCTCGGAAAACATGCGTGTTCTGAAATGGATCGTAGACCGCACAAAGGGCCGCGCCCTGGCCAGGGAGACGCCCATCGGCTGGATGCCGCGCTACGAAGACATGGAATGGAAGGGCATGGAACTTTCCAAGGAGAAGTTTGAGGAGCTGCAGAAATTTGACCGGGAAGCCTGGCGCAAGGAAGTGATTGAGCATGAAGAGCTGTTTATCGACCTTCACGACCATTTGCCGAAAGAAATGGTTTACGAGAGGGAACTGCTGATCTGCAGGCTCTAGCTAGAAGTGCAGATCGATGTAGACCAGATCCCCAGCGAGGGCCAAGCCAAAGAGGGCTGTCACAATTCCGACGAGATCGATGATGAATCCGGCGGGCTGGAATTATCCAGAATCAATTTGTTCGCGTGTGCGCCGATAGCGAACCAAGCCCGAGAGGCAAACTAATACTCCCGCAATGATCGCCACTAGGCCGAACCAGACGGAAAGTCCTGAGGTCGGCACAACATGTCCCTGACCTTCCAGCTGCATCCACTGCCGGACGGCGATGGCAAAACGTCCAATCGCAAAGCCAAACACGACGACAGCAACCCCGGTGCGCACCTAAGCTAGAAACGTCCGTTCATTGGCCAGATGATCTCGGGCAAGGTTCGAATTGCTGACGGTCGACGGCCGAGAATCCTTCACTGATGACTCAGGGATAAATTCTCATGAGAAGAGCGGATATTTTACGACCGGCCTACTTTACAGCTAATTGAAGAAGCGGCCCGGCCCCACTGATATTTTTTATCAGATCGGCGGGAACGCTGTGCCGTTGCTGAAGGTATTCCGGACCGTTAAAGGAGACCCACACTTTCCCGCTGACGTCCTCCCAGATCAGGGCTTTCAGCGGAAGATCGATGGCGAT
The DNA here is from genome assembly GCA_035272765.1 of Candidatus Acidiferrum sp. GTDB lineage: Bacteria > Acidobacteriota > Terriglobia > Acidiferrales > UBA7541 > Acidiferrum. The sequence continues at coordinate 9,420 of DATEQG010000107.1, forward strand.
CGTGGGCGAAGCAAGCATCACGGGCGTGCCGCCTTTGGGAGTGCCAAAGAGGATGAGCTGTGTCGGGTGCATCTTCAAGCCGACTTTCTTGGCTTCGCCGCTGTGGTCGACACGGCAGAATATCGTGAGTCCCTTCTCTCGAAGCAAAGATTCGATGCGCTTCAGAGTTTCGGGAACCGAGTAGGGGCTGCTCAAGTGCTGCATTCCGTTGTCCGGCGGAGCCACGACGCACCTCTTGAAAAGCAGAGAAAATATTGGCGGAAGAATCGACCTTTCGGAAGCTTTTAGAAGTCGCCGAGGATTTCCCGTAAGAACCAGGTCCGCCGCTCGGTTTCATCGATCCAGTTTTCAATTAGGCTCGCCGTAGCGACATCATTGTGTTTTTCGCAGACTTCATGCGCGGCGCGAAGGAATTTCGTAAGTTCCCGATTGTCGGAATGGAGCTCTCGAATCATGTCCTCGGCGCCAACGGTCTCTGTGTTGTTGTCCTTTAGACGCTGACGCTTTGCGATGTCACTAATGGAGTGAAGCGTGGTGCCGCCTAGCTTACGTGCGCGCTCGGCAACATCGTCCGTCATGGCAAAAATCTGGTCGGCGTGCTCATCCAGCAGAAGATGGTAATCGCGAAAGTGCCGCCCCGTCATGTGCCAGTGAAAATTCTTCGTTTTGACATAGAGGACGAATGTGTCCGCCAGCAACGGCCGGAGTTCAGCCGTTATTTCCGCGACGCCTTCGGCACTGAGACCGCTTGAAATTTCGGAAGAAAGACTTGCCTTCGTCCTTGCTTCAACCGCACCTGCACTGCTCTTTGCCATTGTTTCGTCCTCCCTCTGGGTGATGCCGGTTGGATGCCCAAGTTCTCCGGATAGATTCAACAAATTCGCAACCGAACCTCAGCTACAAGCGAGACCGACTCTGCCAGTCGGGCACAAGCGCCCTTAATCCCTTTTTGCATCCTCGTCTATCGAGTGTGCGAGGCCGCGTCTTCGATCAAAGCCGCAACTTCCTTGGGCCTGGAGGCGTAGACAGAATGGCTGGCGCCTGCGACTTCGACCGTGTGGCTCTTGGCTCGTGCGGCATACCACCGTTCGAGATCGGGGTTGATGGTTCTGTCTGCTCCCGCTACCAACATCCAGCTCGGTTTGCTCCTCCACGCAGCCGTGGTGATGACTGCTTTGAAATTGTCAGCCAAGTTGAGTACCTGCGATCGCGCCATGAAAGCGGCCTGCTCGGAAGACAGGTCGGCTGCAAAGTACTCATGAAACTGTGCTGGGTCGAGGTAAGTGAATCCGTCTGCCGTCTTCTTTATCGCGGTGGACTTACTGAGATCACTTGGGAAGCGCTTTCCGTCATCCGCTTCATTTTCTCCAGCATCTGGCATGTGGGCCGCGATGTACACCAAACCGGCGACCGAAGAATCGGTCCCGGCTTCCGTAATCACGGCTCCCCCATAGCTATGAGCGACAAGGATGCACGGACCATCTTGTAGGGCGAGGACGCGCTTCGTCGCGGCCACATCATCTTTAAAAGACGTCTCCGGTTCCTGGACGACGCTAACGTTATAGCCGTCCTTGGCAAGAATCTCGTAAACGCCTTTCCAGCCAGAACCATCTGCCCACGCACCGTGAACCAAAACAATATCCCGAATGCGATGCTCTTGGTTTTGCGCTGGAAGCGTCCAGCAGACTAACAGCAAAAATACGAAGCAGAGGAACAGGAACGCTCTTCGTACCGCTTGAGTAGCCTTCATAAGATTGCTCATTTTTAACTCCTTGATGCGAATTGATATGCGTGCAACGTTGTCCTCGCAGGTGTCTAGAATGGACTTTGTTCCGAAGCGTCTTTCGAGCTTCAGACCGCTCTGGCGGTTGCGCGACTGCTGCCTGGCGTCGCTCGAACAATGAAAGGTAAATGGGAACGATTGGATCGGCCAGACCTAATGGACTTGAGCCTTGGCGCTTTGCGCAGCGCAACTTTCGCGTGAAACAGACGGGCCTTGGCGGCCGCAACAGAGATGCCGATCATGGCGGCCGTCTCTTTCATCGAATGCTCTTGCAGTTGTTGGAGCTCAATCACCTTCCGAATTGTTGGCCGCAACGTGCTCACGGCACCGCGAAGAATTTTTTCCCGCTCGTGTTGAGCGTAGCGCTTCTCGGGATTCGGAGCGCGATCCGGCACGTCCCAGGTGGCCGGTTTGTCATCCGATTGGGCCGAAACATCGAACGAGATCTCCTGCGAATTGCGTTTCTTTCGCAGAACCATCAGCGCGGAATTGATGGCGATACGCGTAATCCACGTCGAAAAGGCGGACCTGCCGTCGAACTCGGAGATGTGAACGAAGGCGCTCAGGAAGGAGTCCTGCAGCGCGTCCTCGGCGTCTTCGCGATTTTTGGTTATGCGATAGAGCGACCGAAGGATTCTCGGGGCGAGGCGCTCGCAAAGTACATCGAAAGCCATGCTTTGCCCGAACTTTGCGGCTCCCACCAAGCTTCTTTCGTCCAGGCCCTCAAACTCACCTCGCAAAGCTAGATTCTCGCCGACTAAGTTTTCTTCAGAGCAAACAACCAATCGTTGACAAGCCATCGTCTCCCCCAAATCTTATGCTTAACTCTGCCGCTCTCTAGCGATCCACTCCCGGATGTAAGGCGCGCAGTGCACAAGTTCGAATCCTCGAACGTCGCAATCGCTCAGGAAACGCACACCGTCTACATCTACAAGCGTCACGTGCTCTAAGTCCAACACCGTTCCTCTCCCGCTACCCTCGATCTCTGCTTTCAGCTCCGCGAGATGCTCGAATGCAACTCGTCCGCTCACACGAAAAACGGTCTTTCCCTCTGCGATGGTTTTTTCAATTCTAAGTGGCATCCCGCCTCTACCGTGTACGGACCAGGTGCAATCCGCTGACCTTCTTCAAGTACATGAAAACAAATGTTTTTATTAATGGAATGGATGCCCAATTTCGGCATTTGCTGAATTTCGGCAGTTTTCTAGTGATTGTTCACGGAATTCGCATATGTCCGACAGGGTTGAGAGCGAGGGATTGGAACCTGGTGGGCCGCAGAAGGTTGGGAATATAGGCTGCGGATATAACCTGCAAGTTAAATCAGAGAGCGCTTCTGTTGGAATATCAGACCGACTTGAACCTGTGCTTGTTGATTCCCAGGTTGGCGATTTTAGATTCGAGAGTTTGCCGGGGGACACCGAGCAAGGCGGCCGCGCCGGTGGGGCCCGAGATCCGTCCTCCCGTTTCAGACAGAGCCGCTTCGATCATTTCCCTTTCCTTAGACTCGTCCAAACGGCCAAGACCCTTTGAAATAGCGGTCAGCCGTGAGGACCCAAGAGGCAACTCGCGCTTTAGCCAGGTCTCATCCACGGAGAAGGTCTCGCTGTCGCACAAGACCACGGCCCGCTCAACCACATTTTGCAGTTCGCGAATGTTACCGGGCCACTTGTACTCTTGAAACAAGGACAGCGTCTTCTTATCGATCTTGCGAATCTTTTTGCTGGCCTTCTTCGCGTAGCGTTCAATGAGGTACTCAACCAGCAGCGGAATATCATCCGCCCGCTCTCGCAACGACGGCATCTGGATTGGAAATACATTGAGCCTGTAGAAGAGATCCTGCCGGAAAGTCCCCGCCTCAACAGCGGCCCTCAAATCACGGTTTGTGGCGGATAAGATTCTTGCGTCGACGGAAACCGACTGGCTTCCTCCGACGCGCTCAAATTCTCGCTCCTGCAACACGCGCAGTAGTGAGCTTTGCGTCTCAGCCGGCAGTTCACCAATCTCATCGAGAAAGATGGTGCCTCCATCGGCCAGTTCGAAGCGGCCCAGGCGCCGCTGGGAAGCCCCCGTGAACGCGCCTTTCTCATGCCCGAACAGTTCGGAAGCGATCAGAGTCGGAGGAATGGCAGCACAGTTCACGCGAATAAAAGCCCGGTTCGCGCGTTTTGACCGCCTGTGAATAGCGCGCGCGATCATTTCTTTTCCGGTACCGGTTTCGCCCAGGATAAGAACCGTGGAATCCGTCGCGGCCACTTTCGCGACTTGTACGAGGACTCGCCGGAGCGGCTCCGAAGATCCGACAATCTCCTCGAACATGGAGACCTTGTCCACTTCTTCCCGCAGAGCGATGTTTTCTTTGTAGAGCTGGTCCTTCAACTCCTTGATTTGCTCGAAAGCAGTCTCCAGAGCCGCTCTGGCTTCGTATTGCTCGGTCACGTCCATAGTGGTGCCAACGACCTCGGTGATTTCGTCTAGCTCATTCAGCACGGAGTGAGCGATGGAGTGAAGATGCCTTATCCTTCCGTCCGGAAGAACAATTCGATAGTCGCCTCCGGAATCCACCCTCTCCTTCTGTGTAGCCTCCATTTCCGCTCTCTGCTCGACACCTTGCCGATCTTCTGGGTGGACCCTTGCGAGAATATGCTCCCAAGTCGGCGTTATTTTCTCAGGGTCGTAGTCATAGATGCGAAAGTTTTCTTGCGACCAGAAGATAGCTCGGGTTCGCACATTCCATGCCCAGCTTCCGCTGCGGCTCAGTCTTTGGGCTTCCGCTAAATAACCTTCGCTCCGCCGCAGCGTCTGTTCCGCACGCCTGCGCTCGGTGATGTCTGTCGAACTGCCCACGAATTGCACCAATTCTCCGGATGAGTTCAGAACGGGATGACCAACCGTGTGGAGGTATTTGACAGTGCCGTCCGGCAGAAGGATCCGGAATTCCACATCATATTCTGACTTTTCACGGATAGCTCGTTCGATTGTCGCTTGCCACTTGTCTCGATCTTCTGGGTGAAGTCGCTGGAGCCGTTGCTCCCAACCCGGCATGCCCTTTTCTGGATCGAACTCGTAAATGCGATACCATTCGTCGGACAGATACAGGGCATCGCCACCTGCCACCCTCCAGACCCAGCTCCCGGTATGCGTGAGCCGCTGGGCCTCCTCAAGGTACGCTTCGCTGTTCTGCAAGTTCTCATATAGAGAACGTAATCTCGTCGCCGTATCGTTGAAAACCTGGCCGAGTTGCGCAATTTCATCATTGCCAATCACCGACACCTGATGTTGAAACTCACCGCGGGCCAGTGCTTTCGAGCCCTCAACGAGCAGCCCAAGCGGCCCAGTGATACTGCGAGTGATAGCCAAACCCAGGAAGGCTGCGATGAGCAAGGTAAAGACGGCGGTAAGCGGGACAATCAGAAGAATTCGTCTTTGCAGGAGCACAACTTGCGAAGCGGCTTCTGCTTGTTCATCGGTAACTTGTTGAGCGATATCTCTCACCAAAGCCGAAGTCCTGGATTCGAGTGGCCGGATTTGGTTGGTTAAGCGCAGGCGAACGGCCTGCCAGTCCCTTGATTTGGCCAAGTCAGTGATGGCCCCGAGCTCCGCCGGCAGTTCGTCCTGAATTGCCTCGAGGGCAGGCAACAGCGTCGGGTCCAGCTTTAGTTCCGGCGGAAAGCTGGTGAGGGCATTTTTGGTTCGGCGACTGTCCTCAAGAAGGTCGTTACGAAGAAGTTCCGCTTCGGTCACGAGTTCGGCGGTGTTTTCAGAATGGGCAAGCGCATCGAGACGCTCATAAAACGACATGAGATTGGTATGGGATTGCAAGACGACAATCAACTCTCGGTCGACGTCGCTTAGACGCTCCGCTTGAACGCGAGCCAGATGGAATTGCCAGAGCAAAACCGCGTTTCCCAGCAACATCGCAAGGATGATGAAGACGAAGCATAGCGTCAAACGAGGACCGATGTTGAGCCGATGAAGGCGAAACGATCTCTTGCCAGCTTGTTTCGCCCATCCGGCGAGTTTCGCGACCACTGGTGACTCCCTATTTCTTGCCTCGATTACGCATAGCAAAGATCACTAGCGCGCGGACTCTAAGCCGAGAAGTGTCAAAAGACGTGTGAGACTCTAAGAGTCCTTTTTTCGCGAGACGATCAATTCAGCTTGGAGGGCGGTCCCGGACTGAATCCGGTTATTTCCACCAATTGCCTCTCCAAGTCCGCAGCAGCTACAGACGGAATCTTTTCGCCAGTCAAGACAGACCGCACCGAGCCGATGTATGCCCTGCTGACCTGTTCGTATTTCTCACCAGCAACTATCGAAGGGCGCGCAACCAGACCGCCCCCGCGTTGCTTAAATTTGGCAAGCTGGGGATAGGGATCCAACATCGCAGGCAGTTCATAAAACTCAACTTCCTCAGGAGGCACGGAATGCTCGTTACCAGTCGTAAGCTGGGCATCTCCTTGCAGAAGAAAGCGGATCAGCTCGAGTGCTTCGCGAGGGTGCGTTGATGTCCGGGAAATTGCCAATCCGTTTCCTCCCAGAGTGCTTGCTCGCCCAGCTTTGCCGCCCGGAACGCTGGTTAGGCCAACCTGGGCAGAATTTTCGGCGGAAGAAGGCGATCCAGAAAAGGGCCAGCCGCCTGTGATCACACTATAATCGGATTGCCAACCGCGAAGGAAGGCTGCATTCCCCGATCCCCAGAGGTTCTGAGCGTCCCACAGTGCGTAGGCCGTCACCCCCGGCGGAGAGATAGATCCAACCCAGTGCGCAGCGCGTTTCCATGCGCGAATCACTTGCGGGTTATTCACGCTAATTGTACGGTCGTCTTCGATGATTCGTCCGCCAGCTTCGCTAATCTGCCATTCCAAGCCGCTGCAGGTCAGATCCTCGGTGACGCCCCCCTGCCATACGTAGCCCCAAAAGTCTTTCCGGCCTTTGGCCCGTTCACCGGCCTGAATGCGAGTGGCCATCCTCTCAAGCTCATCCCAAGTTTTGGGGGGCTCGGGATAACCGTACTTTCGCAAAAGACTCGGTCGATAATACAAAACAGCAACATAGGCGTGATGTGGTATGGCGACCAGCTTGTCGCCGACAGTGTAGCTGGCCAGCACGACGGGATTTTGCGAGGATAGCTCGGCAGCAAGGTAGGGCTTTAGGTCCATGAGATATTCGCTCAATATACCGGGCCAGATCACGTCAATGCTGACTACATCAGGAGCGGCCGCGCCTTTCTGGAGTAGCTTGCGCCACAGAACGAGTTGATTGAGAGAGCCGTCAGGGCGAGGAAGGCGATTGACTTGGATCCCGGTTTTTCTTGTGAACTCCTGTAACTCGTGTCCTAATCCAGGGTTCAGGGTGGAGGTATCCCACTCGACATCCAGAAACGTTACGGTGACCGGTTCTTGCGAAGGCTGCTTCGAACAACCAAGAGCGAAAAAGATCTGTGAAAGGCCGAGGAGCGAGATGATTATTACGAATCTCGACGGCTGGAAGGGGCGAGCTTGGGTACTGGAGACAGAAGGGGGAGTCATATTCTATCTAGCCGCCATTTCCGGCAGCTTCCCTTGAACTTTGCTAAGTGTAGCGCAAACTCCACACTCTTAAGCTATTTTCACAAGCAAACAGGCAAGGACTTACCGGACAACGTTGTGGCCTATCGCCCCTTGGCGTTGTCGCCCTTCAAGACCATGCAAGTCGAGGCAGCCTTGGCAACCAGCCGCCCGCTTCCATCGGTGATCTCGCATTCGAGATAACCGACAGTGCTGCCTCGCCGTACCACTTTGCCTTCGGCCTTTAAGATATCCTTCCACACGGGGCGGAAGAAATTGATCTTGAGCTCGATGGTGGTGAAGGACTCGCCAGGCGCAAGCGTGCTGGCAAACGCTATTCCCATGGCAAAATCGGCGATATCACAAAGGATTCCGCCGTGCAGAGTTCCCATGGGATTGGCGTGTTGCGGGCCTGCGGCAAGCGAGACTACGGCACGTCCATCAGCCCCCTCTATTGCTTCAAAACCAATCAGGCGGGCCACCGGCACGTTGTTCTCTTTTGCTCTGCTCCTAAAGTCGGGTTCCAGACTTGGTTCTGAGGAACTCATACTCTCTCCGTCTGAGCATTGGACTCCTTAGCATGAATGTTCGTTTCGAGATATTCCTCGAGGTGGCGGCAGGCGATGCTCAAAGATAGTATGCCAATGGCGGATACTCCGCTGCCGATGCGGATGTGCATGCCAAGGATGAGTTGGCTCACCTAATTCAGCAGCAAGTATCGTTTCTGAGCTTTCTCGATTGCTCCTGGATGCTTGCATGCGCATGCCTGATCGGAGCACCACTGGTTCTCTCTACGCGTAAATTCAGGTCAGGATCGCCCGGCACAGCGCACTGACGAGCACGGAATGGAAATCGGTCCTACCTCGGAGCAGAACTTACTTAAGGTCGTAAATGATTGGATGTTGGATAGCCTCAGCCGGAGAATAGACGCATCCAAATCGAATTACTTGGCAAGTTTGCGCAATAGACCCATCCCTTCGGAATCATTTAGGATGTTCTTACCGTTCAGCAAGGCAATCAGCTCACTGACGATCTTCCGCAGTTCGGGATCTGTGGTTTTCGAAGCTTCGGGTTGCAGAAAGAGGTTCGATTGCTCCTCTCCATACGCTTTCCCGCCACTCAACTCGTTGAGCCAGGAACCAAGCACACGGAGTTGCTCGGGCTCAGCTGTCGTGAACAAGAGGCCCATGCCCATTCCTATTTTCGAGTAAACAACCTTTGCCTGGGTTTTGAAGGATTGGTTGTCTCTTGAAATGATCAGCGTGACGGGAGCGTCCTTGGCAAACGGGTTGATGGTATCCACGTAGCAGCCATTCCGGCTGATGTCGGAAAGACGGCCCAGAATTCGAGTATCTGCCTGAAGATCGATTGCTTCGACGGCGGGCGAAAAAGGAAAGCGGGGACAGCTGCGCTTTTCGACAGGCTCAGCGGGTGCGGGAGGTGGTTGACCATACGTCGTTTTGTTCAGCAGTTCCATCATCCGACTTCTGGCCTGCGATTTGATGCGAGCCTATCAGCGGCAGACCCGTGAAAAATCTTCACGCCGGCGCGTTTTTTTCCCGATTCGATGGGAAGACGCGTACTCATCGATGAACCACAACCGCGGGTTCGGGTATCCCGGTTTTGAGCAGGATAGCGAATTGCTGGGGGAGCACCGGCCGGCTGAAGTAGTAACCTTGTGCCTCATCGCACAGATGAGTCTGAAGAAATGCCAACTCTTCCCTTGTCTCCACTCCCTCTGCAACGACCCGCAGCTTCAGGCTGCGGCCCATGCCGATCACCGCGGTCACGATGGTCGTATCGTCAGGAGCGGACGAGATCTGACGGACGAAAGACTGGTCGATTTTCAGAGCATCGATCGGGAACTTTCTCAGATAGCTCAAGCTGGAGTAACCCGTCCCGAAATCATCGACGGCAATCTGCACACCTCTTGCTCTCAGCGTCTTCAGGACCGAGGCAGCAGACTCGGCACGCTTCATCAGAACACTTTCGGTCAGCTCCAACTCCAGCAATTTCGGATCTAGGCCCGTCTCGCTGAGAGTTGCAAACACACCCTCAAGAAAATCATCGTCACGGAACTCCATCGAGGAGATGTTCACCGCCATGGTTCCCAAAGTCAGGCCGGCGTCGAACCAGGCGCGGGCTTGTTTGCACGCTTCCCGAAGGACCCACTGGCCAATCGGGAGAATCAGGCCGCAATCTTCCGCAACCGGAATAAATTGCGCGGGAGAGACGGGGCCTCGAACCGGATGCGTCCAGCGCAGCAGGGCCTCCGCACCGGTAATCTCCCCAGTGCGCAACCTGATCTTGGGCTGGTAGTGAAGCGCAAATTCCTGCCGCTCCAGAGCACGGCGAAGATTTTCCTCGATGGATTGGCGCTCGACAGCACGGACGGTCATGGCGGGCCTGAAAAACTGATAGCTCTGCCGGCCATTCTCTTTTGCCTGGTACATCGCCGTGTCCGCGTTCTTGACGAGCGTCTCAGCGTCTTTGCCGTCGTCTGGGAAAACGCTCACGCCAATGCTTGCGGTGACGTGAAGATCGTGGTGGTCAATCGTGTGAGCTTCAGAGACCGCCTGGAGAATTCTTAGCGCCGAGATGGCGGCATCTTCGGATTGTTCCATTTCGGAGAGCAGCACAACAAACTCATCGCCCCCCTGCCGGCTCACCGTATCCGAACTGCGGACACAGGCCACCAGGCGTTTTGCAATGGATTGAAGAAGCTTGTCGCCGGTGGGATGCCCTAGGGAATCGTTGATGTGTTTGAAGCCGTCTAAATCCAGGAAGAGTACCGCGACTTTTTTCGAATGGCGCGGAGCTAAGACGATCGCCTGGTTCACACGGTCATTCAGGAGCATGCGATTGGGCAAACCGGTCAGAAAATCGTGCTGGGCCGAATGGGTCATCTCCGCAGCCATGGCCCACGCGGTGCTTACGTCACGGAAAACGATGACGGCTCCAGTAGCCTTCCCTTCTCGGTTATGGATGGGGGCGACAGAGTCTTCGATCGGCGTTTCAAATCCATCACGCCGGATGAGGATACAATTCGACGGCAGGTGAACGATTCGGTCCTGCCCCATTGCCGTGTCCATCGGATTCGCAGTGGTTTCGCGGCTAACAGCGTCCAGAATTCTAATTACCTCGGACATGGGACGGCCAGCCGCGTCTTGCCACGACCAACCGGTCATTTTTTCCGCAACGAGGTTGAGGAAAGTGATTTCTCCCAAGATATTGGTACAGACAACGGCGTCGCCGATGGAGTTTAGCGTGACTTGGGCGCGTTCCTTTTCCACGAATAGAGCTTCTTCCATGATCTTGCGCTCGATGGCATAGCGCAGGGCTCGAAGCAGCCCACGGGAATCGATCTGCCCCTTAATGAGATAGTCTTGCGCGCCTTCCTGCAAGGCCTGTGCAGCGAGCGCCTCGTCGTCCCTTCCCGTCAGCACGACCAGGGGGACGCGCGGCGCGGCTACGCGGACCCGGCGAACGGCCGTCACTCCCTCCGCGTCGGGCAAGCCTAAGTCGAGCAAGATAATGTCCACTTCACGCTCTGCGAGGTGCCTCTCGGCGTCTTTCATGCACTGCGCGTGCGTCATTTCCGTGTGGTGCGCGCCCTCCTCGTTGAACATCTCGCGCAGCAACCGGGCGTCTCCGGGATTGTCTTCGACCAGAAGAAGTATTTTGATCGATTTCGGGCTCATCCATTTTGCCTTTGCTGGGGCAACTTGACTTTAGTCAGCCAGAAATCATTGATGCTCTTCACGAGAGACTCAAAGGCATCTAGTTGTACGGGCTTGCTAAGGTAACAGTTCGCCTGGAGTTGGTAGCTTTTCGCAATGTCCGCTTCCGACTCGGAAGTAGTAAGGATGACGGTTGGGATTGTTTTTAGGCTGGCATCTTCCTTGATGTGAACCAGCACCTCGCGGCCATCCATTTTGGGGAGGTTTAGATCCAGCAGGATGAGCTCCGGGCGAGGGGCATGCGCGTGAGGGCCCTCCCGTCTCAAAAAGGCCATGGCCTCCACGCCGTCGGAAGCGACGTGCAAATGGATGGATTTATTGGCATCGCGAAAGGCTTCCTGCGTCAACCGCACATCTCCGGGGCTGTCTTCGATCAAAAGAACTTCTATGGGCATTCCATCTCCTCCGATGAGCTTCACGATTTATTTTCGCTTTCCGCAAGGGCAAAGCGAAAGGTGGAACCTTGCCCTGGTTGCGACTCAACCGAGATGCTGCCGCCGTGCCGCTCGACAATCTTCTTGCAGATAGCCAAGCCGATGCCGGTACCGGCGAACTCTTCCCGCTTGTGAAGCCGCTGGAACATTCCGAAAATCTTTTCAAAGTATTGCGGGTCGATACCCAGTCCATTGTCTTTCACCGAAAATGTCCATTTCTTACCGCCATTCATGCCAGCGGAGATGTGGACCTCGGGGACACCAGGGTTTTGGTATTTGATGGCATTGCCGATAAGGTTTTGAAACAGTTGGATGAGTTGCATCTCGTCTGCGAAGACGGTGGGCAGAGGACCATGGGTCACCAGAGCACCCTTTTCCTGAATGGCGCCTCGCAGGTTAATGAGCGCCTGTTGTAGCGCTTCTTCGCTGGAGATATCGAGCAGATCCTTCCCCTTTGTTCCGACGCGCGAATAGGCCAGCAAATCCTGGATCAAGCGCTGCATGCGGCCGGCTCCGTCTACGGCGAACGCAATAAACTCGTCTGCATCGGAGTCCAGCTTTCCCTTGTAACGTCTGGAAAGCAGTTGCGTGTAACTGGCCACCATCCGCAGCGGCTCTTGCAAATCGTGCGACGCGATGTAGGCGAACTGGCCGAGCTCCTCATTCGAGCGGTTCAATTCCTCCATTTTGTTCAGAAGATTCGCCTCGGCCTTTTTGCGGGTGGTAATGTCGCGGACCGCCGCCGTCACCAGGATGCCCTCTGCGCTCTCCAGCGGGCTCAACATGATCTCGATCGGAAACTCGCTTTTGTTCTTCCGCCGGGCAACCAGCTCAATCCCCGTTCCGATTTGTTGCGCCAGCGCATCTTCCACGGAGCGGAGCGCGTCCGCGACGAGCCGTTCGGCGAACCCTTCTGGAATAATGTTTTTGACCTTCTGGCCGACCAGTTCATCGCGGCTATATCCAAACTGTTTCTCCGCTTGCACGTTCAGCAGGACGATCTCTCCGCGCTGGTTCACCACCACCATGGCATCCGGTGCTGCTTCCAACAGCCCGCGGTACCTGCCCTCCATCTGCGCCAGATGCTTTTCCGCAGCTCTGCGCACGCTGATGTCCCGTATCGCCGCAGTTATCAACGTTCCTTCGGCGCTTTCCAACGGACTCAACATGATCTCGATCGGAAATTCGCTTCCATTCTTGCGACGGGCGATGAGTTCGATTCCCGTTCCGATTTGCTGCGCCAGCGCTTCCGCCGCCGTTCGCGTACCATCCGCGATCAGCCGTTCCGCGAAGCCCTCCGGAATGATGTTCTTTACTTTCTGGCCGACGAGTTCATCGCGGCTATACCCAAACTGTTTCTCCGCTTGCACGTTCAACAGGACAATCTCTCCGCCCTGGTTCACCACCACCATGGCATCTGGCGCCGCTTCGAGCAGCCCGCGGTACCTGCCCTCCATCTGGGCCAGATGGTTTTCCGCGGCCCTGCGCACGCTGATGTCCCGTATCGCTGCTGTTACCAACGTTCCCTCCGCGCTTTCCAGGGGACTCAACATAATCTCGATCGGAAATTCGCTTCCATTCTTGCGCAGTGCAATGAGTTCGATCCCAGTTCCGATTTGTTGCGCCAGCGCGTCCGCCGCGCTCCGCGTTCCGTCCGCAATCAGCCGTTCCGCGAAGCCCTCCGGAATGATGTTCTTTACCTTTTGTCCGACAAGTTCATCCCGGCTGTATCCGAACTGCTTTTCCGCCTGCACGTTCAGAAGGACGATCTCTCCGCCCTGATTGACCACTACCATGGCATCCGGCGCCGCTTCCAGCAGCCCACGGTACTTCGCATCCGACTCCGAACCCCGGCTCAGATCGCGGCTGACTACGGAAAATCCTCGCAGATTTCCCGCCAAATCACGCGACGCCGTATATGTGGTTCGCACCAGGAATCGCGCGCCGTTTTTCCGCACGCGCATCCCTTGATCTTCGTACGAACCGGTTGCGGCAGCCATCCGAAGGACCTCCTCCGGCCTGCCCCGTGCAATGTCTTCCGGAGAAAAGAAGCGGGAATAATTCTTACCGGCGACCTCCTCGAATTTGCAACCCGTCATTCGTTCCGAGCCGGGATTCCAGCTGCGAATCTCGCCTTGCGGGCCCAACATCAAAATCGCGTAATCCTGAACTCCTTGAACGAGCCTTCGATATTTCTCTTCGCTATCTCGGAGCGCCTCCTCCGCGAGTCCGCGAGCGGAATGATCGTGCTGGGCGCTCCAACCGGCGATACCCGTGATCAACAAGCCCAGGATGATTCCAAGCATCAGAATTGCTTTGGTCTGGCTTAAGCGCCGGTAAGAGTCCGCCTCGCGCAGTGCCAACAATCGCAGTTCTTCATCCTGCATCTGGCCAATCAGCTTTTGAAAGTCGTCCATGATCTGTTTGCCGGATCCTTTTTGGATAGCCTCAGTGGCGGCCTCCAAACCATTTGTCCGCCGCAAACCAATGACCTTCTCCGCGAGCTGGAACTTCTGATCAGCAAGTAATGCGAGAGCATCAAGCTTGCGTTGCTGCCCGGCGTTATCCATCGTCAATTCGCGCACGATGGCTTGGTCTTTATCCGTCTTTACGATGCCGGCGCGGTAGATCTCGAGAAAGGATTCGTTGCCAGTCAACAGATAACCGCGGGCGTTCGATTCCACAATCTGCATAGCCGCGAGTAAATCCTGCAGGTTTTCCAGAACCTCGTGCGTGTGCCGAACCCACCGGTCGCTTTCTCTGGACTCGGCCATTCCGCGATAGGAAATTGCACCCACGACGAGCAAAGCCAAGATGGCGGACCCGAATGCGAGTTGCAGCCTGCGACTCAATAGAGACTTCGTCTTCATCTCACACCAAATTGGAAAAGGAGAAGCTAATCCGGACGCGATCCCGAGGGCTGAAAGAGGGCAGCCTGTAACCGTGGTCCGGTATATTTCGAAGGGACTTCAAGTTTATATCAGTCCGACCCAGCGTCAATCCGGGATTGCTAGTTGGTTTCCAACGGGCTACGGGCTGATCTTCGTCTCACCTCACTGGGGCAAGGAGCTGCCTAAAAGGTTCTTGGGGAAGCGTGTAAGAGTTTGCTTCGCAAGCCACCAGGGCGCGCGCCACTGCCGCTGAATCGATCGGCTTGGAAAAGAAATATCCCTGAGCAAACTCACAGCCAAGTGATTTCAACTGGCTCGCCTGTTCCGGTGTCTCCACGCCCTCGGCAATGACCTTCATTCCTAGGTTGCTTCCGAGGCTCAAAATGGTTTTTACGATTTCCAGGCTTTCGCTGTTGTTCAGCATGTCGGATACGAAGGAGCGGTCGATTTTCAAAATATCCAGGGCAAAGCGGCGCAAATAACTCAGCGAAGAATAGCCTGTTCCAAAGTCATCGATGCACAACCGCACACCGAGTTTTCTGAGTTCGCCAAGAATTCGAGTCGTTCGCTCTTCATCGCGCATGGTCACACTTTCGGTAAGTTCCAACCTCAAGTTTTCTGGCGCGAGGCCGGTTTCAGTGAGGATATGGCCGACTTGGCTGACTAAATCAGCCTGTGCAAACTGCTTGGCGGAGATATTTACGGCCATGGTAAACGGGGGCGTGGATGGAAATTGTAGGTTCCAGGCGCAGAGTTGGGCGCTGGCTTCCTGCAAAATCCAGTTTCCAATCCATAGAATCAGACCTGTATCTTCAGCAGCGGTGATGAATGCCCCTGGCATCACCAAACCAAAGTCCGGACGCTGCCAGCGAACCAAGGCTTCGAAGCCCGTGATGCGAAAATCGAGCAGTGAAACGATCGGCTGGTATTGCACGCGAAATTCTTGCCGTTCCGTCGCCTGGCGAAGGTCAGTTTCCAGCCGGAAGCGGCCGGCAGCGGTGGCGTGCATCGAGGGATCGCACATTTCATACCGGGCCTTGCCGAGAGTCTTAGCTCGGGCCATCGCAGTATTTGCGTCCCCGAGCATGTCCTCTGCCGCGCTATAGCCGGTCCCGCTGAACGCAATGCCGATGCTCGCGGTTGTGAAAACCGCCTGTCCATCGACATCGAAGGGCACTTGGATGTTTTGCTGAATTCGTTCGGCCACCCGGATCCCTTCGCAGGCGTTGCGGATGTTATCCAGCAAGATGGTGAATTTGTCGCCTCCCAGTCTCGCCAGTATGCCGACTTCCCCCGATTGACCAGCCATTCCTCCCACTTCCGCCGTGCGCAAAATCGCGTCGTCCCTCCGAATGGAGCCGAGCAGACGGTCCGCAATTTGCACCAGAAGCCAGTCGCCCGCCGCGATACCGAGACTGTCATTCACGACTTTGAAGCGATCCATGTCGACGGATAAGACTGCAAACTTATAGTCGGGGTGGAGCATTCCCCAGCTGACACACAAGGTCAGTCGTTCCAGAAAGAAAGAGCGGTTGGGCAGTTGCGTGAGCGGATCGTGAAGAGCATCGTAGGTCAGTTTGTCTTCCAATTTCAGGATGCGTTCCCCCGAGCGCAACCGCGCCTTCAGCTCTTCCGCGTCGCATGGCTTCGTAATATAGTCGTCGGCGCCCGCTTCTAGACCGGTGACGACGTCCACCTTGGCGGTTTTCGCCGTCAACAAAATAATGTAGATGTACGGATACTCGGAATGCCTGCGTACCTCGCGGCAGACTTCGGGCCCGTTGAGCCCAGGCATGAGCCAGTCCAAGAGCGCCAGCCGCGGGCCAATTTGACTGGAAAGAGATTCCAGCGCGGCTTGCCCGTTCTCAACGGCCACAACTTCGTAACCTGCGCGCTCCAGCGTTTTTTGCAGTAGACGCCGCGTGATGAGGTCATCATCGGCGATGAGGATTTTCGGTGCGTCTTGCCTCCCACGCCGCGTTGCCCTTATTTGCATCTCCGGCCTCCTGTAGAAGGTCGCTCGTTTGCGGCAAGTCCTCGAAACCGGAATGATTGTGCCTGTAGGTTGCCAAGACTACGCGATGCCCATGAGCAGCCCGTTCCGGAAGAAGTATTCTGCTCAGGGCGCGGGGAGAAATTGCCGCAGACACCTCTCGCCAAAAATGGCGAGATGCTGCGCAGTCCGGCGCAAAGCAGATGGATTCTTGTTTTCATCGTCCTCTTGACCGAGAGTCTGTTGACAGTGGGTCGGTGCGACTGCCACAGAAGGCGGCCGACTCGCATGCAATGACAATCTTGGCTCGTGGTTCCCCGAAGCTGCAGGAGAGGACAAGGCAGCCCGAGGTGGAAATTCTGGAAGGGAATCTGAGTATTCATGACCAAATAGAAAGAGTCAAAGAATATATTCGCCGATGTCGACAAGTGGCTACGTGCATGGCACCCTCCTCAACCGCTTGGTGCGGAGCGAGAAGAGAAGCCGACTCCCCACAGGTGCCAATTTGTGACAGATGCTCCCGGCGTTCATCGACCGCCAAATGACAAATGCTATCAAGGGAAAATGTCCTTTCAGGACTTTCCAAATGAACTCCAGAGATCGGAAATGGTCGTGGGACGCCCGGCAAGCTGGGCATTGGCACAAATAGATGAAGTAAGCTAGAATGAGGACTCAATGATATCGGGGCGTAGCGCAGCCTGGTAGCGCGCCTGCCTTGGGCGCACA
>DATEQG010000108.1:0-23585 GCA_035272765.1 Candidatus Acidiferrum sp.
CGCGCCCGTAGCTCAGTTGGATAGAGCGTCTGCCTTCTAAGCAGAGGGTCGCCAGTTCGAATCTGGCCGGGCGCGCCATTTTACACGCCGATCGCGCTGATTCTGGCTGGGATTGCCGCGCTTGCAAGCAGAGACATGCTATCTTTGATGTAGAATCTCCGTGGTGCACTTATTGAAAATGTTTGCCCGGACTATCGTCGCAGCCCACGAGCAAACTGCATCGTTTAATTCCTTTCGGAATCCGCTTCCTCTCTTCGCAGCTCTATTTATTCTCATTCTCGCAGCGGCGAGCAGTGCCGGAGCACAATCCGCCGAATCGCTCTCTTCCGTCAAGAAAGTCTACCTAGAGTCCTTTGGCCAGGAGGAAGCCGCATCTAAACTCCGCGCACGATTGATCAAGCAGCTTCGTAAATCCGGAAAACTAGAGGTGGTCTCGGCTGCGAGCGAAGCCGATGCGGTCATCAAGGGGAGTGAGAGCATTTGGGTAGCAGGTTACTTTTCGACCGATTTCCGTACTGCGTCGACTACGCGACAGCCAATCATTCAGGGCTACCTTTCAGTGGAAATGGTAGGGAAGGATAACGAGCCTCTGTGGTCCTACCTGGTAACTCCCAGTAAATTCAGGATCGGATCGATCTCTCAAGACCTGGCGGATCAACTTGCGGTAAAGGTGCTAGCCGCACTCGAACCCGCAAAAGACATACCTCCTTTGTCGCCCGTTGCCAATCGCCCCGCAGAGGTAAACCTGACTGGCGCTGGCGCAACTTTTCCTGCGCCTCTCTATCTAAAGTGGTTCGAGTCATTTCAGCGGGGCCATCCAAACTCGCGCATCTCCTATAAGGCCGTAGGTTCGGAGGCCGGCATCCGATTGATCGCGGATGGCAAAGTGGATTTCGCCGCTTCGGACGTGCCTCTTTCCGGCGTGGAGATGCCGGAATCAAAAGGATCCTTCGTTCATTTTCCCACCGTCTTGGGTGCTGTCGTTCCCATTTATAACTTGGGGGCACTAGACCGTACGCTTAACTTCACGCCCGATATGCTAGCCGAAATCTATTTGGGAAAGATCAAGAAATGGAGTGATCCGAAAATTCGCGCATCAAATCGAAACATCCGCCTGCCCAACAGCGACATCGTTGTCATTCACCGTTCTGATGGCAGCGGGACGACCTTTGTCTGGACGGACTTTCTATCCAAGGTCAGTCTACAGTGGAAAACCACGGTCGGTTCCGGCGCAACCGTCAACTGGCCGGTGGGGTCGGGCGCGGAAGGGAATGATGCCGTTGCCTCAATGGTTCAACAGACGCCCAACTCCATTGGTTATGTCGAGTTGGTTTACGCACTCAGGCACCAGTTGAACTTCGGAGCCGTACAAAACGCCGCTGGTCAATTCGTGCAAGCCGATCTTACAAGTGTGACCGCTGCGGCGAGCCGTGCCGCGGGTGCCATGACTCCTGATTTTCGAGTCTCGATTACGAATCCCCCGGGTAAAGGTGCTTATCCGATTTCGACCTTCACCTGGTGGCTTTTCCCGTCAGATATGGCCGTCAACGGCAAGAAATCTGCCTACCTTGAACTCCTCCAGTGGATGCTTACAGACGGACAAAAGGAATGTTCCGCGCTTGGGTACGCTCCGCTCCCTCGCGAAATCGTCACCCGCGAATTACAATCGCTTACCACCTTTAAGTAGCTGCGCGGGCAAGGGGCGCTGCCAGCCACGTTGTTCGCGCAAGGTCACAATTTTCATCGAGTCGTCAGATAACGACGCTTTTTGAATCGTCAGAATTCAACGTGTAGCCGGCCGCCCGGGACGGTGATCGGGCCGCGGGCCTGGTTGTAGCCCGGATTGTTGATGTGCTGTAGGTCGAAGGAAACAAAGAATCCGCGCCAGAGGTGCGCGGTGTAAAAAGTCTCGAAGATTTTTTCGGGGCCATAGGTGAGGGCGCCGTCGCCAAGCAGGAAGCCAAGTCCGCCAAGAGCAAGATACTGTGAGTGCGCGGCCGAAATCCCGTTGACGACGAAAGCCACCCCCGCGCGATCGTTGGGGCGGTGCCATGAAGCGCCCGTTGTAAAGCCGCCGAGTTCGAGCGTTCGGTCGTCTTCGGTGTATGCGAAGGACTCATTGTGCCCATCGTTCCAGCCCAAGCGGCCGAACACACTTACCTGGGGGGTGATTCCCTGCTCGAAATTCAGGCCAAAGCCATACTTGTGGCGTCCCTGGCGCCGCGTAGCGATGATCTGGGGCGTCGCGGTTTCGTGATCGAGGAATTCAGCAATCGCTTCGTCGTAGTTTCCCATGTTGGCGTGGTTCAGATAGCTCAACAGGCGCACGACGCCCGCCCGATGCGCAATCAGTTTTCCGCGGGCTTCGAGCTCAAAGTTTTCAGATCGCGCACGCGCGATATCGGCGTCCAGGTTGTCTCCATTCGCCACTTTCGGCTCCAGCACTTCGGCGAAGCGTGCCGTCCACCAATGATCGTCGTATTCGAGGAGTGCCCCGTCGGTGTAGCCGCGCGTATTCGCTGCGTAATCGTATGCACCGTCATTGTCGATGGTCCAATTGAGAAACTGTAAGTGGCTGTCGGACCCGAAAGAATTCAGATCGAAAAAATCGGCCAAGTCGAATTTTCCGATGCGGAACTCGATGCGCCGCGGTGGTAAAGACGTTGCGAGATGGAGCTCATCGCGGTCTGCTTCGACGCGCTCATCCGTCAGCGGGATGATTTGCCGCAACATGAGGCGCGCAAGATACGGTTTCTCTGCAAGCGGTACACCTTGTACGGTCCGCACGGAATCCAGGTTGGTGTAGCCGGCGAGACCCATCGCGGTCCCGATGCCACCGCCGGTCGCATATTCTAGGTCGGCGAACACTTCCGTCGTCTGCGAGAGTTCGTAGCCGGTATAAAGCGTCATAATGTGGGTTGTGGCGCTCTGAGCCGGTGCGGATAAGCTGTTTGGCCCGCTGTATTTCGCCGGGAACGAGGGATGCCACTGCAAAACGACGTTTGCTTGGCCCGAGATCCAATAGCGGCTGGTGTTTGAATGGGGAAAGAGCGTTGTGGAATCGCTGGGGCTGGGGTCGGCCCCCATCGATTGATCTGCGCTCGAAGCGGGCGCCGCTGGAGTGGAGAGATGTGCGCCGGTTTGCTCGGTTTGCGTGTTTTGGAGAGGCGCTCCAGCGGGCGTTTGGATGGACGGCGAGATCTGCGCGGCGGCCATGCGCGGTGCGGCAAGGCACACGATTAGGACGCAGAGAATTTGTACCACGTGCTGAAGAAGAAGACGCCGCATGTTTATTTGAAATCCTTGCTTATAGGAAATCGCCCCTAATGAACCTAAGTAAATCATCCAGCAGCCCCTGTGCTAAATTAAAAGACAGTTAAACCAGAATAAGACCTCGGACCCTTCCATCTCTGGCCTCTTGTAGCGTCCCACTCCCAGGGGCAGGCGCGTCGTTGTTGCTCAATTGTTTTCCCAAATCCTACACTCATTTCCTATTCGTGCTCCCCGACGATTTCCCAACTCGCTCCCGTTACTCCGGCCTCGAGGCTCAAACGGCTCACGAGTTGTTCCAGCAACAAGTTCTGCCGGCCAGTGCTTGTCAGGGTCGCGCACACTTCGACTTTGTCTGTATGCTCGACGTCCTCGCTCTTCAGCGATCGCAGCAGCAATGGCTGGCCACCAATCGAATGGAGTAGCAGAGCCCTCATGTGGTTCTCATGATCAGCCCGGGCCGTGATGTGGAAGAGATACGTGATTTCAGCATCGCTGACAATCGTGTCTCTGTTGATCGCCTTCCCTACAGGCCGCAGCAGGATGTTCGCGCCGATGATTCCCAGGGTCCCAATCAGACTGAACCGCGTCCCTCCTAGTCCGGACAAGGTTCCAACCGCAGCCGTGCACCAAAGTGTAGCGGCCGTATTGATGCCGCGAAGGCTCAGACCATCTTTTAGAATTACACCGGCCCCCATAAAGCCGATCCCTGACACGACACTCAGTCCCCCAACTTGTTCTACGACGCTAGCCGCTCTAGGACGGCGAGGTGGGTATCGGTAGTCCAGAACTTCAACCATTGGCGCAAGGACAACACATAGCAGGAAGATATGGTCAGCAACATCCGTTAGGCAGGCTCGCTAAGTCAAAGCAAACAAAGAGCCAAGAACTGCGTATTAGAGGTTAGACAGCTTGTACTATGAAGGTACTAGTACGGAACACTGTACTTCCCAGAAAGTGACAAGTCCGGTTCAATCTCGGACACTAATCTCAAGTATGCCATACCCTCTCTCAAAGCTTTCAATGCCTTGGGCTTTGCCCGCCTCGGTAGGTACGGTACTGGTACGCCATACACCGAACGCGACAACCATTTCCCGCAATCCTGCTGGCGAATCAATGGTCGCACCCATTGGGCGGGCTGCGCGGAACCTCACTTCGAGCTCTGGATCAAGTTGGAAATTCAGCGATAAACGCCACGGCGCATTGGCACTGAATGTTTTTAGAACCGCCATCGATCGAAAAGTGGCTTCTTTCGCATGGTGCGCCGCGCTGCTGATCGCGGGGTGCTTTGCGCCATCTGCGCTCGGGCAGAGCGTGGCGAGGCCGGATGGTTCGGTTCCCGTGCCGCTGGATTGGAGCGCGAAGCACGTTCTGTTCACCGGGGGCTTCACGGCAAAGCAGGCAGAGAAGATGTTAAAGGAGCCGCGGGTCTATGCGCAGTGGCTTCTACATGGCGAGGGACCAGAAGGTTCAGGACTGGTGCACAGACGCCCAATGCCGCCAACGCGGGCCAGGCGGGAAATGGGAAGGGACTGGGCCGTGTCGCTGGGCGGCGGCGGCGTTGCGCAAGGCATGTCGCCGGCGAAATACACCTTCAATGCGAATGCGACGCCAAGCTGCACCTCCGATTATGTAGTGTTTCCCGTCAACGCGTCGACCGGGAACGCGCGTGCCAATGTTATCGGCACCTTTAGTGCAGAACCGGCAACCAACCAAACGGCAGCCATCACGATAACTCCGACCGGCGGAACTGCGGTCACTCTAACTTTGACGTCATCGGCCGCCTCGAACACGGGGCTAAACTTCGAGGTGTCGACCGTGGTTGCCACCAACGCGACGAATCTGGCTGCCGCGATCAATCGCAACCTCAGCAATACCGCGGTCGACCGTGTCGTGGCGATTGCGTCCGGAAGTACGGTCACTGTCTATGCGCTCACGCCGGGGACTGGCGTGACCCTGACAGATGCAACTACACTGACCAATTTTAGCTGGGGCACCATCAATGCCGGGGCCAATGGCTCCCAAGCCAACATCGTCGCCTTCAATCAGCTCTACAGCGGGTCGGGTTCATCGCTTTGTAATCTCACGAATCCGGAATTCATCTTTTCTTACGCCTCCGGGGTCGGACCGGTCGCTACCTCACCCAGCCTTTCTCTGGATGGCACAAAGATCACTTATGTGGAGAACGACCCCAACATCGGCGCCATCCTGCATGTGCTGACGTTCGGTAGCGGGAGCACTGAGTACGGCAGTACCGCCAGTTGCGCCACCAACAACAACGGGGGGACCAGTTTGCCGACCTGCGCAACCAACCCGGTGATCCCTGGAAGCACTTCGGGAAGCACCGCCACGGACTTCATGCTTCCGCTCGGTTTGGTTGCTGCCAACGCAGCCACTGCCGTTGCCGGAGCGGCGGATAGCTTCTCGTCCCCGTTCACCTACTATGGGTACGACACTACCTACGTCGGCGACAACAACGGCTACCTGTATTCGATCAACCCGACGTTCAACGGAACGCCAGGGTATAAGGGAGGGCAGTTCCCGGTTCAGGTAAGTGCCGCTCCCGCGTCCGCTAGCCCGACTCAGGTGACGGCTAGCACGACTGTCGTGACGGTCACCGTGACCAACGCGCTTGGTATCGGAGAATTCGTCACCATCGCGGGTGTAACTGCCAACACGGGAAACGGCTGCAGCGCCGGTGACCTCACAGCAATCAATGGAACGCAGACCGTCGCTTCCGCAAGCGGAACGCAATTCACGTTCAACGCTACGATACCCAGCGCGACTACCGGGTGCACAATCACCGGCGCAACGGTCACAGCGGGATCCAATTATCTCTCAAGCCCGGTGGTCGATGTGGGTGGCACCCAGAATATTTTTGTCGGAGATAGCGGCGCTAACTTGTACGCGTTGACGCCGACCGGGGCTACGGCAGCCCCATCGCTATCGGTTGGCACAGCCGTGAACGGTGGCATTCGCGACTCCCCGATCATTGACTCAACGAATGCGGTGGGTTATGTCGTAACGGCCTGCAGCGCCAACACCGTGGGTGAGGCCGACGCGCAGAACGCCGCGCTTATCCAATTTAAGTTCACAAGCAGCACCATGAGCTCAGTAGCTGTCGCGGGGCTCGATAGCAACGCTAATCAAAACTGTACCGTCGCTGGCTATCCGGTGTACGACCCCACGCCGGACGACCGCTACTACGTCTTGGGAATCGGCAGCGCCACTGAGGCGAACAACGGGGAGATAATCGCCGCTGCCTCCGGCACGGGTGGCCAACAGATAAAAGCCTTCCAGTTCCTTAGTTCCGCCATGCAAACAACGCCTGAGGCGAAACCTCAAATCGGGACAAGCTCTTCGGTTATCTCGCCGCTCACCGAGTTCTACAACAGCCAGGCGTTCACCGTGACCGGAGTTACGGCGACTACAACCGTAGTTACTGTTACGGCTGCAAACACACTCGCCGTGAACGACATGGTTACGCTATCCGGCGTAGCTGCCAACGGCACAGCCTGCACCACGGCTGACATCAATGTCATAAATGGCGGTCTGTACACTATTGTTTCGGCAAGCGGAACCCAGTTTACCTTCGACGCTACGATACTCAACGCAACGACCGGCGCGGGTTGCATCGTCACCGGTGCAACCGCCACCGGCGGACCGGACTACTTGTTCCTGGGAGTGCTTCAAAACCCAGCCGAAGTGTATACGTTCCTTTTGCCAGCCGGGGCTGTGAGCGGTACTACTACGGCGACAAACACCACCGACGCAGTTGGGGGTACAAGCGCCATAGTCGTGGACAACGATTCAACCGGCGCGCAGACGTCGAGCATCTACTTCGGTACGTTGGCGAAGTCGGCCACGGTTTGTGGAACGACTGCCGCGTACTGCGCTATCAAATTAACGCAGGCGGGGTTGCAGTAGGTCGCTACTCACAGGATTTTGTTTTATGGGATTGTGCGAACAATGAATACGCGCGAACAGGATAAGCAGGGACATCAAGAATCTCCTGCGGGAAAGCCGGGTCAGAAGAAGCGAGCTTACCAGAAGCCTGCCTTCCTGCACGAACGCGTGTTCGAGACGATGGCCTTGGCTTGCGGCAAGATCTCCGCCACCCAGGGATCTTGCAGACACAACAGAAAGCTTTCGTAAGTGAGGAGTTCTCGGATGATCGGAGTGGCGAGCGGGATGTCAGGTTGTGTGGACAGCTCGTTCTTCCATGCCTTGGCTCCGAATTCGAGTGAGGGATTCAGGCAGTTTGAAAACACCATGCACGAAGTCACAAATGCCGCGAAGTGCGATCTTGCCGGGCAAGTCCTGCGTTCCTTCGGCACTTTGCGTTTGCGGGTTACGGGATCGAGCATGCTCCCTTCGCTGTGGCCGGGAGACCTTTTGTTGATACATAGATGCGATTTCGGCCGAATCTCGACCGGAGACATCGTGCTCTTCACACGCGACGGCAGGCTCTTCGCTCATCGCGTGGTTTCATTGGCCGGTGAGCCCGGTAGCGAACAAGTGGTCACCCAGGGTGACGCGCTACGAGCGCCCGACCCAGCAGTCACCTCCGCCGAGTTGCTGGGCAGGGTCTCTTTGGTTTTTCGCAACGGAAAGTGGATCGCGCCTCGCGCCCGGTTGAGCGCCGGGGGGTTGTTGCTGGCGGCCCTCGTGAGTCGTTTCCCACTAGCTGCCGGAGTCCTCTTTCGGCTGCATTCCATCCGCTGGACCTGGCGAGAACAAGAGGCCTCGTGCGAGAGCTGATAGCCTCGATAGATTCTCCCGCGACCCCTGGACATAACCGGCACGAACTGGTCATCGAGATCGGCAAAATTCCTGTGCGCGTACGCACCGCCAATCTTGCATTTTTACAGATGCTTGAGAATCGTTATGCAGGGTTTGTCGGCGCTGGGCGGAGCGCGGCTTATGAATTTGAAGTGGACCTCGAGCCGCTAGACGAAGCCCGGGTAGAGGACGACCTGAGCGTACTCCGGCGATCCGGCAGGTGGTCGCTGGAGCGCGGAGATTTCCGCGCCGAGTGGGATCCGGCGTCGAACCGGGGGAGCATTCGCCAGTCTGCAAATCCCTACTCGATTGACTCCGTTCTTCGTATCGTGCACACGCTCGAACTCGCAAGAGAAGGCAGCTTTCTGGTGCACGCGGCCAGTGCCGTCCGCAACGGAAGGGCTTTCTTATTCGCCGGCGTATCCGGTGCAGGAAAGACCACAATCTCCAGACTTGCGCCCAAGGACGCGGTGTTGCTTACAGATGAAGTGTCCTATGTCCGCAGACACGAAGATGGCTATTGCGCATTCGGCACTCCGTTCGCGGGAGAGTTGGCCAAATCGGGTGAGAATATAAACGCACCGATCGCTGCTCTGTACTTGTTAGCAAAGGGCCCGGAAAACCGGATCGAGCCGGTTGGACCCGCCGAAGCCAGCAGGGCGCTGCTTGAAAGTATTCTCTTTTTTGCCCGGGATCCCGAACTGGTCAAGTCCGTATTTCAGGCCGCCTGCGAGTTCATCTGCCGTGTGCCGGTTTACCGTCTCACCTTCGTGCCAGATGCCGGAGTATGGGAGATGATCGCATGACGAAGAAGTGTTATGTGGCGCGGAGCTCCGAAATCGCCGCACGCAAGCTGGGCCGCGAGATGATGATTATGTCGGGCCGTGATTCGACCCTGTACACATTAAATGATGTGGCGACGGTCATCTGGGAAGCAGCCGACGGCTCGACTTCGCTCGACGAGATCGTGGAGAGCAAAATTTGCCCGCAGTTTGAAGTTCAACCCTGCATGGCATTGCAGGATGCTGAGACGCTGGTTGAGGGGCTGGCCAGCCATGGCATCCTACTGATTTCTAACGAGCCGATCCTCCCGCCAGTTCTTCTGCGACAAGAGGCCAGATGAGCGCCCTCATGCAAGAAATGAGCGCCAAGGCGCTTGCACTAGGGACTCCTCTCAGCGTGCAGCTGGACCTCACCTACCGTTGCAACGAGCGGTGCGTTCACTGTTATCTCGACCACGAGGACCACGGCGAGATGACCACCTCGGAAATCAAGGATCTTCTCAAGGAACTTGCGGGCGCCGGAGTTTTCTTTCTCACCTTGAGCGGCGGCGAAATTATGCTGCGAAAGGATTTTTTCGAAATCCTGGAGCACGCCCGCGCGCTGACCTTTTGCGTCAAGCTCAAGACCAACGCAATCTTGATTCGCGAACGCGAAGCCGAACGCATCCGGTCTCTTGGCGTGGAATCGATACAAGTCAGCATCTACTCACATCGTTCCGAAGTTCACGATGCCATTACGAAGGTTCCGGGCTCGCTCGCGCGGTCGGTGAATGCCATCCGCTTCCTTAAGGCGTGCGGCTTGAAAGTCATCATCGCAAACGTCCAAATGATTCAAAACATGGGCGACTATCCAGAAGTCCGAGCTATGGCCAAAGAGCTGGGGGTCGAATTCACGCTCGACCCCACGATTACACCGAAAATGGACGGGGACAGATCAATTCTGAACCTCAACATCCAGCAGGCCGCCTTGAAAGAGCTTTTCCGCGACGAATCGTTGGCCGGAAACGTGGAAGAATCATGCGCTCCACCGCGGAAGGCAGACGATGACGACCTGGACGCTGTGCCTTGCAGCGCGGGGCATACTGCCTGCTACGTTTCCCCTTACGGCGACGTCTATCCTTGCGTGCAGTTTCCTCTTCCCAGCGGAAATGTGAGGCGCACGCGGTTCCTTGATATTTGGCACCATTCCAGCCAGTTGAGTGAGGTGCGCTCCATCAAGGTGCGTGACCTGCCGACGTGTTCCCAGTGTAGCCATGTCGCAGCCTGCACGCGCTGCCCTGGGCTGGCATTCATGGAAGGAAACATGCGCGGACCGTCGATCCAAGATTGCGAGAAGTCCTTTGCGCGCACGGGAATTCCGTCAAAGAATCTCGATGCGAAACGTGCTTCCTCGGCGGCAGCCGTAGGCGCCCGAGAGCTGATTCAGATTCAGGGCGTCGCCATCGCGCCGGTCTTCGGCACACTTCCACACACCCAAGCCAATTCCGCGGGCACAGCCCGTGACCTCGTCACATAATCGAGCCCGACAAGCTGGCATCGCATTCCAGCCCAAGGATCCTTGGCGATGCGTCGGGGGCCTGCCCCAAAATGGTATGCTGCTCCCCGCAGATACCTTCAATGCGGGACAAATTCAGAAAATGGATTCACTAACTCGACGCGCGTTCCTGGAAACAATCTCCGTTCTGACAGCCGGCGGGCTCGCGGCGGCCGGCGCGCCCAGCGCATTGGCAAATCTCGATTCCGAACCACACATCATTTTCCCCACCCACCCTCGTGAGCGCATCTCCATCGCGTCGTATCCATTTCGTGCGTACATCGTGAGCCCCGACAATCGCGATCGCGATACCAACCTGCCGGGAATGAATCTTCTCGAATTTCCAGCTCACGTCGTTGCGAAATTCAACATACATAATATTGAGCCCCACAGCCGTCATTTCACCTCTCTGCAGCCGGACTATCTCGATGATTTCCGCCAGATTTTGCTGAAGACCAAAGTGCGCGTAGTAAACATCGCCGTTAGCACGGTAAATAGTTTCTACGACGCTGACGCCTCCGCGCGGGAAAAGGCCCTTACTTTTGCAAAAAAATGGGTGGATGTCGCCGCGCACATCGGTTCTCCCGGCATCCGCACGCACATCGCCGCTGTTAGGAATTCGTCCCCCAATGTCGATCTCACGGCGGAGAGTCTGCGCGAAGTAACCGAATACGCCACAGACAAAAATATCGTCGTCACGCTGGAGAACGATGATTTAGTAAGTGAGGACGCATTCTTCCTCGTCAAGGTCATCGAGTCCGTCAATAATCCCTATCTTCGCGCCCTGCCTGATTTCGCAAATTCCATGCTGAGTGGCGACGCCGATTTCAATTACCGGGCCCTGCAAGCGATGTTTCAGCATGCCTACAACATTTGTCATGTGAAAGACGGCGAGACCAATGATGACGACAAGCAATTCAACGTCGATCTGAAGAGATCCTTCGAAATCCTGAATGCCAGCAACTATCGCGGCTATTGTTCGATGGAGTTCGACGCACCCGGTGATCCCTATGCTCCAACTTCGAAGTTGATCGAACAAACCATCAACTATCTTTCCTGATTGCGCCTTATCGCTTTACTTGCACCCGTGCTGACCCGGGCTGCTCAGGTTCCTGGCGCCCGATCGCTAAAAGTCTCGCTAGCCGCATCCCAATATTGCTTTTTGCCGGACCAATAGGACTCCGTTGACATCATGTTCGCGACCGAATGCGCGAACCCGTCCTGTACCGTGCAATGCGGCTGCTGTCGCGACCTCATGCACTCAAACCAGTTCGCCATATGCTCCAGCGTCCTGTCGTCGATTTCCAGCGGCGGAAGTTTCGTTTCCCCGGGCAACTGAACGAACTTGGCCGCTCTTTTCTTCTCGATATCCGCATCGTCTTCGTGATTGCCTTTCTCTTCAACCAGCTGATAGCGAGGGCTGCCCTCGCCGCCGAGATTGGTAAGCGTGGCCTTCTTTCCCATATAGCGCGTCGAAGCCGGCGAGTCGTTGCCAAAACTCGTCGCGTAGCTCACCAGAAAGCCCTTCGGATATTCGAACAGTGCCTGAAACGTATCCCCGTTCTCCCGTCCATCGTGCCACGCAAAAATTCCGCCGTGCGCCATAGCCGACCGCGGAAAACTGTCCTTCATGAACCAGTGCACGAGATCAATTGCGTGGCTCATCCACTGATCCGGAATTCCTCCGGAAAATTCCTTGTACAAACGAAACTCGCAATACACCTTCGGATCGAATGGCCGATAAGGCTTCGTGAGCAGCCACTTGCGCCAATCCGTATCTTCTTCCCGAATCAACTTTGTTTCCTCGCGTCCACGCCATCTCGGCCCGTGGTAATTCCAGACGATCTCGATCTTGCTCACGTCGCCGAGCACGCCCGTCTGCACCAGATCGTGGGCAGCTCTTTGATACGGCTCGCTGCGATGTTGCGTGCCAACCTGCACAATCCGATCGCTCTTCGCGACGGTGTCCCGCGCTGCTTTCACTTCCGCTAACACGTTGCCCATCGGCTTTTCCACGTATGCGTCTTTGCCCGCCTCGACCGCCATTTTGAGGATTGGCGAGTGCGCATGCTCCGGCGTCGAAATAATCACGCCGTCCACATCCTTAAGCGCAAGCACATCCTCCAAATACTGATAAGTCCTCGGCGCGCGCCCATAATATTTCGCATTCGTCGCCGCCGCCTTCTCTCGGTTCAACTTCCATAAATCACAGATGACCGTCATTTCGGCGTTCTGGCTCGTTTTTAGTTGCGCTACGATCCAGTCCAAATCGCTTCCTCGGCTCCCCGTTCCGATGTGTGCCAGCGAAATGCGGTCATTCGCGCCCACGATTCTGGCATACGAAAGCGCGGTACTCGGCAGTGCAGTGCCCCCGGCGATCAACGCCGCTGTCTTGCCTAAAAACTCCCTGCGATCGATTTTATCTTCCGCGTCGCTCATCCTTCGGCCTCCCGCCAGATCCGTCCCGTCCATCCCCAGAAGATTTCAACGCAGGCATTGTGTGTGCGACTCTGCGGCTTGTCAATCGCGCGCCGAAATGGGGACATTCTCCCGCGCGCCGCGTTGACAAGCCCACCCCGCTAGTCTTAAATGTCCTCCGTGAACGTTCACGGAACCAGATAACACTCCGTTTTGTCCGGCTCTGCGAAGTGGAAATTTCCTTCACCGAGTGAGTGTCGGAAATTTCACCTCCGCGAGGTCTCGCGCAATTCCTGCATTAGAAGGAGGCCGTATCTCCATCCTTGGCATCGACGTCGGAACCAGCGGAACCCGTGCCGTCATCCTAGACGAGCACGGCACGGTCCTGGCCTCAGGCACGGAAGAGCACGCCAACTTCGCCAGCCCGCAGCCCGGATGGGCGGAGCAAGATCCGCGCGACTGGTGGCGCGCCGCCACGCTGGCGGTTCGCAAAGCGCTACAAGCTTCGGGCATCGCAGCTGAGTCCATCGCCGCCGTCGGCTTTTCCGGCCAAATGCACGGCGCCGTTCTGCTCGACGAAAACGACGAAGTCATCCGCCCCGCCCTGATTTGGTGCGATCAACGCACCGAAGCGCAATGCAAAGAGCTCGAACGCACCATTGGCCTCGACCGCCTCATCCAGTTGACCTGCAATCCCCCTCTGACAAATTTCACTCTCACCAAACTTCTCTGGGTGCGAGAGCACGAACCAAAGAATTGGCAACGCGTCCGCAAAATTATGCTCCCGAAAGACTACGTGCGTCTCCGCCTCAGCGGCGAATTTGCCATCGACGTCGCCGACGCTTCTGGTACGCTTTTGCTCGATGTCGCGCACCGTACTTGGTCCAGTGAAGTCCTCTCCAAAACTGGCATCGACGTGAAGCTGCTCCCAAAGCTTTTCGAATCTCAGGATATTTGCGGAAAACTTTCGCAAGCTGGAGCCGACGCAGCAGGTCTGCGCGCGGGAACTCCCGTTGTAGCCGGTGCAGGCGATCAAGCTGCTGGCGCCGTCGGCATGGGCATCACTCGCGCCGGAGTCGTCAGCGCCACCATCGGAACTTCCGGCGTGGTTTTCGCGGCCACAGATCGTCCCTCGCTCGATCCCAAAGGACGCTTGCATACTTTCTGCCACGCCATCCCCGGGCGTTGGCACGTCATGGGCGTGACGCAATCCGCCGGACTTTCTCTGCGTTGGTTCCGCGATCGTTTTGGCGCGGGATCCGATGACGGACGCGATCCCTACGATCGTCTCTCCGCCGAAGCCGCCACGGTTCCAGCCGGTTCCGAAGGAGCCTTCTGGGCGCCCTACCTCATGGGAGAACGCACACCTCACCTCGATCCATTTGCCCGCGCTGCGTTTGTCGGATTATCCGCCTCGCACACTCGCGCCCATCTGATTCGCGCGGTCCTCGAAGGCGTGACGTACAGCCTGAAAGATACATTCAGCATCTTTGACGAGATTCACGTTCCCGTTGAACGCATCCGCCTTGGTGGAGGAGGCGCTCGCTCGCCGCTCTGGCAGCAAATGCAAGCGGACGTCTACTCACACGAAGTGGAAATCTTGCAAGCGGAAGAAGGCGCGGCCTACGGCGCCGCAATTCTCGCAGGAGTGGGTTCAGGATGCTGGAAGAGTGTCGATGAAGCCTGCGACGCCACGGTGCGTGTCGCCAAGCGCGTTAGCGCAAACAAAGAAAACAGCGCCACCATGCAGCGTGGATATCAAATCTATCGCCGGATTTATCCGGCGTTACATTCCATCTTCGCGGAAAATAAATCTACATCGGCTGACTGAGCGGCGAATACGAACAACCTCATTTCTCAGCTGAAATAAATGCGGCAGTCGCTCATCTTCAAGCTTTTTTCCGCCCGGGCTTGAAGTAGTAGCAGTATGCCGCTCCTATCACTGTCATCAGCGCGCCCCACCATACGCTCGCGTGCAGGCTATACAGCACGACTTGCTCCGCGGGAGGATGCCAAATCTCGTAAACGCCAGCTCCAAGGATCAGCAATCCATTCACAAGCAACGAAATCCCGATAAAAAACCAGATAGAAACCATGCTTACTACCTCCGGCTGCAGGAACTACCAGAATATGAGGTTCAAAATTAGAAATACGAGAGCGACCACACCCGCCCAGAAAATCGGCTTCTGATAAACGGGAATATCCCCGACGGACGGAACTGTGGTCAACCCGTAAACTAGGCCGGTTAATTCCGTGTCCGTTTTGGGTTTCGTCGCCAAACTGACCACAACAGTGACGATTACGCAAACAAGAAAAGACCACAGAGCCTGAAACATATCCTGCGCCAAAGCTTTAGCGTGCGGCGAAAGCGCCACGTAACGCAGCGCCGAAGGATCTGCTTTCACCCAGGCCCACATGCCGATGGAAGATAACGTGCCGCAGAGCAAACCCAGGAATCCGCCCGGCCCTGTCGCTCGTTTCCAAAGCATGCCGAGAATGACGGTACCGAATAGCGGAGCAATGAAAAAACTGAATAGCGCCTGTACATAATCCATGATGCTTGCGAACTGCATCACCAGATAAGCCGTGCCGACGCTGATCAGCACGCCAATCACGGTGGTCCAGCGACCCATGTTGACGTAGTGGTGGTCCGTGCCCTTGCTATTGATCAGCGGCCGGTAGATGTCATACGTCCACACGGTAGTGAACGCGCTCACATTTCCCGCCATGCCAGACATGAAGCCCGCAATTAGCGCGGTAATTCCGAGGCCAAGCAAACCTGGTCCGCAGTAACGCGCGAGCATTAACGGAAGCACGTCGTTGTAGCTATGCATTCCAGTGGCGGCGGCCACCGATTCGGGCACCAATTTCATCGGAAGCACGGCCAAGCCCAAAAGTCCCGGCAAAATGACGATGAGCGGAACAAACATCTTGAATCCCGCTCCGATGATGGGCGCCATTTCCGCGCTGCGTATATCCTTCGCCGCGAGGATGCGCTGCACGACTAGAAAATCCGTCGTCCAGTAACCCATGGAAATGACCGCAGCTAACCCGAACACGATGCCAATCCAGTTGATTCCCATCGGGTTGTCCGTGAAGGAACCCAGACCGGACCATAAGTGAACGTACTGATCCGAAGCCCTCTGGGCAATTTGCAGTTTCAGATTGCTCCAGCCGCCGGCTTCATAGAGCCCAAGAATAGGAATCAGCAGCGCCCCAGCCCAGATCAAAAAAAACTGCAGCACTTCATTAAAAATGGCCGACCGCAGCCCGCCCAAAGTCACATAAACCGCCACCGTCAATGACGACACCCAAATGCTGAAATTGATGTCCCAACCCAAAACAATTTGCATGACTTTCGCCATGGCAAACATGTTGACGCCGCTCATCAGCACCGTCATGAACGCAAACGAAACTGCGGAGACCGCCCGCGCCGGTTCTCCGAATCGCAATTTCAGATAACCCGGAACGGAGTGCGTCTTGGAAATGTAATAAAACGGCATCATCACCAGGGCGAGAAACAGCATCGCTGGAATGGCGCCAATCCAGTACCAATGGGTCGCCAGAATGCCGTATTGATATGCCGAACCCGCCCAGCCCATCAACTCCAACGCGCCGAGGTTCGCCGAGAGAAAGCTCAGCCCCGCGACCCAGGCGGTCATTTCCCGGCCAGCCATGAAGAAATCTTCGCCAGTGTTCGCGCGGCCGCGGAGATAGAAGCCGATAGCCAGCACCAGCGCAAAGTAAAAGACGACGATGACAACGTCAACAGCCGAAAGATGAACGAGGCGAGTGGGTACGATAAGCGCGTAAGGAATAGTCATAGAGTGCCGAATCGCTTCTCCTCTGCGAGCGTCTTACAACTCCAGACAACCGACGATGTCCCGGCTAAGAACAATCCAACTCCAGCGAGACGTCACTTCGCCGAGAACTTGTAAATCGTTTCCGAATGAAATTTCGTCCCAGGCTTCAACTCCGTCGACGGAAAATTAGGCCGGTTCGGCGAGTCCGGAAAATGCTGCGTCTCCAGACACAACGCCCCATATTTCGGATATGCAATACCGCCCTTCCCGACGATGCTCCCGTTCAGACCAATCGCCGAATAGAACTGCACTCCCGGCTCCGTCGTCCACACTTCCATCTGCCTTCCCGAGTCAGGGTCGGTTACCCGCGCCGCAATGCGCATCGTTCCCATCTTCCCGTTCACAACAAAATTGTGGTCGTAACCGCCGATATCCTTAATCTCCCCGATGTGCAGCCCGATCTCCGTGGGTTTCCGGAAATCCAGCGGCGTATTATCAACGCTCGCGATTTCGCCCGTTGGGATGAGCGTCAAATCCACCGGAGTGTACTTGTCTGCGTTCAGGTAAAGCACTTCCTTCAGAATATCTCCCGACCCAGCCAGATTGAAGTAGCTGTGGTTCGTCAGGTTCACAACCGTGTCTTTATCCGTCTCGGCGGAATATTCGAGCTTGAACTCATTCGTGTTCGTCAGTGTGTAAGTCACACTTACGTGCAGGTTTCCAGGAAAGTTTTCCTCTCCATCCTTACTAAAATATGTAAACCGCACCGCCGCTCCATCCTTCACCGCAAGCGGCTCTCCTTTCCACACTCGCCGGTCAAAGCCAGTGGGTCCACCGTGCAAACTGTTCGGCGCGTTGTTGATCGCGAGCTGATACTCCTTGCCGTCCAGCGTGAACTTGCCCTTGGCGATCCGGTTGCCGTACCGCCCAATCGTGCCGCCGAAATGCGGATGATTTCCCAAGTACCCTTCAAGATTGTCGAATCCCAGCACCACGTCGCCCATCTTGCCGTTCTTGTCGGGAACGTGAAGCTCCGCCACCGTCGCGCCATAGGTAATCAGCTTCGCCGAAGCGCCTTGCGTGTTGTAAATCGTGTAAGACTCGATCACCGTCCCATCCGGCATCTTCCCAAACTCCGCCTTGTCCACATGCGCACCTTTTTTGGCGGCCGTCTGCGCCTCACCCCCGGGCTTTGACGACGCAAATTCCGGACCAAAAGCCATTAGAAATGCCAGCATGCAGATTCTCCCCCTGAGCACCATTCCGCTCCTCCTCTACCCTCGACACTCTTGGAATGCATCGATTCTTCCCCACGCCTTGTATCACAAAAATTCATCAATCGCGAATCTTCTCCTTATTTTTCTTAGACTTGCCGAACCCAGCCTGCCTGGCCTTCCGTTCCTCGCCCATTGCAAAGGCCATTGACAACCCCTGAGCCACGGTGCCAATGTTCCCCGAACATTCGCCTCAAATTAACGTTATCGTACACGGAGTTCGATAATATTCATGCGACCAATTTCCTTTTTGCGTTCTAACAAGTACATTGCTCCCCTCTTGCTCCTTCTTTTTCTGGGAGCCGTTCCCTCCCCCCTGCTCGCCCAATGGGTACCCCTCAACCCCGTTCAAGCCGTCGGCGTGGAGCCCGATGGCGCCCTCGTGGTTCTCCAATCCGGATTCCTGCGATTCCAGGTCTGCTCGGACTCCATCGTTCATGTCGTGTACTCCATCGAGCGCGACGTCCCGCAGCACGCCGACTTTCTCGTCACTAAAAAAGAGTGGCCCAAAGCCGACTTCGCTCTCCACACCGACGACCCCAAACTCATCACCCTCACCACTTCTCGCCTCAAAATCGAAATCACTCGCGCCGACAGTTCGATCATTTTCTATGACTCCGCTGGTCACAAACTCACGCAGGAAAACACGCGAACGTTGACACCAACCGAAGTCAACGGCGAAAAAACCTATCACTCTGAGCGTTTCGTCAACATGTGGGATACGCAGGAAGCGTTTTACGGTCTCGGCCAGCACCAAGCCGGCGTCTGGAACTATCGCGGCGAATCCATCGACCTCTCGCAAGACAACACGAACATTTCCATTCCTTTCCTGCTCTCCAGCAACGGCTACGGCATCTTCTGGAACAACGGCTCGCGCAGCCGTTTCACTAACCGCTTCGTCCATGCTTTTTATCTGAGCTCGGCAGTCTCCGATTCAATGGACTATTACTTCTTCTACGGCCCCGATTTCGACCGCCTCATCGCCGATTATCGCGAACTCACTGGGATCGCGCCCCTCTTTGGCAAATGGGCTTACGGCTATTGGCAATGCAAGAATCGCTACGACTCGCAACAGGAACTCCTCGCCATCGCCCAGAAATATCGCGACCTGCACATTCCGCTCGACAACATCGTCCAAGATTGGTTCTGGTGGAACACCATGGGCGAGCCCGTCTTCAACAAAAATTATCCCGATCCCAAAGGCCTGGTCGACGGGCTCCACAAAAACAACGTCCATCTCATGATTTCCGTCTGGCCCTACTTCCGTCCCGGTTCGCCCGTCTACGACGACATGGACAAGCGCGGTTTCTTCATCGATCGCACCAAAGTGCAAAGCTTCCATCCACAACGCATGGCGCTCTATGACGCGTTTAATCCCGACGCTCGCAAATATTATTGGAATCTCATGAACGGAGCCCTCTTCAAGATTGGCGCGGATGCCTGGTGGTTAGATACTACTGAACCCGAAACCGAAGGCCGCGAAACGAACCTGCTCGTCACCAATAAAGTGAACGGCGGCGAAAATGGCGCGCGCTACGCCAACGAGTTTCCGCTGATGACCACCACCGCTGTCTACCAAGGCCAGCGCGAAGCCTCCGACAAAAAACGCGTCTTCATTCTGTCGCGTTCTGCCTATGCAGGATCTCAACGCAACGCCGCTGCTGTCTGGTCCGGCGACGTCGATCCCAACTGGGAAACCTTCCGCCGCCAAATTCCCGCCGGCCTCAACTACTCCGTCTCCGGCCTTCCCTACTGGACCACCGACATCGGCGGCTTTGTCTCCGCCAATCCCGACGATCCCGCTTACCGCGAGCTCTACATCCGCTGGTTTCAGTTCGGCACGTTTTGTCCCATCTTTCGCGCTCACGGCACGCGCACCACAAATCAAAACGAAATTTGGTCCTACGGCCCCGACGCTCAGAAAATTCTCACCGCGTACGACAAGCTCC
This sequence comes from Candidatus Acidiferrum sp., assembly GCA_035272765.1. GTDB lineage: Bacteria > Acidobacteriota > Terriglobia > Acidiferrales > UBA7541 > Acidiferrum. The sequence continues at coordinate 19,813 of DATEQG010000108.1, forward strand.
GTTACCGCCTGATGCCCTACATCTATTCGCTCGCTTGGAAAACCACCAGCGAGGGCTACACGATCATGCGTCCCCTTGTCATGGACTTCCGCGAAGAGATCCGCGCGCAAAATATCGGCGACCAATTCCTCTTCGGCCCCGCCATTCTTGTAAATCCCGTCACCGAGCCCGGCGCCGCCACTCGTCATCTCTATCTTCCCAACACAAGGTGGTACGACTTCTGGACCGGGGCCGCAATCCAGGGCGGCCGCACGCTCGAAGCCCCGTCTCCCATCGATCACCTGCCTCTTTATGTCCGCGCCGGCTCCATTCTTCCGCTAGGCCCCGATGTCCAATATGCTGCCGAAAAATCCGCCGATCCGATTGAAATTCGCGTCTATCGCGGCGCGAACGGCACATTTACCCTCTACGAAGACGAAAACGACACCTACAATTACGAAAAAGGCGCTTACGCCACGATTCCCTTCTCCTGGGACGACTCCGCGCACACGCTCACCATCGGCGATCGCGCAGGCTCTTTCCCCGGCATGCTCGAGAAGCGAACTTTCCGCATCGTCTTTGTGACGGAAAATCACGGAACCGGAGGCGACCTCACCGAAAACGCGGACAAGACGGTTGCATACTCCGGCAAAAAAACTTCCGTAACCCCGTAGCCGATTTTTCAACTCATGTCTCAACAGCAGAAACAAAACGTTTTGCTTGACGTGGTTGGTGGAGGGGTCTAGGCTCGCGCCAATTGGTCGAGGCCCTCATGCGTTGTTCCTACCGGGCGGCCCCAAATTTGGCGCAGGTGCGGGCTCGCGGACGAGCCCCGAGAGACGCGCGACCGTGCATTCCGCGAGTACATCTGCACTTCAGGCGATTTTTGCTGCTGATGGTATTTTGTGTTTTGTTGGCCCGCCCAGCTTGCTCCCAAGACAGCGGAAGTGAAGTAAATGAGTTCCACGGAAAAGGATCGGAAATCACTGTCACGGTGCGCGATCGTTCGGGAGAGCCGATCTCGACGGCGGCTATGGTGAAACTCTACCGGGATGGAACAACGCTTAGTAGGCAAGGAGAGACGTCGCGCGGGAGCGCCGTCCTGGTGGTGAATAATTTTGGCGAGTTTACCCTGATTGTGGAGGCCGCTGGATACGAGAGCGTACAGAGGCAAATGTCGGTTCAAGTATCCGGAAGAATGCAGGTGGATGTTTACCTCCGGCGACTTTCAGATGCCGGAAGTGTTGCGGGAGTTCCGGGGAGACCGGTGCTCGCACCGAAAGCGAAGGAAGCACTTGAAAAGGGATTGCGCGCGCTAAGCGCGGACAAAATTGGCGACGCGGAGAAATATGTGGACGAGGCGATGCGGCTGGCGCCCGGGCATCCGGACGTACTGTATGTGCAAGGGGTGCTGTTCCTGAAACAACGCAGCTGGGTGCAGGCGCAAACCGCGCTGGAAAAGGCCACGCAGATCGACCCGAACCTTGCGCGCGCGTTTGCGGCGCTGGGGATGGCGCTTTGCGACCAGGGGAAATGCGACGCGGCGATCACGCCTCTCGAGAAGTCGCTCCAATTGGATGCTGGCGCCGCGTGGGAGACGCGCTGGACGCTTGCGAAAGCGTATTACCAGCACGAACAATATGACGAGGCCCTTAAAATGTCGGAGGACGCGCTAACTGGATCGAATGGGAAGGCGCCAGAGATCGCTCTGCTCGTGGCGCAATCGCTGACGGCGGTTGGGCGATACGAGGACGCAGCGCAAATGTTGCGCGAATTTCTGAAGGATCACGGGGATCAGCGCGAGGCAGCAACTGCGCGGAAGTGGCTGGAACGGTTAACGACCAGCGGGAAAATCCACGCTAACTAGAAATTATAGGTATCGCAGGCTGACGACTCTCTCTTTAAACACCACAGTGAAAAGAAATCCGCGACGCTGTTCGCTCTCTCGGATTGCGAAGAGCTCTGGCGTCAATTCCCTGCAGTGGCGTAGCGACGGAAGAACGAGTCGCTATTCCAGTGCGGCCGCGCATCGGCGTTCGTGGTATCCACGAGAAGTCTCAGGACGATTTCTTCAAATAGGGCGGCAGCTTGCAAATCAACGGGCTGGTTTAAGTCATCCGACGGCGCATGATAACGCGTGCTGAGCCAAGTCTCGAATATCTTGTCCTCCGGCGATCCCGGTTCGGCCCAGACGCTCATCATCACGGATGGCACCCCGTGCAGAATAAAATTGTACTGATCGCTGCGGATGAAAATATTGCGCAAAGGCATGGGGTCGGGAATGGCATGCACACCCAGCGATTTCGCTATCGTGGTTGCACGCGCGCCCAAGGTGGACTCGTCGATCCCCAGCACGAGCAGCGTCTTTAGCGGAACGATGGGAAGAAACATGTCCGTGTTGATGTCCGCGACGATCGAGTGAATATCCACCGTGGGGTGCGCCGCGAAATAGCGCGACCCCAGTAAACCTTTTTCCTCCGCGGTAACGAACACAAAAAGGACCGATCTCCGAAGCTTTTCCGGGTGGGCCTTCAACTGGGCCGCGATATCCAACAGCAAAGCACTGCCGGAGCCGTTGTCCATCGCGCCATTATAGATTTTGTCTCCGTTGATCGGAGCGCCGATGCCAATGTGATCGATGTGCGCGGAGAGAACTACATATTCGTTTTTCAGTGCGGGATCGGAACCTGGCAACTTGGCGATAATGTTGTCCGATTCGATCGTCTTGCTCTCAATTTCGGCATGCGCTTTGAGCGAGACGGCCAGAGGAAATCGCGGCAGCGGCTTGCGATCTTTGGCCAGCGCGGCCAACTCCGCAAACGTATGGCCCGAACCTTCAAAGAGCTTCTCCGCGTGCTCCGGGTTGAACCCAAGGACGACTTTGGTCCCCGCGAAATCTTGCATCTTAGGATCGGCAAGCTGCATGGCAGGAGCAGTGCGATTCAGCGAAATACGAGTCCATGGAAGATCCATCGCAGCGGGATTGAAGATGCGAATCAGGCCGACTGCTCCCGCCGCGCGCAAAGACTTACCTCGTTCCGCGCCTGTTTGGGAATGTGCCGAAAGCGCCGAGGGGAGGTCCGCCGGCGACCCGCTGATGTAGACCACTACCTTTCCTTTCAGGTCGAGCCCCGCGAAGTCGTCGTCATTTTTCTCCGGCACTTTCAGTCCATAGCCGATGAACACCAAAGGCGCTGCAACTCCCGTCGAAGGCATGTCTACGGCGGTCGAAAAGTAGGCGTCCTCGCCCAGAACGATTGGGACCATCTTTCCGTCGCTAACCAGAGTGGCAAAGGATTTTTTTTCGTCTACCTGGCGCTGATCGAATTTCACGGTTTGATAAAAGCCGTTCTCGCCGGCGGGTTCCAGCCCGGATTTCTTCAATTGCTCCACGGTGAACGCTTCCGCCCGGCGCAGACCGTCGCTCCCCGTGTCGCGGCCTTCCATGTTGTCGTCCGCAAGCACCTTGACGTAGGTCCACCACGAAGACCCGTCGAATCGAGTTGTCGACGTTTGCTGTGCCCCAGCCGTCAGAGCCAGGGTGAGCGCGCCAATTAGAACGAACATTCTGTGCAGCATTAGGAAGGGGCTCCTTTGGGTTTTGTAGAGAAGGAAGACTGTACTCCGTTTTCGGATTCGGAGGAAGTCACCAGCCCCCCCCTCCCCCTGTTTTTTGTAAGTGCGGATTCTAAAGGGCTTTAAGTGGCTCTGTTTACATGCTCGGCACGGGAGTTGGTTTTCGAGGAAGACAGGCGAAGTGCAATGATGTTTTCTACTGGAGCAGGAGGTGGGAT
>DATEQG010000109.1:0-7279 GCA_035272765.1 Candidatus Acidiferrum sp.
TGCCGTCGCTGCTGCGCGCGCAAACTTCGGCCGCTTCGCTTGCCGCCACGCTGGAAGTGCTATCGAGATTTGTGGCCGTTTCGATGCAGACCGGCCCGCGGTCGCCGATTGAAGCACAGATTACCGACCTGATTGGCAAAGCTGCTCCCGAGGCGCCTCCGGAACCTCAGCGACCGGCTCCATCGCAGCCGGTGCCAAAGGCCGTGAAGGCTCCGCCAGCTCCGCCTGCGCCAGTCATTGAAGAACCCGAAGCGACGGAATTAGAACTGACCCCTGAGTCCGAGCCGTTGGAACTCATGGAGCCTACGGCGGCGGCCTTGGCCGAGCCCGAACTCGACAGCGAGTTTGACGTAAACCGCCTCTCCGCCGAAGAACAAGAATTGCACCGCCGGGCCAACCGCGTTGCCAAAGTTTCGATGCAGGACATTAAGATGCTCCGACCGGAGCAGGTGCGCCTCGGCCGCCAAAATAAAGATCTCTGCAACCGATTGAAAGACGACATTGAAAAAGCTCATCGAGAATACGACCGCCGCTTCAAACCCATCATGGATCATCCCGTGGATTACTTTTATCGCTGGATGGTGGAAATCCTCGCGGAGGGCGATCCTCACGCTCTCGGCGACTACCCGTACGCCACGCCCGCGCGGCATCGCTAAGACTGCGGTCAGGACTGCGGCTGCGGCGTGTTCACCGGCCGCGGCGGCGCGAAGTGTTTGCGCAGTCGTGCTGGTGCTCTCGCTTATAGCCGGCGGTATACCGGAAGCGCTGGGGCAGTCCTCACAAAAGAAGAAGAAAAAAGTAAAAAAGCCGGCGCCCGTGCCTTGCCGCATAGGCTGCAAGCCGGACACCGCGGCGCCCGGAATCACAGAAGACACTCCCGAGGACCAGGCACTCCGGAAGGAACTGTCGGGGTTGGCGCGCGAAGTTCACAACGGTGCGCCCGGCGCGTACAGCAGTCTTTCTGCGTTCGCGACAAGAAATGCGGCAAATGTCTGGGGCGCGCGTGCGGCGCTGGCGCTTGGCTTTGAAGATCACTCGCAGAAGCACGAGCAACAAGCTCTCGCGTGGTTTACGAAGGCAAGTGGTGACACGCTTTTGCGCGAGTATGTTCTTTATTGGACGGCTCAGGCGAAGCTAGGCCTTGGCCGCTCGAAAGAGGCCCTCGCCGATTTGCAGACGGTCGAACACGACTACCCGAACACGGCGATGAAAGAGCAGTTGCTCGAAAGTCTTGCGCCGCTGGCGACTGAACTGGGCCGCGCGCAAGACGCGGTGGATGCGCTAAATTCTTATCCCGCCACGGGCAGCCGCCCTACCTTGCTCCTCGAAAGAGCGCAGGCCTATCAGGCGCTGCATCAGCTTCCTCGCGCTGCCAAAGATTACCAGGCGATTTTCTATAAGAATTCCCAGAGCGATGAGGCAAAAGCGGCTGACACCGCGCTTAAGAAAATCCTGCATGAGATGGGTAAGGAATATCCGTATCCAGGAGTCGAGCTTCAACAGCAACGCGCGCAGGCTTTCTATGACGTTCACAAGTGGAAAGAAGCGCGGGCGGAGTTCGAAAAGCTTCTCGGAATGCTTCAAGATCCGCTGAATCCCAACCGGCAACTGGCCGAGCTTCGAGTTGCGGAAGCGCGGGTGCAGCCGAAAGGTTCACCGAAACTTGTCGCATCGCTGAAGACGCCGGATTTCGAGGTCGATGCGGAACGCCTTTATGCACTGTCGCAATTCTATCGTTCTGACAAGAAGTTCGATGAAATGTTTTCGGTCCTCAATGAGCTCACGCAGAAATATCCACTGAGCAGATGGAACGAAGAAGGATTCATGGCGGCGGGGAATTATTATTGGGTAGACCTCGACCGCACAAAGGCCGCGAGCTACTATCAGCGCGTTCTGGACACATTCCCGAGCGGCAGAAATGCGTTCAATGCGGAATGGCGCGTCGCCTGGGTCGCTTATCTTAACCGGCAACCCGACGCGCAAGACAAGATTAAGAGTTTCCTGGTGAAATATCCTGCCTCGGCCAATACGCCCGACGCGGTCTATTGGCTCGGCCGCGATGCCGAGCGCAACGCAAAACTCGCTGAGGCGCGCAGCTATTACCGCAAGGACGTGGATCGATTCCCGCAGACTTATTTTGGGCATGCTGCGGCGTTGCGCTTGAGCAAGCTGGAACCAGCCGACGGAGATCCGCCGGAGATTCTGGACAAAATCCCGCCGCCGCCTTTGCTCCGGCCTTTCGATGAACCGATTCCCGCGGCCGCCGCCGACCGCTGGGCGCGCGCGCAAGCTTTGCGAACCATTGCGTTCGATGCGAGCGCTGAGCTTGAGCTTAAGAACGCCTATTTCGCCACTTCCTCGCCGCGCTTTTTGTATGAAGCGGCGCAAGCTGCTTTCGACCAGGGCCATTTTGCCGTGGGCATGGCTTATGGGCGCATCATAGTTCCCAATTTCGACGCGCGTAAGATTGACGACCTGCCCATCAACGTCTGGAAAGTGCTCTATCCGCTGCCTTACGAAGCGGTGATCCGGCGCGAAGCGGCCAAGAACAATTTCGACCCTTTGCTCGCGGCAGGGCTGATGCGCCAGGAGTCCACATTCCAAGCCGACGCGCTTTCACCGACGAACGCGATTGGTCTCATGCAAGTGGAACCGAAGACGGGAAAGCTTCTTGCCAAACAGCTTCGTGTGAGCTTTTCCACCCAGAAACTCTTTGAGCCTGACTACAACATCCGGCTCGGCATGCTGTACATCTCGAATTTGGTGCGCTTGACCGGAGCGCCCGAGTACGCGCTGGCGGCCTTTGACGCCGGCGAAGACCGCATTGCCGCCTGGAAGGCCGAACGCAATTACGACGAAATTCCCGAACTTGTGGAATCCATTCCTTTCACGGAAACCCGCGATTACGTGCAAATCGTCTTGCGCAATTCCGAAGTCTACCGGATGATTTATGGTCAGCCGGGCGCGCCGCCTTCTTCGGCGGCTGGCCACGGCCGATAAATCTTCGGCAGGGCCGGTTTTGCAAGGCTCGATTGCGCTGACAATCCAGATCGTCTGGCAGGCTAAATGACCTCGTCTGAATCCGGCATAGCGCAGGCAGCGCGCCGCATGCTTTCCGCTAAAGCGGAACAATTTACCGAATCCGTGATTCGCGAGATGACGCGGCTGGCGCTGAAGCATGGCGCCGTGAATCTCTCGCAGGGCTTTCCCGATTTCGCGGCGCCGACGGAAATCAAGGAAGCGGCGCGGCAAGCTATCTCCGATGACATCAACCAATACGCAATAACCTGGGGCGCCAAACCGTTGCGGGACGCGATTGTCGAGAAATTTGAGCGGACACAGGGCGTGCGCGTCGATCCCGAACGCGAAATCACGATTTGCTGCGGCTCGACGGAAGCGATGATGTCCACCATGCTGGCCATCATCAATCCCGGTGATGAAATCGTCGTGTTCGAGCCGTTTTACGAAAACTATGGCCCCGACGCGATTTTAAGCGGAGCCAAGCCCCGCTTCGTAAAGATGCGGCCTCCGGAAAACGAGAATTCTGTCTGGAGTTTCGACGAGAAAGAATTAGCCGCGGCCTTCGGGCCGCACACTAAAGCGATTATCCTGAACACGCCCAACAATCCCACCGGAAAGGTTTTTACACGCGCCGAGCTTGAATTTATCCGCGATCTCTGCGTTCGCTGGAACGCCTTCTGTGTCACCGACGAAATCTACGAGCACATTCTCTACGATGGCACGGAACACGTCTCGATGGCGCGCATCGATGGCATGCGCGACCGCACCATCGTGATCAATGGCATGTCCAAGACCTACAGCGTGACCGGCTGGCGCGTCGGCTGGGCCATCGCTCCGCCGGAACCAACTGCTGCAATCCGCAAGGTCCACGACTTTCTTACCGTAGGCGCCGCAGCGCCCTTGCAGCAAGCCGGCGCGATCGCCTTGAAATCGCCTCAGTCCTACTACGACAGGCTTGCCACCGACTACACAGTGCGCCGCGAGCGCTTGCTCAAAATTCTTACTTCCGCCGGGTTCACGGTCTACAAGCCGCTCGGCGCGTATTACATCATGACGGACATCTCTGGATTCGATTTTCCTGCCGATCAATACCCAGCGGGCTCAAGAGACGTCTCGTTCGCCAAATTTCTGGTTGAAAAAATCGGAGTCGCCGTCGTCCCGGGCTCCAGCTTCTACAATGATGCCCAAGACGGTGCATCGCAGGTTCGCTTCACGTTTTGCAAAAAAGAAAGTACGCTCGCGGCCGCGGAGGAAAGGCTGGCTAGTCTAGCTGAGCACGTCGCTCGAGGATGACTGGTCGTTGAAAGAAGCAGGATTAATCTTGCAGCGTACCCGAGAAGATTTCTTTACGACTGTTTTCCACAGGAGTAATATTTGAAGTGTATTAGAGGTCCCCAAAGGAAGACGTCATGAAATACACGGTTGTGCTACAGCGCGAGAATGACGGAGGCTATGTGGCCACTGTGCCGGCGCTGCCAGGCTGCGTGTCTCAGGGGGACTCGCGCGAGCAAGCTCTCAAGAATATCGAAGAGGCAATCGAGCTTTATCTAGAGGACGTCAAGGCCGCCGGTGAACCGATCCCCATCGAGGATGGCCGCGAATACGTCGAAGTTACAGCCGCCGTTTGATGACCAAGCTGCCGACTGATCTTTCGGGACGTGATTTGATCAAGGTACTCGAGAGAATTGGTTTTGTAATCCAGAGGCAGCGAGGCAGTCACGTCATTCTCCGGCGTGAGTCTCCATTCGGCCGCGTGAGCGTACCCAACCACAAGACTCTGCGGCTGGGCACGCTACGTACCATTCTTCAAGAAGCTCAAATGACCGTCGAGAAACTACTGGAGCTTCTCTAACTATTAGCCCCATTCTCTGAGACGTGTCAAAGTATTCTAAATTCGATGTAAATTACTGAAATGCTGCCGTATCCGAAGATTTTAAGGGGTAGGGAACTGACGGTCGGTTGCCCTGTGGTGGTTAGCCCCCTACCCCGCGAGTGGTCTTGTATGTATAGACGAGGGCAGCGCGATATTAGTTTCCTGATTCCTCAAAATATTTCTAGAACCCATCAGCCTCACAAATCAACGGTATCCAGGTACCGGGCGACGGCGGCTTTCCACTTAAACCTCTCCTGAATGGCAGCTTGCAAGGCCTGGGCCGCTTGCGGCTCACCGTGGGTCAGATAAGTCTGCTTAGGGGGCGAAGGCAGGCCGCTTAGCCAACGCAACAGCTCACTTTTCCCGGCGTGAGCGGAGAATTGTCCCAGATCCACAATCTCGGCGTGCACGGGAATCTGCTGGCCAAAAATATTCAACATTTTCGCGCCTTCTTGCAATGCGCGCCCGCGCGTCCCCTGAGCCTGGAAGCCTCCGAGAATGACCGCATTGCGCGCATCCGGCAACCGCTGCGCCAGATGATGCAGCACCCTGCCGCCTGCGGCCATTCCGCTGGCGGACACTATGATGCACGGTGTTTTGATGTTATTGATTGCCTTCGATTCTTCCACCGAGCGCGTCAGATGAAATTCGTGGACGTCCAAAGGGTCGCCCTTCCCGCCAGCTTCGATGCGCGAATAGTCCAGGTCGTGGTCATCCTTGTACTTCAAGTACAAGTCCGTGGCGCTGATCGCCATTGGGCTGTCCACGTACACTGGAAGCCGCGGAATGCGCTGCTGATCCTCGAGCTGGCGCAGGTAATACATGAATGTCTGCGTTCGTCCGATGGCAAACGCGGGAATCACAATCGATCCGCCGCGCTTTACCACGCGATTAACTATGCCCGCTAGTAGTTCCGCCGGGTCGCCTGTCGCATGCTCACGGTCGCCGTACGTGGATTCACAAAGCAGCACGTCCGCCGTCGACGCAGGCGTCACTGGATCATTCAAAATCGGCTGATCGTAGCGGCCGATGTCCCCGGAAAACACCACCACGATTTTCTTACCGTTCTCCGTGATGACCAGTTCCAGGCTGGTAGAGCCCAAGATGTGGCCCGCATCAAACGCCGTGAAATGAAACTCCGGACTAACATCGAAAGAACCGGTACGCGGCACGGGTTTCAGCAGCTTCAGCACGGGATCCACGTCATCCGTCACATAAAGCGGCTCGTGGGTTTCGTGATGGTTGTGCTTATCGGGCTTTGCGTGCAGGGCATCCTCTTCCTGAAGATGCGCCGAATCCTTGAGCAGCAACCCGGTGAGATCAACGGTCGCGGGGTTGGCGAAGATGGGGCCCTTATAACCATCCTTTACGAGCACCGGCAGCCAGCCGGTGTGATCCAGATGCGCGTGAGTCAGCACCAGATAGTCGATCGTCTTGGGATCTACAGAAAGTGGTTTGAAATTCCGTTCGGTAAGTTCCGTTGAGCCTTGAAAAATCCCGCAATCGACAAGCAGCCGTTTGCCCGCGGCTTCCACGAGATACTTTGATCCAGTGACGGTCCCCGCCGCGCCAAGAAACGTGAGCTTTGCCATGGTGCCTTTCTGATGCGTGGCCCTAAATCGGTCGAAAAAGATTGGCTATACTAGCTTCTAGCGCGACACGAAAATGCTTCTAATTTCCGCGCACTTGGTATCACCTGCCTTGCACAGCGCTGAGTATCGGGAGATGATAAGGTTCGCATCCGCGTCCTCGATGAAGCTACCCATCATCTCAAGTCTCTTGATGTGCTTTTGAAACACGGGCCAAAGAACCAAGACTTTTTGAGGATAGTTTAGGAATAATTTCGGCAACTGGTCGTCCATGTACTCTCCAAATTCGCCGTTCGCATCGTCGTAGAGGAACAGGTATCTCTCCGCCGCTGTTGCGTTTCCTTTCTGCATTAGGGCAAAGATTTCATCCACGAATTTGAATAGCAGGCCGTGGGGCATGCGAATACCTGGCAGGGAAGTTGGCGTCTTGTCCGTGCCGCCTGCAGAAATTAGTTCCATAAACCAGAGCGCGTTGCGCTGCTCGTCGTTTTCAGGCATCGCGGCCAGGAAGGGGCCCGGCTCCTTTCTATCAGAGAGAAGATAGCGGACCAAGGCGCAAAATTGAAAGCCAATGTGGTCTTCCTTGACTCCCTCGCAACATACGTCGACAGAGCTTCGGTCGCCCACGGCGTAGAATTGTGCGACGGTCCGCATGAACTCGACATAAGTGTGATCGATTTCGCGTTGTGCATCGCTTAGAGGAGGGGCCTGTTTTCGATGTTCGTACTGTCCTGCGGGTAATCCGCACCCGACTGAAGCGCGTGCCTCTGAGCTTGCACAAAACTGCAACGTAGCC
>DATEQG010000110.1:0-2033 GCA_035272765.1 Candidatus Acidiferrum sp.
TTGGATGTGCCCACCAATCGCGTTACGCAAATCCTGAACGGGACGCGCTCGATCACTGGCGACACGGCTCTGCGGCTTGCGCATTTCTTCGGGACCAGCGCGGAGTTTTGGCTCAATCTGCAAACTCTTTATGACCTACGCCTCGCCGAGGAAAAGACCGGCAGGGCTATCAAGTCGCTTCCGCGTCTCAAACGCCGCGAACCCGTTCCGGCCTAGACGGGTGGGCTGCGCTCGGCGCCATTATTTCCTCTCGCGGAGAATACCTGCCATGACGCGCGGACTACGGCGGCGGATGGTTTTCTCTGAGCGGGCTCGAAGGGCAGAGAGATTTCTCTCTTCGCAAGCCGACACGTTTGCGGGAGCAAACGTGAAAGGAAAAGGCGTCGGCTTGCTCCGCTTGATTTCATAACGACGTCGGCTCCTTGGACCCAGGTAGACTTGGCGTGATGAGCGACCAAGGCTCGGGAGGAAGGAGCCGAAGATGAAGATTATAGGCTGTGATTTTCATCCGGGCTATCAGCAGATTGCGATGTGGGACAAGGTGACGGGCGAGGCGCTGGAGAAGGCGCTGAGTCACGAGAGAAAGGAGGAGGTGCGGGCTTTTTACGCTGGACTGGAAGGGCCCGTGCGCGTGGGGATAGAAGCGAGCGGGCAGTCGCAGTGGTTTGAGCGGATGCTTGCGGAGTTGGGACACGAGGTGTGGATCGGAGATGCCGCGAAGATTCGCGCCAGTTGCGAGCGGAAGCAGAAGACGGACCGGCGAGATGCGGAGCTGTTAGTAAAGCTTCTCGACGAGGATCGCTTTCCGCGGATTTGGGTGCCCACACCGGCGGAGCGCGATGCACGGCAGTTGCTTTTGCATCGGCACAAGCTGGTGCGCATGCGCACGCAGGTGAAGAACCAGTTGCAAGCGCTGGCGATGAACCAGGGCGTGCAGCGGAAATGGAAGCTGTGGAGCGAAGCGGGACGGAAACAACTGGAAGCGTTGCCGTTGATGTTGTGGGCGAATCGGCGAAGAGCAGAGTTGCTGGTGCTGCTGGATCAGTTGGAAGCATCGATCGGCGAGCTGGATCGTGCGGCGGCCGAGCAGGCCAACACCCGACCGGCAGCGCGGCGCTTGATGACGCATCCAGGAGTGGGGCCAATCACGGCGCTGGCGTTTGTGTTGACGATGGGGCCGGCGAATCGTTTCCGTCGAGGCAAACAGGTGGCCAGTTATCTCGGGCTGATTCCCACGGAGCATTCCAGCGGTGGCCGTGGGCAGCGGTTGGGACACATCAGCAAGCAGGGCAATCCATTTTTGCGCGGGTTGCTGGTGGAGGCGGCGCAGAGTGCGGTGCGGCACGAACCGGAAATGCGTCGCGCGTATCAACGATTGGCTCAGCGGAAGTGCCGGGCGCTGGCGAAAGTGGCCATGGCACGGAAGCTGGCAGTGAGGTTGTACTGGATGCTGCGCGAAGAAGTGGACTATGCGCAGCTGCTCCAGGGTTCCCATGCAGGACAGCTCGAGTCATTTCGTGGTCGTAGTTGAGACCGACCGTTTGAGTGGGCGTCCTGCCTCCCCAAAAAAGTTGGGGAGTTCGAAGAAGTAATCATGGTTCCGACGCGGGTTGGAATCGAATAGATGGGTGGTGGAACTGAAAACGTTCCGCCGAACGATTACGGCACGAACCTTGGTCGCGAGGAAGAAAAAGATTCATACAAGTGAAGAGAAAACACTTCGGAAGAAGTCCACGGGGAAGTTTGTCTTGACAGGGCCGACGTCGTTATAGACGAAATGACGGTGGGGTGCGGGCGGCTCAGGCGGAGACGACGGTGTAGGCGCCGTATGGTTTGCGAGAGGGGCGGACGGTGATATGGACATCTTGGCGGAGGGCGGTGAGGAATTCCATGAGGCGGCCGACACAGAAGTTGCCGGCGCGGTTGCGCACGAGAAGAAAAATCAGTCGCCAAGTATCCGCGGAAAAAGATGAAGAGATATTTCTCTCTGCGCGGGCCGACACGTTCGCAGGAGCGAACGTGGAAGAAAAGGC